>CAXSFN010000019.1:0-74850 GCA_964236815.1 uncultured Chthoniobacterales bacterium
AGCGTCCGGCAGAAATCCTGAAAGCGATCGAGACCTTTTTTAATGATGTCGATGCTGGTCGCATAGCTCAGGCGCACGGTCCGATCATCGCCAAAAGCTGCGCCCGGAATTACGGCCACGTTCGCTTTACTGAGCAGACGATCGGCGAAATTCTGCGAGCTCAAACCGAGCTGGCTGATGTTAACCAAAATGTAGAACGCGCCCTGCGGTTTCACCGCGGTGATGTTCGGGATTTTGATAATCCGGTCATACATATAATTGCGACGCAGATCGAACTCCTCTCGCATATCTTCCAAAGGTTGCTGGTCGCCTTTCAAGGCCGCGATCGCGCCACGTTGCGCGAAGGAAACCGGATGCGAGGTGCTGTGGCTTTGAATGTTATCGACCGCCTTGGCGATCGCTTCTGGCGCGGCCAGATAACCAAGGCGCCACCCCGTCATCGCATACGCTTTGCTAAAACCGTTGATTGTGATCGTGAGGTCGTAAGCTTCTTTCGAAATCGACGCGATGCTGACGTGCTTGGTGTCGTCATAAACCAGCTTCTCGTAAATCTCGTCCGAAAGGATGTAAATTTCTTCCTCGGCCGCGACTTCGACAATCTTCTCCAGTTCTTCGCGCGTATAGACCGCGCCGGAGGGATTGTTCGGGCTGTTCAGGATGACCATTTTCGTCCGCGGCGTCATCGCGTTTTCAAAGTCCGATGCGCGCATTTTCCACCCGTTCCGCTCCGTCGTCTGCACGATCACCGGCTCCGCGCCGGCCAGTCGGACCATGTCCGGATAGCTGACCCAGTAGGGTGAGGGGATGAGCACCTCATCGCCCGGCTGGCAGGTGGCGAGGATCGCGTTGTAGCACGAATGCTTTGCGCCATTACTGACCACGATCTGACTAGGGCGATAAGTCACGCCGTTGTCCGCTTGCAGCTTCTCCGCGATCGCCTGGCGCAATTCCGGAAGGCCCGCGCTCGGTGTGTATTTAGTGAAGCCCGCCTCGAGCGCCGCGATCGCCGCCTGCTTGATATGCTCGGGCGTATCGAAGTCCGGCTCGCCCGCGCCGAACCCGCAAACGTCAAGGCCTTCCGCTTTCATCGCCTTCGCCTTGCTGTCGATCGAGAGAGTAAGGGACGGACTTAACTGGGAGGCGCGCTCGGAAATTTCCATGGCTGAAGAGGTGGGATTAAGAGTTTGCAAAATGGGAGCGCAAGTTATTGGCGCTTGTAGAAGCTTTCAATCAAAGGTTTGAAGTTATTCTCGTCCACTTGGACGATTTTCATCTCGCGCTCGGCGTTCTCAGCCGAGTCGGAAGCGTGCGCTGCATTGACCATGATCGATTGTCCAAATTCTTTTCGGATCGATCCCGGAGGCGCCTTGCTTGGATCGGTTGGGCCGAGGACATCGCGGATTTTTCGGACTGCGTCTTCGCCCTGGTAAACCAACGCAATGCACTTTTCCGTGCCCGGGGCGTTGACCTGGTCTTCCATTGTCGCGCTAGGCCGGCCACCCGACATGAACTCGACGATGTCTTCCCATGCGCCGCGACCTTTCTCGCCCAGCTTTTCTTCCAGGACGGGTAGCACCGGACCGTAAAATTCCTTCGCCTGGGCCACGCTCATGCGGTGCACTTTGAAACCGATAATGTAGAGACCCGTGCGCGAAAAAACTTCGATCACACCGCCGGGACGTAGATTGGGAAATTTGAAATTGTCCGGCTTGATCAGGACCAGCGTCTTCTCGATTTTTCCTCCGCTGGGGAAGCTGGCTACGCGATCAAGAATGCCGCCATCGGCATCTGAAAATTCCGCCCAGAGTTTTAGGCCTTGCTCGACCGATTCGCTCCCGAAGGCAGCGAGCACGCCGGGTTCGAAGTAAGTGACCTTACCGGACTCGTCAGTGATGTAATCGCCGAACGTATCGCGGATCGTTTCGCCGCTCGTGCTTTCATGCACGATATGACCGACGACGCGATGCACGGTCTCGATCGCATCCGGCCCGCGGAAAACCAACATCAACACGCGCGGGCGTTGACCATTCGCAGTGCCGGTAAAATTTTTCTGCACATAAGCGCGGATCAATTCCTGCGTGGCTCGATGACGCGGCTCGGTCGCGGTCACGATCGTCTCGGCATAGCGCCGGACGAGCTCATCGCTGGGCGCGAACATTCTACCGGCCGCGAGATCGAGCCCGGTGCGCGAGATCAAACGCGAGATGATGCCGCCGGTGCGCGATTTGCGCATCGAGTAGGGCGTGAGGATGACGTAAGCGAGTTCTTCGGCCTGCATAAGAGTTCTCGCGGTCCGTCAGATCAACCGCGTGCTGCAGGAGTTCGAAGACCGCCGAGGGACGGCCAACGTGCTTTTGGCGCGGACGAACGTCAACCCGGTATTTGTCGGCCGCGTGCGCTCTCCCTTTGTTGAAACCCCGCGGCGAGTGAGCGGCGCGCGTTCCCTTTGCGTGTCATCCCGAACCGCGAAGACGGTGAGGGACCTCCCCTTCGTGGTTGGGACACGAAACGCGGAAAGTGTGATCCGTCAGTTTTGTGCGAGGTCCTTCGGCGCGCTGCGCCAGCCTCAGGATGACCGTTTGATGTGTGGAGGTTTTTACCTGCCAGGTTATTGCGCGCGCAACGCGATCCATTTTCCGCGTCGTCGGGTCTCGCAGACCTTGAAGTTGTTCAATCGCAACGCGCGTGTCAGTTGCGGCGCTTGCTTCCGCAATACGCCCGATAAAATCAAATGGCCTTCCGGTTGCAGGATTTTGCGAAACCGCGGGAGAACCGAGATGAGCAACTCCGAAAAGAGGTTCGCGGTGATGATCTCGAAGCGGCCCGACGCGATTCGCCTCACATCCGCGACCGAGAATTTCACACCCGCGATCCGGTTGGCGCGCGCATTCGCCTGCGCGGTTGAGATTGCCGTCGGATCGTTATCGATCGCGAGCACATTTCGGGCTCCGAATCGTTTTCCGGCCAAAGCAAGAATTCCCGAACCCGTTCCGGCATCGAGCATGCGCCAATCACTCGTTAGGCTGCGCGGCACCCGTTCGAGGATGCGGAGCGACATCGCAGTAGTCGCGTGATCGCCCGTGCCAAAAGCTGCCCCCGCTGGAATGACCAATGTGGCCGGATCGTCGCTTTCGGAATCGGAAATGACGAGACGCTGGCCAATCCGAAGCGGTTTGATCGCATTGGAGCGCAGGGTGCGCTCAAGCCAATCAGGCGGCAATTTTTCGCTCTTGCCGCCGAAGACTCGTTCTAACCTTGCGGCCTCTTCCCCGCCACAGGCGACCTCGATTAACGCGCGCTTAAATCCCGGCCGCTCAATAATCGCAAACGCACCGCACGTAAGCTCAAACAAACGTGCCTCGTGTGCACGCAGCCACGCCTCCGTGACAGATCTCCGCCAAATATGATCAGGCGATGACAACCGTCTTGATGTTGACGAACTCAAACAATCCTTCCGCGCTCAGCTCGCGTCCGTAACCGGAGCGCTTGATTCCGCCAAAGGGGAGGCGTGGATCGGATGCAACCATGCCGTTGATGAAAACCAATCCGGCCTGCAATTCCGCCGCGAAAAATTCCTGCTCGCTCGCGTCATTTGTCCACGCGTTCGCGCCCAGACCGAAATCCGAATCGTTCGCGACCGCGATCGCTTCCTCGGCGTCGCGCACGGAAAAGAAAGCAGCCACTGGTCCGAAGATTTCTTCGCGTGCGGCCGGCGAATCGCGCGGCACATCGACCAGCACGGTAGGCGGATAATAAAATCCCGGACCATCGGGAATCCTTCCGCCTAACAAGAGCTTCGCGCCGGCCTCGATCGTTTTCAGCACTTGCTCGTGGACTCCGGCGCGAATTTGCGCGCTCGCGAGCGGACCGATCTCTGTCGTTTCCTCGAGTGGGTCGCCCATTGTGAGCGCGCGCATCCCAGCGAGGAATTGTTCGAGATAACGTCCGTAGATCGCTTCCGCGATGATGAAGCGTTTCGCCGCGATGCATGATTGACCGGCGTTGATTGTGCGCGATTTCACACCGATAGCGGCTGCCTTTTCCAAATCCGCGCTCGGCATCACGATGAATGGATCGCTCCCGCCCAATTCGAGCACGCTCTTTTTGATTTGTCGCGCCGCGCAGCTGGCTACTTCCGCCCCGGCACGTTCGCTGCCGGTGAGGGTGACTGCTTTGACGCGCGGATCTTCGATGACGGACGCGGTCGCTTCCGCTTCGATCAGCAAGATCTGAAAAACACCTTCGCCGAATCCCGCCCGGTAGAAGACATCTTCAATCGCGAGCGCACATTCCGGAACATTGGCCGCGTGCTTTAGCAAACCGACATTGCCCGCCATCAGAGCGGGCGCGGCGAAACGGAAGACCTGCCAGAAAGGAAAATTCCAAGGCATGATCGCGAGGACCGGGCCGAGAGGATCGAAACGCACATAGCTGCGTCGGGCGTCGGTTTCGGTCTCGACCTCGCCCACCAATCCCTCCGCCTGCTCGGCGTAAAAACGGCAGGCGTTGGCGCACTTTGCGATTTCATCGCGCGCGGCTCGAATCGGTTTTCCCATCTCCAGCGTGATGATGCGGCTGAGCAGATTCGTTTCCTTTGTCAGCAAACCGGCCGCCGCGTGGAGGCAGCCGGTGCGCTCGGCAAAGCTGGTGCGCCGATAGCGTTCAAAAGCAGCGGCCGCGCACGCCAGTTTCTGCTCGATTTCCTTTTCGCCTAACGAGTCAAACGTCCGCAACGTTTCGCCGGTCGCGGGATTAATCGAGGCGATCGCCATGACCGGGCAATTCTTCGCTAGAGACGCAAACCTTTCGGGATCACCAAGCGATCGAGCAGATCGAAACTCCATTGCACAAGAAGGGCGAGGACGGCGGCTGGAATCGCGCCCTGCAAAATGGTGGCGTGGTCATTAAGATTTAATCCGCTGATGATCGGCTCGCCCAATCCGCCCGCGCCGATCAAAGCGGCGAGGGTCGCGGCTCCGACATTGATCACCGCGCTGGTTTTGATTCCGGCTAAAATCGAGCGTGACGCAATTGGCAGATAGATTTTCCGCAAGCGCGCGCCCGAATTCAGGCCGAGGGCGGTGGCTGATTCGCGAATCGGTTTGGCGATATCCTGCAGGCCGGTTGCGGTGTTACGAACGATCGGAAGCAATCCGTAAAGAAAGAGCGCGGCAATTGCGGTGCGCGCGCTGATTCCAAAAAATGGCACCGGAACAAGCAGCGCGAGAAGGGCGAGCGAGGGGATCGTTTGCACGATGCTAGCGAAAGCGAGGACGGCGTGTCCGAGTGGACCGCGCCGGCTCGCGACAATGCCAAGAGGCACGCCGAGGACTACGGCGAGCAGAAGCGAGATGCCGGCGAGCTGCAGGTGCCGCGAAGTCCAACGGAGAATTTTATGCGCGAGCGATTCGGATTCGTGCGGCGTGCTGGCGTTGAAATATAAATCAGCGGCGCGCGAGTAATCTTTGCTGCGCTCGGCCTCGGCGTTCAGCCGGATCATGCGCGCTTCGTCGAGCGTGCCGGCAATTTTTTCTACGGCCGCGATGGCCTCACGGTCTAACGAGAGCTGATACAGATAGACCGCTTTGTATTGCGGAAAGAATTTCAGGTCGTCTTCCAGCGCGATGAGATCGTTCTCTGCGATTTTGGCGTCGGTCGAGTAAGCATCCTTGACGTCAATCGAGCCGACGCGAAGCGCTTCGTAACCGAGTCCGTGGTCGATGCCTTTGAGCTCGCGCGGTTGCAACCGGTAACGCGCGGCCAGCGGTTCCCAGCCATCGCGCCGGTCGATGAATTCATGGGTGAAGCCGAAACGGAACTCGGGATGATTACGCAGATCGCTGATCGTTTTGACGTGGGCTGATTGCGCGGCGTCGCGTCGCATGACCAGGGCATAGGTGTTGTTAAAACCTAGCTCGTCCGACATTCCAACGGCGCTTTTGGCCAGCTCCGCGCGTAAATTTTCCGGTGAAGTGATCGAAGGGTTCTTCAGAATCTCTTCGGCAATGGTGCCGGTGTATTCTGGATAAATACTGATCTGTCCGGTGCGGAGTGCTTCCCAAAGAATAATTGTTCCGCCCATACCCTGACGGTGTTCGGCGTTCGGGAGCGAGCGTTTCGCGATCTCGGCCAGGACGTAGGATTCGGTGAATTTTTTCGAGCCGATGACGACGGGTGTCGCCGCTCGCGCCAAAGATGGAAGAAGTAACACCGCAGAGAACGCGGAGAGCGCGGAGGAATGGAGAAACCCTCTGCGTTCTCTGCAGTGAAAATAATTCATGCGAACGTCACGCTGCGTTGCGCGTTGATAAACTCAGTCACGAATTCGCTCGCCGGATTTTCGCGCAGGTCGTTCAGCGTCCCTTGTTGAATGATGCGACCTTCATTCATCAGGACGATGTGATCGCCGAGATAGGCAGCTTCGGCCAGATCGTGTGTGACCAGGATCGCCGTCTGTTTCAGGCGCTGGAAAATTTCTTTCAGATCTTTTTGTAAAGCGGCTCGGACGAGCGGGTCGAGCGCGCCGAGCGGTTCGTCGAGCAGAAGTAATTCAGGCGAGAGCGCGAGCGCGCGCATGAGACTGACGCGTTGCCGCTGGCCGCCGGAAAGTTCGACCGGATAACGATCAAGCGCCTCGCTGGGAAAGCGCGTTAAAGCGCAAAGTTCCTCGAGGCGCGCGGGCTTTTGTAAATGGCGCGACATGAGCAGGACATTGCCGCGCGCGGTCAGATGCGGGAACAAACCGCCGTCCTGAATGACGTAACCGGTCCGATAGCGCAACGACTTGAGATTAACAGCCGTAACTACCGTTCCATCGAATTCGATCTCGCCGGTATCGGGTTCGAGCAGTTGGATGATAAGGCGAAGAAGAGTCGATTTTCCGCAACCGCTCGGACCAATGAGCACGGTCGTCTGGCCGCGCGCGAATTTGAGATCGGTCGGATGAAGTGCAATGGCCGCGCCATAGCGTTTACTAACACCGCGGAGTTGCACCGCGCTTGCGCTCTTCTCGTCTGTCATGTTGAGCGAAACATCTCTGCTTTTTCCGTCCTCTCAGCGCGCAGAATAGTCAGAGATCCTTCAACTCCCCTGCGCTGCGCTCAGGATGACAAGTTAGTGAGCAGGATCAATCCGCGACCACAAAATGGAAAACGGCGAAGAGCTTTTGTGGATCGGTCCAGGTGCGCGAAAGCCGGAAGCCCGCCAAACCAGCGAGGGCGGCGAAACCTTCCTGGGTATGCTTATAGGAATATTCGGTGATTATTTTTTCACCGGCGGCGAAAGCGAAATCATGCTCGCCGATCCGAACGGTTTGCGCGTGTTCGCTGATCAGGTGCATCTCGATGCGTCCGAGCTCTTGATTATAAATGGCGCGATGACGCCAGGCTGGGAGATCGAAATTCGCTCTCAGCTCGCGATTCGCCCTAACGAGCAGATTGAGGTTGAATTGGGCGGTCACGCCGGCGCCATCGTTGTAGGCGGCTTCCAAAACTTCGCGCGGTTTTTGTTGATCGACCCCGATGAGAAGTCCGCCGCTGTGTCCGCACAAAAGACATACGCGCCGGAGAAAATTGCGCGCGATTTCCGGTTCAAGATTTCCGATGGTGGAGCCGGGAAAGTAAACCGCGACGTGCTCCGGCTCACGAGAAGGCGTCGGCAAGCGGAGAGGCTGCAGGTAGTCTGCGCAGACAGGCAAAACTTCGAGTGCGGGCATGGCCTGTTGCAGCGCTTCCGCGGATTCGATCAGGCGTTGCTTGGAGATATCGACCGGCACGTAGGCGATTGGGTTTTCGAGATGCTCGAGCAACATGCGCGTCTTGATTCCCGCGCCAGTCCCGAAACCGACCAGCTCCGCATTCGCACCGATCGATGAGGCCATTTCCGCTCCGTGTTGGCGCAAGATCTCCGTTTCGGTTCGCGTGACGTAATACTCCGGCAGCTCGCAGATTTGTTGGAAGAGATCGGAACCGCGTTCGTCGTAGAAAAATTTCGAGGGAAGGGTGCGCGGCGAACCGGCGAGGCCAGCGAGGGCTTCCTCGAGAAAATCTGAGGCAGCGGGCTCGAGATCGAGAACCTCGAGTTCGCCGAGGGCGAAGTTCATGAGAGATCGCGCGCGAGACGAAGGCCGGTGAATTGCCAGCGTTTTTCCGGTTGAAAGAAATTTCGGTAAGTAGCGCGCAGGTGATTGCGCGAAGTCGCGCAGGAACCGCCGCGCAAAACATATTGGTTACACATGAACTTGCCGTTGTATTCGCCGAGGGCGCCGGGAGCAGCGCGGTAACCGGGATAGGGTGAATAGGAACTGCGGGTCCATTCCCAAACGTCGCCGAACATTTGCTGAAGTTTATTTTGGCCGGAGCCGGCGACTGCGGGAGCCGCTGGAACGGGGTGAAAATTTTCTTCGTCGACGAAGTTTCCTGCGATCGGCAAATTTTTCGCAGCGTATTCCCATTCGAATTCGGTCGGGAGGCGCGCGCCTTCCCAGTTCGCATAGGCATCGGCTTCGAAATAACTGAGGTGCGTCACGGGTTCCGATTGATTGACGGGACGGAATCCCGAATGCGTGAAGTTCCACCATTCGCCGTCCCGTTTTTCCCAGTAAAGCGGCGCCTCCCAGCGCTGTTCGTTCACGGTCGTCCAGCCTAACGAGAGCCAAAAATCCGGCCGTTGATATCCTCCGGCATGGATGAAGGCGAGATACTCGCCGTTCGTCACCGGGCGGGAAGCGAGCGAAAACGCAGGCACAAGCGCGCGGTGCTGCGGGCCTTCATTATCGTAGGAGAATTCGTCACCTTTATGCCCGATCGTGACCGTCGCTTCGTCGAATTCGATGAACTCCATCGCCTCTACCGCGGGTGAAGGGATGTCGGCTCGTTTGCGAAAAATGGGATGGAGAGGGCTTTGCGCGAAGACGTGTTTGATGTCGGTGACGAGCAACTCCTGATGTTGTTGCTCGTGATGCAAACCGAGCACCATCACCGTCTCCATCTCGGCGAAGAGCGTGTCGTCGGAATTGCCAATCAATTCGCAAACCGCGCTATCGATGGAATCGCGGAAGCGATGCGTTTCTTCAACCGTCGGGCGCGAGATCAATCCGCGCAGGTCGCGGCGATGCATGCTGCCGGCGGCATTGTAGTAAGAGTTAAAAAGGTAGGCGTATTCCGGAATCTCCGAGCGGTAACCCGTCATCCAATTTTTCAGGATAAAGGTTTCAAAAAACCAACTGGTGTGCGCGAGATGCCACTTAGTTGGGCTGACATCGGGCATTGATTGCACGACGTAATCTTCCGGCACGAGTGTCTGGCAAAGGCGGGTGCTGAAATTTCGCACCGCGCGAAAACGCTCAATCAGTCCTTCTCGACCGGACGTTTTTTCTTTTGCCGGGGGTCTCTCGGCGACGGTAGTTGGGCCGGAGCCGTTCACGGTCTTCTAGCCTTCCTGTTTCTGATCTTCGCGGGCGGCTTCCACCATTTGATCGTGCGCGGCTTCGCCAATGCCGTCTTCAACTAAATGTGCGCCAAGGCTTTCGCCATCGTCGAATCCGGCGCGCGGAACGCGGTGACCTGATTCATCCGGTACTTCGTCGCGATCGATCAGGCCCTCGGTTCGTTCATCCTGGTCGTCGGCGGACGGAATCATCTCTTGTCCGAGCAATTCACGCTGCGCCTTATTCCAATCCGCATCGGTGAAATCCTCGGGATTGCGTTCGTCGATCAGAGCGATTTCACGGGCGCGTTTCTCGACCAACTCGGGCGTGGGCGCACCCATGCCATTGCCGTGGAGGCTGATTTTTCCGAAGCCGGGCTGCGTGTTCTCGTCCATATGAATCCATACGCAACTCAGATGCGTCCCGTTCGCAACAGATGAAAAATTCGCGCGAGTAATTCGCGGAGTTCGGGCGCGCACAGCTAGAATGCGGGATGGAAGTTCGCGGCGCCGTGCTCAAGCTCGAAGGCGGCGGGCATGTGGCCTACGATGAATACGGCGATCCGCAGGGCGCCCCGGTTTTGTTTTGTCACGGCTGGCCGAGCTCGCGCTCGATGGCGCGGTTAACCGACGAAGCGGCGAAACGTTTGCAGGTCCGAATCATTTCGCCGGATCGTCCGGGGATTTGCGGTTCGTCCTTCCAAAGCGATCGCACGCTCCTGGATTGGCCGCGCGTTTTGGATGCACTGGTCACGCATCTGGAGTTGAAGAAATTTCGCATCTTCGCGATCTCGGGCGGCGCGCCCTATGCGTATGTGACGGCGTGGGCCCGGCCGGAAAAGGTGGAGGCGATTGCGATTGCGAGCGGGGCGCCGCCAATTTTCGAATTGAGCGATCACGCGGGTTTGTGGCGGTTGCATCGATGGATGCTAAGTCTGCACGGAAAAAATCCCGCCCTGCTGCGCGCCTTATTCCGAGGGGCGCGGCCTTTTGTGAGCATGAGAATGTCGCTGCGATATCGTCCCTTTTTGCGTTTGGCCTTGCAACGCATGGACGCAGAAGCGCTGCAAGATGCACCAGCGTTCGAGGCGTGTTTCGAAAGTTCCAGACAGGCCTGGCAAGCTTCGGTTGAAGGGGTGATCGCCGACGCAGAAATTTACGCGAATGCCTGGGGTTTTCCGCTCGAAGAAATCCGAGCGCCGGTGCGGCTCTGGCACGGAACGAAAGACCGAACTTTTTCATTCCGGCTTGCAGAAGAGTTAGCGAAGCGGTTTCAAAATTGCCGCCTGGAACTGGTGGAAAACGCCGGTCATTACTCGCTCCCGATTCGTTATGTGGAGAAGATTCTGAGCGATCTGATCTCGGCAGCGTGAATGGCGAAAGCAGAAGTGTAGCAGCGACGCTGCGATTTTTCGGTCCGGCCGAGCCTGCCCCAGAAATTTCTGCGTGCGAAACGAGATGGCTGAGTTGAAAGCTACGGGTGGAAGATTTTACCGCAGGCATCACGCACGACCAGCCGGCTCGGCGTCAAACTTCTCTTGGCCCGGAATGGGATGCCCGTATCCACCAACTCGTGACGGATTGGGGCGCGGAGAAATCGCCGGAGCTGATCGAGGACATGATCATGACCGCGCTCAAGATGGCGCGCGATCGCATGGCCACGGCGGATCTGAAATTAATGAACCGCTCGCTCAAAGAAATGCGCTATGCGGCCAAGGTCTTCGCGGGCTATCGGCAATTTCGAAAAGTGTGCGTCTTCGGATCCGCCCGGACGTTGCCGACCGCGCCGGAATATCAGGTGGCAGAAGAATTCGCCCGACAAATGGTGGCGCAGGATTTCATGGTCATCACCGGGGGCGGTGATGGAATCATGGGCGCGGCGCAGCGGGGCGCGGGCCGCGAGCATAGTTTCGGTTTGAACATTCGCCTGCCGTTCGAGCAGCGCGCGAACGAGACGATTCACGGCGATCCGAAGCTGGTGAACTTCAATTATTTCTTCACCCGCAAGCTCAATTTCGTGAAGGAGACGCACGCGCTCGCCCTCTTCCCCGGCGGATTCGGCACGATGGACGAGGGCTTCGAAGTTCTGACGCTCATGCAGACGGGAAAGGCGCGGATCATTCCGATCGTGCTGATCGATGCGCCGAACGGCACTTACTGGGAGACGTGGATGAAATTTCTGACCGAGCATTTGTTTAAGTTCGGTTTTATTGGGCCGGAAGATTTTACCCTCTTCAAGATCGTGCACACCGCGGAGGAAGGCGTGAGCGAGATCATGCAGTTCTACAAGGTGTATCACTCCGCGCGCTGGGTCGGCGGCCAACTCGTTATCCGGTTGGTCTCACCGCTGCCGCCGCAAGCAGTCACCGAGTTAAACGAGAAATTTGCCGACATTTTAAGCAAGGGTCAGATCGTGCCGGGTGGCGCGCTAAAGCAGGAAAAAAATGAGCCGGAAATTTGGGATCTTCCGCGGCTGGTTTTGACGCCGCACCGCCGCAGCTTCGGCCGCTTTCGACAGCTGATTGATGCGATCAATCTTAGCTGAACGGCTCCCGTCGTCGTCCGGCGAATGGACGCGGGCGTGTTCTTACGCACCCCTTGTCATCGTCATCTATTTCGCGCTGCAACTCGCAGTCCGACTTTGTTTATCCACTAATCTCGAAGTCGATGACGCGGAGATGGTGGGACAAACCGCGTGGGCCTGGGGCTACGCGAATTCGCATCCGCCGCTGTTTCATTGGTTGGTGCGGATCTGCTACGACGCTTTTGGCTCGTGGGTCGCGGCGACGGCGCTGCCGAAGTTTACACTGCTCGCGGCGGGATATTTTTTTGTCTATGACGCGGCGCGCCGCGCTGCAGGATCTTCGGTGGCAGGCGCGCTGGCAGTTGCAGCTTTGCTTTTCGTCCCGGTGGTCTCATGGAAGACGGAAGCGAAGCTCACCCATTCCATTCTCGGCTTTGCGGCAACTGCGGGGATGTTGCATGCGCTCGTCCTGATTCAAACGAAGGGTAAATCATGGACCTTCGCCTGGCTCGGTCTCGCGGCGGCCGCCGGTGTGCTCGCAAAATACAATTTCCTCATCGTGCTGACGGCGGGCTGCGGCGCGATTTTGTGTGTGAGCGGGATGCGCCGAGCGATGTTGCGGCCGGCGGCACTGCTCGCGCCTTTGATCCTGTTCGTCCTGATCGCGCCTCATCTTCTCTGGGTCACCAGCCATTCGGCCTTAGCGACCGAGCGACTGTATATCTTGCGGACTGGCGGCGGTCCGTTGGGAATGAATCTACGCGCGGATTCGCTCTGGGATGGACTCGTTAGTCTGTTCCTCGTGGTTCTGGTTTCGATCCTGCCTGCTTTCACGATTTTTGCGTTCGCGAAATTTTTCTCAAGAGACGGCGAGGTTGAAACCTCGACGGACCGGACCATGCGTCGGTTTGCCGGCAGCTGGATTCTAATGGAAGCGATCGTGCTCGTGCTCGTGATGACCGCCGGTGGAATATTCCAAATACACGAGCGCTACGTTCTGGTTCTACTTCCACCATTCGCCTTTTGGGTCGCGTTGCGTTTCGGTTTGCGTTTGAATTCGCAGGGCCTCGTCCTTGTGCTGGCAACAGCGGCTGCGGTTGCGCTTACGATCACAATTGCGCGGCCGCTAATCGTTATTCGCGGAGATAGCCGGCTGGGTTGGCCTTACGCGCAGATGGCGAAGGAAATCGGTCAACTGTCCGGCGGACCGATTTCTATTTTAGGCGATCGTGCGGAAAACGCGGCGAACAGTGCCATTCGAATACCGGGCGCTTCCATTTTCGATTTTCATCGGCCGGTACCGACTGTGATCCTGGTCGCAGATGGATCGGACGCCTTGCAGACACTCGCAAAAAAGTTGTCGGGTTATGAACCCGCGGGCGAGGCGCACATGATCAGCGCGCCCTCGCGCTGGCGACCGCAACGAAAGGATACCGTCGTCGCGCAGCTTTGGAAAAAATTGAACTAAGCGGGCGCGCCAGCCGCTCCCTGCTTCTCGAGAATATAATCGTGGATCGTATTCACGGTGCGCAGAGCGGTGCTTGCGACTTCCGAGTTTGGAACGCCCACGCCGAAAGTTTTTTCCATGCTTACGACCAACTCGAGCGCGTCGATGGAATCCAGCCCAAGCCCGCCCGGACCGAAGAGCGGAAGATCGTCACTGATCTGCTCCGGCGTAGTCTGGAGCATGAGATTTTTCACCAGCATTTCTTTGATGCGCTGGCGCAAATTTGGGTCGGACATAAAACGCGAGTTGCGAAAGTGTCGCAACGTTTCGCGAAGTCAACCTGCCGCGGCTGGCGTCAGACGGCGAAGCCGCTAGACTTTGCTGCCGGGTTCGGCGGTAGGAATTCCTGCCGGCCTGATGCCTGCCTCGCTCGAAGCATCCTCGATCCGAACGGCAGTTGGGACGGTGGCGGTGGCAGGTTTGGCTGCCACTTCGGGCTTGGCCGCGTTATGCAGCTCATCGCTAAATTCGTCTTTGGCCTTCTGGAATTCCTTCACTGCCTGACCCATGCCCCGCGCTAGCTCTGGCAACTTCTTCGCGCCGAAGAGCACCAAAATGATGAGCAGGATAACGATCAGTTCCTGGCCACCCACATTCATAAAAGCGAGCAAGATCATGGTTAAGAAGGATCAGGCCGCGCGGGGAAGTTGCAAGAGGGATTACGGTAAATATAACGCGCGTCGCACCGAGATGGTGAGTGCTCCGTTAACACGATAACCGTAGGCCTTCTGCAATCGCGCGATCGCGTCGATGACATCTTCGGAAAACACGCCGTCGATCGGGCCGCAATAAAAGCCGTTGCGCAGCAGCGCTTCCTGGACTGCGCCCATGTAGGCCGGATCTTTTGCCAGCTCATGGCGCGATTTGGCGTAGTAAAATAACCGCCACGGATCGCGGCGTTCGAAATCAGTTTCATTCAGGACCGGCGTGGTGTGGAGGACACCCCACGAATCTCTCGGCACGAGCGGCTGCCGGGAACGACCGAGGTGATATTCATCAGCTGCGGTCGCGGAAAAAATACCGATGCCAAGCGACAACGAAACGAGCAGCCATCGCAATTTTCTCATACCGCTAGGAATACTTCATCCGGCGACAACCGGCAAGAATGTCGCGCACCGCCTTAGCTCGCGGCCAAGGCCGCATCAACATGCGGAAAGAGAAGAAAATATTGATCGAGCCGCGCGCTTTCCAGAATAGTGAGAACCGCTTCCTGCGCTCCTGCCAACATGAGCTTACCGCCCTGATGCTCGAGACTTTGCATCGCGCCGATCAAGACCGCTAACCCGGAGCTGTCCACATAGGGAACCTTGGAAAGATCGACGACCAGTCGCTTCGGCTTGCGGTCGATCATTTCGCGCAAAGAAGCGCGGACTGTAGGAGAAACGTGAAGGTCAAGCGCACCTTTCAGCGGGAGCACGTTTGATGGTTCTGGGATCGGCATGTTTGCGGTCAACTGGGCGGCAGTATGCCATTCTCGCGATGAGGGTCAACAGGCCGCATCGACCGCGGCCGGAAAAATCTCGCTCACTTCGCCCTCCAAGCGCAACGCGATCAACGGCTCCTGATCGTGCTCGGTCGCGCCGCGATTGATGATGATGTAAGGCGCGCCGCGTTGCGCGGCCATAAGGGGAAAGGAGGCCGCCGGGTAGACCGATAATGTCGAACCAAGCGCAACGACAAGATCCGCTTCTTTCGCGGCTCTCTCAGCGCGCGCGAGCTCTCCGGGATCAAGACTTTGGCCGAAGCTGATCGTGGCCGGTTTGAGAAATCCGCCGCAGGCGCACAGCGGCGGTTTGCGCGAATGACGAAAGGATTCAAAATGCGGTTCCGGGTCGCCGCGCCACCGGCAGCTTTGGCATTCGACCAGGGCATTGGACCCGTGAATCTCCACCAGCCGCTTCGGGTTCGTGCCGGCAAGTGAATGCAGGCCATCGATATTTTGCGTCAAGACCGCGCACAGCTTTCCGGCTTTCTCAAGGCGAACGATGGCGTGATGCACGGCGTTCGGCCGCGCCTCACGAAAGGCATCACGCCCCTCCAACTTGTAATCCCAATGCTCGATCCGAGCCGCTTCCGAGGACATGAAGTCCTCGAAGTAAACGGGCTGGCGTCGGGTCCAGACCCCATTTGGTCCGCGGAAATCAGGGATGCCGCTGCCAGTCGAGATGCCGGCCCCGGTAAAGATCAACGCGCGTTTCGACGCGCGCAGATAATCCGCCAGCGTCACCCCGGGACTTACGAGATCGGCTTCAGGCTCTTGAGAATTTTGCCGACTTCTTCCTGATGCTTCTTTTCGTCGGCGGTCGACACCCAATAGGTCAGGACGACGAGTTTATCTTTGATCGTGACGAAAGTAATGCTGACTGCCGCGGCTCCGTCTTCATCCTTGCCTTGGAAAAGCATTTCTTCGGCATCGAGGCCGTTGATCTTGAATTTGTTTTCCTTCTTGGAGGCTTGGTCCAGCTCGACGTTATGTTCCTTCAACATCTCGAAGGTATCGTCGATTTCGGCGTTCATACCCTTTTCACTGCCAACCGCGACGACGGCGAGATAGACCGCTCCATCATCGCTCGTGCCCGCGACACCATTCGTGATGTCGTCTGGATCCCAGCTGTCCGGAATATCGATCGAGGCGATCGCAAACTCATCACTCGGAACTTTCAGAGTCTTGGACTGCGCGGAAATCATCCCGAGGGCGACGATGGTGAAAATGGCAAAAAGCGATTTGATCATGTTTGGTTTTTGGATGCGCGGTATCTACGCGGTCTCCCCCTCCGAGCAAGAATTTATTCGGAGCCTCCACCGACGATGGCTCGGTAACTTTCCGGATCGGTTGCGCCTTCGGTTATCAGGAGGAGCACGCGTGTCGTTGGGTTAATCTTCAGTGCTTCGCGGTATTCGAGGTTCTCTCGACCGGTCAACAACTCGAGTAAACCGGCCAAACCGGCCGCTCCGGTTTCGCCCGCCACCACTCCAGCTCGCGCGAGCAAACGCATCGCTTCGCGCGCGCGTTCATCCGCGATCGCGATGAAACCGTCGATCCCGCTCGAAACCGCCGGCCATGCCACGAGCGACGCTCGTCCGCAGTTCAGACCGGCCATGATCGAATCATGCGGTCCGGGGACGTCGACAATCCTGCCCGCTTCCATTGCAGCGAGCGCACAAGCGGCGTGCAATGGTTCCACGCTCAGGATTGCCGGCAGCGGCCCACGACCAGCCGCGCGGTAGTGATTTACCACCGCAGCCGCGAGCGCGCCGACACCGAATTGAATCGCGATAAGATCTGGTCCCGGTTCTCTCAAGCGCGCCAGCTCCTCATCGATTTCCCAAAAAATCGTCGAGTAGCCTTCCGTAACCCAGCGCGGCACATCTTCGTAGCCGGGCCAGGAGGTATCGGAAATCACGAGGCAATGCTCGCTTGCGTCGCGCGCCGCGCGCGCAACTGCATCGTCATAGGTACCGTTGATAATCTCGACCTGCGCGCCTTCGCTGGCGATGCCATCGATCCGCGCGGGTGCCGTGCCAGCGGGCAGATAGATGCGTGATTCCAAACCCAACAACGCTGCCATGTGCGCGACGGCGCGGCCGTGATTACCATCGGTCGCTGTGACCAAGGTGACCCGTTTGCCGGTGGCCGAATGTCCCGGACCTGCCGAAGCAGGTCGCTTCGGAAGTTGCCGCGCCTCGAGAGCTCGATGTATTGCCCACGACGCGCCCAGGATTTTAAAGGCGGGTAATCCGAGCCGGCTGGACTCGATCTTGAGCAAGACCTCGCCGACACCCAGAAAGCGGGCTAACTCCGGCGCACGCACCAATGGCGTAGCGAAGTAACCCGGTAGACCGCGATGAAAGGCGAGGGGAGCGCGGCTGGGAGGCGCCGCAAACTCCGGGATGTGTAGGTCGGGATTAAGAAAAAACCGCGCGTTGCCTTGCTCAGCGATCATTCGTTAGGCTGTCCTCATGAATACGCTCCTCACCATCGCTGGAACGCTTTATGTCCTGCTTGTTCTCGCGCTCTGCGCCTGGCTGCTCCTCCGCGGAATTACTCATTCCTTTGTCGGGCTTTTTGCCGCAGGCGCGTTGCTCGAGCTGATTCCGCGTTTCGGTTTTCTAGTTCTGCGGGAAGTGCCAGGCGGCTTCCCCTTGCACGCTGGTCTCATTCCCATCCTTTCCGTATTTGGAATCCTCGGCATTCTCAGCTTCGCGGCCGGTTTTATTACCCTGACGATGTTCCTGCTTTCCGCGCCTAAGACGGATCTTTAGGGCTAGAGCGCAGGGTCTCGCCGCGGACTGCAACGATATCGCGGACTTAGCTACGCAGCGTTTGCGACAGCTCTAAATATGCGGCACGCCACCGAGGATGGGATCCGGCGCTGGCGTCGGAAGATGACTCGCAGCATCGGGCGAATAAGGGGCTGGTCCTCGGTTTTCGGTGTCTTCCACCGAAAGATCACTGGCGCAGCCGACAACGAAAAGCGCGGCCACTGATAAAAGAATCGCGAGATATCGGTTCATCCCGCGACTATAGAATCTTTCGCGCGACCTGCACCCGCCTTCATCGATTGAATTCATCCAGCGCTTGGCCCATTTGTTCCAGGCCCGCGCGCAACTCCGCGGTCTCGCCTCCGATACCGATGCGGAAATATTGCGGCATCTCGAAATATTCGCCGGGCACAACCGTGGTTTCATATTTCTCCCGTAGCAGCCCGACGAACGCTTCCATCCTCCCGCCGAGCAAGCGTGGAAAAACTACCGTTCCCCCGGGAGGGCGGAAACACTTGAGGTCGTGCCGCGAATCGAGAAAGGCCTCGAGCAGCGGGCGATTGGCGGAGAGCAACGATTCAGAGCGAGCGCGAAATTTTTCGAGATGATCGAAAGCTACGACGGAAAGCTGTTCCGCGGGATGCGCGGCATTCACCCCGAAGAGATCGTTCAAACGCCACATGCGATGCGCGAGTTCGGGCGAAGCAATCACCCAGCCACAACGCAATCCGCTTAAGCCATAAGCTTTCGTCAGGCTATTCGTGCGGATGAAAGGTTCGTCCTGTTTTCGCAGATGCGAGTGCGGCGCTGGCGCTCCGTTCCTTTCCCAAAACATTTCGAGGTAAACTTCATCGAGCAAGACACGCGCGCCGTTCTCCTGCGCAACCTCGCCGAGCGTTTGCAGCGTCTCTTTCGGAATGAGCGCCCCGCTCGGGTTATGCAGGTTAGTTAACACAATCAATTTCGTTTCAGAGCTCACGCCGTCCGCGATTTCTGCCAGATCCACGGCGAAATCCCGCTCGGGTTTGCGCTCGAATCGTTTCACGCGCGCACCGAGATAGAGCGCGAGATCGAGCAGCAATCCGTAGCTCGGACGCTCGATCAAAACTTCATCGCCGGGCTCGATGACCGCGGCCATCGCAAGGTGATTGGCCATCGAAGTTCCCGCAGCCGCGACCACACATTCAGCCGTTACACCCGCGTGCCGCGCGATGCGTTCCTGCAGCGGCGGATATCCGTACGCGCCCGGCGCGGTGATTTCCAATCGCTCGTTAGGCGCAGGAAACTCCGCCGTCGGTACACTGATGATGCCGCTCGTGGCGAGGTTGAAACGCGCATGCGAGTGGAGCTTGGCCCACTCCATGTAGGCTGAAGCCCGCTTCACGCGCGTGCTTCCGGTCTATTTTTTGCGCGCCAAAGAAAGTAGGCAGGCAATCCGGCGAGCGCGATCCCGAGTCCGATGCTGGAGCGAATCGGATCGTGCGTGAAGGTGCTAGCGACAACCAGCCATTCGGCTGCGATGAAAAGCAGCGTCGTCCAGGGATGCCCCGGCACGCGATAGTCGCTCGTCTCAGCTTTCGAAGCGCGCCGCCGCAGGACGAACAAGCAACACGCGGTGAGCCCGAAGAAAATGCAGTCCATCGCCACAACGTAATTCACCACCTGCGCGTAAGTCCCGGTAAGAGCGATCGCGATGGCCCACGCGCCTTGCAGGGCGATCGCGACCATCGGCACCTTCGTGCGCGGATGGACCCAGGCGACGCTTCGAAAGAAAACGCGGTCTTCCGCCATCGCGAAATAAACCCGGGGCGCGGTCAGCATTGATTGCGCGAGAAATCCGAAAGCGGAAAACGCGATGCCCGCCGCGATGAATTGGCCGCCGCGGATTCCGAATAGACCAGCCATAACCGAAGATGCAGGCGTCGCGGTCGCGGCTAATCCATCCGCGCCCAGCGCGTGCACGTAGGCGAAATTCACCGAAGTATAAACCGCGATCACGCCCAGGACACCGAGGACCAAACCGCGTGGCAATGTCGTCCGCGGCTCGCGCACTTCGCCGGCAAGAAAACTCGAAGTCTGCCATCCGCCGTAGGCGAAAAGCACTGGCGTCATGGCGGTGCCGAAAGCGAGCGCAAGGTTGAGCGAGACCGGTTGATCCAGAACGGGTCGCCACGAAACTTGCGGCGCGTCATTCCAGAGAAAGCTGCAGACCACCAGCGCGGCGATGGCGCCGATTGCGGTCAAGGTCATGATCGATTGCACGCGGCTGCCGGCTCGGACGCCGCAGCAATTGATCGCGGTCAAAAGCAGGAGCGCCATCGCCGCAACCAGGGATGCGTTTATCTGCCAATGCGTAATCTCCAAAAAATAACGCGCGAAGGTTACGGCCACTGCGGCCATCCCGCCGGTTTGAATCACGAGCAGCAGCACCCAGCCATAAACGAATGCGACCGCGGGATGCAACGCGTCGCGCAGGTAAGCGTATTGGCCGCCCACCACCGGCACGCGCGCAGCCAGTTCGGCGTAAATGAATCCACCGATCAATGCGATTAATCCGCCAGCGATCCATGCGCTCATAATCAACGCCGGCGTCTGCACGCGTTGCGCGACCAGATAGGGGTTGATGAAAATTCCCGCGCCGATGATGCCGCCCATCACCGCCATGGTCGTGCCGAACAGACCGAGCTGGCGCGCGAGATTGGTGGGCGAGAGTGAGTTCTTTGAGGAGATCATCAGGCGGGCGGCAGTGTGTCTGGTCTCAGGTTGATTGGCCAGCGCGCGTCCTCGTCAGCCTTTGCGTGTCTTTGACCGCGGTACGTCGCGTTCCTATTCGAGTTTCGCTATTAGAATCAGATTGACGTCGGAAGAAATCCTGCTCCCTTACGCCACTCTAGAACACATCGAACTTTATCCGGGGGGACGCGCATTGCGGCGCTTGCAACCGAATCAAAGCTAGACCTCCTGCTCCGCCTTCCACCGGAGTTTTTCCTGATGAAACCAGGCACTATCACTCACACATTCGCAGTTTTGTTATCGACCGCCGCTTCGCTCTTCGGGCAGGCGGCTGTGTCGCCTGCGCCGTTCGCCAGCGTCAAGCTGAGCAAGAAATCAGAGCGCGATCCCAAAGGTAGTCAGTCAGGGTCCGGCCCATTAGTTTTTGCGCCGACCACACGCAACCTCTCGCCCGCGCCGGCGAATCAATATCCCTGGAAACCGAACATCGTTACGACCGTTTTCTGGATTGGCGAAAAATCGAGCGCGAACAATCCGACGCCAAACCATTCCAGCTCGTGGGACGCGAATTGGACGAAGAATTACGGCGGTTTCGACGATCCCGATCGTTCGCAGCGGCGCGATATGATTCCGGTCGCATTCACACCGCGGCAGAATCCATTTTATTGCGCGCTCCCCTACAACGACAAAGCGAGCAACGGCCATCGCCCCGAAGCGGCCACCGTCGTTCCGTGGTTCAAGGAAGCTTATCAAGGACCCGCGGTTTCCACCTGCAAAGGACGCTGGGTAGCGATTCGCAAAGGCGGGAAAACGGTTTACGCGCAATGGGAAGATGCGGGCCCGTTCCGCACCGACCATTGGCAATATGTTTTCGGCAACGAGCGACCGAAACCGAATTTGAATCGTGGTGCTGGCCTCGATGTTTCGCCGGCGGTGCGCGATTTTCTCGGCCTGCAAGATACCGACGTGACCGACTGGAAGTTCGTCGATTTCAAAGACGTGCCGGTTGGTCCGTGGGCGAAGTTGGGCGACAACAACACCTTTGTCATGAATCAGCGCAAGAGCGCGCTCGGCGTGGCGCAGGGACGGAAACCGTCGCTGGAAATTTCCCCGCGCTAATTCGCGCTCGGGGGCTTTCGCACGCTTCGTCCGAGATTAAAAAAGCTGCGGTTGATCGTCTTCGCTCTGTGCCTTGCCGATCACACTCTGGATCATTGCGATCAAATCGCGGAAGTCGTAGGGCTTTTGAATAGTGTCGAGCACGCCGGCTTTCAAAATCTCTGAGCGCACGGATGGCTCCAGATAACCGCTGGCCACGATCGCGCGCACGTTCGGCTCGCTCTCCTTCATTCTTAAAAACGCCTCGCGCCCCCCGAGTTTAGGCAAGCCCAAATCGCAAACGACTAGGCCAATATGTTCGCGATTTGCCTCAAACAACTCCACCGCTTCCAAGCCATCTCCAGCCGCGAGCACGCGATAGCCTTCGTTCTGCAGAATGTGCACGCCCAAATCGCGCAGCATCTCTTCATCTTCTACGAGCAAGATGGTTTGCGGTTTGCGCGAACGCTGATCGTCCAGGGTGTAGTCATCGGCTAACAACTGCTCCGGTTTTTCGATCAGCGGCAAAAAGATCGAGAAGACAGTGCCGACATTCGGCGTGCTTTCCACCTGCACGAAACCGCGGTGATTGTTCACCACTCCGTAGACGACCGAGAGCCCGAGGCCGGTCCCTTTGGCCCGCTCTTTCGTGGTGAAGAACGGCTCGAAAATATGCGCCTTCACCTCTGCGCTCATGCCCGTGCCGGTGTCGCTCACCCGGATGGTGGCATATTTATTCGCCTCGGAGCCGGTGAAAAATTCCGAGAGTTCTTTTCCGGAAGTGAGCGCAGTCTCGACCGTGATCGTCCCGCCACTCGGCATCGCGTCACGCGCGTTCACGCACAAATTCAGCAGCACTTGATGGATTTGACTGCGGTCCGCCGTGAGGGGCGGAAAGTTGGGGAGCAACTCCATCTTGAACGCGATCATTTTCGGGAAAGTGGCCTGCAGCATTTTCTCCAGCTCCTGCACCAGCTCGTTTAAATCGAGGGTCGAGAGATGCGCTTCCGTTTGCCGGGCGGAGGTGAGCAACTGCTGCACAAGCGCCGCGCCGCGCCCGACCGCTTCTCGGATTACTTTGACCGCGCTCGGTATCGATTCGGGATTTTTTTCCAGCTGCCCGGTATAGCCGAGAATGATGGCGAGAATGTTATTGAAGTCGTGCGCGATGCCGCCCGCGAGGGTCCCAAGGCCCTCCATCTTTTGCGCCTGGATGAGCTGCTGCTCCAAACGCTTTCGTTTCGTGTCGTTGAAAAGATGGCCCTGGATTTGCGTCAGCTCGCCCGCTTCATCGAAAATTCCCGCGAGCCGCGCTACGACATAGACTCCTTCGCCTTCGGGCTGTCGCATCTCGATTTCGTGCCGCTCGATCGCGCCTTGCTGCCTAACGAGTGATAACAATTCGACCCCATCTTTGCGCGAGCGGAGAAGAGAATTGAAATTTGCCGCCAGCGCCTGCTCGGTTGAAGCGAAGTCGAAAATGCGCACAAAGGCGGGATTGCAGGTCACGATCGCGCCATCGGGTCGCATGAGGAAATTGCCGGTGAAATCCTCTTCCACGAAACGGCGCCGGCTTTGCTCGGCTTCCTCCGCCTTGCGCACCTCCTCGTCACTCGCGCTCGTGGTCATCGCGGTGTTTCGGTTGGCGAAGGCGACGCGTTCGCGCGTTCTGCCGCGCCCGCCCGGATTTGCTGCATTTGCTCCGAGTTCATGAAGAAGAAAAATGCGAGGAACGACCCGAAGACGATCAGGAAAAGGAAGCCAAAACTGAGAGCGCGCAGATTCCCATAACGGCTGCGGGTTTGCTGGCGTTCTGCGCGTCTAAGGGCCAGCTCGATCTCGAGCTGCTGCAAGATTTTTGCAGGATCGGGCTCGTCCGGTTCAGGATTGAGATTGCTCATCTTTCGGCACATTAGCTATCCGTCAGCGATGGATTCTGCAACTAACACTCGCGAGCGCGACCGACTTATCGCCTATGCGCTGCCGATGCTTCTCTTTCTCGGCTTGCTTGGACTCGTTAGTCTGCTGAAGCGGCCGGGCGGCCCGTTCTGGATGGCTGCGCCGGAGTTTTGGGTTTTCCCGCTCCAGACGATTCTCTGCGCCGCGCTCCTCGGCTGGTATTGGCGGGAGTACGAATTTCATCGTCTCGCGCGAGTCGGCTTCGTTCTTGCCGTCGCCGTGCTTGTTTTCGTGCTCTGGATTTCGCCGCAGGCTTTCTTCGGCTTTGCCGTTCGAGGTGATGGATTCAATCCCGATCTCCTGGCAGGCCAGCCGGCCGCCTATTGGGCCACGGTCTTTCTGCGCTTCCTGCGCCTGGTCGTGGTCGTGCCGCTGGTCGAAGAAATTTTTTGGCGGGGATTTCTCCTCCGTTATTTCATCAACGAAAAATTCGATCGCGTGCCCTTCGGCACATTCGCTTGGCTCTCCTTCGGTGTGGTCACGCTTGGATTCACTTTCGCGCATTCGCGCGCGGATTGGATCGCTGCGGCCATCACCGGCGCGCTTTTTAATTTCGTCGCCTATCGCACGCGCAGTCTTAGTTCCTGCGTCCTCGTCCATGCCGTCACTAATCTTCTGCTCGGTCTCTGGATTATGCAGACGAAACAATGGGGCTTTTGGTGATCGGCGTTTTTCCTCAATCAGCCGTCGCCGCCCAAAATTTCCGGAAGGCGTTTGGCCAGCTGCGGTTGATCACCTTCTCTCTCGCCCGCAAGGCCATCTGCGCGCGCAATGGGCCATCAGTCGTAAGGCGGCGGATCGCGTCCGCGAAATCCGGAGCGTCCAACGCTTTGGTCACGAAGCCATCGACGCCGTGCTCCACTAATTCTTTCGGCCCGCCGAGATCGGAAACGACCACCGGCAAACCCGAAGCCTGCGCTTCGGTAATGACATTTCCGAAGGTGTCCGTCGTGCTCGGGAAAACAAAAATGTCCGCGGAAGCGTAGGCCTGCGCGAGCTCTTCGCCGGCGAGATGGCCGGTGAAAACGGCATCGGGCAAAAGCTTCGCCAGCGGTTTTGCATACGGGCCTGCGCCGACGACGAACAATTTTATCGGCAGCTTCTCTTCGCGCAGCTGGCGATAGGCAGCGGCCAGCACGTCGAGATCTTTTTCTTTCGAAACGCGTCCGACATAGAGCAAACGCAATTCGCTGCCGCAGCCATCAAAGCGCTGGAAAAAATCTTCCGTTCGGCGCGCCGGGCTGAACAGTTCCGTATCGATTCCGCGCGGGAGCAATTTCAATTTCGCCGGTTCAATCCCGCGATCGATCCAGCTGCGCCGGTATTGCTCCGAATTTACGAAGACCGTGTCGAGCTGGCCGTAATGCCATTGCATGAATCGCCACATCAGGCTCTCCAGAAATTTATCGTCGGTCAGGATGCGGGTGTACTCGGGAAAGTCGGTGTGATAGATGCCGGTCGTGCGCAGGTTCAGCATTTTCGCCGCGAGCAACCCAGTCAGGCCGATCGGTCCCGGAGTGCTGATAATTATTTCGGTGAATTGCTCTCGCTGGACGTAATCGAGAATTTGCAGGACTGGCGGAAAACTGAGTTTCTGCAATTCGTATTCCGGCATTTCGAATTCGCCGATCGGCTGGAAATTTTTTAGCGGAATACCATCCACGGTCAGATCGCGCCGCGACGTAACCACGACTAACTGCTCGCCCGCGGCGGCGGCGGCAGCGGCCATTTTTCGAATGGTGGTCGAGACGCCATTCACATCCTCGAGCGTGTCGGTGAACCAGGCGCGCTTCCGGTTTTGCAAAGGCAACGGAATGTATCCCATCAATTCCAGGCAAATTTGGCGCAGCCGCGGACGCGATGGGGCCTGGCTGTGGAAGCCATAAATGTAAGGCGCGAGCACAACCAGAATCGGCGTCAGCCCGCTCAAGGCCTGCACACTTTCGATGAAGTTTCCGCTGCTCAGTTGCTTCATGAATTTTTCGAAAAATCGAAAAGCCAATTGTTCGCAAACCAGGTTCGCCATCAGGAACGTGCGGCGTTCCGGTTCCGCGACCGCGTCCATCTCTTCCGCCAGCCGGGCCTTCAGTTTTGGTTGCGCGAAATGGCTGGAAAGCTCCTTCCAGAGCGAAACATTTCCGCGCTTCGCGATGTCGAAAATTTTTCCCGAGAGCACGCCTTGCGCGAGGAAGTTTGCCTTTTCGCGCAGACTAAATTCGGTCGGGTCTTTTCCCTCCATGAAACGCGAGAACATTGTTTCCACCAATGGCGCGCCGGGTCCGAGTTGCTTGTTGAAGCGGTCCTGGATGAACTGCGAAAGCGTGTTGTAAAATCCGTGCGAAAGAGCGAGCGGCGTCCCGCCCTGGCCGTGCGCTTCGCAATTTCCAGCGCGCAGATGCTCGAGAAAATCCGCCGCGGATTTCGCGCGCGGAGTTTCGGTAAAAGCAGTCGCGAGGAACATCCCGCCGTGATCGTCCGAGCCGCCCACAAAAACCTTCTTCCACGCTTCCTGGTGGGTCGGCGGGAGATTGTGGCGATCGGCCAGCTCGTCGATTTTTTCGCGCGATAAACCGGAAAGGATCTCGCGCAGCAGCTCGCTCAGCAGCGCGTCGCGCAGTCCATTGATTCCTTCGAAGTGACGGAAGAGCAGAATGAGCCGCTCGAGGTGTGACGCTTCCAGTTTGCCGTTGATGCTGTAGAGCGGATGCGCCACCGCGTGCGCGATCTCTTCCTTTTGGAGATATATTTGCAGCTCGAAAATATTCTCCCGCAGCCGCGTGATCTCCTCGTGCTGCGCTTCCGCGATTCCCCAAACGAGCAGGTGAATTTTGCAGGGATCCTTCGGGAAAAATGTCGTGACCTGCTCGCTGATAAACGTTTCCGGCAGGTGCGCGATTTGCAGGCAGCCATCGAT
The DNA here is from genome assembly GCA_964236815.1 of uncultured Chthoniobacterales bacterium. Taxonomy (GTDB): domain Bacteria; phylum Verrucomicrobiota; class Verrucomicrobiia; order Chthoniobacterales; family UBA10450; genus JACCTI01. Next base: position 26,425 of record CAXSFN010000019.1, read on the forward strand.
CGTGTCGTGATCGGTGATGGTGACAAAATCCATCTTCTTCGCTCGCAGAGCGGCGTAGAGTTCTTTCGGATCGGAATAGCTGTCGGGAAAATCGAAGCGGCGAAAGAGCCACTCCTCCGAGCGATCGCTGTAGCGGGAATGAACGTGGAGATCGGAGCGGCTCATCACTCGTTAGGCGTTTCGTCAGCGCGACTGTTGCGCGCGCTGCTCTGCGATCCAGTCGCGATAAGTCGTGGCCCGGCGCGCTTCGGCAAATTGCGAAACGAGGCGCGTGATCTGTTTCCAAATCACAAAATGGTCGAGATCGACCGGATGAACTCCGATGCGAAGCAAAGGCGACGTCGAAAGGACGCGCGCCAGCGTCTCGTTCCAGACCAGGCTAGCGGTGCGTCGCCAGGAATTTCGGACGCTATAAACGAGCGAACGTGAGGAAACGATCTGACCGGTGCGCAGATCGCAAACACTCGTTAGGCGGGTGGTGTATTCCATTTCCGCGTCGGCCGCGGCGCGTTCCGCTTCCGCGCTCAAGAGCCAGGCGGGCGCGATGAAACCGCGCGGCTTCAAACCCGCGCCGGTGAATTCAGCTTTGGCGCGGTTGATCCGTTCGAGCGCTTCGTTGTAATCGAGATCGTAAAATTCTCCCTCGTCGCTGGTGTAGCTGCGCGTGATCGCTTTTGCGCGCCACGACTCGCCCGGCCGGCGCGGCCTTTCATGAAAATAACCGTGAATCACGATTTCGTGTCCGGCTGATTCCAGATCGCGCAACCATTGCACGAAGGCGCGGTCCGCGGTTGAGGCGCCGGTGTGATGATAGTCCGGCACGACCAAAAGCGAGCAGACCCGAAGACCGCGTTTTCCGAGCTCCTCGATAATTTTGGCAGATTTGCGCTGCGTCGGCGGCGCGACGTCATGCACCGAAACGACAAGCGGATCCGGATTTTCGTTCGCGGCCGCGGAGAAGATCGGGAAAGAACTGGTAGCTGCGCCCGTCACAACGCGATTCTTCGTTCGTGCGCGTTGGCGCACAAGCACCAACTCAGCCCTGGCCTATCCGCACGATTTCCTGGAATTCATCCGCCGTCACCGGCTGAACCGAAAGGCGCGAGAGCCGCAGCAATGCCATCTTTTTCAGCATCGGGTTCTGCTTGATTTCATCCAACGGAACGGGGCGCTTGAGCGCCTTCTTCGGAATCAAATCGACCGCGCTCCATTCGCCTTCCTCCGCGGTGGGATCGGGGTAGGCAACTCTCGAAACTTCCGCGATTCCGAAGACCGCTTTGTCGATCACGCTGTGATAGAAGAAGACCGCGTCGCCCTTTTGCATCGCGCGCAGATTATTCCGCGCAGTGAAATTCCGCACACCTGTCCAACTGGTGCGTCCATCCCGCACAAAGTCCGTCCAGGAGTAAGCGGACGGTTCCTGTTTCACGAGCCAATGACGCTTCATCGCTTCGTTTTGTAATCGCGGTGCAAGCCTGTCGCATCTTTTCTGTGCGGATTTTTTTGGCATTTGGCTTCAACTCCGCGATTCGACAAGCGCGCTTCGTTGTTTCAAACTCGCCGCGTGTCGCGCGGACTCTTCATCACTTTCGAAGGATCGGAGGGTTGCGGGAAATCGACGCAAGTGAAACGCCTGGCCGCGCGGCTCGAGCGGAAAGCCATACGATTTTTGCTGACGCGCGAACCGGGCGGCACGCCGATTGGCGAAAAAATTCGTGATCTACTCCAGTTCGCGCCGGAAGGATTCGCGATGCGCCCGGAGACTGAGCTGCTTCTTTTCGAAGCAAGCCGCAGTCAGTTAGTGCGCGAGGTAATCGAACCCGCCTTGCATGCCGGCGAGATGGTGATCTCGGATCGCTTCTTCGACTCGACCACGGTTTATCAAGGTGTGGCGCGAAAACTAGAGGCAGGAATGGTCGAACAGCTCAATCGTTTCGCGATAGGCGCGTGCATCCCGGACATTACTTTCGTGCTCGATCTCGACGTAGCCACGGCTCGCGCGCGGATGCTTCGCCGCGTCCGTCCGATCGGCGAATTGGATCGAATGGAGCAACAGCCGCTCGATTTTTACGAACGGGTTTGCGCGGCTTATCGCGAGCTCGCGGAAGCCGAACCGGAACGCGTCCGGTTGATCGATGGCAGCCGTTCCGCGGACGAGATCGAAGCGGAAATCTGGCAATTGCTCGAAGCAAAAATCTAAATGGCTTTTTCACCCGAAGCCGCCTTTTCCTACCTACAGCGCGCGCATAGAGAGGACCGGCTTGCGCATGCTTATTTGATCTCGGGCGCTCCCGGCGCCGGTAAACGACGGCTCGCCGCGCGCCTCGCCAACCTGGCTAACGGAACTTCGGCGGAAGATATTTTCGCGACCGGCGCGAGGGATGTTTTCGTCGCGGAGCCCGGGTCGAAATCGCGCCGGATTGTGATCGATCAAATCCGAAGCCTTGAGCATTCGCTGCAAATGCGCGCGAGCAATGGGCGCCGAAAAGTCGCGATCGTTTCCGATGCGGACCGCCTCCAGCCGCAAGCGGCCAATGCATTTCTGAAGACGCTGGAAGAACCGCCTAACGACTCGTTGCTCCTGCTCTTGAGCGCTCTGCCCGAAGTGTTGCCCGACACAATTCTGTCGCGTTGCGTTCCGATCCCGCTGGCGCTTCCGGAGAAGGTGCAGGCGAGCGCGGAGGAGTTGGAATTGATCGACTTGTTAGGCGGCAATTCCACTGAGCAAACGAATGGTGTGCAGACGGCATATCGTCTCGCGCAGGGATTCCAGCGCCTGCTCGCGCGAGTGCGTGAGTCGATCCAATCGGAAAATGCCGCGGCCTTGAAGTTGGAGGAGCAGCGTTACAAAAATACCACGGACGGGTCGTGGCTGGATGAGCGCGAGGATTACTACAAGGCGCTGAATGAAAGCAGCTATGTGCAGCGCCGCGCCGAAATGGTAGATGTGCTTTTTCGTTGGTGGACCGACGTGCTCCGTGCCCGGACCGGCATTGAAGGCCGTGAAATTCCGTCGGCCGCGGCAGCGACAGGGGCGGTGGCGGCAAAGCTAAGCACGCCGCAGGTCTTGAAAAAAATCCGGCGGGTCGAGGAACTGCGAGATCAACTCGGACGCAATATCCAGGAAGCGCTCGCCCTCGAAGTCGCGTGCCTAAGTATCTTTCGCCTTTGAACCATCTTGCCTAACGAGTGCTGCGAGATCGACCCGCGCCAGGTGTCCGCCAGATTTTCTGGCCCCGAAACGGAGAGCCGGCGCCGGCCCGACCGGAAACCGATACTGCCGGTCGAAGAGATTTGAGGACTGCCAGCGTCGCACGGAAAGGAGAAGGAGGATCGCGATGGCCAACGCGGCGGCGAGCGCTCCTCCGATAATCCAGGACAAAGGAATCTGCTCCGCGGTTTGAGGCTCAGGCGCGCTTCGAGCGGGAGCGAGAGTGGGAACCGGCCGGGGACCGAACGGCTTTTCCCGGAAGAGCGGTGCGCTCGGCTCGGGCGACGGTTGCGCGGCTATCCCGCCCAGCGGCGCGAGGAGCAGGAAGAGGAGGAAATGAAGAGCGCGAATTTTCATTCGTCAGGCTGAAGCGCTCACGATTTTTTCCATTGGCGCGTTGATCGACAATTCGCGCAAACGCCGCGTCATCGAATCAATTCCGGCCCGCAATCCGGCCGCTAGTCCGTCATCGCGCATTCCGTTAGCCAGATCGTCGAGGACCGACTTCAAATCCTGCTCAGGCACGTAGCGCTCCAGACCGTAACCGACTGTCAGGGCAGCTGTGTTGCCGGTCAGATCGATCACGAGCAGAAGATTGAAATTTTCGCCTTCTGTCTTTTCTCCGGAGTTGAATTTGGCGCGATTCGCCATCCAAAAAGCGTATTCCGCAACCGCGGTGCCGCGCGGCAGTTCGGTGACAAAGATCGAAAAAATCGACTGCGGAAATTTTTTCTGAAAGAGACGCAGGGCCGCGCGCAGTTGCGTCATTTCATCAAGCGCCATCCGGCCGGTGCGATCGGTCAGGAAACGTGAATGCGCGGGGACAAGGCCGAATTTTGTGTCGAGCCGCTGGAGGGAGAGACGGCAGTGCGGGCAACGCGGCGCCGCTTCCTGCAGAAGTTGAGCGCAAGAAGGACACTTCATCGCGAATCGCGGCGCGGTTGAACGATCTTGAGTGCGCAGCGCATTCGCACATATAAAACGAGCGTCGGTGCTTTGCACTACTTGTATGACGACCAGATGCGCGCTCCACGTCGGTCTCATCGGCTACGAATTCATGGGGCAGGCGCATTCCAACGCGTGGCGACAAGCGCCGCGCTTTTTCGATCTGCCGGCCGAGGTGCGGATGAAAACTATTTGCGGGCGCAACGCCGCAGCGGTGCGAAAAGCGGCGGCGCGTTTTGGCTGGGAATCGAGCGTGACTGATTGGCGAAAGTTAGTCGCCGATCCCGCGATCGATCTGATTGACATCTGCACGCCAAACGACACTCACCACGAAATCGCGATCGCCGCGGCCCGCGCCGGCAAGGCGATCCTGTGCGAGAAACCGCTCGGTCTCGACGTGCGCGAATGCGAGGAAATGCTGGCCGCCGCGCGGAAGGCGCGGGTGGTGAACATGGTTTGCCATAACTACCGGCGGATCCCGGCGATCGCGCTCGCAAAAGAAATGATTGAGCGCGGTGACCTGGGCGATCGTATCTATCACTATCGCGCGCGTTATGCGCAGGATTGGATTGCCGATCCGGAGTTCCCGCTCGTCTGGCGGCTGCAATCGAAGATCGCCGGCACCGGCGCGCACGGCGATATCAACGCGCATCTCATCGATCTCGCGCGGTATCTGGTCGGCGAATTTCAAGAAGTTTGCGGGCTGATGCAGACTTTTGTGAAGGAGCGGCCGGTCTCGCTAGGCGCGAAGAAGCGCGGCAAAGTCACGGTCGATGACGCCGTCTCGATGATCGGGCGATTCAAGAATGGCGCGATCGCGAATCTGGAAGCGACCCGTTTCGCGCACGGCCGCAAGAATAGTATTACGATCGAGATCAACGGCAGCGCCGGTTCGCTCGCTTTCGATTTCGAAGAGATGAATCGCCTGCGCTTCTACAACGCGCGCGATCCCGCAGGTCGCCGTGGTTTCCGCGATATTCTCATCACCGAGCCAACGCATCCATTCATCAAGAATTGGTGGCCGCCGGGTCACTCGATCGGCTACGAGCACACCTTTGTGCATACGATCGCGGATTTCGTGAAGGCCGTTGTCGCGGGCAGAAGCGTGCAGCCCACGTTTGAAGATGGTTTGAAGAATCAGCGCGTGCTGGATGCTGTGTCGCGCAGCGCGAAATCACATCAATGGCAGCGAGTGAAGGCTTCGGGGAGCGCACGCTTGTAGCGTGCTGGCGAAGGCATTCTGCCGAGCGAACTTTCCCCAACGTTTCCCTCGAAAGAAAGACTCCGAAGCGAAAGTTCGTTTTCGCAGAATGCGAAAACCAGCACGCTGCAAGCGTGCGCTCCCCGGAGTCGCGTAGAAGGGGTTTAGGCGTTGCAGGATTTTGCGCGAGTCGTCATTAACTAGCCGATGAGATTCGAAAATCAGGTCGCGGTCGTTACCGGAGCGGGGCGGGGGATTGGCCATGCCATCGCGGTGCGCTTGGCGCAGGACGGGGCGCGGATCGCTTCGGTGAGTCGGAGCGAAGCAAATGCGCAGAGGACCGCGGATGAAATCAACCGTGCGCGTGCGGATGCGGCCAAAGCTTATGCGGTCGATGTTTCGGACCACGCCGCTGTGCAAAAGATCGGCGCCCAGATTCTCGAAGATTTCGGGCGTGTCGATTTACTCGTGAATAACGCCGGCGTGACGCGCGATGGATTGAGCATGCGCTTGTCGGTGGAAGATTGGGACACCGTGCTGAACACGAATCTAAAAGGCGCCTTCAATTTCGTGCAGGCGTTGCAGCGTCCCATGATCAAGCAGCGGAGTGGACGCATCATCAACATCAGCTCAGTTATCGGACTTATCGGAAACGCCGGGCAGGCGAACTACGCGGCGAGCAAAGCGGGTTTGATTGGCTTCACGAAATCGCTCGCGCGCGAGCTGGCCAGTCGCGGAATTACGGTCAACGCCGTCGCACCAGGTTTGATCGAGACAGATATGACGGCCGTTCTCTCGGAGGAAATTCGTAAGAACATTCTGGGCAAGATTCCGCTGGGCTCGTTAGGCCAGCCGGATGACATCGCGAGCGCGGTTGCCTTTCTGGCTTCCGCGGAAGCGAAATACATCACTGGTCAGGTTCTCGCCGTCGATGGTGGAATGGTGATGTGACGGTCGGGGCGAATACCGGTTCAAGTGTCGCGTCAGGCTCAGCCGCTTTCTTGCGACATGGCAATTCAAGTCGATGCTTCGGCATGGCGACAGAAAAAGCGATGTTTGGGGCGGGATGTTTTTGGGGGGTGGAAGCGACCTTTCGCAACATCAAAGGCGTGAGTGAAGCGTTCGTCGGTTATGCCGGTGGACGGACCGAGAACCCGACTTACGAAGACGTGTGCGGTGACGAGACCGGGCACGCCGAAGTGGTGGAAGTGGAGTTCGATCCGTCGGTTGTGAGCTACCAGCAGCTGCTCGACGTCTTTTGGGCGAACCACGATCCTACGACGTTGAATCGCCAGGGTCCGGATGTCGGTGATCAATACCGCTCGGTTATTTTTTATTACACGCCCGAGCAGAAAACCGCGGCGGAAGCATCGAAGGCGGCGATGGACAAGAGCGGGAAATTTCGCCGGCCAATCGTGACGTTGATCGAGCCTGCGCCGAAGTTTTATCGCGGTGAGGAATATCACCAGCGATATCTTGAGAAGCGCGGGCTGGCGCATTGCAGCATCTGATCGAGCCGCGTCGAGACGTATCATCCTGAGCGAAGCAGAGGATCTCTGAATATTCCGAATCCCAGCGCTGCGTTCCCGAGATAATCAGGATTCTTCGCTGCGCTCTGAATGACAGGGAAAAAGAGGCCGGTCCCAAGCCATGACGCCGGAAGTTCTGCGAAGCGCTAATTTCGTCGAGGATTCGGTCGCGTTCATTTTGCAAAAAGCCCGTCAGGCTTTAGCGGAGCGCGGCGAATTTCGTCTTGCGCTTTCCGGCGGAAATACGCCGCGCCCAATCTATCAACGTCTAGCTCGAGAGACTGATTTGTCGTGGGAACGCGTCTTCTTCACTTTCGGTGACGAACGCTGTGTGCCGCCGGAGCACGAAAGAAGCAACTATCGCATGGCGCAGGAATCGCTTTTCATTCCCGCGGCCGTGCCGGAACACTCAATCGCGCGAATGCGCGGTGAAGTAGAGCCTCAGTTGGCCGCAGCTAAATACGAAGAAGAGCTAAAAGTTTTGGCCACACAAAAAGGTGAGATGATTTTTCGGCATGATTTGATCTTGTTAGGCATGGGCGATGATGGACACGCCGCCTCGCTCTTTCCCGGGACCGCTGCGCTTGCGGAAACAACCCGTAGCGTGGTGGCAAACTTCGTTCCGAAGCTCAATGAATGGCGACTGACTTTCACTCTTCCGCTCATTGCTCAGGCGCGCGCGGTTTGCTTCTTGGTCGATGGCGGCAAGCATCGCGACCTGATCGAGAACGTAATCGGCGGCGACGTGGAATATCCGGCGGCGAAGGTGATCGCGGATGAAGTCACCTGGATAATTGGCGAGAATAAATGAAAGCCAACACCATCATCGTGAGCGGCTCGGCGGGATTGATTGGCTCCGAGACGGTGAAGCACTTTGCCAGGGAAGGTCTGCGCGTGGTGGGGATAGATAACGACATGCGCAGCCGTTTTTTTGGCGCGGAAGCTTCCACCCGCACGACGCGAGATGAGCTGGTCGAGACGATTGACGACTACACGCATCACGACCTCGACATTCGCGACGCAAAAGCCGTGCTCGATGTCTTTGCCGAAAACAAAGGGCACGTTGCCGCGGTCGTGCATACTGCGGCGCAACCGTCACATGATTGGGCGGCGCGCGATCCGCAAATGGATTTCACCGTGAACGCGAACGGCACTTTGAATCTGCTCGAAGCCGCCCGCGAGTTTTGTCCGGAAGCGCCGTTCCTTTTCACCTCCACGAATAAAGTCTATGGCGACACGCCGAACCGATTGCCGCTGCAGGAATTGGAGATGCGCTGGGAGATCGAGCCGGGGCACGAATACGAGCCCGGCATTTCCGAGACCATGAGCATCGATCACACGAAGCACTCGCTCTTCGGCGCGTCCAAAGTGGCGGCCGATATTCTCGTGCAGGAGTATGGGCGTTATTTCGGAATGCCAACCGCGTGTTTCCGCGGCGGTTGCCTGACTGGTCCCGCGCACGCGGGCACGGAGCTGCATGGATTTCTCTCTTACTTGATGAAGTGCACCGTCAGCGGCCGGCCCTATCGCGTCTTCGGTTACAACGGCAAGCAAGTGCGCGATAACATTCATAGCTTCGACTTGGTCGAAGCCTTCGCGGCCTTCATCGAGGCGCCGCGGGTGGGCGAGGTTTACAATATGGGCGGCAGCCGCCACAGCAATTGCTCAATGCGAGAAGCGATCGCGCTTTGTGAAGAAATTAGCGGCAAGCGTCTAAGCTGGACCTACGAAGAAGACAATCGCATTGGCGATCACATCTGGTGGATCAGCGATGTGCGAAAATTCCAGCAGCATTATCCGCGGTGGAAATTTCGCTATGGCTTGCGCGAGATCCTGGACGAAATCCACGCAGCCGTCGTTGCGACGGAAGTGGCGGCTTAGCGAGCAATCTGCTGGCGAAAATTGCCTGGTAGCGGTCTAACGAATTGGCGAAGACAAACGCGTTTCGCTCACTTCCGTCATCCTGAGACTGGCGAAGCGCGCCGAAGAAACTCGCGCTTAGTACTCCTCGCCCTCGTCGTTCGCCGTGGGCGAGACGCGATCCGGAATCGCGTAGACATGGAACATGACCGCGAACCAATAGATCGGTATCAGCCCGAGCCCGAATCCTGCCGTCGCGGTCGCTGCCAACCCGCCGATTAAGATCGCGAAGCCAGCCCCGACCACGAAAAGCAGTCCCAGCACGCGGTAACCTTTATAGACGTGTCCGAGGCCTGGCACGACGCTCAACATCACCGCCACCGCATCGCTCGCCTTACCCTCCGCGGTTTGCAATCTTCCCTCGCCGCTCGTGTCGATCGGTTGTGTGCTTTCCGCTGAAGGTGCGTCGGTGTATTCCAAAGTGGTGTCTCCTCGTTCGTTCGCCCTCATCGTTCCAAGTGCGCGCGGCGTCGTCAAGAGAAGTGATCCGCTCTTTGCGATATGAGAATGCCGCTTAGCCATGCCTTGCTTCGTCCATGGCAACTCGAAGACGCGCCCGCTCTTACCGCGGCCGCGAACAATCGCCAGGTCTGGCTGCGTTTGCGCGATCGGATGCCGCATCCTTATACGCTAGCCGATGCGGAGACCTATCTGCGCAGCGTTCTTACGGAAACGAGAAGCATGTCCAGTCTCGACCACTCTCTCTGCATCGAAACCGACGGGAAAGCGGCGGGCGCGATCGGCCTTCACCTCGGCGCGGATGTGCATCGCCGGACCGCGGAGCTTGGATATTGGCTGGCTGAGGCGCATTGGGGCCGCGGCATCGTAACCGAGGCGGTTTGCGCTTTCGTCCTCCACGGGTTCAAGACTCTACCGCTCGATCGTATCTACGCCTCCGCCTACGAAAACAATCCGGCCTCCGTTCGCGTCCTGGAGAAAGCAGGATTCCAATTCGAAGGACGCATGCGCAAGAACGTGATCAAAGATGGCCAAGTCCTGGATTCGTTGCTTTACGCAAAACTGCGCGACCCATAGAAAAATGAACCGGCAGGTCACATAATCGGTCCTCTGTCGCCTGAGACGAAGCGGTGCCTGCCGCCCGTACGCATCACCGCATCGAGCCAATCATTCTTCTCGGCAGAAGTTAGAGTCATCGATAGAAGACTGCGTGGCTGCGTTGCAAAAAGTCGTCCGTTATACCGACGAATATCTAAAGATCGGACAATGTGAAGATTGGCCGAACGCATTGAACGGCCTCCAGGTGGAAAACTCCGGGAGCGTGAAAAAAATCGGCGCATCGGTGGACGCATCGAGCCGCATCTTCACCATGGCAGCGGAGCGCGGAATCGATTTTCTTCTGGTGCATCACGGGCTTTTCTGGGCCGGTCTGCGGGCAATCACTGGCGCGGCGCGTCGGCAAATCGGGACGCTTTTTCAACACGACATCGCCCTCTACAGCGCACATCTTCCGCTCGATCTGCATCCTGCCGTCGGCAATAACGCCCAGCTCGCGGCCGCCATTGGATTGACGGAAACCGAGCCGTTCTTCGAAGAGAAGGGGCAGCTTATTGGTCTACGCTCGCGCATGCAGATATCCCGGAACGAGCTCGCGCGCACGCTTGAGGATTCGCTCGGCAGCAACGTCAGCTTATTTGCCGGCGGACCATCCACCACCTCCACGATCGGCCTGATTACCGGTGGCGCGGGCGCCGAAATTTACCGGATTGCGCAGGAGGGAATCGATACCTTCATCACCGGAGAAGCGCCGCATTGGGCCGCGGTCGCGGCGGAAGAGCTCGGAATCAATCTCTTGTTAGGCGGACACTACGCGACCGAAACTTTCGGCGTGAAAACGCTCGCGGCGCATTTGTCGGAGCAATTCGGAATGCCCTGGGAATTTCTCGATGCTCCAACCAGGCTGTAAGTAATGGAAGGCGTTGTCACTTGTCTTGGCTTTCTTGTGGTCGCGGCGCTGCTCGTTCCCTTTGCGTTTGCCTTTGCGCACGCGCGTAAAATCAAAGCGCTTGAGATTTCGATCCAAAAACTAACATCGCGTACCGTCCAGCTTGAGGCGCAACTCGGAGGCCGCGCTCCCGCTCCGGAAACATCAACGCCTTTTCGGTCTTCGGTGCCGGCTTCGGCTCCGCCGCCGATCCCGGGCATGCCGGCTTCATCATCGATTCCGCCTGCTGTTTCTCCCGCGCCTGCTCCGATTTTAACTACGCCGGTTTCTGCAGTGCCGCCTCCGCCGGCTCCGTCGCCGAAAGCTGCACCCCGCGCCGCGCGCCCGCCGCGGGCCGCGATCGATTGGGAGAGTTTTCTCGGTGTGAAATTGTTCGCCTGGATCGGCGGTTTTGTCCTTTTCCTCGGAGTCGTTTTCCTCGTGAAATATTCGTTCGAGAACAATCTCATCACACCTTTGATGCGCGTGGTCATCGGCGCGGTCATCGGCTGCATTTTGGTCGCAGCTGGCTGGTTCACCGCCCGCCGCAATTATCGCGTTCCGGGGCAAAGCTTGTGCGCTACCGGCGTCCTCGTTCTTTACGCGGACGTTTTCGGCGCCCACGCTTTTTATGCTCTCATTTCGCTGACGACGGCCTTCTCGCTCATGTCCGTCATCACGGTGGCGGCCTTCGCGCTCGCCGTCCGCCTCGATGCGCAAGTGGTCGTGGTTCTCGGGTTGGTCGGTGGATTTCTCACGCCTCCTTTGCTAACCGCCGTCCCGGAAAATCCGTTGCGTCTTTTTGGCTACGTCGCGCTCTTAAATGCCGGAATCGCGGCTGTCGCGTTGCGAAAACGATGGAATTATCTCCTCCTTCTTGGAGCCATCGGCACGGCGCTGACTGAGATCGCGTGGCTTGATCATTTTCACTCCAGCAGAGCCACTGCAGGCTTCCTGATTTTTCTCGGATTCGAAGCGCAATTTCTTCTTTTTGCCTACCTAATCCACAAGCGCCAACCCGCTGAAAAATGGTCCACCATTTCTGCCGCTTTGATGGGAGTCGTCGCGCTCGGTTTCGCTTCCTTCATTTTAATCGCGGGCGATCTCGCGAGTAGGCCGGGTTATTTTTTCGGGTTGGTATTTTTAGTCGATCTCGGCCTCCTGACGCTCGCCACTTGGCGGCCAAATCCAGCGCAAGTGGCGGCTCCGACGGGCGCGATCGTCTTTGCAATCCTCGCCACCTGGACCGGTTGGTACCTCGAAGATCAACTCCTTTGGTGGGCCCTCGGTGCTTACTCGCTCTTCGCCCTCATTCACGCCGGTTTTTCCGTTTGGCCATCGTCCTCGGCGGTGGAATCGAAAAGGTCTTCGCGGGCCTGGATGGGGCTCATTCCTCTGCTCGCGCTCGGGCTCTTGTTCATTTGCGTTTGGCATGGCGAAACATCGTTCGCGGTTTGGACATGCGTGTTGCTCATCGATCTCGTCGCGGTCGCCATCGCCTGGCTTTCGCTCTCGCTTCTCGCCCTCTTCGTCGCATTGGTTTTGACCCTCCTTACCGCGGGGTTATGGATTCTCACCGCACCGCCGATTACCGATAGTGTCGCCGGCATTCTTGTCGTGGTGGCCGGCTTCGGAGTCTTCTTCTCTACCGCCTCCACCTTCCTCGCGAACAAACTCGGAATTGGCGCTGGCAAGGCGCGCCGCCACCTCCCCGCGCTCTCGGCCGCGATGCCGTTCGTCCTTCTGCTCATGCTGATCGCAAAACTACCGATTGGCGCGCCTACTGCAGTCTTTGCGGTTGCCTTACTGCTTGCGATTGTCTTACTCGGTTTCGGAATCGTTTCGCGCACCAGTTGGATCGCAGCCGTCGCGCTTGCCTTTACCTGGGCGGTGGAACTCGAGTGGCACTCTCTTCATTTCACGAACTCGCACGCCTTGCTCGTGCTTGGCTGGTACGTCGCGTTTCTTCTCGTCTTTACCGCTTACCCATTTTTCGTTGCGGAAGAGCAGACACAGCTTCCTTGGGCAATAGGGGCCATGTCTGGCTTCCTTCATTATTGGCTTATCGGCGCGGTCATTGAATCGGCCTATCCGAATCTTCGCAACGGCCTCTTACCCGCCCTCTTCATCCTGCCCTACGCCTTTGGTGTATTCCATCTCATCAAGCGCCACGGCGTCCTACCGGCCTCAGGCGATGCCAGGCTTGCCTGGCAGGGTGGGACCGCCTTGTTCTTCCTTAGTCTTATCTTTCCGATTCAATTCGACCGCGAGTGGCTCACCCTGGGCTGGTCCCTGGAAGGATTTGCGCTTCTCGTTCTATTTCGCTCCGTACCTAACGAGGGATTGCGCCGGGTCGGCGCCGGCCTGCTCTCGCTCGCATTCGTTAGGCTGGCTTTGAACCCGGCCGTGCTGGAATATCATCGTCGCAGCCCGATACGGATCTGGAATTGGTATCTCTATGTCTATGGCCTTACCAGTCTCTGTCTCTTTGGGGGCGCGCGTCTCGTTCAGCAATATCGCGATCCTCTGCTCGCGCGAATCATTCCGCGCCTCCTTTATACCCTTGGCGTCGCTCTTACCTTTCTTCTGCTTAACATCGAGATCGCCGATTATTACTCAGTAGGTCCTACGCTGACCTTCTCGTTTTCCGGCAACTTCGCGCGTGATATGACTTACTCGATCGCCTGGGCGCTCTTCGCTTTTGCGCTCTTGCTCATCGGCATGAAAAAGGAACTGCGGTACGTGCGTTACGCGGGTCTCGCCCTTCTCCTGGTTACCTTGGTGAAATTATTCCTGCACGATCTCGGCAACCTAAGCCAACTCTATCGCATTGGCGCTTTCATGGGTGTGGCCCTGATTCTGATTGTAGCGTCGTTCGTCTACCAACGTTTTCTTTCCCCTCCGTCGACTAAGTCCACGCCATAATTAAAACGCTCTTAGCCAGCGAAGGTCCTCCAGCCCGAAGAAGCACCCAGTTTCATAGCTTTGCGCTTCCAAGAATACGCTGCGAAGGTCCCGTTATGTCACGGGGTCTGTTCGGGGTTTTGGCATTCTTTCTCTTCGTATTCTCTTCGGTCGCGGCGAGGCCGCCTAGGCGGTCCAACAGCGATGCCGCCACCATTCCTGGTTACCAGCGCGTCGAGTTAACGCGCGGTTCGCAGAATCACCTTATCATGCCGGCGACCGTTAACGGCCGCTCCGCTAATTTCCTACTCGATACTGCGATCGATCTCAGCCTCCTCCAATCCGATCGCGCGGAAAAATTCGGCCTCCGTCGTCTTGAACAGTACGCGCGCGCCGCCGGCCAGGTGTTTCCCGTCGCCGAAGCGAGCGATGTGAGCGCGGGCCCTGCCAGCTTGGGAAAAGAAGCGTTCTCGCTTTTCCAGCCCTCCCAGCTCGGCGGACCTATCCCTGGGTTAAAAGGAAGCCGCGCCGACGGCATCATGGGTTTGCAATTTCTTCGCCGTCACCAGGCCGTAATCAATTGCCGCACCCGCCACTTATTCCTAAACATTGACCCCTCGCGACGTCTCAATCCTGGCAGTGCCGTTAGCGCGGGTTTCACACGCGTCCCCATCGAAGAAAACAGGCTTGGCTATCTCACCGTTGCCTGCACCATTCGCGGCCGCCCCGGAAGACTCCTGCTCGATACCGGCGCTTTCCTGACTGGCATCGACGTTTCCGCGGCGCGTTCCTTAGGCCTGCAGGCCGCTCCTTCCCCGCTGAAGGCGCGCGGATTCGACGGTCAAACCCGAGCAGTCGAGCTAACCCAGATCGACGACCTCCAGGTTGGAACCGTGCGCATAGCTCCCGCGAAATTCGTCATCCTCGATGTCTTCGGCCGGAGGAAATCTCGCCCCGCCTACACTGGTTTCAACCGCATCGAATATACCGAGCCGCGCCGAATAGCTCCGGGCGACACGATCTTTGGACTATTAGGTAATGAGTTACTCGATCAACGTCGTGCCATTATAGATCTTGGCAGCATGTCGCTCCTCTTGAAGTAAGGCGCTTAACCTAACGAATGGTTAGAAATATGTTTGCCGCCCGGCGATTCCTTAAATCGTTTGATTACGCCGGAAGCAGCGAAAACTTTCGACTAAGCGACCCGAAGTGTAGTTAAGGTCCTTTTGGCTCAGCTATGAACCATGCCGGGTTGAGATGGGCGAGCGGTTCTCTGAGTTGGGCGAGCTCCGTTGCCGGCCCGTGTAATTCCACTCGAATGAGGTCGGATATTTTGAGCGATTCTTTAAGGAGCGAATCGACATTACTCAAGTGAGTTAGGAGCGCCTGGGCGTCAGTGTAACCTTCGCGGCAGAAAACTTCGTCGCCGTTAATCGTGAACTCATAGAAGAGGTTCTTCTCTTCGGATCGGGTTTTCTCTATGAAGGAAGGAAGAGCTGCCTTGAAGGCCGCGAGCTTTCCGGCATGCACTTTGAAGTAAGGGTGAAGGCTCACGAAGTTTGAAAGGGGATTCATCGCCAGAATATAGGCCATTGCCAAAGATTATCGAACCACTGGTGCGTTCTCTTCCAGGATCCGGAGATCGTCACAGACTAACTCGACACTTCAGCGGACGGGACGGTGCGGCTCGGAAGCAAGAGCAAAACCGAAACGCGAGGGAACTTCTAAGTCTCGAACTGCTTAGAGGTCGCCAGTTAGAGGGGGGAAGGGACGCTGCAAAATCCCGCCGGTTCGCTCAGCCTAATTGAGAGTTAAGCGACTAACTTTACGCGAGAATAAGCCGTCGCGCGGTTACGATTGCCACTAGACCCGACGCAAGCAATAGAAACGAGCTTCCACCCTCCGGCACAGGAAGAGCGGGTGCGTTGAGAACGGGGCCAATGGCTGTGGGATTGCCCGCAGCCAGCGGTGACAGGCCGGCCGACGCGGAAAGGTCTAATTGCCCGCTGGAAGGACCGGCTACAGATGGGATCACACTTTGGTTCGGGTTCAAAATACTTGCGGTGCTAGTGCCGAGTCCCAGTTCGTCCACATTTCCCAGGCTGTTTGGCATCAACTGCGGCGGTCCCATTTCCAGAATGACGGTGCGAGCAAAAGCGGCCGTGGCCGGAAAAAACAGGATGCAAATAAGGGAGAACGCCAGGAACGATTTCTTCACGGTCAGCACCGTAACCAGGTATTCAATCCCCCGGCAAGCGAAACTTTGGTTTTCCGGTGAACAGGCGAGACGACGCATAGTTTCGCTTTGCAAAGCAGCGGCGCGCGCTCTTGTCTCTCGCCTATGGCGGCGACCACCAACAAGCGAGTAAGCGCGCGCGCCACCGGCGTGGTCGGGATCGCGATTTTGTGCAGCCGCCTGCTCGGACTGGTGCGCGAGATGGTGATCGCGTCGCTCTTTGGCGCGAGCCGAAATCTGGACGCGTTTCTTACTGCGTTCCGCGCGCCGAATATGTTGCGCGATCTCTTTGCGGAAGGCGCGCTTTCGACGGCGTTCGTGACCACGTTTTCGAAAAAGATCGCGGCGGAAGGGGACCAATCGGCTTGGAAACTGGCGAATAAAGTCGCGACCCTTACCACTGTTTTCATGAGCGCAGTCACGCTCCTCGGGGTGCTCTTGTCGCATCAGCTCATCGCGGTTCTCGCACCGGGATTCGACCCAGCGAAAGCGGAGCTTACGATTTTGCTTACGAGGGTAATGTTCCCTTTCATCCTCATGGTATCGCTGGCCGCGCTGGTGATGGGAATGCTGAATGCGAAGGATGTCTTCGGCGTGCCGGCGATGGCCTCGAGCTTCTTTAATCTTGGGTCGATCGTCGGTGGTGTGGCCTTTGCCTGGTGGTTCGATCCGAGCTTCGGCACGCGGGCGTTAATCGGTCTCTCGTTAGGCACTTTGGTTGGCGGATTCCTGCAACTGGCCGTGCAGGTGCCGGCGTTATTCAAGATCGGTTACGTCTTTCATCCGGACTTTAACTGGCGTGATGAAGGCGTGCGCAAGGTCCTTCAATTAATGGGACCGGCGGTGATCGCGGCCAGCGCGGTGCAGGTGAATGTGCTGATCAATAGCGTCTTCGCGTCTTATCTGCAGGATGGCGCGGTCAGCTGGCTGAACATCGCGTTTCGACTAATGCAGTTGCCACTTGGAATTTTTGGTGTGGCAGTGGCGACGGTGACTCTGCCGCTCGTTTCGCGCAGCGCAGCCGCGGGTAACATGCCGGAATTTCGCGGTGCGCTCGCGCACGCTTTGCGGCTGGTGATGTTGCTGACGATTCCATCAGCGATTGGACTCATCATTCTGGCCGAGCCAATCATCGCGCTGATTTACGAACACGGAAGATTTACGGCATTCTCAACCCAGCAAACCGCGGAGGCGCTGCGATTTTACGCTGTCGGACTGGTCGGTTACTCTGCGGTCAAGGTGCTAGCACCTGCATTCTACGCGCTCGATCGGCGCAATCTGCCCATGTTGGTAAGTCTGCTTTCGATCGCGCTTAACTTTGCGCTTAATTTCCTGCTGACGTTTTATCTGAAGCTCGGACACAAGGGGCTGGCGCTCTCCACCAGCGTGGTTGCGCTGACTAATTTTGCGCTCCTTTATCTAATGATGCGTCGCTACGCCGGGAGGTTGGAAAGCGGCGCGATGTTACTGACTTTCGCGAAGCTTCTGGTCGCGGGCGCATGTCTTGGCGCAGTGGCGTGGGTTGGATTGCACTACTTCTTTCCCAGCGGAATTCCGCGTTCGGAATGGCAGAAGCTGGGCGGAGTGGGGACGACGGTTGTGGTGGGAGGAATCGTTTTTTTCGGTGTGGCCTATCTGCTCCGGGTAGCGGAACTCCACGACATTGTGGATGTGGTCAAGCGGCGGCTAGGCAGGTAGCGCGCTGGATGAGGGAGGATGTCTCTCGATGTTTTCGGCGGGTCGCCAAGAACTGTAGGCGAGTCGCCGGCGCTCCCCGAAATCGCGCGCTATCCCAAAGCTTGCCTTAGGTCTTCGATGAGGTCATCGGGATGCTCGAGACCGATGGAAGCGCGGAGTAAACCTTGCGGGGTGGCTGGGCTTTCGCCGACGACGGAAGCGCGATGTTCGATTAAACTTTCGACGCCGCCCAGACTGGTAGCTCGAACGAAAAGCTGGAGCTTTCCCGCCGCGCTCATCGCTTTTTCGCGTCCGCCTTTCACTTCGAAGGAAAGCATTCCGCTAAATGCGCTCATCTGCCGCGCAGCAATCTCGTGGCCAGGGTGCGATGGCAAGGCTGGATAGTTGACCCGCTCGATGCGCGGATGATCGGAGAGAAATTGCGCGACGCGCAATGCGTTCTCGGAATGCGCGCGCATGCGCCAGGGCAAGGTGCGCAGACCCCGCAAGGCGAGCCAGCAATCGAACGGGGACGGCACGCCGCCGCCTAATCCCTGATTACTTCGGATGCGCTGGAAAAGCTCGCCATCCTCACGTGCGACCACCGCGCCGCCTGTCATGTCGGAATGACCACCGATATATTTGGTCGTGGAATGCATGACGAAATCTTGTCCGAGGTCGAACGGCTTCTGCACGATCGGCGCCCAAGTGTTGTCGCAAGCGCAGACCGCGCCGGTGCGATGCGCGATCTCGGCGACTGCGGCGAGGTCGGTGATTTTGAGGGTGGGATTCGATGGCGTCTCGGTCCAGATCACCTTCGTTTCCGGACGCAGTGCGCGTTCGATCGCCTTTAAATCCGTCATGTCGACGAAGTCCACGCGCAGCCCCCAGGGCTGCAGGTATTCGCGCAGTTGTTTGATTGCGCCGTGGTAAGCCTCCGCGGGCGCGATGACGTGATCGCCCGGACGCAAGGCTTGGAAGATGGCGGCGGTGGCGGCGAGCCCGGAACCAAAGGCGGCCGCGTCTTTGCCGCCTTCCATCGCGGCCATTGCCAGTTCGAGCGCGTGCCGGTTCGGGTTATCGCTGCGCGAATAAACAAAGCCGCCCGGATAACTTCCATCCGCGGCGCGCTCGAAAGTGCTCGAGAGATGTATCGGCATCGCCACGGCGCCGGTTGATCGGTCGACCGCGTGTCCAGCGTGAACCGCCAGGGTCTCGATACGCATGGCCAGATTTGTCGCACGAAGGTCGGAAAGGTGCACGCAAGGAATGAAGCAACGGAGCGTCCATATTCGATTTGACGGTTAGTTCACCCGCGCGCTAGTTAGGCTCTTGAATTCCCGCCGCACGGCGTGCGATCCCTCCGTCTTCTGCATATGACCATCTACCAAGACGAAGTTTTCCAGATGGCTTGCGATCAGTTCGAAGTCATCGCGGATTACCTCAACATCGATAAGAACGATCGCGACCGCCTGATGTATCCGAAACGCGCGATCGCGGTCACGCTTCCGGTGCACATGGATGATGGCAGCACGCAGACCTTCCAGGGTTACCGCGTTCAACATCACCTTACGCTTGGTCCGACCAAGGGCGGCACTCGTTTTGCGCCAAATCTTTCGATGGGCGAAACAGCCGCGCTCGCGATGTGGATGAGCTGGAAATGCGCGCTGGCAAATTTGCCCTACGGCGGTGCGAAGGGTGGCATTGCGTGCGATCCGACCAAGCTTTCGCGGCAGGAACTCGAAGCGGTTTCGCGCCGCTACATGCAGGAGATGATTCCGTTTGTCGGCCCGCACACCGACATCATGGGCCCGGACATGGGCACGAACGAACAGGTGATGTCGTGGTTCATGGACACTTATTCGGTTTATCAGGGCTACGCGGTGAACGAAATCGTAACCGGCAAACCGGTCTCCATCGGCGGCACGGAAGGCCGGCGCGAGGCGACGGGACGCGGCGTGGTTTATCTGATCGATCGCGCCATGGACATGCTGAAGATGGAGCCGGAAAAATGCACCGCGATCGTGCAGGGCTTCGGCAATGTCGGATCGGTCGCGGCCCTCGCGCTGGCGATGAAGAGCGGCGTCAAGGTGGTGGGCATCAGCGATCACACCGCGGCGATTTACGATCCGAAAGGCATCGACGTGGTCGCGGCGGACAAGCATGTGATGAAGAAGGGAAATCTTCGCGCCTTCATGGAGGCCGACCGGATCGATCCCGACGAAATGCTGATCAAGAAATGCGACATCCTGGTCCCTTCTGCGGTGGATCGGGTGATCAACGAGAAGAATGCAGCCAAGCTGCAATGCCGCATCTTAGCGGAAGGCGCGAACGGGCCGACGACGCCGGAAGCCGACTTGATTCTGAACAAGCATTGGGACGAAATTTTCGTCATCCCGGATATTCTCTGCAACGCCGGCGGCGTGATCGTTTCCTACTTCGAATGGGTGCAAGGCTTGCAGGCCTTTGCCTGGACGGAGACGGAAGTGACCGACAAGCTCTTCCGCATTCTGGAGCATTCCTTCGCGCAGGTCATTCGTCGTGCGAAGCAGGATAAGGTTTCGCATCGTACCGCGGCCATGGCCACCGGAGTCGAACGGGTCATGAAAGCGAAACACGCGCGCGGTCTCTTCCCGTAGGACGGGATGGATTTCTCGCAGCGCGAAGAAAGCCGCGACGGTCGCGTCGTCGACCTACTCGCGAACGAAACGACGGGTCTTCGCATCGGTGTCTCAAGGCTGGGGGCAGAGTTGATCAGCCTGGCGCGGCGGGATGCCAGTGGCGAATGGATCGGTTTTCTCTTTCGCGATAACGATCTCGCGAAGCCCGCGAGCGGCTGGGTGAATCATGCAACCGTGATGGGTTATTTTCTGCACCGCTTGAAAGATGGGCGCAGCGTTTATCGCGGGAAGGAAATTGAAAGCGGTAACCACGGCTTTCTGCGCGAAAAGGAATGGCATCTTTGCCCTGCAGAAGAAGGCCGGCTGACTTATGAAATCACGCGCGCTGATTTCACTGCCGCGGAATACCCGCTTGATGTTTCGGTGCGTCTTTCCTACGTGATCGATGGAGACGCGCTTCGCGTCACGTTTGTGTTTACCAATCACGAAACGGAGTTGAGCGCGCATCTTGGTTTTGGTTTGCATCCCGGTTTCGGCGCGCGGTCGTTTGAGTCATTTGAATTTCGGATGCCGGCCGGTCTGTATCGACGCCATCTCACGCGGGAGAATTTTCTCTCCGGCGAGGTCGAAGAGATTCGCTTCGGCGGCGGGCCGATGCCTTTTGCGCGCGAAAGTCTGTCCGGTTCCTACATTCTCGAGCTGGCCGATTTGCATGATTCAACCTTCATTTTTCTTGATCCGGAATCTGGTCGCGCGGTGGAATTGGAAATGAGCGATGTGCCCTATCTCACCTTGTGGTCGGATGGCGGGCCGTTTTTATGCGTCGAGCCGTGCTGGGGTTTGACCGATCATTTCGAGCAGCGCGCATTTGAAGCGAAGGAAGGGATCCAGCAAATTGCGCCTGGCGGCCAACTTCGCGCCACCTTCACGGTGAGCCCGCGCCTAACGAGTTAAATATGCCAGCAGCCTCATTACGCGCCTTGCTTGCCGGGACGATCGATTACGCCGGTCTTTTCCCGCCCGCCAGCCTTGCCCTCGAGTCGGCCCTGAAAAATTACGCCAAATATGTTCGTTCGACCGAGTCCTGGATGCTGGGCGCTTTCGTTTTGCCCGCGAAGACTTTTCCGGAAACGGTGGCAGGCCTTTCGCATTTCGACAGTAACTATCAGCTCCGCATTTCCGCGCTCGGACCGAAGACGGAGAACGCGGGCCACTTTATCGAAGCGCTGGCCGAAGCGGCGGAAGGGATTCGGGTTTTCACTACGAACAACGGACTTTCCGCGCGCGTCACGCAGATCGAGATGGAATTGCCAGCTTCGGCGGGCGCGAGTCTGGCGGAAACGAACAAGGCGCTCGCTGGTCTGGAGATTCCGGTTTTCTGGGAAGGCGGCGCGAACGATGCCGAACGCACGATCGCTTTTATTTCCGAACGCAGGCGCACCGGCGCGGGCAGGTTTGGCTTCAAACTTCGCACCGGTGGCGTGATCGCCTCCGCCTTTCCATCCTCAATCCAAATCGCGCGCGCCCTCGTCGCGGCTGCGACCCAGCAAGTGCCAATTAAATTCACCGCCGGGCTGCATCATCCGCTCCGGCAGTTTCACGAGAGCGTGCAAACGAAGATGCACGGCTTTCTCAACGTGCTCGGCGCGGGCGTGCTTGCGGCCGAACACTCGTGGAACGTGCAGCAAACTGCCGCCATGCTGGAGGACGAAGATGCGGACGATTTCGTTTTCGATGATGGCGGCTTCGCGTGGCGGGAATGGAAAATCACGACCGAGCGCATCGCCCTTCAGCGCAAGCTCGTCATTTCCTTCGGAAGCTGCAGTTTCGACGAGCCGCGGGAAGATTTGCGCTCCCTGCAGCTGCTCTAGAACTCGTTAGACCGCTAGGACATTCAATACCGAGCGATACCTGCCTAACGAGTGCTTCCTGGCACCGCAAAGTCCTCCGGCGGGATCGGGTCGAAGTTAATTACGTCGATGCGGATGACCTGCCGTTGCACGTTGCTTTCAACAAAAATTTCCGTCGGAGTCGTAAAGCCCTGCAGGGTCTGGTAGGCGCGCAGGTAGGTCTTTGATTCAATCGCGCCAATCGGCGTCTCGATCGTCGCTTTAGTGCCCGCGATCAAAAATGTGGCGCCATCCACATAGAGCCAGGAAAGTCCTCCACTGGGCCCGATTACTTTTAGCTCGATACAATTCCTGCCGTCGAACGAGACAAATCCAGTCGGCGTCACTTCTTTGTTCCCTGCCACCAGATCGAGCGGTCCATAGAATTTCGCCTGCTGCTTGACCGCGTCCGCCATTGCGCCCTGCAGGATTTGCAAACCGTTCATAGAAGTCCGGGTCCAGGCGGTCGTTCCATCGAAGCCCTGCTTGATCGAGAGGTCGCCCAGATTCATGACCACGATCGATCTGTCGGGCGCTGCCGCTTTTTGCAGGAAGGCGCCTTTCATGGGCAGCCCGACCATCTCCGTCGTGCCGGAAAGCGTCCGGTGCTGATGAGCGCGGAGCGCCTGCTCGCCGCCTAACGAGTCCACCATTTTTTTGAGCAGCGTGTCTATCGTCGGAAGCTCACTGGTCGATTTTGTCGAAAGCGGCGTCGGGGAGGAGACTTCCGTCACTGCTGAAATTGGCGAGGCCGAAGGTTTCGCTTCGCCAGCCAGCCGGACCAATTCTCTCGCGCCGCGGAAAAGAATCGGATCGTCGCCGGCCGAGTACGGTCCGGCGCGCTCGACCTGGATGTCCGGTTCCACCCCGCCCTTCAGCTCCAATTGTTCCGTGTACTCTCCGAGCGTGAAGGAGGGAAACATCAAAACTGTTTTGTCGCTCAAAGGCGCGAAGGTCGCCGGAATTACCGCGCCCGCGGTCCGCTCTCCGACCAAGAGCGCGAGCCTGCGCCGTTTGAATTCGTAAGCAAGCGCATCCTTCGCGCTCCGCGATTGGCGATCGGTCAGCGCGACAATCGGGCGGCCCCACTCGCGCAAGAGTTCCAGCATCGGATTTACGATCACTCCATTTCCGCCGCGGCCGCGGAGATCGAGCAGCAACCCTTCCGCTTTTGCGAACGGTCCATCGAAGAGCTCGCGCAGTAATTCCAGCACGCCGCTCGAGTGGATGAACCAAAAATGGACGTAGCCAATCGTGCGGCCATCCATCTCGATCGTGCGCGCGCTGGCTCGGGCGCCTTCCAAAGCGGAATAAGGCCGAGCTTGCAGCTTGACCGAGCGACGCTCGCCGGATTTTCGCTCGAGCAGGAAAGTGGCCGCGTCGTCCTTTTCGCAAAGGAGCGAATGAATAGGCGGATCGCGCTCGATGCTCAGATAGGCATCTTTCTGTTCATAATCGAGGCGCGCACTTTGAGCGATCGGCTCCCTGTCGACAGATACGATCCGCTCCCATGGAACGATACCGGCCTCGGCTGCGGGTCCTCCCTCCAGGACGAGAGCGGTAAAATATTCCCGGCCGAGCCGCAGTGCGTGAAAACCGAAAGTGGGACGTTGAACTCCAGTCAGCTCGCCGACCAAATAATTGAAGCTTTCTTCCGAGAGAACTCCGAGATGCGACGCGGGAATATGACTGAGGAGTTGGCTGAGTGCATCGCGCTGGGCGTTGAGATCCTTTGCGGCCAGCGCGTCTGCGCGGTAACGCGCGGCTAATTCCGGGAGTTTCGTCTCACGAAATGTTTGATCGAAATAGCGCGTGCGAAGAACGGCGACAGCCTGGTCGTAGAGCGATGTCGCGGCCGACACGGGAAGGTTCGCGAAAAGTGCAGAAGCCATAAGAGAAACTCCGGTGCTGATTTGTTGGGAAGTGCGAAGGCGCAAAAATCGATGCAGCAATGTCATATGTAAATGTTAATTGACATTTACAAATTACGAAGAGCAACGCTATTTTCCGCCAGTGCCACGCAGTTCTCTGAAGCCCGCGCAACAGGCGCGCAGCCGCCAAACGGAAGCCCGCCTCCTGCAAGCCGCCGAAGAAATTCTCGAGGAGCGTGGCTTGGAGGGAGCGTCCATTCCCGAGATCGCGCAACGCGCCGAAGTCTCCGCCGCCAGCATTTATCGCCGCTTTACCGACAAGGATGGTCTCCTCCGCGAAGTGTTCGAGCGCTTCTTCGAGCGCGCGATCGAATCGAATAATGCCTCCCTCGATCCAAAGCGCTGGCGCTGCAAATCACTCGAGGCTTCGGTGCGAAGTCTCATCGCCGGCATGGTCGCCGGCTACAGCCAGCGCCGCGGTTTATTACGCGCGGTGATCACCTACGGCGAGCAGCATCCCAGCGCCGCCTTTCGCCGGCGCACAGTCGAGTTGAGGCAACGCTCCGTCGCGGCCATCGCCCGCATCCTCCTCCTTCACGCGCGCGAGATCAGCCATCCGTCGCCGGAGAAAGCCGTCCATTTCGGGATGCAATTAATCGCGATGGCGCTGAAGGAGCGGGTCCTGCCCGCGCAATCAAAAGACGGCGGCGGCGCTCTCAGTGACAAAGAGCTGCAGCAGGAACTTTCGCGCATGCTGCTCGGTTATCTCACGCAATAATCTGCAGCGCGTCGCGATTCGCGGAACGCCGGAGGTTTTCAGTGCCGCGCGTTATCCTAATTCTGTCATGTTGAGCGAAGCGAAACATCTCTGACTATTTCGGATCACTCAGCGCTTGGATGCAGGGGACGCATTCAGCATTCATAGACCGAGCTGCAGGAAGGCGCGAGAACGCTCGCTAGACAACGGCGGTCTCGTCGCCCATTTGTTAGACGCTCTTCTATGGATGTTCCCCTCCGCTCCTTTATCGATGTCCCGGTCGAGTCGCATTTTCCGATCCAGAATCTTCCTTTCGGAATTTTCCGACCGGCCGGTGGCGCCACGCCGCGCGTCGGAGTGGCGATCGGTGAGATGGTGCTCGATCTCTCTGTCCTGGAGGAGAAAGGGAAGTTTCGTTTTCCGGAATTTCAGGAGCAGGATGTTTTTGCGCGCGATTCCCTGAATTCCTTTCTCTCGTTAGGCCGTCCCGCCTGGCGGAAAGCGCGGGAAATTTTGCAGCAACTGCTCGGAGCCGAGAATGCAGAGCTGCGCGATTCCGCTCTGCGCGACCACGCTTTTTATCAACGAAAGGACGTCGCGATGCAGTTGCCGGCGCGGATCGGCGATTACACCGATTTTTATTCCTCCTATCATCACGCCCACAATGTCGGCACGATGCTGCGCGGACCCGAGACCGCGCTCATGCCGAATTGGAAATGGCTGCCGGTGGCGTATCACGGACGCGCCAGTTCGATCGTGATCAGCGGCACGGAAGTGCGTCGTCCGCATGGCCAGATCAAAATGCCGGATGCGCCCGGGCCGGTCTTCGCCTCCAGCCGCAGCCTGGATTACGAGCTGGAAACTGCTTTTTTGATCGGGCCGGGTAACTCGTTAGGCATGCCGGTGCCGATCGACCGCGCGCAGGATCACATCTTCGGACTAGTCCTGATGAACGACTGGAGCGCGCGCGATATTCAGACGTGGGAATACCAGCCGCTCGGTCCGTTTTTGGCCAAGAATTTCTGCACCAGTATTTCGCCTTGGGTGGTGACACTAGAAGCGCTGGAGCCTTTTCGAAAGCCCCTGCCACCCCAGGATCCGGAGCCACTGCCTTACCTGCGCGCCACGACCGATTCCACTTACGACATCCAACTGGAGGCGCATTTACGCACCCCCGCGGCAGAGACAGCACACACCATTACCCGGACAAATTTCCGGCATCTCTACTGGAGCATCGCGCAGCAGCTGGCGCATCACACCGTCGGCGGGTGCAATCTCAACCCAGGGGATTTGCTCGCCAGCGGAACGATTAGCGGCCCGACGGAAGAAGCGCGCGGCTGCATGCTCGAGCTGACCTGGCGCGGCGCTCACCCGATTCATTTGCCGAACGGCGAAAGTCGCAAGTGGCTGGAAGATGGCGACAGTCTCACCATTACGGGTTGGGCGGAGGGCGATGGTCATCGGGTTGGTTTTGGCGAAGTGACCGGACAGATTCTTCCCGCGATCACTCGTTAGGCCGCGCCCGATGCATCTGGTCCAGATTCTTCTTCCTATTCACGACAACGTCGGGGAACCGTTTCCGCGCGAGCAATACGGCTGGGTGCGAAAGGAACTCACGGAACGTTTCGGCGGCCTGACGGTTTACACACGCGCGCCTGCGGAAGGTTCGTGGAAGCCAAATGGGAATCATACCAGCCTTGACGATATCGTGGTCTTCGAAGTCATGGCGCGGGAGCTGGAAGCGCTTTGGTGGGCCGATTATCGCAAGGAGCTCGAAACGCGTTTTCGACAGGACGTGATCGTGATTCGCGCGCAACAGACGCAGCTTTTGTAGCTGGGTCGTGACCCCCGCAAGCGCAAGGTTGGCAGCAATCCAACTTGATCCTCCGGCCCGAAGCGCGCCGGCTCTGATCTCTTGTCTCGACTCGCGCTAACGCGATCTGGTTCTTTCGGACAAGACCACTAGCAATGGAAAAACCCGAGCCGCTTTCGCGACTCGGGCTTTTGTTTTACCCCGCTGATGCCGTTTAGGAGGATATCCCGTTCCCTTTCGGTAACGGGCGGGTGACCATCGCAGGAGCGTCTGACTTCCAATTAAGGCATGTCATCTTCCCCACACGACCAAGCCCCCTTCTGTCTGAAATATCGGTCCGGGAATCACACCTGTAATCTCGAACATCGCAGGGTAAATTTGTGGCGATCTTTCGATCGCAAATTTGAAAGAACTATTCCCGCAGTTCCGCTCCCAGTTCGCTCTTTAGTCGCTCGCGAATTCGGGTGTGAACCACGGTCACTTCGTCGCTGGTCAGTGTCCGGTTTTTGTCCCGGTATGTCAACGTGTATGCCATCGACTTGCGGCCCGCGCCGAACTTTTCTTCCGCTTCTTTGCCGGCCAGCAGATCGAAGAATTGGATTCGCTGGAGCAGCGGCTCAGCCATAATACTGCGCATCACTTCTTCGTGGGTGAGAGCGGCCGGCACGATCATCGCGATGTCGCGCGTCACGGACGGAAACTTGTCCAGCTCGACGAATTTGGTGATCCCCGAATCTTCTTTGGCCAGCGGATCGAGCTGAATTTCAAGCAGGCAAACCGGTGCGGATGCGCCAAGTCTTGAGGCCCTCGCGTTCGTCAGTTGTCCGGCAAAGCCGATCACGATTTTGCCTGTCAGGATTTCCGCCGCGAAGGCGAATCCCGCCCTTTCTGTCCGGCGAAAGACAAGTGACTCCACAGACGCGGCAGCGATTGCGCCTTTCAGATCAAAGAAGTCGAGTTTTCGCTTGCTGCTGCCGGTGCGCCAATGCAAATCGCTTTCCGCATTCCCAGAGCAAAGCAGCGCGAGATGCTTTTCCTCCTTTGCATCTGGCGAAGCGAAAACGCGCCCGAGCTCAAAGATCCGCACGCTTTGCGCGCCCGCGCGGAGATTTCGTTCCAGGACGTTGAGCAAGCCATCGCTCAGTGACGGACGCAATGCGACGTGATCCTCGCTCAACGGATTACGGACTTCGACGGCGACGTTATCGCGTGGCACCAGTGCGGAAGTTCGCGCTTCAGAAAATCCGCGGGCGCTGAGCCGTTGGCGGAAACGCTTCTCGAAATCATAGGCGCGATCCGCCGCGCTCAAGGGCGAATAGAGACTGCAATTGCGCGCCGGAATTTTATTGATGCCGTAAAGCCGCACCACTTCTTCGATCAGGTCGACCTCGCGCCGCAAGTCGCCGCGATAGCTCGGAATTTTCCAGGTGGTTCCTTCTGTGCTCGCGTTTGTCGGCGACAATCCAAAATTTCTCAGGTCGCGATCCACTTCACTCCGCGGAACCACGACGCCGAGAAGCTGGTCGCAGCGTTGGTAACGAAGCCGCACATTAATCAGGCTAACCGGCGCCTCGCCCGCGATCGCGACTGTGGCCGATGGCTGCCCACCCGCGAGCTCGCGCATGAGTAAGGCCGCGCGCTCTGAGGCGCGCAAGGTCATCGCGGCATCGACCCCGCGCTCGAAGCGATAGCTGGCATCGCTCGGCAGACCAAGGGTGCGCGCCGTCCGCCGCACACTGGAGGGAGAAAAATAAGCGCTCTCCAGCAAGACATTTCGCGTGCTCGCTGTCACGCCTGTGTCTTCGCCGCCCATGATCCCGCCGATTCCGATCGCACGCGCATCATCCGCAATCATGAGTTCGTTAGGCCCTAACGAGTAATTCTTGCCGTCGAGCGCAAGGAAGGTCTCGCCTGCGCGCGCCAGGCGCACCGTGATCCCGCCTTTCAATTTATCGGCATCGAAGGCATGCAGCGGCTGCCCCAGCTCGAGCATGACGAAATTCGTGATGTCCACGATGTTGTTGATCGAACGGAGCCCGACCGCTTCGAGTTTTGTCCGGAGCCAATCGGGGCTCTGCTTAACCGAGATGTTTTCAATCCGGCGCGCCGAGTAAAATGTACACTCGCGCGGCGCGAGCAGCTTGATCCCGTCGTTCGCAGTTGTTTTTGGTTCGGCGATCTGCGGGAGCCGCGCCGCTTTCCCGGTCAGCGCGCCAATCTCTCGGGCCAGTCCGTTGTAGCTGAGAAGGTCGCCCCGGTTCGGCGTGATCTCGACGTCGAGAATTTCGTCCGGCTGGAAGAGGGAGGCGAAAGGGGCACCGACAGTCGCGTCCGGCGAAAGAATGAGCAGGCCGTCGCTCTCCTCAGAAATCTTCAGCTCGCTCGGGCTGCAAAGCATGCCCTGCGATTCGACACCGCGCAGTTTGCTGACTTTGATTTTTAATCCGTTAGGCAATGCGGCGCCCGGGAGTGCGACCGGAACTTTGTCCTCGACCTTGTAATTTTTCGCGCCGCAAACGATCTGCCGCATCTGGCCGCTGCCGTCATCCACCTGGCAAACGCTGAGACGATCGGCATTCGGATGCTGAATCGATTCTCTGATCTGACCGACGACAACGTTGTCGAAATTTCCCCCGCGGCGTTCGATCCCTTCGATCTCGATCCCGGCGAAGGTGAGCAAGTCCGCCAGCTCATCGACGCTCGCCGGCAGATCCACGAATTCGCGCAGCCAATTAACGGAAAACTTCATCGCGCGGTTTCGAAAAGCGTCATCCTGAGCCTCAGAGGCGAAGGATCTTGCAACACTGCGGACGGCGGCGTGACTGTGTAAGCATTACCGAAGCTGCGGGTGTGAGATCCTTCGCCGTCTTTGCGACTCAGGATGACACGCTCGCGAGATTTTTGAGAGGTGTCTGCGCTCACGCGAATTGCCTCAGGAAACGCAGATCGTTTTGCGCGAATAGGCGGATGTCGGGAATCTCGAAGAGGATCATCGCCAGCCGATCCATCCCGAGACCGAAGGCGAAGCCGGAATACTTTTCCGGATCGTAAGCCTGGTCGCCGCGCTTGCGGTTCACCGCTTCGTAAACCGCCGGATGCACCATCCCGCAGCCGCAAAGCTCGAGCCATTTCTCGCCGCCTTTCAGCGCTTTCGATTTCACGTCAACCTCAAAACTCGGCTCGGTGAATGGAAAAAAGTGTGGCCGAAAACGGATCGCTGTCTCCGGTCCTAATAACTCACGCAGAAAAAATTCCAGCGTCCCTTTTAGATCCGCCACGCTGACGTTTTCATCCACGTACAATCCTTCGATCTGGTGAAACTGCGCGCTGTGCGTCGCGTCCACCTCATCGCGCCGATAGGCCGAACCCGGTGCGATCACGCGGATCGGCGGAGGCGCAGTTTCCATCGTCCGGATTTGAACAGTCGAGGTGTGCGTGCGCAGGAGGCGCCCGTCCGGTAAAAAAAATGTGTCCTGTTCGTTCCGTGCCGGATGATCGGGCGCGGTATTGAGCGCATCGAAGCAATACCACTCCGTCTCGACGTCGGGCCCTTCCGCGAGCGCGAATCCCATCCGGCGGAAAATCGCGATCGCACGATCGAGCATCTGAGTGAGGGGATGAAGCGCGCCGATCTCTGCCGGCGTGCCGGGCAATGAGATGTCGATCGTGGAAAGCGCGGCGGTTTCGCTGGCGCCACGTAATTTTTCTGCGCTCGCCGCGAGCGCAGTCGTGACTGCGGTGCGCGCCTCGTTCAGCAATTTCCCGACGACCGGACGCTCTTCCTTGCTCAGCGTCTTCATCTGCTCGCCCCAGACGGAAATGCTGCCGCTGCGCCCAAGATATTGGACGCGCAACGCTTCGAGTGATTGCTCGTTAGGCGTTTCTGCGATCTCGCGCACGGCGGAGTCGCGCAGCTCTTCCAGCGGATGACTCATTGAAGAAATAAAGCGTCGAATGACAGGAACGCATCTATAGCGGCGATCTTCACCGCCAGAAATACGGACTGCGATTACGCATCCGACGGTCACAAACCGTCGCTACAAACGACGGCTTACGCCTTCTTCGCTTTAGACTTGTTCTCCAGCGCAGTTTTCACCTGCTCGACGATAGCTTTGAATGCCACCTCGTCAGTGATCGCCATGTCGGAAAGAATCTTGCGATCGAGGCCAACATTCGCCGCCTTCAATCCTTCGGCGAAACGGCTGTAAGTTAGGCCAAGCGCGCGGACGGCGGCGTTAAGGCGCTGGATCCAGAGATACCGGAAAGTGCGTTTGCGCGTTTTGCGATCGCGATAGGACCAATACTGGCCCTTCATCGTCGCGTCTTTCGCGTAACGGAAAAGTTTGGAGCGGCGGCCGCGATAACCCTTCGCTTTGTCGAGAACGCGTTTGCGTCGCTCCCGGCTGGCCGGGGCGTTAGTTGCTCTTGGCATATTGTTTTGCTCCGGTTTTTCCGAAAGCTCCTCTTTCAGCGAATTGTTCGTTAGTTAAATCTGCGCGACCTCATTCGCTGATTAGGTCCCGCGGCGCAGGACCAGGAGCGCAGATTTGTTTCCAATGCCTGACGGCGTCGGGCGGGGAAGTTAGGCGGACGATGCCCGATGACAAATGTTTTTCCGGGAGACCATCCGTTCGGCCACCCGTCGTTGTCATTCTGAGCGCCGCGAAGAATCTGGGACTATTTCAGATCGCCCAACGCGGAAATATCCAGAGAGATTCGTTCTGCCAATAACGACAAGCCGGGGAAGGTAATGACACTCAAGATTTGCGTTGGCCGTCTGCGCGGCTGTTCCTAGAGTCGGCCGGATGAACTGGATCGCGCGGCATCGACGGCTTGTTCTCGCGTTCATTTGTATTTTCTGGTCGGCCGGACTTCTGCTTGCGCTCCGCTTTCCGGACCTTCCGTTTTTTTCCGCGATCGGGCGGGCCGAAAATAATTTCGAAGATGTCCTCCGGCGCGATGGGCGGAAGACGCCGACGCGCAACGATTTCGTTTTTATTGGAATCGACCAGCAATCGCTCGAGCTGGGTGATTCGGTCAGCCCGGAAGAGATCGCAGCGAATCGCGGACTGCAGTTGATGACGGAGCGGCCTTATCCGTGGTCGCGGGAACTCTGGGCCTTATTACTCGACCGGCTTTTCGCCTCCGGCGCGCGGCTGGTCATGTTCGATATGATTTTCAACCCGCCGAACGACGGTGACGGGGCGTTTGCGGAGGCGCTTGCGAAATATCGCGACCGTGTCGTCATCGGGATCAATTTCGCCGAAGAACAAGGCAGCCTTGTCGGTCCGAACGCGCAGCTGATTCGGCCGCCACCGGACCGGGATGATCGCGTCGGATTAGTGAACTTCTGGCCCGATCCTAACGACAGCAAAGTTCGCTCGGCCCAGTATGTCGTATCCGAGCGACAACTGGCGGGCCAGTCGCCTGTAGCCGGCGATCTGCTCTTCGAATCACTAAGCGCGCGTGGTCTAACAAAGCTCGGCCGTGCGGCTGATATTCCGCGCGATCTGCGGCCGCATGCCATTCGTTTCGGTGCGGCGAATGCCTATATACCGCAAAAACTCTGGGAACTTTTCTTTGATCAGACCTGGCAGCGGAACTTCAGCAGCGGCGCGTTTTTCAAAGACAAGATCGTGATCGTAGGGGCGTCGGCTCAGATCTCGCACGACATGGTCAATACGCCGATCGGTGCCAGCACTTATGGACCCGCGTTGCATTTGCACGCCCTGGCCGCGGCCCTCGCGCATGAGTTTCTCACCTATCCGCCAGCCAGCGTGGGCTACGCTTCGCTCGCGCTCGGTGGTCTGCTCGCCTGGGCGCTGATCGCATTCGTGAGGCGCCCAATCGTTGCACTTGTCGTGCTCGTTGCCATCATGCTCGGATATCTTTTGCTGGCGCGGCTCCTCTATGACACGCACGGACTTCTGCTCCTGAGCGTGCCGGTCCTGGTCGCTTTTTTCGGCAGTGGCGCTTCCTCGTTAGGACTCGATTACGTTTTGGAGCGGCGGGAAAAATTAAAAACCCGTCGCACCCTTGAGCGTTACGTTTCGAAGAATCTGGTCAAAGACATCCTCGACAACCCCGCCAGCTTTTACAGCACGATGAAGGGCGCGCGTATTCCGGTGACGGTGCTCTTTACCGATCTGGTCGGCTTTACCACTTTGAGCGAACGGGCCGATCCGGAAGAACTCGTTAGGCAACTGAATGAATATCTGAGCCGCATGGTCGGCGTCGTCTTTCAACATGATGGTACCCTCGATAAGTTTATCGGCGACGCCATCATGGCGGTCTGGGGAAACGTGCAAAGCGCCGGGCCTGTCGCCGACGCCAAGGCGTGCGCGCGCACCGCGCTCGGAATGCGGCGCGCATTAAAAGAACTGAACGAAGGCTGGCGCGCGGAAAGCCGCATGACTCTTGGAATGGGGGTCGGGATTAATTCCGGCGAAGCGCTCGCCGGCAATATCGGCTCTGGCGACCGCGCCGATCTGACTGTGATCGGCGATGCGGTCAATCTGGCCTCGCGCCTCGAGGCCTTGACCCGCACTTATGGAGTCGACCTGCTTGTGGGCGAAGCAGCGGCAGCGTTAATCCGCGACGACTTTCATCTCCGCAGCGTGGCGCGGGTGCAGGTGAAAGGGAAAACCATCCCGGTCTCGGTTTCGACTTTGCTCTGCGCGAAAGGGGATGACTTCGATCCCGAGCTTCTGAAATGGCTGGAGTCCTATGAAGAAGGAATCGAGAAATTTCGCGGACGCGGATTCACTCAGGCGAAGGTTTGCTTCTCCCGCTTTCTCGCTTCGTATCCGGAAGATTATCTGGCCAAGATGTATCTCGAGCGCACGATCGAATACGAGAAGACGCCGCCGGCTGAATCCTGGAACGCGGCTGAAGTCTTCACGAAGAAATAATCAG
Organism: uncultured Chthoniobacterales bacterium; assembly: GCA_964236815.1. Classification (GTDB taxonomy): domain Bacteria; phylum Verrucomicrobiota; class Verrucomicrobiia; order Chthoniobacterales; family UBA10450; genus JACCTI01. Next base: position 59,856 of record CAXSFN010000019.1, read on the forward strand.
GGTCGCAAGGACGGCGGACTTCCGACGCGTGATCTTCGCCAGAAGCCGAGTGCGACCAGACCGGAGAGCAAAAACAAAGTGACGCTCGCGGGTTCTGGAACCGAAGTGAGTTGGAGATCGATCGATTTCCCGTTGACGTTGTTTACCAGTGTCGCGGTCCAACCGGCAGGCAGCGTGCTCAAGGTTGCCGCGCTGAAGGGTCCGGTAAAATTTGTCGTGTAAGTGATCAGCGGATACGTCCCGGGCGTTGCGCCGCCGGCGTCCAGAATTTGAATCCTGATCGGCTGTCCGAATCCCCCGCCGGTCTGGATGAATTGAAGCCCGCCGAAAATTCGCACCATGTCGCTGACCGAGCCGATCTGGAGCTGAACATTATTGTTCTGGATGATGACGAGAGAATTTTCGCTTCCTAATGAACCGATCGTAAGCGTTCCGACCCCGCCGTTCAGCAGAGGATCGCCCGGGGCGAGAAACGAGCCGCCGAAGCCGCCTCCCGAAATCACCACCGTGCCACCATTGGCCGGATCGAGCGTGCCGGTCCCGCCCAGAGTGGAGCCGAGGTCGGTGCTCACTCCGCCCAATCCTGAACCCGAGCCGGTGGTATTATTGAAGTAAACTCTCGTGTCCAGGCTGATGGCCGTGCCGCCACTGTGAGTGCTGGCGCTGTTGACCGTGACTGCGCCACCCTGGGTGTTCGACGGAGCGCCGAATTTCAACACCACCTGCCCGGAGCCGTCGCTCACGACAGAGTTAAAGGTGCTGCGTCCGCTCGCTGGAACGATGTAAAAAAGCTGCCCCGCGCCCAAGCCGGTAGTCTGACTGGTAATACGGCCATTCAAGGTCGATCCAGCCGCGGCGGTTAATGACAGCGTGCCGGCCAGTCCGGAAGAGCCGGTCGTGCCGGTGAAAGTAATGTCGCTGGTGAGCGCGAGTGGAGTGTTGAGGTTGAGGGACGCTTGCCGCGCGGTGTTCGATTGCGCGGCGGTATCCAGCGGAATCAAAAAGGATTCGCCTACGTTCGTCGTCGCGCCGGTGAAGGTCACGGTCGCGTTCGGAGTCAGCACGGTCTCGTTACCGGCCCCGCCTAATCCAAGCGCGCTGTTATTAGAAGCGGTCAGGATTCCATTGACGTATGTCTGCCCGCTATAAGTATTCGCGCCGGAAAAATTCAGACCCGCGCTCGATGAGGTCGTGATCCCGCCTGAGCCGGCGATCTGAGATGCGATCTGCGCGGTCGATGCACCGGAGCGAAAGATTCCTTCGCGAGTTCCGAAATCGAGTGTGCCGCCGGTGATTGTTCCGCCAGCCGTAAACAGAACAGCGCCACTCCCAAGGCCGAGGGTTTGTCCGGCTGAGATATTGAGCGTGGTGGCGCTATCGAGTACGAGCGAATTGATGGCCTTCGATCCGGCCACACTTTGTGCGGACGAAAGCCGGACGTTATCGGTTGAGATCGCGGACGTGATCGAAAAGGTGTATTCGGTCAGGGAATTGAGTGGGCGAAATCCATTCGGACCGTAGGTCACTAGATTCGAACCGCTTCCGCTGGCGGTGTCCCCGACGATCCATGGGACGATTGAAATTTTCGTGCTGCCTGCCGTGCCCCCGCCGCCGATCGCACCCGGCGCGGCTCCACCAAGGAGAAAGCGGACGGTGGAGGCTCCGCTTTGCCCGAGATTATCGCCGCGCAAAAGCAGCGTCGTTCCGGGCGAGCGATTCAAACTCGCGCTGACAAATTCTGTTTGCCGGCCAGCGACCGCGTTCCGCAACGTAATCGTGGATTCGCCTTGGAGAAGATTGAAGGCGCCCGCTTGTTCGTGCGTGGTCGCGGCGTTGTCGCTGCCGATCAGAGTGAACGCCGCCGCATAACTGTCTAGAGCGGAGGTGTCGTTGATTCGGTTTGGGTTCGCCGTGTTAGTGGCAGTGTCACCGATGGTGAAATTGGCAGCGGGAAGGAGATTGATCGTCGACGTGCTGGAAAGCGCGCCGCCGCTGCTCTCGACCGCGAAAGACGCTCCGGGATCGATGGTGGTCGTTCCGGTAAGCGTGGAATTGCCGGAGAGCCGATTGGGTTGTCCCCGAACCAACAGACTGCCGGGTCCAGTAACCGGACCCGCGACCACCACGCCCTCGACGCGACTGCTGCCGAGCAAAGTGATGATCTGCGCGCTGCTGCTCGTTTGAATGGAACCATTCACCGTCAGAGTTCCGTCGAGTGTAAGCCCGGCGGTCTGCGCGATGACCGGCACGTTGACTGTAAAGCGCGCGTCGCCCACGAGCGAAACGGGTTCGCTACTGATTTGCCCGGTCGTGAGCGAGCGTCCATTGGTCGAACGAAGCGTGAACGCGCTCCCGCTGCTGTTGTGCCCCACGGTTGCTACATTCCAATCAAGATCCATGTCCGGCATGGTGCGGGTAGAGCCGGTAAAATAAATTTGCGCCGTGCCGTCATTCGCCGGGGCGATGTCATCCGACCAGTTCAAACCGGTTGTCCAGAAATCGTTCGGCCCGCCGCCATCCCAGTTGCCGGAGGCGAGCAGGCTGCCTTGCAGGGCGATCAAAATCGGCACGAACAAGGCGGCGCGAACACAAATGTTTGATGACATAAGGGAGAAATAAGCTCCGAGAATTCCCTATGAGACTTTCGGCGGCAATCGCAAAAATCGGCCTCCACGCGGACGCCATTAGCGATGCGGAAACCGGCCTTTGATTCGCCAAACGCCGGTATTGCCTTTAAGGAAACCCGCGTGAAAAACACGGCGCGTAATTTTCATTTTCTCGGCATCTGCGGTACCGCGATGGGATCGGTCGCCGCGGCACTGCGCGAGCGCGGTTTCATCGTCACCGGTTCGGACGAGGGAGTTTATCCGCCGATGTCGACCTTTCTTGAGGAGCGCGGTGTGATTTTAAAGGAAGGATTTCGCGCGGAGAATATTCCGGAAGATGCCGATCTCATCGTCGTTGGCAACGCGATGAGGCGTGGGAATCCGGAAGTGGAGGCAGTGTTGAATCGTAAACTTTATTACGTCTCCTTGCCGGAAGTTTTACGGAACGAATTCCTGCGTGGCCGCCACAATCTGGTCGTCACCGGCACGCATGGAAAGACGACCACGACCGCGCTGCTGACCTGGATGATGAAGGTCGCGGGATTTGATCCGAGTTACATGATCGGCGGCATTCCGAAAAATCTCGGGCAAGGCGCGCTCTTCAACGATTCGAAGCATTTCGTGATCGAAGGCGACGAGTATGACAGCGCGTTTTTCGACAAGCGCTCGAAGTTCGTCCATTACCTGCCCGAGCTGCTGATCGTGAATAATATCGAGTTCGATCACGCGGATATTTTTCGCGATCTCGAGCAGATCAAAACCAGCTTCCGACATCTCATCCGCATCGTGCCGCAAAACGGGATGGTGCTTTTGAACGGCGACGATCCGAATTGCATGGAAGTCGCGAAAGAGTCGTCCGCGCCGATCGTCGCGATTGGATTTTCGGAGAATTGCGCGCAACGAATCTCGAATGTGTCGTACGCATCAGATGTCTCGTCTTTTTCCTTAGGAGGGGAGTCGTTCGAAGTGCCGTTGATCGGCGAGTTCAATGTGCGCAACGCGGCCATGGCGATTACCGCGGCGCGATTTTATGGCGCAACGCTCGAGAAAATTCGCGACGGTCTGACGAGTTTCAAAGGCATCGCGCGCCGCCAGGAAGTGCGGGGCGAGGCCAGAGGCGTGAAAGTGATCGACGACTTCGGACATCATCCGACCGCAATCGCGCAAACTCTGACCGCGTTGCGGCATCGGTATCCGGATCACCGGCTCTGGGCGATTTTCGAGCCGCGCTCCAACACGACGCGGCGCGCAGTTTTTCAACAGGAGTTGCCGAATGCGCTCAGTTTAGCGGACGGCGTTTTCATTTCGCAGGTGGCGCGACTCGATCAATTGGAGCCGGACGATCGGCTCAATCCAGAGGCGGTGATGAAGTCGATCACGGATGCGGGCCGGCTGGCCTTTTACGAGAAAGACGCGGACCACATCGTCGACCGTCTTCTACCACTTGTTAGGCGGAATGATGTCGTGATCGTCTTTAGTAATGGCGGGTTCGATGGTATCCACGAAAAAATTCTCTCGCGCCTCCGCGGCAGTTGATCGCCTCGCGTTTTGTCATTCTGAGCGCATCGAAGGAATTCTGACTATTTCTGCATACCAGCCCGGAAATAGTCAGAGATCCTTCGCTATGCTCAGGATGACAGGGCGGGACGCTGTTTCCGCGGTTACGATAACAGTCACGATAAGCGATAAACGCGCGCGAGACTGCCGCGACTTTTATTCACTGGCCGGCGGCCGAAGTGTGATCGTGAACAATCCGCCACCCCTCCGGGCGTTTGCGGAAGAGTAGTGTGAAACGGCCATGCGGTTCGTCATCGGAACGCGCCAGTCTCCAGCGACCGGTGACTAAAGCGGCATCTGAGCTAATCCCGGTAATGCCGATTTCCGAAAAGGTCAGCCGGCCCATCTTATCGCGGCTGTCGTATTTCTTCTTGTAACGATCGCGGACTGTCTGCCAGCCACGGGTTAGAGAATCGCCACCGAGGAACTCGGTCTCTGCATCCCGCGCGTAACCCTTCATGTATCCATCGATGTCGCCGCGATTCCAGGCGGCGGCCTGCGCGTCAAGGACGCCGCGAATTTGTGTTTCGAGATCGGAAGCCTCAACGCGGACGATTCCGGCGGCGGCGAGAAAAAGGAGGAGGAGAAGAAAACGGTCTTTCATGCGAAAGGGATGGCTCCGGATTCTGACTTCTTGGCGATGCGAAGCAACTCACATCAGCGAGCACTCCGTTGGCCTCGCGCTGTTGACCCTCTCCCTCGTATGTCGTTAGATAGGGCCGTGTTTCGCCCTTTCGTCCTGGTTCTGCTTTTATCTCTAGTGCGCTTCGCGGGCGCTCAAGAAGCAAACGCGCCTATGTCAATCGCGGCGAACGCGGCTCCCGCGAGTGCCGCCATCCCTCCCGCGCCCGCCGGCGCGCCGGACATGGTGCAATTGCAGTATCCGAACAGCGATGTCACAGACGTGCTTCGGCTTTACGAAACGCTCACAGGCAAGAAGCTGATCATGGACAATTTCGTCCAGGGCAAGGTCAACATCTTCGTCGCCAAACCGATCCCGCGCGATGAGGCGATCAAGATGATTCAAATCAACCTGCTCATGAACGGCTACTCGCTCGTGCCCGCGGGTGGCGACATCGTGAAGGTGATCGGGACTGGAAAAAATCCGCGGAACGCCGGTGTGCCGATCATTTCCGATGAATCGATGATACCTCCCGGCGAGCAGGTGATCAGTTTTCTCTTCAAGCTTCGCTTCGCCGATCCGACCGAGATGCAACAAGTGCTCGGCCAGTATCTGGCGCCACCACAGCCTTACACTTCGTTCCTGGCTTTGCCGAAATCGGGCAGCATCCTCGTGACGGAAAACTCCGCGGTCATTCGCAGCCTGGTCAATATCATCAATCAAGTGGACATCCCGCCGGCGGAAGTGGTGAGCGAGTTCATCAAGTTGGAACGCGCCGACGCCAGCAAAGTGGTGGACATGCTGAAGGACGTTTTCGAGAAGGGCCAACAGCAGAACGGAACTGGTGCGCCTGCGCCACCCGGTGTGCGTAACGTCCGGCCCGGAGTGCCGCCACCGCCTCAGCAGCCAGTGCCCTTCGAAGGAGATCTCGGTTCGCTGACCGCGCTTTCGGAAGACTCAGTCGTGGTCGGTAAAATCAAGCTCGCAGCCGACGTCCGGACGAATCGCATTCACGTCATCACCCGCCCGGTTAACATGCCGTTCGTGCGAAAATTAATCTCTGAGTTCGATGCCAATGTCGATTTCGCCAAGCCGGTGACGCGTCCGCTGCGCTACGTTTCGGCTTCGGATGTTTTGCCGGTTTTGGTGCAGGCCTTAACGGAGCCGGGCGGAAATCAGAGTGGCGGAGGAGATAACGGAGCGATCTCAAATCCGAATGCCCAACAGCAGAACCAACAGCGCAACAGAATTCCAAGTACGAGCGCATCGACCTCGAGCGATTTCGGCTCCAGCAGCTCGGGTGGTAGTGGTGGCGGCGGTACTCAGAGCTTCTCCGAGGAACTGTCGACTCAGGCGGTCGATACCGCGCCGAAAGCGGTGACGATTGGCAACGCGAAGATCATCGCGGATCAGCGCGCGAATAGCATCATCATCCTGGGCAATCGTGAAGTGGTCGTAAAAGTACAGAAGTTGCTAAATGAGATGGACGTGAGCGCGCCGCAGGTGAAGCTGAGCACGGTCATCGGCAGCCTGACTCTGAATAACACGGAGAATTTCGGGGTCGATTATTTCCAGCGCTTTAAGAAATTCGATCAGAGCCCTGGTTCAATTGGCGGTGCTGGTGGCGTCTTCCAGAATTCAGGCACCGGCTCGCTCGATCTTTTCCGGAGCTTCGTTCCTTTCGCCAGCAACGCAGCCGCGACCGGCGGTACTAGCATCCTGGTCAACGCAGGCATCGGGCTCTCCGCCATTGTCACCGCGCTCGATTCGACCGGTCGGTTCAAGACTATTTCCCGGCCGACCATTTTCACCACCAACAATAAGAAAGCGATTATTGCGTCGGGCACGGAGATTCCCGTCCCGGTCAGCACGATTTCAACAAATAACGGAGGTGGAATCATCGGTGGCGGGCTGGCTCAACAGTCGAACATCCAATTCAAAAAGGTGGCTCTCCAACTCGAAGTTGTTCCGCTAATTAATTCCGAAAAGGAAGTGAGCCTCGACATACTACAGAAACTCGACGAGGTCGCAGACAGGGTTCAAATCGACAACAACTTCATCCCAACCATCGCGACTCGTTACATCAAGACAACGGTTTCTGCGCCAAACTGCTCGACCATTCTTCTCGGCGGGTTGATCACTGATCGCAAGAATCGTTCGATCTCCGGCATTCCACTTTTGAGCCGCATTCCGGTGATCGGCGGTATCTTTCGGCAGACAGGAAAACAAAAAACGCGTGAAGAGTTAGTGATCCTGATGCGGCCCGAAGTCAGTTTGACGAAGCTCGATCTTCAACGTCTCCGCCAGAAGACGAGCGACAAAACCCATTTTGGTCCGGAGTTGGAAGAAGACGACTGTCCGGACTGTCCGCCGCGCGCGGGTGAAGATAAGCAGCTTTCCGCGCCCGATCTTCCAGCGCTCCCGGAGGATAAATGAATTCCGCCGTTGGCCAGTCGCTCATAGACCTGCTGATGGCAGCGGGCGTTTCGTCGCATGCAGAAGCGGTTGAGCTTTCCTCAAATCTGAACGGCGGCTCCTGGACGACGCAGGTGCTCGATTCGGGCAAGGTGGACGAGAATCGTTTCCTCGGCGCGATTGGAAATTTCTTTCAGGTGCCGGTTGTGTCGATCGACGCCAAGAGCATCGATCGGCAAACGCTTTCGCTCCTGCCGAGTCGTTTCGTTTTTCAACATCACATCCTGCCGATCGAGGTGAAGGAGAACGCGGTCGTGCTCGCGACCTACGATCTCTTCAACTCCGTCGGCCGCCAGCTGGCCTCGCAACTTCTGAAGCGGCCGGCGGAATGGGTGCTCGTTCCGCGCGCGCAGATTTTGCGCACGATGAAAACGCTTTACGGCGTTGGCGCGGAAACCTTCGACGAAATCCTGAAGACAAATCGATCCTTCGAGTCGTTGCAGGATGTCGAGTTGAGCACCGACCTGAACGCGGACGATCCGGAAGCGTCGGTAGTGAAATTCGTCAACCAAATCATTCGCGAAGCGATCGTCGAGCGCGCGACCGATATCCACGTTGAGCCGCTGGAAGGCGACTTGCGGATTCGTTATCGCATCGACGGCATCCTGCACGAAGTAGCGGTGCCGCCGCAATTGCGCTTGCTGCAATCGGCCATCATTTCGCGCCTGAAAGTAATGGCGCACATGGACATCGCGGAACGCCGTTTGCCGCAGGACGGCCGGATCAATCTGCAATCGCATACCCAGAACATCGATGTCCGCGTCTCGACCATCCCGACCGTAAATGGCGAATCGATCAGTTTGCGTTTGCTGAGCCGCGATCAACAGAGCGAGCAGTTCGGTTTCGAACGGCTCGACCTCAGTGCCGAGCATTCGCGCATCGTTCAATCGCTCCTCGCGCAACCGAACGGAATCGTGCTCGTAACCGGCCCCACCGGCTCGGGAAAATCGACTTCTCTCTATTGTTTCCTGAGCAGCATCAACTCGGTCGAGCGGCGGATCATCACGATCGAGGAGCCCGTCGAATATCGGCTTCCCGGTGTTTCGCAGATCGATGTGAAACCGGAGATCGATCTTACTTTCGCGAAAGGTCTGCGCCACATTCTGCGGCAGGATCCAAACGTGATCATGGTCGGTGAAATTCGCGATTTCGAAACCGCGGAAATCGCGATTCGCGCGGCTATGACCGGTCACCTTGTTTTCAGCACTCTGCACACGAACGATGCCGTCGGCGGCATCACGCGTTTGCTCGATATGGGCGTCGAACAATTCCTCCTCGCCTCGACCGTGCGCGCTTTTCTTGCGCAACGTCTGGTCCGCACCATTTGTCCGGATTGCAAAACGCTGGCCGGTTATCCGATTTCCTATCTGAATGAAATCGACGCGATCGTTTCGCCCGACTTCAAATATTATCGCGGGTCGGGCTGCGAAAATTGCCGGCAGACCGGTTATCGCGGACGCACCGCCATCTATGAAATCTGCGTGGTGACGGAGGGTCTGCGGAGGCTGATTATCCAAAAGGCGACCGGCTCGGAGCTGAAACAGCGCGCGATTCAGGACGGTATGATCACGCTGCGGCAGGACGGCTGGCGGCGGGTTTCGCAGGGAATTACGACGGTCGAAGAAGTGGTGCGCGTCACGCAGACGGATGAGGTCATGAGCGAGACCTCGCTGGTGAGCGCGCCGGCCACCCCAGGCGGGGAACTCGTCGGCGCGGCCTAACGAGTCGTCGTGGGGAATCTGGGGAGCGCACGCTTGTAGCGTGCTGGTTTCGGCATTCTGCCGAAACGGATTCCTGCGGACGTAGCGTAGACAAAAAGTTTTTCACCGGAAAAGTCCGTGATCGAAAATGCGATCACCAGCACGCTACAAGCGTGCGCTCCCCAGATTCTGGTGCCGCAATCTGGCGATTGCTTTCGCGTAGTCGGCTTCGCGAAAAATAGAGGTGCCCGCAACGAGCACGTTGGCGCCATTCTCGATCGAGCGCGCCGCGGTCTCTTCGTTAATGCCGCCATCGACTTCGATCTCGATCGATGACTCGTTAGACTTTTTCCAGCTTCGCGCGGCGCGAACTTTTTCCATCATCTCCGGCCGGAAAGCCTGGCCGCCGAAACCAGGATGCACGGTCATGATCAAAACCAGATCGATCTCCGCGAGATAAGGCGTCACCGCCGCGAATGGCGTGGCTGGGTTCAACGACAAACCCGCGCGGCATCCAGCCGCACGAATGGATTGCAAAGTCCGCGCGACATCGTGTTTCGCTTCCGGCTCAACGTGAACCGTGATGCTGTATGCACCCGCTTCCACGAAACGCGGTGCGTAGCGATCGGGATGTTCGATCATCAAATGCACATCGAGCGGAAGACTCGTTAGGCCGCGAACGGTTTTTACGAGCGCGGGGCCGAAGGAAATATTGTCCACGAAATGGCCGTCCATGATGTCGCAATGAATCCAATCCGCACCCGCTTCCTCGACGCGGCGAATTTCATCGGCCAGATGCGCGAAGTCGGCCGCGAGAATGGAGGGAGCGATCAAGATCGGCATAAAGACCTATATGCCATATGTGGCTGAGATGTCTCATCCGTCCATTCTTCCTCTTGACGTTGCCAGCGTCCGTTTCTAGATAGTCTGCGTTTCAGCCGGTCGTCACCGCGGAGCAGCGCATGGAAGCTGCTAGGGTCGAGGAGAACGACGCGTCCGGACGGTCTGGAACGCGGTTCAGCCATCTAAGCTAATTCATGTTCAACGGACTTTTCGGCTGGTTATCCAGCGACATCGGGATCGATCTAGGCACGGCCAATACGCTCGTTTACGTTAAGGATCAGGGCATCGTTTTGCGCGAGCCCTCGGTCGTGGCGGTGCAGGCCGGAACCAACAAAGTGCTCGCAGTCGGTGACGAGGCGAAGCGCATGCTGGGCCGGACCCCTTCTAATATAGTAGCGGTGCGGCCGTTGAAGGATGGGGTCATCGCTGATTTTGAAGTAACGGAGGCGATGCTGCGTCACTTCATCGACAAGGTGCACAATCGCCGCTTCGGAATGAAGCCTCGTCCCCGAGTGGTAATCGCGGTCCCTTCCGGCATTACGGAAGTGGAGAAGCGCGCGGTCCGTGAGTCCGCGACGCATGCTGGTGCGCGCGAAGTTTATTTGATCGAAGAGCCAATGGCGGCGGCGATCGGCGTTGGTCTGCCGGTGCAGGATCCCGCGGGCAATATGATCATCGATATCGGTGGTGGCACCACGGAGGTCGCGCTCATTTCGCTTTCCGGCATTGTCTTCAGCCGCAGCGTGCGCGTGGCCGGGGACGAGCTCGATGAAGCGATCGTGCAATACATGAAGCGCGCTTACAATTTGATGATCGGCGAGCGGACCGCGGAAGAAATTAAGATCAAAATCGGTTCCGCGTATCCGAGCGAAAAGGAAACGAGCGTGGAAGTGAAAGGGCGCGATCTGGTCGCTGGCCTTCCGAAAACTTTGATGATCACTTCCCAGGAAGTGCGCGAAGCGTTGCTCGAACCAATCTCTCACATTGTCGATTCCGTCCGGATTACGCTCGAACGTTGTCCGCCGGAACTTTCCGCTGATCTGGTCGATCGGGGATTGGTTCTCGCCGGTGGTGGCGCCTTGTTACGAGGATTCGACAAGCTCTTGAGCGAAGAGACGGGCTTGCCGGTCCATGTAGCGGAGGACCCGCTGAGCGCGGTGGCGGAAGGCACGGGCAAATGCCTGAATGAAATTAAATTTTTACGACAAGTCGCCTCCTCCGAGCGCCAGTGGCGGTGACGATTTGGAAAGCCCGGCCTCGCTCGCTTCGCGAGCTGCGTTACGGCGATTTTCGCATGGGATTTTCGATTGAACGGCCGGCTTTCGCGCGGCGCTTTCAGTAATCGAAATTCAAAAATCGAGATTCGAGAATTCCCATGAATCGCTCCAGCATTGTCGCGCTGCTTATCTTCGTCGCGATCCTCGGATATTTCGTCAGCTTCGGCGCGGAGAGCACGCGCAAGTTGCAGGCAGGATTTTATCAGGTGATCTCGCCTTTCCTCACCACCGGTTCCGGGGTGGAAAAACAAATCACGGCGATGCGAACCGGCTTGAAGTCGCTGGAAGAATTGGAGCGCGATACCGCGCAGCTCCGGGTGGAGAACCGCTCGCTCAAAGCGACCAATCAAGCGTTGCGCGACGTCGAGCGGGAAGTGAATCGATTACGGCTCGCACTTAATTATCGCGAGCGTGATGTTTTCAAGCTTGTCCCGGCAGAGATCGTTACGCGCGATGCCTCGACTTGGTGGAGGACGGTTACGATCAATCGCGGGAAGCGCGATGGAATCGAAGGCGACATGGCAGTCGTGACCGATGTCGGTTTGGTCGGGAAAACGACCACGGTTAGCGACAGTATCGCGGTCGTGCTCCTGGTCTCGGATGAAAATTGCCGCGTAGCCGTGCAGGTGGAAGGAACGCGCGAGCAGGGCATCGTGGTCGGCGAGCGTGTGGCCGGCGCGCTGACTCCCTTGCTCGATCTAAATTTTCTTTCGAAACAAGCGAACCTTCAACCCGGGCAAAAAGCCTACTCGTCCGGCGTGGGCGGAGTGTTTCCTTCCGGGTTGCTTCTCGGCTCGGTGAAAGAATTTCGCGTGCGCGAGTTGGACGCGCAGGCGCGCTTAACCCCCGCGGTCGACCTTTCGAAACTCGAAGACGTCTTCGTGGTTACGGGTAAGAAATGAAAGCGCTTTTGCTTTCTGGAAATGTCAGCCCTCCGGTCGGAAGGTGGACAGCTCTTCGCGCACTTAGATTACGGAAATGATCTTCTTCGTTATCCTGCTCGTCCTCGCGTTTCTTGCGCAGATGATCGAGCTCTTCATTCCGCCACTGGAATGGATGTACAATGCGCACATCTACCTGGTGCCGATCATTGTTTTCTACGGCGCAATGGCCTTGCCTTTTCCTCTGATGTTGGCGCTTTCTTTTTTCGCTGGTTTCCTCCTCGATGTCCTGACGATGCAGGTGGTGGGCGACCGGGTTGAAATCGCGCTCGGATGGTCAATACTCATCTACGCCGTGCTGGCGTCGATTATGCATGGGCTCCGGCCTTTGTTCATCCGGGGACGCTGGGAGATCCATTGCATCATGAGTGGCGTCTGCACGTCGCTGATTTTGCTCGCCCAATATCTCATGATCACTTTTCGCCGCGGCTCGATTTTGTTCACGCCGGAAGCGTGGTGGCAAATCGGCGGGCCGGGTGTGCTCGCGATGATCATGGCGCCGCTGATGTTTTGGTTCCTGCACATGATCGGTGATGCAACGGGAAATCCGTTTTTGCCGGAACGGGAGACTTATTGATGAATCGCCGCCGTCTTAGCCCGCGTCTTCGCATTCAGGTGCTCGGTCTTTTTATGGCGCTCGGGATGGGCGCGATCGTCGGGCGTCTTTGGTGGGTGCAGGTGGCGCGCGGCGCGGATTGGACGGCGAAGATTCGCGGCAGCTCGGAAGTGACGGTGCGCATTCCTTCTATCCGCGGCGAGATCCGCGACCGCAACGGCACGACGCTGGTGCAGAACCGCGCCAGCTACGAAGTGGATTTTTATTTGCCCGAAATGGTGAAGGGCTATCGGCAACGAGTCGGCCAGCCGCCAGTGACGGAATATCGCGCCACGATCAACGGCATGCCGAAGGACATGAAAGAGGCCGACATCGTCCGAATCGTGAACGATGGCGTGGTGCCGCGGCTGGATGATTTGAATTTGGCGCGCGACTACAATTCGAGCCGTTTGCAAAAGCATTATCGGACAAACACCGAGGTGCCATTCTCTTATTTAAAGGACATCGATTTCAAAACGATGGCGAAGTTTTCGGAACACGATGTGGGACTGCCCGGTGTGGACATCGCGATCAAACCGGTGCGCTCCTATGTTTATGGAGCGTTGGCCGCTCACTTGTTAGGCTACGTCGGCGCGCCGGACGACACGAACAAGGAAGACGCGAAGAAGTTCACCTTTTACCAGGGGGACGTGGACGGGAAATCGAACATCGAGAAAACGATGGACGAGTATTTGCGCGGCAAACCCGGCGTGCGTTATCTGCGGCGAAATGCCAAAGGCACGATCGACGGTGTCTTGCGTGAAGACCCGCCGCAATCGGGCGGGAACGTGATCCTTACTGTGGACGCAAAGATTCAAATGATCGCGGAGGAAGCGTTGCGTTCCGTCGGCCGCGGCGCCGCGGTCGTGGTCGATCCAAACAACGGCAACATCCTCGCGATGGCTTCGGTGCCGTCGTTCGATCCGAACACATTTATTCCGAGCATCAAAGCGAAAGACTGGGAGGCGCTGCGGGAGAACGAAGCGAACCCGCTGATCAATCGCGCGACCAGTGCGTTTCCGCCCGGGTCGACGTTCAAGCTGGTCACGTCTCTGGCCGGTCTCCGGAAAGGGTTGGCTGCCGCGCATTTTAATTGTGGGGGCGGCATTAGTTACGGCGACCATTTTTTCCATTGCTGGATCGGCGAAAAAGGCGGGAGCCACGGAACAATCGGCATATCCGATGCGATCAAGGTCTCCTGTAACTCGTTTTTCTATCAATTTGGAAACGCGGCCGGCATTACCGCGATCGACCAGACCGGCGAAACGCTCGGGCTCGGCAGAGTTTCTGGGATTGAAGTTACTGGCGAACAGCCTGGCTGTTTGCCCGGCCCGGAATGGATGCGCGTAAATTATCCGCGCGAGAAATGGACCTCGGCTTATACCGCGAATGTTTCGATCGGGCAGGGCTATGATCTGGTCAGCCCACTGCAGTTGGCGATGGTTTACTCGACGGTCGCGAACGGCGGAGTGTCGTATTTTCCGCGCCTGATAAAGAACGTGGTTGACGGGCAGGGCCGGCCGATTTTGAACGAGCAAAACCAGCCCGTCATTTCGCAGCAGCCAAAAGTCCACGGCGATTTACGGAACGATTTTCGGCCGGAACAGATCGAGCTGGCGCGTCGTGGCCTCTGGAAAGTGGTGAACGAAGAGGGTGGCACTGGCAGCAAAGCGCGGATGAAGAATGTGCAGGTCGCGGGGAAAACCGGCACCGCGCAGGCAATGTTAAATGGGAAGAAAGATAACGTCGCCTGGTTCGCCTGTTTTGCGCCTTACGACAAACCCAAATACACCGTGGTCGTGATGGTGCAGGGCAGTTCTGGTCATGGCGGATCGGTGGCGGCGCCGATCGCGGACCGCATTCTGGAACGCGCTCTGGCGATGGAAGAGGGCAATTTCGATCCGCAGTTGGCCTGGCTCGCGCCGGCGAACAAGCCGAATCCGTTCCAACTGATCGAGTCGGTCAGTTTTAAAGACGGCGATCTGGACGTCAAAGACAACGACGAAGAGGATCTTGATTCGAGTGCGACGGTGCAATTGTCCGATAGCAACGTCGCTCCGGATGTGGAACCGGAAGCGGACGCGCGCGGGAAAATCGTCCCCCGTGCTCAACGCATCGTGCGCGCGCAACCTGTGCAGGCAGCCGCGCCAGCGCAGAAACCAAATTTCTTCCAACGACTTTTCGGAGCCCGCCCTGCCCCCCAACCGGCGCCGCCGCCTCCAACCCGTCGCGGAGCGCCTCCGCGCCGTAACCCTTGATCATCGGAATGAAAGCCGGCCTGCCTCTCTCTTCCATGATCACAATAACTTTCGGAATTTATGATGGACAAAGTGAAACGACTTTTAGGTCTTTCCGCGCGCAAGACGGGCAACAAGCTCG
>CAXSFN010000020.1:0-73677 GCA_964236815.1 uncultured Chthoniobacterales bacterium
AGGGCCAGGCGATCGAGAAGAACGCGGCGAAGGATGTGCGCATTCTTGTGATCGGCAATCCCTGCAACACCAATTGCCTGATCGCGATGAACAATGCGCCCGGCATTCCGCGCGAGCGCTGGTTTGCCATGACCCGGCTGGATGAAAATCGCGCCAAAGCGCAGCTCGCGCAGAAGGCCGGCGTCGATGTGACCGAGGTGACGAATGTGACGATCTGGGGCAACCATTCCGCGACGCAGTATCCGGATTTTTACAGCGCGAAGATCGGAGGCAAAGCAGCGCTCGACGTGATCAAGGACGAAGCCTGGCTGAAGGAAACGTTCATACCCGAGGTGCAGAAACGCGGCGCGGCCATCATCAAGGCGCGAGGGCTTTCTTCCGCCGGCTCTGCGGCAAATGCGATTATCGACACCGTCCGAAGCCTAACGAGTGATACGCCGGCGAATGATTGGACGAGCGTGGCCGTCTGTTCCGATGGCAGTTACGATGTGGAAGAAGGGCTGATCGCTTCCTTCCCGGTGCGGATAGAAGGCGGGAAGTGGAAGATCGTGCAAGGGGTGGAGCTGAACGAGTTCAGCCGCGGCAAAGTAAATGCATCGGTCGCTGAATTGGCGGAAGAGAAGCAGCTCGTCGGCGACTTGTTGCCTAAGAAGTAACCGCGCTCAGAGGAGATCAGACAAGCTCTGGTACAAAGCGCGGCGCACGCGCTGGCCTTTCCTCGCCTTCGCGTCGTCATCGATTTCGAACGGTTCCGCCATCAATTGCAGCGCGAATGGAACAAGCGCGCTTTTGTCGTTAGGCATCTGGACCGCGCCGATGTTGCCGCCGCTGATTTTTCGAAAGGGCCAGCGCTCGAATAATCTTTCCGCGCCACCGGGCGCGCCCCAGGGAGCAGGCGTGCCGGCGGTGGCCATTCTTCGGCCACTGGTCCCCAATTGAATATCGTGGAGCACGATCCAGCCGCCGCTGCGGACGGACGGCGCGAGCCGCAAGAGATCGAGCAGTGGCCAGGGCTGCCGATGATCCGCGTCGATGAACGCCAGCTCCAATTCGTTAGGCCGAGCGAGTTCGCGCACGCGCCTCGAGTCAGCGGGTATGTGCAATCGCGCCCGCCAAGCGAGGTCCGGAATGAGTTCGGCAATCTCGAAACCGGTCGGACGGGTTTCGTCGATCAGACATTGCGGACGCAGATCGATGGAATCGACCCAGGCCTGGCTTTCGTGGCCGTGCCGACGATCGAGCGCCGCCGCAATGATCGCGGCAGAAAATCCGGTCAAGGTGCCGATCTCAACAACACGCGCCGGTGACAAGATGCTGACGAACGCGGTCAGAAAATAATAATCGCTCCAGCAGATGACCCCCTCACGCGGCGACGGCCGGTGAAGCATCGACTGCAGGAATTCGATTTCCCCCGGCGGAGGGATTCGCTCCGGAGCTCCCAAAGACGCGGCGAGACGCGCGTAGGTTTCGGCATACTCGTTAGGCGAGTGGAAGGTGGCGTCCCCGGCGAGGTATGGCGGCATGCCTGCCTTTCGCGCGCGCAGGATTTGCCGCGCGAGCGAGAAACGGCGCCCCGTGGGCGCGTAGCGCAAGGCTTCGAAGAAGGGTGGAACCGCCAAGGTCACGCCAGCTCGCTGTCGGTCAGGCGGAAGAATGCTTCGCGATATTTTGCGGAGGTTTTCTTGATGATCTCCACGGGCAACGCTGGCGCAGGCGGCGTCTTGTCCCAAGCGAGTGTCTCGAGATAATCGCGCACGAATTGTTTGTCGTAACTCGGCGGACTTTGACCGGTGACATAACGATCGGCGGGCCAGAAGCGCGAAGAATCCGGCGTGAGACATTCGTCGATCAGGATGAGCTGGCCGTTGAGCTGGCCGAATTCAAACTTCGTGTCCGCGACAATAATGCCGCACTTCGCCGCGTGGTCCCGCCCGGCGGCGTAGATTTCCAAACTCAAACTCCGCGCCTTTTCGGCGACCTCCCGCCCGAGGAGGCGAGAGCATTCCTGCCAGTCGATGTTTTGGTCGTGTCCGGCTTCGCTCTTCGTGGAAGGCGTGAAGAGTGGCTCGGGCAATTGCGATCCGAGCTCCAATCCCGGCGGCAACTGGTGGCCGCAGATCGTTCCGTTCTCCTGATATTCCTTCCAACCGGAGCCCGCGAGATAACCGCGCACGACGCACTCGACCGGCAGCGGCTCGGTCCGGCGGACGAGCATGGAACGGCGGGCGAGCTGGGCGCGGAACGGCTTCAACTCGTTAGGCAAATCGAACTGCAGCGCGATCATGTGATTGGGCACAAAGGTGAAGCGCTGGAACCAAAAGGCGGAAAGCTGATTCAAGACCGCGCCTTTGTCGGGGATCGGATCGGGCAGGATGCAATCGAAAGCGGAAAGGCGGTCCGTGGTGACGAAGAGGAGCTCATCCCCCAGCTCGAAGACTTCGCGCACTTTGCCGCTGCGCAGTTTCGGAAGAGGAAGATCGAGCTCCTGCAACGGCTTCATGTAATTAATCAGGAACGCACGAACGCAGGAAAAGAAAGGAACAATTTTCCTGCTTTCCTCTTTTCCTGATTGAAAGTTCTGCGCACATGGCCGGCCTCGTCGTTAAACCTCGCGCGCGTATTTTGCACGGACACGACTGGGTCTTCTCCGGCGAAGTCCTAAAGGCCTTTGGCGATCCGGTCGATGGCGACGTAATTTCGCTTAAGGACGGACGCGACCACTTGTTAGGCAGCGCGATTTACAACAGCAAATCGCAAATCGTGGCGCGGCGTTTTTCCCGTCAACGGCAGGAACTCGATGCGGACTTCTTCGATCGGCGCATTAAACAAGCGGCGGATTATCGCGTGCGGCGCGGGATCGATCCGCGGCTTTGTCGTGTCGTCTGGAGCGAGAGCGATGGATTGCCCGGCGTGATTCTGGATCGCTATGGCGATCACGTCGTTCTGCAAACGCTCACCCTGGCGATGGACATGCGGAAGGAGTTGATCGTCGACGCGATCATCAAAGTCGTGGGCCGGGTGACGGTCATCGAGAGGAACGATGCCGCTGTTCGTCGCGCGGAAGGACTCCAGACCGTGAGCGGCATCCTGAACGGCCACGCCCCGGACGCCGCCGTGACGATTGAATTACCCGTGCAGGGAGGAAAGGAGCCCCTGCAATTACAGCTGGATCTCCTGCATGCGCAGAAGACCGGTTTTTATCTCGACCAACTGCGGCATTACAGCGCGGTGGCGAGTTTCGCCGCGGGGAAACGCGTTCTTGATTGCTTCACAAGTCAGGGCGCGTTTGCGCTGGCCTGTGCGCGGGCCGGAGCGGAAGCCGTGACCGCGGTGGAAGCAAGCGGCGAAAGTCTCGCGGCGGCGCGGGCCAACGCCGAGCGCAACCAACTGCGCGTGAATTTCGTCGAAGAAGATGTGTTCCAATTCCTGCGCGGCGCCGAGAAGGCAGAAGCGCAATACGACCTCATTATTCTCGACCCGCCCTCGTTCACGAAAACGAAGGGCGGACTGCGCGACGCCTTGCGCGGCTATCGCGAATTACATGTGCGCGCCTTCAAGTTGCTCTCGAAAGACGGATTGCTCGCAACGTTTTCCTGTTCGCACCACGTGAACGAAAGCGTCTTCGCGCAAACCATCGCCGATGCGCTCGTCGATGCGCGCCGCTCCGCGCGCCGCTTGCGCCGTTTCGAACAAGCCGTCGATCATCCCGTTCTGCCGACATTACCGGAGACGGAATATTTCAAAGGCGTGTTGCTCGAGATGATGCCGGGTCGTTAGCGCTGGCAGACGTCACGCGTCGTCTGGGCTTCGTCATAGTCGCGGCTCAGAATAACGGGCGTCGACCAAACATTGCCAGCGAACGGTCATTTATCCGCGACCGCGAAAAGATGAATGTGCAACGGCAAACCATCGGGCGTGCGGAGCGGATGCGGCGCGTAACTGAACACTTCCACGCGTGCGAAATATTTGCGGAGGAGCGCGCCTAAACTGGCGCGAGTGAAGAAATTTTTGTGGTCGGCTTCGAGCAAATGCCAGGGCACAACCTGCCAGGCGCTGAAGTAGGGGATGACTTCAATGTTCGGGACTGAGAAAAGCGCGCGTCCGCGAATGGAACGCGCGAGCTCACTGACGAAATCGTCGACTTCGAGAATGTGTTCGAGCACTTCGATGCAAATAAGGTTATCGAATTCCGAGTCGCGCACCGGGAATGCCGCGGCGGCTTTTTCGTTCTTGCGAAACGGCAGATTTTCCCGAGACAGCATTTCGCAGCAAGTCGGATCGACTTCAATCCCGAGCCATTCGTGTCCCCTTGCGATCAAGGCCCAGCCATACGCGCCGGAGCCGCAGCCGACATCGAGGACCGAGGAGCCCGGCTCGAGGTATTGCTCGAGCAACTGCAGCGTTTCCGCTCCGGGTTCATCGATGGGCGGTCCCGATCCGTAGATATCCTGGCGATGCAAAACGCGTTCCTCAGCGGGATGCACGACCTCTCCGTATGGTTGCCGCGAGAGCTGCGAAGGAAGCAGAAGGATCGCGCGTTTCTCGATCTCGTATTCTTCGCCATGCTCCGGCCAGAAAACCGTGATCTTGATGTCCGCCGAACGCGGATGATCGGCAGTTGAAATTGTCCGGCCTAGAATCCGAAAGCCGGTCGCGGTTGTCGCCGGAAGATGCAGGGCTGCGCAAACATCTGGCCGCGCGAAGGGCAGCGCTGTCTGCCCGATGAGCTCGTCGTCAATCCAAGCGCGAATCTGATAGCGCGTCGACTTCCGATCTTCCACCTGAAACCAGCCTTCGATGGAAATGGATTCGCCATGGACGGGATCGCCCGGTTTCGGAGAATCGAGATGGCTCGCGTCCGGCATCGCCCGCAACGTTTCACAGTTTAGAGAAAGTTTACCGGGGAAATTTGTGGAATTCTGGAAGCGAAAGTCTTATATGCTGCACGGCAGCTCGACGGTGCGCGTCCGCTCGCGGCTCCGTAAAAAATTATCGCCATGGCAGAACGAATTCGTCCGATCGAACAAATGCTGGAGTTAAACGAAGACGAAGCGAATTCGTCGGAGCACCTCGACTCGCAAGTACAAAAAGCGCACGAGCAATTGCTGCAGCTAAAGCGCCAGCAAGAACAGATCGAGAAGCAAAAACGCGAGCTGGAAGAGCTGAGCCGGCGCCAGGAAGAACTGGAACGCGGGCGGACCGAAATGACGGACAAGCTCACGCGTTCACTCGTTGTCCTGGAGCGCGAGGCTTACGATTCGCAAAAGAAGCTGGAGCAAATTCGCGCCACGCGAGAAAGCTTCGAGCAGCATCTGACTCTCTTGGAATCGATCGACCCGAAGACCTGGAACCCAAGCGATCTGCACAAGGAACTGAGCCGTTCGCTGAGCGCGGTCGATGACGCACGTGCCGAATTCAGCCAGCAACGCAGCCGGCTTTCCGCAACCACAGGCGACGATTCGTCCGACGTGGCCCTGCCGGAAGCGGCGCCCGAAGTCCCGTTAGGCGGCGGCGCGAACAGCTTCGTGCAATGGATGCAGATCGGTTTCGCTTTTACTCTGCCCCTGATCGCTTTTGGTCTGATTGCGCTCTTTCTTTTCCTCTGGCTCGCCGCGCGCGGGCAGTGATTTCTCATGCGCCGTCGTTCGCAAAAAACCGGGACGCCGCTGAACGAAAAACAGCAAGAGCTGGCGCGGCAGGAGGGCCGGGTGCGGGATGAGATGCAGAAGCTGGAGCGCTTGATCGCGGATGCGCCGCGAGTGGCAGAGGAAAAAACTCGCCGTGACCGCGAAGAGCTGCTGACGCGCGCCGCGACGGATGGCAGCCGGCTGGATGTCTCGATGGCGCTGAACGATAAACGTTTTGGTGATGGCGGCGGCTATAGTGGGCGGCGCGTTTCCTTACGCAAGGAACGGCGGGAGGGTCGGATAATTTTTCTGGTTCTGGTCATTGCACTGGCCGCTGCGGTGATATGGCTGCTGACGCACCTGCCTTTTTAGAAGGCACTTGGGCCAAGGTCGAAAACGGAAAGGCTCAGAGGCAAAGGTGCAGAGTTCTCTCGTGACCTTTGTGGCCGTGGCGCCGAAATTGTCTGTCATGTCCCGTCCTGAAATCGATCTCGCTTACGCCGCAAGTCTCGCGCGTCTAAAACTGAGCGATGACGAAGCGCGCCTCTTTCAAGAGCAACTTGGGCAGGTTCTCGAATACGCCGATAAGTTGGGCGAGGTCGACGTCACCGGAGTGGAGGCGACAGCGCATGCACTTCCAGTTTTCGATGTGGTTCGCGTGGACGAAGTGCATGCCGGGTTGAGCGCGGAGGAAGCGCTAAGGAACGCGCCGCGCGAGGGCAACGGCCTTTTTCTTCTCACGAAAGTGATCGAATGACGCCGCGCAATCTGCCGGCGATGACGGTGAGCGCGTTGCAGGATCTGTTGCGACGGCGCGAAATTTCATCGCGTGAAGTTATCGATGCGCTCCATCGTCGAATCGAAGAAGTCGATCCGGCGATTGGCGCGTATCTCTCGTTAGACCTGGAAGCCGCGCGCAAGGAGGCGGAACGGGCGGACGTGAATCTCCCGCTGGGCGGCATTCCGGTCGCGATCAAGGATAATATCAATCTGGCCGGGCAGCCCTGCACCTGTGCTTCGCGCATGCTGGAAAATTATCGTGCGAGTTATGACGCATCGGTCGTTAGGCAACTGCGGGCCGCGGGCGCGATTCCATTCGGCAAAACCAATCTGGACGAGTTCGCGATGGGTTCATCGACGGAGCATTCCAGTGTGCGTACGACGATGAATCCGTGGGACGTGACACGGGTCGCCGGCGGATCGAGCGGAGGCTCGGCCGCAGCGGTTGCGGCGGATGAGGCGTTCGCCGCGCTCGGCAGCGACACGGGCGGATCCGTGCGCCAGCCGGCCTCGCTTTGCGGAGTGGTCGGGCTCAAACCTTCCTATGGGCGGGTCTCTCGTTTTGGATTGACCGCGTTTGCTTCATCGCTCGATCAGGTCGGACCGCTGGCGAAAGATGTGCGCGACGCTGCTTTAATTTTAAATGCGATCGCCGGTCCGGATGCGCAGGATTCCACCTGTCTGGACAAACCGACGCCCGACTACACCACGCGCCTTGGGCGTGATATTCGCGGCAGAAAAATCGGCATCGCCAAAGAGCATTCGATGCCGGGCGTCGATCCAGAAGTTAGAACGCTGGTCGATGCGGCGGTAGATCATTATCTCTCGTTAGGCGCGGAGATGGTTGAGATATCGCTCCCGCATACCGAATACGCGGTGGCGGTTTATTACGTGCTCGCAACCGCGGAGGCTTCTGCAAATCTGGCCCGTTTCGACGGCGTGCGATACGGGCGTCGCGCGGAGAACCCGCAAAATTTGCTCGATCATTACGAGCAAACCCGCGCGGAAGGTTTCGGGCCGGAAGTAAAACGACGCATCATTCTCGGGACATACGTGCTCAGCTCCGGTTATTACGACGCCTATTATTTGCGCGCACAAAAAGTCCGTCAGCTCATCCGGCAGGATTTCGCCCGCGCTTTCGACCAGGTGGATGCAATCATCTCGCCGGTTTCTCCCATCCCGGCTTTCAAACCGGGCGAGCGCCAGAACGATCCGCTGCAAATGTATCTGGCGGACATTTTCACCATTCCCGCCAACCTGACCGGCGTGTGCGGCGTCAGTGTGCCGTGCGGTTTCGCTCGCAATGAAGGCGGCGCGCCGCTCCCGGTTGGCTTTCAGTTGTTAGGCAAAGCTTTCGACGAGGCCGGCATTCTGGAATTGGCTTACGCCTACGAGCAGAGCACGGAGTGGCACGAGCGGAGACCGGCACTTGCGGTTGCGGAAAAGGAGAGAGCGGCGTGAGGGCGAGTTGGCGAGCGTGGTTGCAGAGCCGCGCGGCCGTTCGGGTCGCGATCGGTCTCTTTGTTTTTGCCGCTCTGGTTTATGGCGCGTTTCCCATTGCCAACGATCTCCTCGGCAAGAGCATCAAAGATTACGAGCTCTGGCACGATGTCGGGCAGCAAGTCGTGCACGGTGAGCTGATCTATCCGAAGCGGAATACGAAATTCGATTTCATGTATCCGCCGCCGGCGGCGCTGATGCTCGCGCCGGTCAGCATGCTGGGCAGAACCGGCGTGGTCGTCACGCTCGTCCTCGCGAACATCGCCGCGTGGCTCGGGTGCATTCTCCTCGCGGCGCGACTGGCGACGGGAAAATCTGCGCGCGCACAATTGCCCGTTTACGTGCTGCCGAGTTTGGCGGTCTGCGTTTTTATCTGGAGCAATTTCCACCTCGGCCAACCAAGCATCCTGCTGCTCGCGCTCATGCTGGGCGCGTTTCTCGCGCTGCGAACAGAACGGAATATTCTGGCCGGCGCGCTCATTGCTTTGGCGGCAGCGATCAAAGCCTTCCCGTTTATTGCGATCGTTTATCTGCTTTACCGGCGCCATTGGATCGCGGCGGCGTCGCTCGTAGTCACGCTGGCGTTTCTTCTTCTCGCGCTACCTGCGCCCTTTCGCGGATTCGAGCAGGCGCGCAATGATTTGCAGCGGTGGACCCAGGGGATGCTCTTGAAATACGACGACAAAGGCGTGGCTCAACGGCCCGGCCGCAGCAATTCCTGGAAGAACCAGTCCATTTTCGGGCTGGCGAATCGCATCTTGCGCCATGTCGATGCAGACGAGCAGTACAACCCGCACACCCCGCGCTATGCGAACATCGCGAACCTGAGTTTCTCCGCCGTAAATCGCATCATCCTGGGAACGGCTCTGCTGTTTGGGTTGATATTCGTCGCAGTCATGCCGCGGCGAAATCGGCGCACGGAAGAGACGGATGCGATCGAGTTTGCTCTGCTCCTTCTTCTCATGCTCATCTTTACGCCGCTCGCTTTCGGTTATCTTTTTTTCTGGCTGCTCTATCCGTTCGCGGTCGTAGTCGAGCGATGGGGGCGGCGACCGAATCGCTCGTTAGGCATTTTCGTCCTGGTGGCGCTGGCGCTATTGCTGCTCAGCATTCCGTTGCAACGAACTGCCCAGACTTACGGGAACTATTTCTTCGCAACCGTGAGCCTCTTCTTCGGCCTCGCCCTCGAGCTCTGGCGGATTAAATCAGCGGCGCCGGAAGAGGGCGGCCAGCCAGCGCGCGGCGAAAATTAACGCGACGTCCAGGTTCATTTTCGATTTGCCACGCATGCGATCGCGGAAGGCGATTGGAATTTCCAGCACCCGCAGGTTCTTGCCGCCCCGCGAGATTACTTCAAAGGCAATTTTGAATCCGGTGGCCCTCGGGGCGAGCTCGAGGAGACGCGTCCTTTTGATCGAGAAAAATCCACACATGGAATCGTGCACACCGGTGAGCGGGTAAGCGGCGCTCGCAGCTACGCGCGACATTGCTTTGCGGTAGAGCGGCCAGCCTGGAGTAGAGCCTCCTTCCACATAGCGGCTGCCGATAACCATGTCGGCGCGTCCTTCCAGCAGCGGCGTGACTAAATTAGGAATCCGATCCGGCGGATGGCTAAGATCTGCATCCATCACCACCAAAATTTCTCCGCGCGCAGCCTGAGCGCCGGCGATCACCGCTCCGGAAAGTCCGAGGGTCGGATGGTCGCGTTCGATCAACCGCACCGGCCAGGCCGCGGCCAAAGCTTGGACGCAGGCGCGGGTGCCGTCAGTGGAACCGTCATCGACGATCAGAATCTCGGTTTCGTCCTGGACGGCGGTGACGATTTGCCTAACGAGTGGTTCGACGTTCTCGACTTCGTTCAGGGTCGGAACAATGACGGAAAACATCTGCAGCTGGAGCCGAAGACGGGACTCGAACCCGTGACCTGCTGATTACGAATCAGCTGCTCTACCAACTGAGCTACTTCGGCGCGGTTGCCGGGCCGCCAAGATGGCATCCTTCGCTTGGACGGGCAAGCCGGGTTGAGAGTTCATTGCTGCGCATAACGTCGTCGTAGGATTTCATCTAGCGAGAGTCTGCGGGGAGAACGGCAGCGAGAAAACGATCGATCGCATAGAGACTGAGTTGTCCACTTGGTCCGCTGATATTCGCGTCGCAGCCGTGTGTCGCCCAGGGCAGGGAAAGATAGAGATGCGGTCGTCCGGCGGCGGCGAGATGGGCCTCGAGGTGTTCGCTTTGTTCCGGCCAGACAATCGGGTCGAGCTGGCCATGGATGAGGAGGGCAGGGGGAGTTTCCGCGCCAATGAAATTAACTGCGGAGCCAGCGTGATATTCCGCCGGCTTCTCGTTTGGCGGACCACCCAGATAATCTTCCAAGATTTTTTTCGAGTCGAGCACCCAGCGGCGGCTCGGATGTTCGTAGCCGAGAATGAGATCGGCCGGTCCGTAGAAATCGACCACGCCGCGGATGGCTGGCTCCTTCCCGCTGCAGGCGACAGTGAGCGCGATCTGCGCCCCGGCCGAACGACCGATCAGGACGATACGGCTCGCGTCCAATCCAAACTCGCCGGCGTGAATCCTGAGAAATTCGATCGCGCGAAAAACGTCGTCGACGGGCGCGGGAAATTGCCATTCCGGCGCATG
This sequence comes from uncultured Chthoniobacterales bacterium, assembly GCA_964236815.1. Classification (GTDB taxonomy): domain Bacteria; phylum Verrucomicrobiota; class Verrucomicrobiia; order Chthoniobacterales; family UBA10450; genus JACCTI01. The sequence goes on from CAXSFN010000020.1 coordinate 10,551, forward strand.
CCGATAATTAAGCGCCACCACGCCGTAACCCTCATGCGCGAGGTAGCGATTGAGAGCGGGCAATTGATTCTTGCTCCCGCCTTTCCATGATCCGCCGTGCACCATGATGACGATGGGGCGCGGAGCACTCGCGTTTGCCGGTTGATAGAGATCAAGCTTGAGCTGCTTCCGGCCCTCGTTGGCATAAACGTGCTCGGTCACTTTCACTTTTGAAATCGGGACGCCACGGAAAAGATCGAGCGCGCGAAAGGGAACCGAGCGGCCAGCGTGGTGAGATGCGGCGCCGAACGCATCGGCGCATCGCGCCGGCAGAGAATGCGCGATAAAGCTCGCGCGAAGAGCCGGCGTCAGACAAAGCAGTCCGGCAAGGAGAGCGAGCAACAAAGTGATGTTTCCCAGCCGGCCTTGCCGCCAGCTCAGCGCGATGATGAGCAGCGCAGCGAGCGCAGCATAGTGTCCCCATTCCGCGATTAAAATCGCGACGATCCACAGGATCGAGGTCGGCGCACTGCAGAGGACGAGGAGCGCGCAGAGAAATAAGAGCAGCGCGAAAGCGAACAAGAGCCAGCGTAGAAAAGAATTTCTCACAGGATCAGGTGGGAAGGCGAAAGGTTTGACCAATTTCGGAAAGCGCAATTCGCTCGGGCTCGTGTTGCAGCGCGGCTTGGAAGCGTTCGATCGGCTCGCGAAACGGCTCCGCGCTCAGGCGGAAAGTTTGGTGATGCACAGGAAGGATGTGCCGGGCGCCGGCAGCATTTGCCATTGCGATCGCTTCTTCCGGATTGGCATGAGAGCGAATCCAGGGATCGTATGCGCCGATCGACATAATCGCGAGATGGAAGGCGTGGCGCCCGCGCAAAGCAGCGAAGTTATCCGTCATCGCGCTGTCGCCGCCGAAGATGATGCGATGTCCGTTTCGTTCCAGAACGTAGCCATTGTATCCGCGGTAGTCGTCATGCCGGAGTCGCGCGCCCCAATGTCGGACTTGGAAAGCTTGCACCTGCACGGCCCCTTTTGCGCGGCGAATCTCGTGCGTTTCGTTCCAGCGTAATTCCGTCTTGCTGCGAAAGCGCGTGACGCGCAACAGGTCGCTCGTGCGCGGCGCGGTGATGAGATCGGCCGCGCTCGGCAAGCGGTGCAGCGTGCGCATGTCGAAATGATCGAAATGCGCGTGCGAAAGAAGAATAAGATCGATCGGCGGCAGCTCATGCACTTGCAGCGCGGGCGCAGTGAGGCGCTTCGGGCCGACGGTAAATCCCGGGAAACGAATTCCGATTCGTGGAAAAAGCGCGGGATCGGTCAGGATGGTCAACCCAAAAAAATTAATCAGCACGGTGGAATGTCCGAGCCAGGCCGCGGTCAGATTGTGGTCGCTCCAACTCGACGGCTCCGGCTTGGCAAAAGCTGGCAGAATCGGACGGCGGCTCTCGACCGTCCATTCGCGCCAGAGATGCGCATACCATCGCCGCATCGGCGAACGGGTGCGGGCGGGCGCGGAAGTTTGATTCATCCTGAATAGATACGCGTAGCTCGCTTGAGATGGAGAGATATCGTCAGAACGCATGAACCGGCTGGATGAAATTCTGCAGGTCAAACGGGGTGAGATCGAGCAACTGCGTCCGCGACGCGACGAGCTGCGTCGGCTGGCTTTGCAGCGAAACGATTTTCGCAGCTTCGCCGCGGCGATCGATCGTCGTCCGGAGAAACTGGCTTTGATTGCGGAAGTAAAAAAGGCCTCGCCTTCCGCCGGAGTAATCGTGGAGTCCTTTGATCCAGTGGCAATCGCGCGAAATTACGCGCGGGCCGGCGTGGAGGCGATTTCGGTTTTGACCGATGAGCGATTCTTCCAGGGCAAACTGGATTACCTGGCGCAGATCCGGACGGAAGTTCAGGTGCCGCTCTTACGAAAGGATTTCATCCTGGACGAGGTGCAGATCGTGGAAGCGAGCGTTGCCGGCGCCGATGCGATCCTCCTCATCGTGGCCGCGCTCGCGCAGGAGCGGTTGGTGCAGTTAATGGAAGAGGCGGCGCGTTATCAAATGGATGTGCTGGTCGAAGTGCACACGCTCCAGGAGTTGGATCGCGCGCTGGCAACAGACGCGGCCATTATTGGAATTAACAATCGCAACCTGGCAACGTTCGAGGTCGATCTCAGCGTGACCGAGGAATTGAGCGAGCAGGTGCCCGACGAAATTCTGCTGGTAAGCGAAAGCGGCTTGAAAACAGCGGACGATATCTCGCGGGTCAAAGCTTGTGGCGTTGATGCCGTCCTGATCGGCGAAGCTCTGATGCGCGCGCACGATAATTCAATCAACGGCCTGATCGCGCGCGAAGAAGAATAAAGATTACTTGTCGTTAGGCGCTTTCGCTTCCGGGCCGCTGCGAAAGAGGTCTCGGATCGAGCCGAAGAAACCGCCGCGCTTTTTGCTGGCCGCCCCCGCGCGCGCCACCAACACCGGGCAATCCGCGCGATCGACGATGCTCTTGGTCACGTCGCCCATGATGTAGTGCTCGAGCGGACCGCGCGTTTGGGAGGTGCCAGTGACGATCAAGTCGTGCTCCGCTTCCGCCACTTCGTCGAAGACCTGTTCCACCACCTGGCCGCGTCGGATTCGCACGTTGACGATGAGGCCGAGAGCTTCGAGCCGCTGCTTTTGACCGAGGAGATTGCGTCCGAGTTCGGAGCCGGAATTCAGAAGGTTCTCCACATCTTCATCTCTTGGCATCATGTCCGCGTAGATCGCGGGCGGCTCCGCCATGATATGCAAAAGGGTCACGGAAGCGTTGACTCCTTTCGCCAGTTTGCCAGTCAGTTCGACGGCATCGTCGATGTAATTCTTGCCGCCGGTGCAAACGACAAAGCTCTTTAATGCCTCGCATTTGCCGATCGCAACCAGCACAGGCGAGGGGATGGCCTTGATCACCTCGTAGGTCCGATCGGAACGAAAATAGCGGCCGCGAATTCCGCGTCGTCGCGTGCCGATTACAACCAAATCGTACGCAGTTGCCTTGGTTTGCTCGAGAATTCCGCGAATCGGTTCGCCCTCGCGCAGGACCACTTCGGGTTCGAGACCAGCTCCGCGGAGCGATTCCGCTTCGCCCTCCAGTGCCGCCCGCAACGGCTCTGTGTCTTCCGGTTTTTCCGCGATGCCGAGGAGCGTGACGGAAGATTTATCGGGCGAGGCCACCAGGGCACCGAGCCGTTTCGGTTTATCGGCCGGATCGGTGCCGTCGCTACAAATCAAGACGTTCATCGCGCTAAAGTTTCTGCCCGGTGAGCAGAGTGTAGATGACCACGGCAGCGCCAATCAACGGCAGCGGAACGAAGGCGAGGCGGATTTTCGGACCGGCGAAATATTGCGTGGCGATGGCCCCGATCTGCGCGCCAATCGCTGCTCCAGTGTGCATGACCAAGGCAATGAGAATATCGACATTGCCTTTGAGCGCGTGGGTAAACGTGCCGTAACTGGCGGAGAGAATGATCTCGAATAAATCGGTCCCGACCGCGAGATGCGTTGGGATCCCCAGAACGTAAACCAGCATCGGCATCCGGATATAACCGCCGCCGCCCCCGAGAAATCCGCTGAGCAATCCCGCGAAAAATGAGACGAAGATAATGACCCAAGCGGAGATCGATTTCACCCCGGAGGCCGGCAACGAAATCATCGGCGCGATGTGAATCCGCTGCACCGCACGCGTGAATCCAGGAAAGGCGTGACTGTCGCCGCGGGGCGCACTTTTTTTCTTTTTCGAGCGCAACGCCTTGAAGCCCTCAAAAGCCATAAAGCCGGAAATGCTGACGTAAATGACTATCGAGACGATGCTGACGACGGAGTTCACGTTGCCGGCTTTTTTTAGAAACTGGATCAGCTGCGCGCCTACTTCCGCGCCGCCGATCGTCCCGATGGCCATGATCAAGCCAAGCTTCAGATCGACATTGCCAAGGGCGCGATGGCGTTTCGCGGCCACAACCGATTTGCCGACGATGTGGGCCAGATCAGTCCCGACGACGAAATTCCAATCCAGACCGACTGCGCGCAAAGCCGGCCCGGCAATGAAACTCCCGCCTACACCAAAGAATCCGCCGAGCACGCCGATGAGGAATCCGACCGCGGCGAGATAGATGGGGCTGATGTCCGCGCCGGAGATGGGGAAGTGCATGGATTATTCGGAGCGCCCGCCTTGAAAGAGACGGAGGAGCAAAGTGGTAATCGACTCGAGCACCACCGCTTGTGTGATCACGAGAGCGATGGCGACCAGGGCGTAAAGGACGTTGTGGCCTTTTTGCAAATGTCCGAGCCAATCGCCCAGAAAATGCAGGACCGCGAAAAAATAGCCGACCACCAGCACCGCATAGATCGGCAGCTCGATCAGCATGGCGCGAAGCGTATGCTTCGCGTGCCCTTTCCCTTTCCGGCGTTTTGTCGCCACAGCCACATTACGCTTCTGCCTCGCGAAGCGGTTGCGCGCAAGACTTTCCCAGCGCAAATAGGCATTGCGTGCCGGATGATTCTTTCTAACCTTGCACGACATTTTTCCGAGGGAAACCATGGCAGACGCAGCGAATAAATATCCCGAAAACATAGGTGGGCAGTTTTACGTCGATGATCAATGCATCGATTGCGATCTCTGCCGCGAAACCGCGCCGGCCAACTTCAAGCGCAACGACGACGGCGGACATTCCTTCGTTTATAAGCAGGCCGAATCGCCCGAGGAAGAAGCTCTCTGCAAAGAAGCGCAGGAAGGTTGTCCGGTCGAAGCGATCGGCAGCGACGGCGGCGCAGCGGTCGTCGCCTAAATCTGCGCAGGAGCGCCCATGGCGCCGCCAGTCGCACTCACCATTGCCGGCTCTGACAGCAGCGCGGGCGCAGGTGCGCAGGCCGATTTAAAAACGTTCGGCGCGCTCGGAGTTTACGGCCTGACCGCGATCACCTGCGTAGTCGCGGAAACACCGGGTCGCGTGCAAAGCATCCAGGCGATCGATGCCAGGATGGTCGCGAATCAAATCGCCCTCTTGCTCGAGAGTTTTCCTGTCGCGGCGATCAAGACCGGCATGCTCTATTCCGCTGAGATCGTCTCATGTGTCGCGCAGACTTTGCGCGATCGACGCCGCCCGCTTGTAGTCGATCCAGTCATGGTCGCTACCAGTGGCGATCTGCTTTTGCAAAAGGACGCAATCGCCTGCTATGAAACCGAGCTTTTTCCCGTGGCGACATTGATCACGCCCAATCTAGATGAAGCGGCCGCCTTAATAGGCAAGCCGGTTCGCGACCTATCGGCCATGCGCGAAGCAGGGAAGGAACTCGTTAGGCGCTACGGCGTGGCCTTCCTGCTCAAAGGCGGGCATCTGCGCGAAAGCGCGGCGATCGACCTGCTGTGCACCAAGGAAGAGGTGCGCGAATTTACCGCGCCCTTCGTGCCGGGGGTGCAGACTCATGGCACTGGCTGCACCTATTCCGCCGCCATCACCGCTGGTTTGGCCTCGGGTCGTTCACTTGGAGAAGCGGTCGAGCGCGCCAAACGTTTCGTGACCGCGGCCATCCAGCGACATTATGAATGGCCCGCCGTCGCAGGCCCCGGTAGCATCCACGCGCTCAATCATTCGCCTAACGAATGATAATAGAATCGATCCGAATCGACTGCGATTGCACGGTCGCATCCAGCTCCCAGCGCCGGCTTTGCATCGCTTCAATCGCGGCCGCCGTCTCCGCCTGTTTTTTGCTGCGACCGGTTCCTTCCCCCAGAACTATTCCTTCCCAGAGGACGCGCACGACAAAGGTCTTCTCGTGTTCGCGCCCGCTTTCCGCGAGCAATTCATAAACCGGACTGCGCGGTGAAATGGCCTGGAGCTTTTCCTGGAGATGACCTTTCGGGTTGATGTCGATCGGTTCGATTTCGATCTGCGCCAGGTCGTCCGCGGCTAAAGCCAAAATAAATCGACGCGCGGTTTCAAGGTTCGTATCGAGGAAGATCGCGCCCAGCAGCGCCTCAAAGGCATCGGCCAAAGTTGAAGTTCGCTCGCGCCCGCCACAGGCTTCTTCGCCGCGGCCCATCATGAGAAAATTGCCGAGATCCAGCGTCTGCGCGTGCGCGCGTAATGCTTCGCGCGAGACCAACCGCGAGCGCAGTTTCGTCAGACGCCCCTCTGCTTCGCGCGGAAAGAGGACGTAGAGATGCTCGGTGATAATGAGCTGGAGGACGGCGTCGCCCAGAAACTCGAGCCGCTGGTTATCGAAATGATGCCGGTGGGTCTCGTGCCCGAGGCTCGGATGGGTGAGCGCTTCCGCGAGCAAAAGCGAATTACGGAACTTGTGGCCGATGCGTTCTTCGAGCGGATTCACGACTATCGTCTTTTTGTTCCTACACTTTATTTTTGAGTGACCTGTCTTTGCAAATCCGGGAAGGCGCGGGCCATCCCATTCGAAGCGAAAGGGATATTGTCAGCATCAACGTTGCTGATAAATCGAAAGTGATGTGATCACATCGACGGCGCGCTGCAAAACCGGATCGCGTGTCGCGCTTTTCTCGCCGGCGCGACCGCGGCGCTGGCTGGCCTCAAACGATTCGATCTCCGGATTTTTTCCGGCCAACAAAGCGGCTTCATTCAAGTGCGGCCGTTCGTTTTCGAAAATAAATGGGCTCATCCCTTTCTCCGGCGCCTGTTGAAAGACGGAGCGTTTCTCTGCCGTTGCCATCTCAACCGGCAGATCGGGTTTGAGTCCGCCCGGAAAGAGCGCGCGCCCTTCTGGCAGAACCGCTTCGGTCACGGCCACGCGCAAAACACGGCCGCTGTTCAAGGGCAAATCCGAATATTCCACCGCCTGGCCTGCGGTCGGCTGGCCGATGATGAGCGCTTTGTTGTAGAGACGCAGCACGCCGCCGATCGTCTCCGCCGTCCCTGAAGTGTCGCCGTCCGCGAGCACAATCATGAGACCGCGATAAACCGGCTCGGCATCCGTGGTGAATGAGCGTTCCTGCCGGCTCGCCGTTTTACGCAGGGTAAAAAGCTGTTTTCCTTTCGCGACAAATCTTTTCGAAAACTCCGCCGCCAGCGCGAAATCATTTGTGCCGGTGCTTGCGCGCAGATCGATCACGACTGCGTCCACCTTCTTCGCGACGAACGACTGCAGATTCGTATCCATCGCCTGTAAATTTGCTGTCGTCAGCGCGCCCAGTCGCAAATAACCGATGTGGCCATCGAGGATTTCGGCGAAGAACGGACTGTCCGCTTCGGTCGATTCCGGCGCGCGTTCCGGCAGGATCATGACTCCGCGACCGAGCCGCATGATTAATCCGGAGAGGAGCGCGCGATTCAGCTCGGTCTCGCTCAGCATCTCGGGGCTAATGTAATTGCTTTTCAGAAGTTGAAGCGCTTGCTGCAAATCTACCGAGCTCATCGAACCGAGGACGGCCTCAGTCGTGGGCGTCGGTGATGGCGTGGCCGAAGGTGCGGACGATACGCTCGGCGCAGGACTCGGCGCCGGGATGGAAGCGGGAGATTTTAACGGGCTTTGCGCGCCCAGCTCATCGCAAAAACCGCCGAGCAGAATGAGGAAAAAGGCGAGCCGAAAAATCACTGGGCTGCGACGTTACCCTCAACTAACGGAAGGGCAATATCGCGTCGGTAATGCGCGCCTTCGAATTTGATGAGATCTACCGCCTGGTAGGCACAGGCCCGCGCGGCGGCGGGCGTTTCTCCCAAGGCGGTAACCGCCAGGACTCGTCCACCCGCGGTCAGTGTCTTTCCATTTTCCCGCCGCGTGCCTGCATGAAAAATCTGCACGTCGCTCAGCCGCGCGCATTCTTCCAGGCCGCCGATTGTTTTGCCCGTTTCATATTCTCCCGGGTAACCGCTCGAGGCCATCACCACCGTGACTGCGGCGCGCTCGTCCCATTCAATCGCGATCTCGTTCAGATTGCCATCGATGGTCGCTTCGAGCAGATCGAGCAAGTCTGATTTCAATCGCGGAAGGATCGCCTGCGTTTCCGGATCGCCGAAGCGGCAATTGAATTCCAAAACGCGCGGACCATCGCTTGTCATCATCAAACCGGGGAAGAGCAATCCGCGAAAATCGATCCCGCTTTCCGCCAAGCCATCGACCAACGGCCACATCACTTCGCGATGAAATCTCGTCTCCGTCTCCGCGTTCCAATTATCCGCTGGACTGACTGCACCCATGCCGCCCGTGTTCGGTCCGCTGTTTCCATCGAAAGCGCGCTTATGATCGCGCGCCGTCGCCAGCACCGTGTAGAGATTGCGCGCCACCATGACGTGCAGCGAGCACTCCGTTCCGCGGAGAAATTCTTCCACCACAATGCGTCGCCCGGCCTCGCCGAAGCGCCCGTCTTCCATCATCTCGCGAATCGCGATCCGCGCTTCATCGCAATCCTGCGCCACGATCACTCCTTTGCCCAGCGCGAGCCCGTCCGCTTTGATCACGATCGGACAGCAAAGCCGTTTGCAGAAACGGAGCGCGGCCTCGCATTCATAAAATGACCCGGCCAGCGCAGTGGGGATCTGCAGTTTCCGCATCGTCTCCTTCGCAAAAATTTTCGACGATTCGAGCCGTGCGGCGGATTTATTCGGTCCAAAAATTCGCAGACCGTTCTCCATAAAAAGATCGACGATGCCAGCCGCGAGCGCGTGGTCCGGGCCTACTACCGTCAAGTCGATCGCGTTCTCTTTCGCGAAGCGCAACAGCCCGGAGAAATCGCTTGCTTCGATCGGCACATTCTCACCGGTCTCTGCCGTACCGGCATTTCCTGGCGCGCAAAATATCCGTTCGACTCGCGAGGATTGTCGCAACTTCCAGGTCAGGGCGTGTTCGCGGCCGCCACTGCCGATGACAAGAATTTTCACTGCGAATCGCCGGAGGGAGACGGCGGGAAAGATTGGGCCAGCGACCAGGGAAAGGCAAGCTGTCGCTTGGCGTGCTCGCGCCTTTGCGCCATCGTCACCGCAGAACATGGCGAAACGCCACACCACTTACGACGTGCTCAAGCCCGGCTGTCCGTCGCGTCTCCTCCTCGATCGCATCGCTGATAAGTGGACGGCTTTGATCATTCAGATCCTGGCGCGAGAGACCATGCGCTACTCCGCTTTGCGGCGGGAGATCGGCGACATCTCGCAAAAAATGCTGACGCAAACTTTGCGCAGTTTGGAGCGCGATGGACTCGTTAGGCGAAAAGTTTATCCGCAAGCTTCCCCCAGAGTGGAATACACTCTCAGCTCGTTAGGCCGCACCCTGATCGAGCCGCTGCAAGGCCTTTGCCAATGGTCGGAGAAGCATCTGGCGGAACTGGAGGCTCATCGTCGCGTGGCGGCCGCGAAGGCGTTCGCGCGCAACGGCGTCGAATGAGCCGCGTCTTTCTCCTGTCGCCCGCCTACGCCGGTGGACAGCGGGCGCAGATGATTATGAACGAGCGCGCGCAATTCGATCTCGCCCGGCGACTGCGCAGTAAGAATCAGCCCACGCTCGGTGAAGTATTTACCTTCCTGAGCGGCCTCTACTTCCGCGGAAAGCTCGCTTATGCGAACGCCTTTGCCGCGAGCGCGAGCGTCCTCGTCATTACGCCGAATCGCGGTCTGTTGCCCGCGAATCTTCCGATTGGTCCGGCCGATCTGCGCGCTTTCGCCGAGGTCGATATTCACGAAGACGATCCCCGCTATCGCAAACCACTCGAGCGGGACGTGCGCAAACTAGCCAGGCAGCTTCCAGCGAAAGGCGAAGTCGTTTTACTCGGGAGTATCGCCACCGGAAAATACGTCGACGTGCTCGTGAAAAATTTTGGAGAACGTCTGCTTTTTCCGGCGGATTTCGTCGGTCGCGGCGATATGAGTCGCGGCGGATTGTTGCTGCGTTCCGCCGCCGATCGCTGCGAGCTCAACTACATTCCTGTTTCTGGCGCGGTGCGAAAAGGAAAGCGTCCGCCGAAACTGACCCCGCGGCGATATACGAAATGAAACAAAACGCGCTCCAGCCTCCGGTCCCGCCAATGGAAGCGAAGTCCATCGCCGAAATTCCTGTCGGCGCTGAATGGCAATACGAGCCGAAATGGGACGGTTTCCGTTGCATCGCTTTTCGGGATGGAGACGAAGTTTATTTGCAATCGAAAGCCGGCCAGCCGTTGGCGCGTTATTTCCCTGATATCGTGGAGGAGCTCGCGCGATTGCCTGCTAAACATTTCGTTCTCGATGGCGAGCTCGTCATCCCAGTGGAGGGCAAGCTTTCCTTCGACGAACTGCAATTGCGTCTTCACCCCGCCGCCAGTCGCGTGCAAAAACTTGCGGCCGCTCATCCGGCGTTCTTCGTCGTCTTTGACTTGTTAGGCGAGACCTCGGGACTCTCGCTCCTGGCGGATCCGTTGCGCACTCGTCGTTCGAAACTCGAGCAGTTCGCGGAAGCAAATCTGAAAACGAAAAGCGCGATCCGCCTTTCGCCCGCGACGACCGATCTTCAAAAAGCGAAGAAGTGGTTCGAGAAAGTCGGCGGCGATCTCGATGGCGTAATCGCCAAATTACTCGACGTCCCGTACGCCTCCGGCGAGCGCACCGCGATGGTGAAAGTAAAACAGATCCGCACGGTCGATTGTGTGGTCGGTGGATTTCGTTACGGCACCGGCAGTAAATTGCTCGGCTCGCTCCTGCTCGGCTTGCACGGGGAAGATGGATTGCTCCACCACGTCGGTTTCACATCTGCGTTCAAGAAAGAGGATAGGGCAGCGTTGACGAAAAAGTTTGAAGCGATCCGGAAAGCGCCCGGCTTCACCGGCAACGCACCCGGCGGACCAAGTCGTTGGAGCACCGAACGCAGCGCCGAATGGGAACCGGTCGATCCGAAGGTGGTCGTCGAGATCACCTACGATCATTTTACCGGCGATCGATTTCGTCACGGGACAAAGATCGTTCGCTGGCGCCAAGACAAAGCGCCGCAGCAGTGCACGCTCGATCAGGTTACCGGCCGCGAAGGCAAATCGCTCGTGCTGCTATAAGCCTTAACGCGTCGCACATGTCATCCTGAGGCTGGCGAAGCGCGCCGAAGGATCTCGCGCCGGGACTAGCGATTCAGGGGTTGCTTCCCGCGCGACCCGCTAGCAGTTGGCGAGATCCTTCATCGTCTCCGCGATTCAGGATGACACGCGGTGATGCGTATCGTGCTGCGGATCACTCCGCGTTCAGCTCGAAATTAATATTCACGTCGTAGTGCCCGCCATTCCCGAGCCCGGCCGGGAGCGGATCGACTTGCGTGACGCGTTTCGCGATGGCCTCGACCGATTCATCGACCACGATATTACCCGACGGTCTAACGAGTGAAAAATCTGAAACACGCCCATCCTTTTCGATGCGAATCCGGACCAGGGTCGACATCTTCGCGCCGGTCGCGACAACGCTCATGGGCTGATCCCAGCCGCCGAAAAAGCGGTCGTGCAACATGCTGCCGTAGCGTACGAACTGTGTGGCGCTGCCCGCTCCGTTTGCCTCTCCGCCACTCGAACCAGCCACTACCACTGCCGAGGGCCGGGCCGTCGTGTTCTTGCTTTGGGTAGATGAAGTTTCTCTTTTCTTTAGCGCGCTCCGCTTCGGCGAATCTTTCGCCAAAGCCATTTTCCTCGGAGTCGGCTTTGGGGTCGATTTCGGCGCGACCCTGGGAGTAGGAGCGAGTCGAAGAGACGCCGTGGGCGTTGGAGTTGCGAGAGGCAAATCGCTCACTTCTGCCGGAGCCATTTGTTCCTGCTCGGGAATCGCGCCTTCATCGGACTCCCCCGCTGCTGGCGTGCCGGCGGCTTCGGTCGGCAACTGCGCGGAATCCGACGCGCTCGCACTGCCTTCCATCCAAACGACGTCGGCTTTCAGCGGCGGCCGCGCCGTTTTGCTCCAGTGCGCCAGGCCCATTAGCCCCGCCACATGCAGCAGACCGACTAAGGCGAGGTTCCGCCAGAAACGCGACATGCTTAGGGCGATTCCGCTTTGGTTGCGATCCCAACCCGCGTGATTTGCGCGCGCTGTAACGCATCCATCAACGTAATCAGCTTTTGCACCGGCAATTCACGATCGGGCCGAATCACGACTGCCATTTCCGGATTGGCTTGCTTAGCACTCGTTAGGCGCGCAGCCAGGGTTTCGAGATCGACCGCCTCGTTGTTGAATTTGATCGCCTCGTCCCGATCGATCGAGAGCGTCAGCACTTTTGCGGGATCGACCGAAGTCTTCGCGGACGCGCTCGAGGGAACAGAGAGGTTGAGGCTGTTCTCGATCAACGGCGTAGTGATGATGAAGATGATGAGGAGGACGAAGGCGAGATCGAGCAGTGGCGTAACGTTGATCTCACTCAGGGTCGTGAGGTTGTTGCGTTGCGAGTAACGTCTCATCCTCGAAACGCCGGTTCGCGCGGGCCGTGATCGACGTATTTATGCTCGAACTCCGAAGCCAGCTCGGCCGCGAAGTTATCCATCTCCACGATCAGACTGCGAATGCTAGTAACGAGAAAGTTGTAGCCGAACATCGCGGGAATTGCGACGCAGAGCGACATCACCGTGGTGATGAGCGCGCCGGAAACGCCCGGCGCCATCGTGGTCAAATTTGGAGCGCCTGCGACCGCGACATCGGTGAAGGTATCCATCACGCCCCAGACGGTGCCGAGTAATCCGAGAAAGGGGGCGCCACTGACCGCGGTCGCGAGCAGGATCATTTGCGATTCTAATCCGAGCGCGGTTTCGCCGACGGCGCGTTCCATCGCGGCCGTTACCGCCCCCATTTGCGGAGGCGAAATCTTGTCGGCGCTGTCGAGGCGCGCGCGAAAAGTTTCATCGACTTCGGATGAGCCTAACAAGTGAAAGGCCATCTCCTCACAACCAGCGCGATAGACATTGAAGAGCGGCGAACCGGGAAAGCGCGCGTTACTTTGAAACAAGCGCAGCGGTTGTCGATCCTGACGAAACGCCTCGCGAAAACGCGCGGTCTGTTGTCGCGCGAAACGAACCACGCGCATTTTCGTGATCATGACCGACCAGCTAAAAATTGAGCCGACCAGGAGAAAGGCGAGGACGATTTTTCCCGCGATGGTCGCGTGTTCGAAAGCGAACCAAAGACCGCCGGCCGCGAGAATTTCCACGGTCAACAATTAGCGGACTTCAGGAAAGAAAAAAGGCGTGATCTCTATGTGCTTTCAAACGTCATCCTGAATCGCGAAGACGATGAAGAACCTCTTCGTTCAGCATCGACTTCGTTACGCGAGATACCTCGGCGTCTTTGCAGCTCGGGATGACACGCGCGTGCTAGAGCTTCTTCGGATACACCGGCCGCATTCTGGCATAGACGATGAACCCCAGCCCGAGCGCGAAAAGGAAGAAGGAAAGAAATTGTCCATGCGTGAACGGACCGATCATGGACGCGTCCGGTTCGCGAAAAAATTCGACCACGATGCGCAAGACTGCATAAAGCGACAGGAAGAGGCCGCAGAGAACGCCGTTCGGCGTCCGCATGCGCGTGCGCACAAACCACAGGATTCCAAAAAGCAGCACGCCTTCGAGAAAGCCTTCGTAAAGTTGCGAAGGGTGCCGCGGAGTGAGCACCTCACGCATTACTGCTTCGATTTTCGGGTTAGCCGGAAAGACGCGCAGCAGATCGTCCACTGTCGTGATGGTCGAGTCGATTGGCTGAGCCAATGCGATCGCGCGATCCGCCAAGGCCGCGCCGTGCGAGTCAGTCAATTCCTTGGGAAATTGCATCGCCCACGGCAGGTTGGCGGCACGCCCATAAAGCTCGCCATTGATGAAGTTCGCCAAGCGACCGAAGAGCAGACCGATCGTCGCGACCACGCAAAGATTATCGCCCAGATTCGTGTAAGAAAGCTTGTACTTCCGCGTGTAATAGAAGGTGAAGAGGACGAGACCAATCATGCCGCCATGCGAGGACATGCCGCCTTCCCAGACACGGAAAACCGAGAGCGGCTCGCGCAACATTTCCGGTTTGTAAAAAAAGACGTAGCCGAGCCGGCCGCCGATCATGACGCCGAAGAGCGCGGCCCAGGTGATGTAATCGCCGACCTGCGCGGGATTGATATCGGCGTAGCCCTTCTTGGCCAAATGCGTGAGGAGGGCAAAGCCGCAAATGAACGCCATCACATAGGCCATCCCGTACCAGCGCGGGCCGAACGATTCCGTGATGTGAAAGATGAACGGATCGAGTTTGTGCAGGTAGTAGGCGAGCATGAGTGAAGCGACGCGCTATATCGCAGCAAGGCGCATTGGCGTCGAGCGGGCAATGTGTGCGCGCCGTTGCACGCACGATCGTTCCTGCCCGTGTCATCCTGAGTCGCGAAGACGACGAAGGATCCCACAATAGGTCGTTGATTTCCTTGAACCAAACGCGGAATTGCCACGCACAGACTATCGAGCCACCGCTTGGCGTACAAGAATGTCAGTGTGCTTGCGGGAGATCCTTCGTCGTCTTCGCGACTCAGGATGACAACACTTTCGAACGCGCAAAGCGTTTAGGTTTGAATCCGAGCGTTTCACGCAGGAATGGCGCCGTTCGGCTAATGCGATTCTTTGCGACTTCTTCCGGCGTTCCGAAGGCAACAATCTCCCCGCCATCAGCGCCCGCTTCGGGCCCGATATCAATGAGGTAATCAGCTTCCGCGATTACGCTGAGATTATGCTCGATCACGATGACGGTGTTGCCTTCATCGACCAGCCGATGCAGCACTTTGAGCAGCAACTCCACGTCGGCCATGTGCAATCCGATTGTTGGCTCTTCCAAGAGATAGAGCGTCGATTTTGGTTTGCGCATTTTGCGGATGCGCTCGTTTTGCGCACGACCGGTGCCCCGCGCGAGCTCGGTCACTAGCTTCAATCGTTGCGCTTCACCGCCGCTCAAGGTCGGGCTCGGCTGTCCGAGTTTCAGATAACCCAAACCGGTGTCGACCAGCAGCCCGAGTGGTCGCGCGATTTTGTGATTTCCCGCAAAAAATTCCGCGGCCTGCTCGATCGTCATCTCCATCACGTCACCAATGCTGCGGTCGTTGTAGAGGACTTCGAGCGTTTGCGGATTGTAGCGACGCCCGCCGCAATCTTCGCACGGCACGTAACTGCTGGGCAGAAAACTCATCTCGAGTTTGATCACGCCCTGGCCTTTGCAGGTCTCGCAGCGGCCGCCTTCGGTATTGAAAGAGAAGCGCGAATTTACGTAACCGCGCACGCGCGAGACCGGCAGTTGCGCGTAGAGATTACGAATCTCGTCGAAGACTTTGATGTAGGTCGCGGGGGTGGAGCGCGAAGTTTTGCCGATCGGCGATTGATCGACTTCGTAGACGGTTTCAAAGGCGTCCGCGCCTGAAATCTGGGGAGCGCACGCGACCCGCGTGCTGTTCGCGGCGACTCGCCGCGAACTCTTGGAACGTCCGTAAGAAGAGTTAGTCACGTCGCTCAGTGTGATCGGCGAGTCGCCGCTCACAGCGCGCGAGTCGCGTGCGCTCCCCAGAGATTCCTTCACCGCGGGTAGCAAAACCGAGCGCATCAGCGTCGATTTGCCACTGCCGGAAATCCCGGTGATGACCGTGAGCCGATTCACCGGAAAACGCGCGTCGATGTTCTTCAAATTATTCGCGCGTGCGCCGGTGATTTCGACCCAGTGCTCGACCTCGCCTAACGAGCGACGGCTCTTCCGTGTCGGATGACATAGCGGCGAACGCAGACACCGGCCGGTTTCAGAATTTTTGTGCGCTTTGATCTCAGCGAGCGTTCCCTCCACTACCACTTCGCCGCCATGCAGGCCCGCGCCCGGACCTAGATCGATGATGTGATCCGCGCGGCGCATCGTTTCCTCATCGTGCTCGACAATCACGAGCGAATTTCCTTTTTCGCGCAACGCGGTCAGCGTTTCGAGGAGACGCAAATTATCTCGCGGATGCAGACCGATGGTGGGCTCGTCCAGAACATAGAGAACCCCGCGTAAATTCGAGCCGAGTTGCGCGGCGAGACGGATGCGTTGCGATTCTCCGCCACTTAGAGTTTTCGCGCTTCGGCCTAACGAGAGATAGCCCAGCCCGACGTTTTCCATGAACTGGAGCCGTTGCTCGATCTCCGGCACCAGATCGGCCGCGATGGTTTGCTGGTTGCCGCGGAAGCGCAATTTCCGGATGAGGAGAAATGCTTCGATCGCGGCCAGTTTAGTGAAATCGTCGATCGTTTTTCCCTGCACCCGCACGTGCCGTGCGATCGCATTTAAACGCGAACCGTGGCAGGCCGGACAATCACGCGCTTCTTCTTCGTCGATCCATTCTGATTCGCGTTCGGCCGCGAGCTCGTTTTCCAAAACCGATTCGCCGGTTTCTTCCTCGCCGGTTTGCAGCTTCTGATTAAAGATTTCGCCGAACCCGCCGCATTCCTGGCAAGCACCGTGCGGTGAATTGAAGGAGAACAAGCGCGGATCGAGTTCCTCGAAAGCGCGACCGCAACCCGGACAACTCATCTCCGTGCTCATGACCGTGACGCGATGGTTCGCGTCGAGCAGGTGTGCAGTTCCACGACCGATATCAAGCGCGCGCTGGACGAGATTGCGCGCTTTGCGGATTCGTTTCGCGTCGATCATTCCGACCACGACATCGATGGTGTGTTCTTTAAAGCGCTCGAGTTTTCGAAAATCCTCGATCGCGATTAGCGCTCCATCGACCAGTAACGTTTCAAACCCTTGCCGCTTCGCCCACGCCGCAACATCGGTGTGAAATCCTTTGCGCGCTTTGACCAGCGGCGCGAGCACGGTCAGCCGTCCGCGGCGCGCGGCGGTTTCCACCTGTTTGACGATCGCGGCCAGGCTTTGTTTCTCCACCGGCAGATCGCAATCCGGACAAAACTGCGTGCCGGTTTTTGCAAAGAGCAGCCGGAGAAAATGATAAACTTCCGTCACGGTCGCGACGGTCGATTTGCCGCCGCCGCGCGTGACGCGTTGTTCGATAGCGACGCTCGGCGGCACGCCTTCGACCAGATCGACATCCGGCTTTTCAAGCTGCTCGACGAATTGCCGCGCGTAGGGTGACATGCTATCGAGGAAACGGCGCTGTCCCTCGGAAAATAGAATATCGAACGCGACGGTCGATTTTCCGGAACCGCTCAGCCCGGTGATGATGACCATTTTGTCGCGCGGGATCGCGAGCGAGATGTTCTTCAGGTTATGCTCGCGCGCGCCGTGAATTTGGATGGCGTTGTTGACATGGCCGTTCGTGAATGTTCCGGGGAGCACACGCGACTCGCGTGTTCCGTTCGGCGA
Source organism: uncultured Chthoniobacterales bacterium (assembly GCA_964236815.1). Lineage (GTDB taxonomy): Bacteria > Verrucomicrobiota > Verrucomicrobiia > Chthoniobacterales > UBA10450 > JACCTI01. Next base: position 27,817 of record CAXSFN010000020.1, read on the forward strand.
CTCGCCGAACGGTTCTTCGGCGGCGCGGAGGACAGGTTCGTGATCGTATTCCGTATAGACGCTCTGCGAAGTTCGCAGCGAGTCGCCGTGGACAGCACGCGGGTCGCGTGCGCTCCCCAAAACTTCGCGGAGATATCTTCCCGTATGACTCGCGTCTATTCTGGCCACGCTTTCGGGTGTCCCAGCGGCAATCAACTCCCCGCCTTCATCACCCGCCTCTGGCCCAAGATCGATCACCCAATCGGCGCATTTGATCACTTCGAGATTGTGCTCAATCACCACGATGGTGTTCCCGCGCTCGACCAATCCTTGAAACACTTTCACGAGCAACGCGACATCGTCGAAATGCAAACCAGTGGTCGGTTCGTCGAAGATGAAAAGTTTGCCTAACGAGCGATCGCCGTTCTCGCCCGTGACGTGATCGCTTAAATGCGCGACGAGCTTGAGCCGCTGCGATTCGCCGCCGGAGAGCGTGTTCAGAGGCTGGCCTAACCGGATGTAACCAAGCCCGACTTCATCGAGCACATCGAGCGGGTCGCCTAGCTTTGGCGACTCGCCGATTTGCGCGAAGAACTGGATCGCTTCACTAACCGTGAGCTGCAGCACATCGTGGATCGATTTCCCGTAAAGGTGCACGCGGAGCACGTGCGCCTGAAAGCGTTTGCCTTCGCATTCCGCGCAACGGACGAAGAGATCACTCAAAAATTGCATCTCGATTTTCTCGAAACCAGTCCCGCAGCAGCGCTCGCAACGACCGCTGCCAGAGTTAAACGAGAAGGCGCTCGCGGTCAGCCCCTGGGCCTGCGCTTCAGGTAAGGCGGCGAACAATTCGCGCACGCGGTCGTAGAGTCCGAGATACAAAATCGGCGTGGAGCGCGGGGTGCGCGCGAGCTGCGACTGATCGACCATCACAACATCGCCGACGCGATGCGCGCCGCTGACCGATTTGGAGGCACCAGGTTCCTGTTCGGTCGATTGACCTTTGGCGCGCGCAAGATTTCGGTAGAGGACTTCGTGGATGAGGGTGGATTTGCCGGAACCGGAAACGCCCGTCACACAGGTAAAAACGCCGAGCGGAATATCGACGTCGACATTCCTGAGGTTGTGCTCGCGTGCGCCGGTGATCTTGATCGCGCTGGTCGATTTGCGACGTGATTTTGGAATCGGGATGCGTTTTTCGCCCAACAAGTAATCGCGCGTTAGCGAGCGAGCGAGCGAGTTCTGGAGAGCGCACGCGACTCGCGTGCCGTTCGCGGCGACTCGCCGCGAACCCTGGGAACGCGCCATGGTCACAGACGAAATTACGCTTTCCGATGTGATCGGCGGGTCGCCGATCACAGCACGCGGGTCGCGCGCGCTCCCCAGCATCTCTTCTAGCGCGCCGTTGAAAATTAATTCGCCACCTTGCTCGCCGCGGCCGGGGCCGATATCGACGACGTTGTCGGCACTGCGGATGATCGCTTCCTCGTGCTCGACCACGAGAAGCGTATTCCCCTTGTCGCGCAGGCTGTGAATAATACGGATCAGGCGACCGACATCGCGCGGATGCAGACCGACGCTCGGTTCGTCCATGACGAAGAGCGTGTTAACGAGCGAGGCGCCGAGGCAGGTGGTGAGATTTACCCGTTGTACTTCGCCACCGCTGAGCGTGCGCGTCGAGCGATCCAGGGTGAGATAACCAAGTCCGACATCGCACAAATACGCCATTCGGGTCACGACTTCGCGGCGCAGCATTTCCGCGGTGGAGTCGTGCGGCGGAAGCGCGACGTGCGTGAGCAAATCGCGCGCGCGACCAATCGGTACCGCAGCCAGCGCGGGTAAAGTCAAAGCTGTCGGCAGCCATTTGCCGTTCGTCTCCGATGGGGGCGGCGTGACCAGTCGATAGTTCAGTGCTGCGGGTTGGAAACGCCCGCCGTTACAGCTCGGGCAGGTGGTATAAGCGCGGTAGCGGCTGAGCAACACGCGCACGTGCATCTTGTAAGTTTTGCTCTCGAGATATTTGAAAAATCCGCGCACGCCGTACCAGCGGTCACTGTCTTCGTCGTCTTCGTATTCGCCGTTTTTCTTCTCGCCGTTAATGACGAAATCCTGGTCCGCTTTTGGTAGCTCTTCGAAAGGTGCGCGTACATCGATCTCTTCGCGGGCGCAGGCCCGCAGGAGATCCTTTTGCGATTCGCCCATTTCTTCGCCACGGAAGACGCGGACTGCGCCGTTGACGATGGAGACGGAACGGTCCGGGATCGCGCGATCCAAGTCGATCGCGATCGTCCGTCCGAAGCCGCGGCATTCCGGACAGGCGCCGAGCGGACTGTTGAAAGTGAACAAGCCCGGCGTGGGCGGACGAATATCGAGATCGCAATGCGCGCAATGCCAGCCGGTCGAGAAGGGGATTTCGGAAATCGGAGCGCGGGTTGCGGAGGTGTCTTTTAATTCCGCATTCCGTATTCCGCGTTCCGCAATCACATTGATCCGGTCTTTGCCGAAGCGGAGCGCGACTTCGAGCGCTTCGACAAGACGGGATCGATTCTCTTCCGCAATCGCGATTCGATCCTGGATGACCTGCACGCGCGCGCCGAGTCGGCCGATCTTTTTGTCGGTGTCGGCACGAATGACTTCGCCGTTTAGCCAGACGCGCAGGTATCCCTGTTGCTGGATGAATTTGAAGAACTCCTTCGCTTCCGTTTTCGGCGGAACGGAAACCCAGAAGGTGATGAGAACGGTCTGGGGAGCGCACGCGACTTGCGTGCCGTTCGTGGCGACCGGCCGCGAACTTTGGGTGATCGACGGGGCGCCGATCACGGCACCCGGGTCGCGTGCACTCCCCGGAGCTTCTCCTTCGCTGCCGAATTCGCGAAAAATTTCGTTGGCGATTGATTTCGCGGTTTCGGGACGAATCTCCCGTTCGCAACTCGGGCAGAACGCATGCGCGATCCTCGGCCAGAGCAATTTCAAATAATCGTTGATCTCCGTCATCGTGCCGACGGTGGAGCGGGACGATTTTACCGGGTTTGCCTGCTCGATCGCGATCGCGGGCGGGATGCCGCGGATTTCATCGACGCGCGGCTTGTCCATGCGGTCGAGAAATTGCCGCATGTAGGGACTGAAGGTTTCGACGTAACGCCGCTGGCCTTCCGCATAAATCGTTTCGAAGGCGAGTGATGATTTTCCGCTCCCGCTCGGGCCGGTGATGACAGTTAGTTGACCCAGCGGCAGGTCGAGATCGATACCCTTAAGGTTGTTCTGACGGGCACCGCGGATCTCGATCGAATCGGAGCGCGGCGGCGGTTCTACCACCGCGCTGGCGTTTCCTTTTTTCCCTTTCGTTCGAGCCACCGGAGATTATCCGGGATGCGACACTGCTCCGCAACTTGAGCGGTGATTTAGACAGGATTTACAGGATGAACAGGATTTCGGAATCGCGAAACTCAGCGTCGTCGCTGGTTCGCACACCAACGCTATTTGCGTGTCATCCTGAGCCGCGAAGACGGCGAAGGATCTCGCGCACGCTATCGGCCTGCGCGTTAGGGAAGATGGGATTGGCTAGAAAAGGCGTGAGTTCCTTCGGCGCGCTTCGCCAGCCTCAGGATGACATGCGCACGGTTACCCGCGGGTCGAGCGTACAGGATTCAAAAAATCCTGAATAATCCTGTTAATCCTGTCCGAATTTCTCTGCCAGCGTGTCGTGTTGCGCGGTCAACTCTTCCGGCATGTCCTGGCCGATTGTGTTGAAGAACTCTTGCTGCGTTTCCAGCTCTTTCTTCCACTCGTTAGGCTTGACCGAAAGCAATTCGTCCATCGTTTCTTTCGTCACGCCTGCGAGGCCTTCGGTATCGATGTCGGCCGCGCGCGGGATGAACCCAATCGGCGATTCGGTTGCGCCGCCACGGCCTTCCGCGCGGTCGATGATCCATTTCAAGACGCGCATGTTGTCGCCGAAGCCGGGCCACAAAAATTTTCCATCCGCGTCTTTGCGGAACCAGTTCACGTTGAAAATCAGCGGCGGATTTTTCAGGCGCGGGCCAATCTTGAGCCAATGCTTGAAATATTGGCCCATGTTGTATCCGCAGAAAGGCAGCATCGCCATCGGATCACGCCGCACTTTGCCGACATCGCCAGTCGCGGCCGCGGTCGTCTCGGAACCCATGGTCGCGCCGATGTAGGTGCCGTGTTCCCAATCGCGCGCCTGAAAAACGAGCGGCATGGTGTCGCTGCGGCGTCCGCCAAAAATGATCGCACTGATCGGCACGCCTTCGCCTTTCTCCACCTCGGGATCGAGGACCGGATTGTTCCGCATCGGCGTGGCGAAACGTGAATTCGGATGCGCAGCTTTCTCTTTTGAATCGGGCGTCCAATCGTTGCCCTTCCAATCAACCGCGTGTCTCGGCGGTGCGCCGTCTTTGCCTTCCCACCAGACATCGCCGTCATCCGTCAGCGCGACGTTGGTGTAAAGCGTGTCGCGCGCGATCGACTTCATCGCGTTCGGATTTGATTTCATGCTCGTGCCCGGGACGACGCCGAAGTAGCCGTTCTCCGGATTGACCGCGTAAAGCCGGCCATCTTTCCCGATCTGCATCCAGGCGATGTCGTCGCCGATGGTCGTGACTTTCCAGCCTTTGAAATGCTCGGGCGGAATGAGCATGGCGAAATTCGTTTTCCCGCACGCGCTCGGAAACGCGGCCGCGACGTAATGCTTTTTTCCTTCCGGCGATTCGACGCCGAGGATGAGCATGTGCTCGGCAAGCCAGCCTTGCTTGCGCGCAAGATACGAACCGATCCGCAGGGCGAGGCATTTTTTCGAAAGCAAAACATTCCCGCCGTAACCGGAGCCGACGGAGATGATCGCGTTGTCCTGCGGGAAGTGGCAGATGAGCCGGCGCTCCGGATTCACATCGAGCAGGGAATGCGTGCCGCGATTCCACTCGCCGTTCTCGCTCTTCTCGAGCCGTTTTACCGCAATCTCACCCATCCGCGTCATGATGCGCATCGAGAGCACGACGTAGATGGAATCGCTGATCTCAAACCCGACTTTCGCGAGCGGCGAATCGGGCGGACCCATGATGTAAGGAATGACGAACATCGTCCGCCCCTTCATCGCACCTTTGAGCATGCCGTTTAATTTCGTGTAGGTCTCGGCCGGTTCGGACCAGTGGTTGGTCGGGCCGGCTTCCTCCTTCGTGGGGGTGCAGATAAGGGTGAACTGCTCGACGCGCGCGACGTCGTTCGTATTCGAACGATGCAAATACGAGCGCGGCACTTTCTGTTCGTTTAACTTCTCAATCACGCCCTGCTTCTGAGCTTCGCCTAACAAGTAATCGTTTTCCTTTTCCGAGCCGTCGCACCAGAAAATGTTCTCCGGCGTAGTCAGGCGCGCGACTTCCTGGACCCAATCGAGCACCGCTTGATTGGTCGGTTTCGAATCGCCGATGCCGCTCGGCGGTTGGATGGCGGGCGCGAGATTTTCCATAGGCTTAAGGCTTGCGAGGGACTTAGGGTATTTTCGCGCGCTGGGGTTGTCCAAGTTAAATGCGCACCCTCCTTCTCGATGGTCGCTTGCACCCGTGAAAAGCGCGCCGTTTATTCCGACATGTTCGGAGTCACGACCGCCGATGACTACAAGCCCGTGACTTGGGTGGGACGTTATCCGGTCGATGTCACCACGCTGCTGGTGATCGCCCACGCGTGCACAATGGTTTTAGGGACCATTCTAATTTCCATGCATTTCGGTTCGTTCGTAACCGATCTTCTCTTTGATAGCGCAGAAGTGCTTCGCGCCGGGCATTTCTGGCAAATTGCGACTTACGCGTTTGTGCATCAGCCATCGCTTTGGTTCGCGATCGATCTCCTGATGCTTTTTTTCTTTGGCCGGGAGGTGGAAAAATTTATCGGGCGGCGCGCCTTCATTTTGCTCTACGTCAGCTTGCTCCTTTTGCCGACATTGATTCTCACGATATGGGGTCTCGCTGGCCGGATTGTGTATGGCGATTCCGGCGCGCTCCACTTCGGGATTTTCGTCGCCTTTGTTGCGATTTATCCTTCCGTCGAGCTGTTTTTTCGGATCCAGGCGAGGTGGATCGCGCTCGTTTTCGGCGCCATCTCCGCCTTGCAATTGCTCGCTGCCAACGCCTGGCCGCAATTGCTCGTTTTCCTACTCAGTATCGCTTATGCGTTTTTTTTCATCTGCGCGCGCGGCGTGGGCGAAGAGCCGGAATGGTGGTCGCGTTTGAAAGAGAAATTTCAACCGAAGCCGAAATTTCAGGTCGTGCCGCGACCGAGCGCGCGACGCGTCGTCGAGCCGGAAGACATCGATAGCTTGATCGATCCGCTCCTGGAGAAAATTTCGAAGTCCGGCATTAACAGTCTGACTGCGAACGAGCGCCGCGCACTCGATCGCGCGCGCGCGCAATTGCTCAAGAAATCGCCGTAGGCATTCTCTCGCAGGGGCCGCGCTACTCCAGCAAGAGCGATCCGGCCCGTAGCAGTTCCACGAGTTCGGCCGCGGTTTTTGCGACCATGAGCGCGTTGCGCGTGGCCTCATCTCTCGTTAGGCGAGCCAGCGTTCCCACACAAACGAGATAATCATTCGCCATCCGCTGCGGCACACCGATGAGGAAAATCAGGTGTGCCAGCTCGCTGTTCTCGCCGAATGGCACTCCCTTTTCACTCCGCCCGATCCCGAGCACGATCCGCTCAACTAAATCCGTTCGAGCGTGCGGGAGCGCGATGCCGTTTCCCATGTAAGTAGTATGTAATTCCTCGCGCGCGCAGACTTCAGTGAGGAATTTATCCGGCTCGCGCAGGTTATTCGAACTCTGCATGGTCGTGACGATTTCTCGCAGCGTGTCCTGCACGGTCGATGCCTGCAATTCGAGCGTGACGCTCCGTTGATCGAGAACCTCCGCGAGGACGATGGCCATGGGGTTTGCCGAGGAATTAGTGGATTCGCGCGGCAAAGCCAGTTATCCAGTTAACGACTCCGCCGTGGCAACCGAAAACACTTCTCCGCCTAAACACGAAGAGGCGAACGTTTCCCTCCAGCGCAGCATCTACGACCCGAGCTACGTCAACGCTCTCTCGCATTTTTATCGCGGCGAACTCGGGCGGATCATGATCTGGCGGCAGCGGCTCGATATCACGACCAACTGGGCCATCACTTCCAGCACGGCCATTATTACAATCGCGTTTTCCAATCGCGAAGTGCCGCACATCATTTTCTTTTTCAATCTCGCGATCGTCTGGGGAATGCTGTGGATCGAGGCCCGTCGTTATCGATTTTACGACGCCTTCCGCGCGCGCGTCCGCATGCTCGAAGCGCATTTTCTCGTCCCGATGGTGATGGAGAATCGCCAGATGTTGCAGGGCGAATGGAAGAAACTGGTTTGTGAAGATCTGATTTTGCCGCGGTTCAAAATCACCCGGCTGGAAGCGGTCGGGCGGCGGTTGAAACGCAATTACGTTTTCATTTTTGTTCTGATCATGGTCGCGTGGGTCACCAAAATTTTCCTGCACGCGGCCGAGCCGATCGACAGCCTCGGTTCGTTTTATCGCTCGCTTGGCGTCGGTCACATCCATTCCTGGGTGGTGGCGGTCATCTTCGTCGGGACCTTTGGGATCGTGATCGGGCTCACAATTTATGTGAGCAAGAAGACCACTGGCGAGATCTCCGAGTTCGGCGCGCATCGTTCGCTCTGGCGGATATGAGCGAGGCTTTTGCGGAGCTGTGCAAAGTCGTTGCGCAACTTCGAGCGCCCGGCGGCTGCCCGTGGGATCGCGAACAGACTAACGAGTCGTTGCTGCCGAAGCTTCTGGAAGAAGCTTACGAAGTAGCGGACGCCATCCGCCGATCGGACGAGGCTAATCTGCGCGAGGAGCTGGGCGACGTTCTCTTGCTTGTCGTGATGCATACACAGATCGCGAGCCAACGCGGGCAGTTCGCGATTCGCGAAGTGTTGGAAGAGATCACGGCGAAATTAATTCGCCGGCACCCGCATGTTTTCGGCGAGAGCAAAGCCCATGATGCTGGCGCGGTGGTGAAGCTTTGGGATTCGGTCAAACGGGAAGAGAAGAAGGGAAAGGATCCCCATTATCTTACCGGAGTCGCGGCCGCCCTTCCGGCTTTGATGCGCGCGCAGAAGATTCAGAAGAAAGCGGCGCATGTGAATTTCGATTGGAGCGAGGAGGCGGACGTGATCGCGAAAGTCGACGAGGAGTTAGGAGAAACGAAGGACGCGATCGCGAGTGGCATCAAGGAAGACGCGGCAGAAGAGATCGGCGATTTGCTTTTCGCGGTCGTGAATCTGGCGCGGAAACGCAAGCTCGACGCAGAAACATTGCTGCAAGCGGCGACCGATAAATTCGTGCGGCGGTTTAACAAGCTGGAAGACGAAGTGCGCGGCCAAGGGAAGCGCCTCGGCGATCTTGAGCTGGACGAGCTGGATGTAATTTGGAACGCGCACAAGGCAGCCGGCCATGACTGATCCCGGGGAGAGCGCACTCGTTGCGCGCGCTCTGCGTTCCTTAGACTGAAGGTTCGCTCGAGGTGTGCTCCGGGAACATCGCCAGAATGCTCGATTCGTTCGCCGCACAGATGCCGCGTTCCGTAATTAGTCCTGTGACCAATCGCCGCGGCGTAATATCGAATCCGTAGTTCGCCGCCGGACTGCTCTCAGGCGCGAGACGCACCTCCACCTGCCGGCCGTCGCTCCAGCCGTCCGCATGCTTCACCTCGTCCGCGCCGCGTTCTTCGATCGGAATTTCCGTGAGGCCGTCACGCATTTTCCAGTCGAACGATGAGGACGGCAGCGCGACATAAAACGGCACGCCGTTATCCTTCGCCGCCAGCGCCTTCAAGTAAGTGCCAATCTTGTTCGCGACATCGCCGGTGTAAGTCGTGCGATCCGTTCCGACGATTACGAGATCGACCTCGCCGCGCTGCATGAGATGTCCGCCCGTGTTATCGGCGATGACGGTATGAGCCACGCCATGTTGGCCCAGTTCCCACGCGGTCAACTTGGAGCCCTGGCCGCGCGGCCGCGTTTCATCGACCCAAACATGAACCGGCAGGCCGAGATCGTGCGCGGCGTAAATCGGCGCGGTCGCTGAACCGTGATCTACGAATGCCAGCCAACCAGCGTTGCAATGCGTCAGCACATTCACCGGGTGGCCGCCTTTACGTCCGGCGATTTCGCGAATCAACTCGAGCCCGTGCTCGCCGATCAGCCGGCAATAGCGCGCATCTTCTTCTGCAATTTGCTCCGCCGTCTCACGCGCGAAATAAATTTTCTCTTCCGGCGTTTTCCCGCGCGCCAGACTTTGCATCTGCCGCTCGATCGCCCAAGCCAGATTCACCGCGGTCGGGCGCGTCGCCTTCAGTTGCGTGGCAGCTTCATCGAGGTCGGCCTTCGCGCATGCCGCCAGATACATTCCGTAACCGGCGGCAGCGCCGATCAGCCCCGCTCCACGCACGTGCATGTCGCGAATGGCGCTGGCCATACGTTCGAAGGTCGCGACATCTTCGATCACAAATTGATGCGGCAGGAAACGCTGGTCGATAAGTTGGACGACCCTTTCGTCGCCCGGTTTAAGCCAGATGGTTCGGTAATGTCGTCCGCTTACATTCATGCTTCATCCCGCTCTTTGATCATAATCTGCTCCGACCCGAAAGACGCGGCAATTTGATCAGACGTGCAATCGGCTTCATGCGCGGGAGGGGCGCGGCAACCCGCCGTTTACAAAGGAGCTAGTTTCGCCATATTGGCCGTCCTCCAATGGGAATTTTGCTCAACATTGTTCTGGTTGTTTTTGTCCTCGTCGCCTTGCTCATGATCCTGGTCATCCTGATGCAACGCCCCAAAAGCGAAGGCCTGGGTGCGGCCTTCGGCGGCGGCATGACGGATAATCTTTTCGGCGCGCAAACCACCAACGTGCTGGTGAAATTTACCGGCTGGCTGGCCGGCCTTTTCTTCGCGCTCACTTTCCTGCTCTCAATTCTCTACGCGCACAACACCAATGCGAACAGCAGCGGTCTGCGGCGTGAGTTGATGAAAACGGAAGGCGGCGCCGCTGCCTTGCCCGGCGCATCGGCCGCTCCCTCCTCTGCGGTTGGCGCCCCAAATACCGTCACAAATCCGACGCCGGGAGCGGATCAACCTGCGATCGATCAGGCGCAACCGTTGACTCCGGCGGATCAGGCGGTCGGCATCACGGCGCCAGCTGCTGCGCCTGCGGCGCCGGTGCCCGCGGCGTCCGCCAAGCCTTCTCCCTAGCCTGTTGCTTGCGGTGTTGATCGTGACGGCGATGTCTCGTCGTTCGTAGGCCCCACAGATCGCGCACTTGCTGCGGTTGCGTCGCGCTGCTTGGTTGCATCTTGATGGCAATTCCACTCGAAGATAACGCTGGGGACATTATCGGGAAGGCGCAACGCGGCCTCGCCCTTTCCGATAGTCAGCTTGCGGAAAAATCGGGTCTGAATCCTGAACAAACCCGGCGTCTGCGTGACGGGAATGTGGATCAGGAGATCGCGCGTCGCGTAGCGCCCGCTTTGAATTTGCAGCCCGATGCGCTCGCAAAACTGGTGAGCGGAAAATGGGAGCCGGAGACGGTCGACGAGATCGATGGCCTGGCCCAGTTCAATACGCCGTTCGACGACATGACGGTAAACTCTTATCTGGTCTGGGACCCGGCTTCGCGCGCCGCAATCGCGTTCGACAGCGGCACTGACTGCAGCGGAATGTTAGCGCGCGCCCGCGACGAGCAACTCGAGATCACACTCATTCTGCTCACGCATTCGCATTCCGATCACGTTGCCGATTTAGCGCGGCTTAAATCGGAAACCGCCGCGCCGGTTTATATTTCCGGCCGCGAATCGATCTCCGGCGCGGAAAAAATCGAGGAGGGAAAAACCTTCCAGGCCGGCGCGCTCGCGATTGAATCGCTCCTTACCTGGGGTCACTCGTTAGGCGGAATGACTTTCGTGGTGCGCGGTCTGGCCCGCCCGATCGCCATCGTGGGCGACGCTATTTTCGCCGCGTCCATGGGCGGGGGCGCCATTTCGTTTCAGGCCGCCTGGCATAACAACCAGGAAAAGATTCTCACTTTGCCTAACGAGACCATCATCTGTCCGGGCCACGGGCCGATGACCACGGTGGAGAAAGAGAAACGCGAAAATCCATTCTTCGCCAAATGAACATCGGGTTTGTCGGAGTTGGACGGATGGGCGCGAACATGGCGCGGCGGCTGAAGGATCGCGGGCATCATGTGACGGCGCTCTTCGATTCGAATCGCGCCACGGTCACCGCGCTCGCGCAGGAAATCGGAGCAACCGCCTGCCCGACTCTCGGCGATGTGACGGCGGGCGCTGACGTGATTTTCACTGTCGTCTCCGACGACGCGGCGATGCGCCAGATTTTCAGCGGCGACGATAATTTGCTTATCAATGCGCAGGGGAAATTGTTCATTAACTGCGCGACGATCTCGCCCGCGGTGCATCTCGAAGTTGAACAGCTCGCGCACGAAGCCGGCGCCGAAACGCTCGAAGCCTGCATGGCCTCAAGCATCACGCAGGCGCGCGAAGGTTCGCTCTATTTAATGTGCGGTGGAAGCGAGGAAGCGTTTCGGCGCGCCGAGCCGTTCCTGAAAGATCTCAGCGCATCGCTGCGTTTCGTCGGAAAAAGCGGTGAGGCTGCGAAGGTAAAGGCGCTTGTAAACATGGTGATGAATATCAACACCGCGGGCTTGGCGGAAGGTTTGGGATTGGGCGACGCGCTTGGTCTCGACCTCTCCATGCTGCGGGAAGTTTTCGGCCAGACCGGCGCGGCTTCGCGTGTCCTGCAAACCGACGGCGAGGACATGCAGAACCGCGAGCACAGCTGTTTCTTTTCGGCTGCGCACGCAGCGAAAGACAGCGGCATCGCGCTCGATCTCGCGGAAGAAGTTGGCCTCGATCTTCCGCTCGCGCGCGCCACCAAAGAACAATATGAAGCGATGAACGCGGAGGGTCTCGGTGAGCTCGATAAGTCAGGGATAGCCGAGATGACTTTTAAAGGGCGGCACAAACATTCCGGCGATCGCGTGTGAGGGTTAAAACGACTTATGTACGACGATTTTTTTCTCCGGCACATCAGGCGACGATGCGTTCGTTCCCTGCGTAGATGTTCATCGTTTCGCCGCGAATGAATCCAACCAACGTCTGATTGCTTTCACGCGCGAATTCGACCGCGAGCGAAGTCGGCGCGGAAATGGCAGCGACGATCGGAATACCAGCGGCGAGCGCCTTCTGCATCATCTCGAACGAGACGCGACCGCTTAAAAACAGGACGCGGTCGCTCAGCGGCAATTCTTTTCTGAGCAATGCCTGACCGATCAGTTTATCGAGCGCATTATGCCGTCCGACGTCTTCGCGGATCGTCTTTAGGTTGCCGTCGAGATCGAAAAGCGCGCAGGCATGCAGACCTCCAGTGCGATTGAAGGTCTCCTGGTTTTCACGCAGAGCATTCGGGAGGGTGAGCAACATCTGCGCGGAAACGCGGCATGCATTTTCAATCGCAGGAAAATTTTGCCGCACTGCCTCGATCGTCGCTTTGCTGCAAATGCCACAGCTCGATGAGCTGAATACATTTCGGGTTAGCTTCGAAGGATCGAACGATTTTGGATTGGTTAGGGCGACGTCCACGAGGTTGTCCGCGGTCGCGCTGCCGCACTGTGTGATATCGAAAATATCCGGGGCGCCCTGGACGATATTTTCGCTCAGGAGGAAACCGGCGGCGAGCTCGCGGTCGTGGCCCGGAGTTCGCATCACGACTGCGATACTGCGGCCTTCGATGCGGATCTCGAGCGGTTCTTCGACCGCGACCTGATCGGTGCGGGATTCGTTCCCCGCCTTTGCATCGTGACGAATTAAGTTTGTCGTTAGGATAGAAGGGAGCGCATCTCCGCCGGGCTCGGAGGGCCGGTTTGATCGCAGCGCATCGAGATCATTCGGCGTGTTCATGTTAAAAAAGAGCGGCTCAATTTTTTGCTCGATCTCTTTTAGCCTAACAAGTCCTGCCGCGAGCGCGCGCCGGCAAAACTCCTGCATGGAATAGTCACCCGACCGAAGAGAGTCTTCCGCCAGCGCGCGGACCAAGCGCGGATAGACGGCGGCGAGAGGTTCGAGCCGGTCCGGCATACCTGGAACGACTCCGCAGCTCGCCGCTGAAAGTGAGAGCAACTCTTGCAGAAAACCGGACGTCATCTGCGGAAGATCGATCGCAAGCACGACAAGCAACGGCGTCGAGCAAATGCGGAGGCTGGCTACAATACCGCCGAGCGGGCCGGCGTGGTCGCATGCATCGGGAATGTGCGGATAGCGATCGCACGGGAGCAAGCCGCTAAGAAAAATTTCGGCCGGCTGAAGTTCCTCCAGGACGCGAAGCTGTCGCTGCCAAAGCGGAAGACCGTCAATTTCAATCAGCGCTTTGTCGCGTCCCATGCGGCTGGATTTTCCGCCTGCTAAAAGGACTGCGCTGAAGTTCACTTCTGAGCGGCGTGGGCCAGCTCGGGCACGCCGATCTCAAGCCAACCACTCGTTAGAATTCGCGCCCTCAGGCCGCCCTTGCCGCGGAGCCACTCTTCGGCGCCGGGCGCGAAAGCCTGGTTCATCCAATAGCAAGGTTTGCAATGCGCCGCGCCGAAGAGGCGGATGCCTTGCAGCATGAATTCCTGGCCAATGAGCGAATTTAAATCCACGCCGGATACCATGACGTTACGGCGCAACACGCCGGGTGACTTTTCCTCGGCGGAAGGAAAGGCCTCGCGGAGGTCATTAAAGATTTCGCGCGAAAAAAATGTGATCTGTCCCTTGTAATCGTCCTTGTAGTCAAAGAAACGATCGCCGCGCAAACCGGACCCGGCGACGCATTCGACCCGATCGACTTCAAGGAGCGGAAAGTCATCCGCCGGCCGACCGGCGTGCCCAAAATAATTGTGACCGGGCGAAATGAAAATCTGCTCGATGACCACGGAAGAAAAGTAGCATGTGCTAGGTTATGCGCGCATGGGAACAGTCTGGCGCGTCTTCAGTTATTTGCGGCGGTATCCGATTCTGGCGCTCTCGACCCTGGCATGCGCGATCGTGGGCACGCTGATGGTGGTGGTCTTTCCGGCAGTAGCAAAGCTGGTCATCGATCAGGTGCTGGTGCAACACCGGCCGGAGCGTCTTACTCCGCTGCTGCTAATCGCGACGCTGGCGTTTTTCCTTCAGCACGGCCTGAATTCGTTGCGCATTATTCTGAACAACACCTTCGAACAAAAGGTGGTTTTCGATCTGCGGAGCGATCTCTACCAGCACATCCAATTGCTGCCGCTGCGCTGGTTCGATAATCGCGCCACAGGGGATCTAATGACGCGCATTCTCGAGGATGTGAACTCGGTCGAGCGCATGCTGATTGACGGGATCGAACAAGGTGTCGTCGCGCTCCTGCAAGTAATCATTGTCCTGAGTATGATGATCTATGTGAGCGGGACGCTGGCATTGGTCGGCCTGGCGCCGATGCCACTTCTGGCCGGCGGCGCGCTTTGGTACACGCTGACCGCACATCGGCGCTATCGACTGCAACGGCGCGCCTCCTCGGCGATGAATTCGTTGCTGCACGACAATCTCTCCGGCATTCGCCAGATCAAAAGTTTCGTGCGCGAAAAAGAGGAGCACAGCCGGTTCAACATGGTCAGCGCTCAGCTCCGCGTGGCCACGCTGGTGGTGATGAAAGTTTGGGCGATTTACAACCCGGCGATGCTACTCATCAGCTCGCTCGGAGTGATGGCCGTTGTCTGGGTGGGTGCGCGCGAAGTGCTAAGCGGCGCGATGCAACTCGGGGACCTGGCCGCGTTCCTCGTCCTTGCCGGTTTTCTTTACGAGCCGATCGGGAAATTGCATCAGCTCAATCAATTGGTGCAGGCCGGACGCGCGGCGGGCGAGCGGGTTTTCGAGATCATCGACGAGCCGATCGAGCCGGGCTGGGATTCCGGCGAGGCGAGCGCGACGGAAATCGCCGGTGACGTGCGTTTCAATGACGTCGGTTTCAGTTACACGGAAGGAAGTTTGCCGGCGCTGCAGCACATCAGCTTCCACGCACGTCCCGGTGAAACGATCGCGCTCGTCGGGACCACCGGCGCCGGTAAGTCCACCCTGGTGAATTTGCTGACGCGCTTTTACGAATACGACGCTGGCGAAATTCTGATCGACGACACGCCGATCCGTCAGTTCGGCACGCGCCGTTTGCGCGAAATGATCGCGGTCGTGACGCAGGAGAGTTTTCTCTTCAACGGAACGATTCGCGAAAACCTGCTCATGGGAAAACCGGAGGCGAGCGACGAAGAAGTCCTGCGCGCGGCGGACGCTGCGAACGCACGGCCATTCATCGACCGGATGCCGGACGGATTGAACAGCGTGGTCGGTGAGCGCGGGGTCAAACTAAGCGTTGGCGAAAAACAGCGGCTCTCGATTGCGCGCGCGCTTTTGAAGGATCCGCCGATTCTGATTTTAGACGAAGCAACCGCGAGCGTGGATACAACGACGGAGCGCTTGATTCAGGAAGCGCTCGAGCATCTGATGGCGGACCGGACCTGCTTCGTCATCGCGCATCGGCTTTCGACGATCTTGCGGGCGGATCAGATTCTGGTCGTGGAGCGCGGCCGTATCATTGAGCGCGGCACGCATGGCGAACTCGTGGAATTAGGCGGAAAATACGCGCGGCTCTGGGAGCAGAGTTTCCTGGAGACGGATGTGGAGAAGAAGCTGACCGCGAATGTGTGAATCCGAAACGCGCGGAGCGTGTTTCAGTCAGATTAATCGCTACTGCTACGAGAAGCGGCCGCGGCGTTTAGGAGCTCCTCGTGTTTTTGTTCGAGCTCGCGGTAGCGCGCTTCCGCTTCCACCAGCGCGCGGCGTTCCTCGCGCAAGGCTTGCTCGAGCTCGCGAATCCGGTCTTCCAATTTGATGGAAATTCCGGCGGCGGCAGGGCCGGAAAAATTATCTGGCGTTTCCTCGATCGGTTCCTGCGCGGCCAGTAAATCGGCGATGCCGCGGATTTGCTGACGGCTCCCATCGCAGGCGTTGATGACAAAAGTGTCGTCGTCGATTTCGCCGAGCCGAATGAATTCCCGAATGGCGCCGAGAGTGGTCGGGCCGTAGAGCCGCTCGCTCGTCACTTCCACGATCCAATCCATGGCCAGCTCCGGCAGCATGGGCGCCTTCATCCACGTGAGTTGATCGGTCGAAAGCGAATCGTGCGGCGCGACCTGCGCGGTCGAGGCCCAGCGGCTCAGTTGCGCGAAACTGAGCGGACCGAAGGTGCTGCCATCTTCGTGTTTGCGCAGAAACCAACCGTGCGCGGCCGGCGCTTCCATCACTCGTTAGGCGAAGCCGCGGGCGCGGCGCCAGGCGCGGGAATCATGATTGTCTGCCCGATCTGCAAGGCGCGGTCGTTCTCGATGTGATTGAATTTTTGCAGCTCCTGCACGCCGACGCGGTTGGCTTTGGCGATGGAAGTGAGGGTCTCGCCTTTGGTCACGACATGCGCGTTGCCGGCGCCGGCCGGAGCGGATGATGGCGTGGCTGCAGTGCTCGCAGTGGAAGGAGTGCTTTCGCCGATCATCACGCCAGGGCGGATGTTAGAAATCTGCTGTTCGAGCTTGAGGAGTTGCTGCGAAAGCGCGTCGATCTTGGTGTTTTGCTGATCGATTTTTTTCGTGAGGGCTTCCAACTGGGCCGCGGTTTTATCGCTGCCGCCAGGCGCGAAGGTTTGCGCGGAGATTTGCAGGCAAAAAACGAAAAGAAGGCAGAACGGGAGAACGAAGCGCTTCATTTGCGGAGGATGGTGACATTTGACGCGGATTGAGGCAAGCGCGTGGAGCTGGGCCGCCGCCATGGCTTGCGTTTGCGGGAATCGTATTTAGTTTTTTCGCATGCCCGAGCGCATCGAACGACCGACGGTTCCGTGGGCACCGAAGCAGGGCGGCGAAGGCGAGGGACCCAAGGCTCCGGATATCTCGCGGCCCAATACGGAGGAGCTGCTAAAGAAGATGCGCAAGGTCGATCCCAATCAGTCCAAGCGCTATCGACAGCGCACGGGCCAGTGATGGACGGACCAGCTGCGGCGAGCAGCGATGACTTCGTCGGATTGCTGCGGCAAAAAGGGCTCATTGGTCATTCGGGTCCCGTCGGGCCGGTGACCGCGGATATTCCGCAGACCCAAGCGACCACCATTCTCGCCTTCAAGTTTCAGGGGGGCGTTCTCGTGGCCGGCGACCGGCGCGCAACCGCGGGAAATACGGTGGTCTTCGACCGCGCGGATAAAGTTCTCGAAATCGACCGGCATTCAATCATGGCGATCGCCGGTGTGCCGGCGACGGCATGGGAAATGGCGCGCGTGCTCGAACATTCGTTCCAATTTTTTCGGCGGACGCAATTGCAGGAAATGAGCGTGGACGGAAAGGTGCGCGCGCTTTCGAAATTGCTGCGGGACAACTTTGGTTTCGTCATGCAAGGGGTGGGGATTGTGGTGCCGATCTTCGCCACTTACGACAATGGCGCGGAGCCGGCGGCGCGTTTGTACTTTTACGATGCGATGGGCGCGAATTTTGAAGTTACCGATTACGCGGCGACCGGCTCCGGTTCACCCGCGGTCCGCGGCGTTCTTTATTACGAAAATAACTGGGGCAAGAAATCGCTCTTGCAGCTGGATGAGGATGAGGCGGTCACGGTGGCTCTGCGCGCTCTCGACACCGCGGCGGAATCCGACACCGCCACCGGCGGAGTGGATCGCAACGGGAAAATATTTCCCGTGATCAAGATTGTCGCGCGCGAGGGAATCAGGACGCTGCCGGACAAGCAGATCAGCGCGTTGTTTAAACGCGGAGTGGGCTTGCGATGATTGAAGAACCGTATCGATGGGTCGAAGCGGTCTCGAATCGCCGCGAGTATATCGAGACCCAACTCGCGGCCGGAAGTCCGATCGCGGCGGTCGGATGTCGTGAGGGAATTTTGTTCCTGACGCTCGGTCGAAATCGCCAGAAAATTTTCGAGATTTACGATCGAATCGCGATGGGTGCGATCGGACATCCCGGCGATATCGAACGTTTGCGAATGGCGGCAATTGAGCTGGCGAGCGCAGAAGGATTCACGCGCTCGGCCGCGGATGTATCGCTGCGCCGACTGGCCTACTACTCCCTGAGCCCGATGCTGAAGGCGGCCTTCGAGCAAATTTACGGCGCGCCCTATTTGGCCCGCATGTTGTTCGCGGAGCTGGGCGATAAACCGGAGAACGATCTTTTTCTGCGAGTCGAGTACGACGGCGCGATTGCAACCAATGGCGCCACACTGGCGGCGGAAGCGCGGCAGGATTTCGGCGCCCTGAGCGGAACGCGGATTTCGACGGAGCTGATGGAAACTTTTCTGAAACGAGAACACGATGGGACTGCGACCAAACAGCGCGCGCTGAAGACGGCGCTGCAAGCGTGGAGCGTCGGCAATCTTGCTCTCGGTGAAGGTGGCGCCCGAGAGCTGCCGGCGAAAGATGCGATTGCATCAAACGTGCAGGAGCAGTTGCGGAGTAACGCGGTGGAAGCAGCGATCCTGGAGCGCGACGGCAAAATGACGATCCGTTACCGCCCATTGACCGAGGACGAAATTCAAGCAGCGTGGCGGCCTAACGAGTGATGAAACGCGCGCTGGCTTGGGCGGGCGTAGCGCTGATGGCGTTGTCGCTGCTCTGGCTTGAGCTGCTGCCGGCGCTTCCGCATTCGCGACTGACGCATCCTAATGAGAAACAAGGCGGTCCGGTTTCGCTCGTGATCATCGACGCGGGTCACGGTGGAAAAGATTCCGGTACGATGCGGAATGATATTCTCGAGAAAGATCTGGCACTTGATGTCGCTCGCCGTCTGGAGCGACTGACGCAGGCGAGGGGTTTCGCGACTTTGATGACGCGCCGCGGCGACGAATCGATTTCACTGGCGAATCGGGCGGCAGCGGCAAATCGCGAGCGTGATTGCATCTTCGTCAGCATTCATTTCGACGAAGGAGCGCGCGCGGAAGCGACAGGCGTGCAGACGTTTTATGCGGTCCGGCAAATCCCAAGAACGATAGGTCTTCCGTCATGGCTTCCGTTTCTGCAGCCGGTCGTGGTCGCTCCGAACAACCTCGAGAGCCAAAGCCTGGCGGGTTTTGTCCAAGAATCGCTCGTGGCCGGCACGCGTGCGTTCGACCGCGGCACGCATGCCGAACAATTTTATGTAGTCGCGAATGTCCGGCACCCGGCGGTACTGGTGGAAGGTGGTTTTCTCACCAACAATGACGACCTGACGAAGCTAGCGACGAACGAATATCGAGAGCAACTGGCGGGTGCAATCGCGGAAGGATTGGTGCGTTACCGCGCGGTCGCGAGCGAGCGATCACTCAACCTGGCCGTGGTGCACGACTCGTCTGAATAGCGGATTACGCGGGGCGTCGAATCAAACAGTCATGAAAGCAGCAGCATTTTATTTCGCGAGCTTACTGCTCATCGGCGTGGCGCGGGGCCAGTCGGACTCGACTCTCGCTTCCGTGCAACAAACATTGAAAGACCAGGGTTTTTACTACGGTGAGGTGACGGGGAAGAAAGATGCGGACACGACCGCTGCAGTTCGCCGATATCAGATTCGCAACGGGCTCCAGATTACAGGCGAACTTAATGCGGAGACGCAAAAATCTCTTGGGATCAAGGGCGCCACTTACGCGCCGCCGCGCGCGACGCCTCCACCTTTGCCGCGTGCGATTGCCACCCCGGCGATGTCACCGAAGTTGCGCGTCGATCGAGAGCCGCTACAGCTCTCGCCGGGATATTCGCCGAGTGAAATGGTCCCGACGGCGAGCGGAATTTTCGATGGAACGCCCTACGAAAAGGCGCCGGCGGAATCGCAACGCCGGGTCGTCGCGAGTGCGCAAGGAGTGCTGGCGCGCCGCGGATATTATCACGATTTAATTGACGGAGATTTCGGACCCGGGACGCAATTCGCGTTGCGTGCTTTTCAATCTCGTTTTGGGATGCAGCCGGATGGAAAATTGAACACGCAAACGCTGGGCGCCATGGGTCTGCTTCCCGGCCAGCGGGTGCCGGGATTAACCGCGAGTCCGCAACGAAGCGGGCGGCGAGCAACGAGTGTGGCGCCGAACGGCGAGGCGATCTACGAGCCTCGTTAGGCCGAACGCTTCAGGGCTTATTTTCGAATTGGACTGATTGCAGCTCGGCGAAAACCGTTCCGATAAAGATCTGCGCTTCGATTCGGAGAACGAGATGGTCCGCGTCG
The DNA here is from genome assembly GCA_964236815.1 of uncultured Chthoniobacterales bacterium. GTDB lineage: Bacteria > Verrucomicrobiota > Verrucomicrobiia > Chthoniobacterales > UBA10450 > JACCTI01. Next base: position 48,136 of record CAXSFN010000020.1, read on the forward strand.
TTCGAAACCCAAACGGTGGCGCGTTTGAATTTCTTATGCGGTGTTAGCTCACGATCCTTCCCGATTTTGCTGAGCTGCACGTCAAGTTTGATCGTCTCGTAGTTGCCGGTGGGAACAACCAGAGGTTCGCGTCCCAAAACGGTGATGGTGCAGAGATATGGCGTCGTCCCGGGATAAACGACGACGTGCTCGACCGCGCCTTCCGCGAGCGTCCCGCTCCGCAAATAAAGCATGGCGGAGTTGAGGCTGAGCACATTCGTGAAATCGAAAGTGCGTGTCTTCGTCTTCACGTTCGCGCCGTGGCGTTCCTCGCGGCGGCTGGTGGCGCGTTCCGGCGTAAAGTCCACTTCGGTCTCAAGCGTTTTGTTTCGCGTCGTTTCCGTTTCACGGGACTGGATGGGACGAAAGGTGTGCGCATCCGAAAGGCTGATGTTGTGGACATCGAACTTCCATAAAGTGCGGGCCCATCCGGTCGTGCCGCCGGTGGTTTCGAGACGGAAATGGCCGTCGGCAGTTTTGCTGAGGCGCAAGTCCGCCGTCGCGGCGGTGAGTCCGTTCCAACCGAAATTATATTGCACGTGCGCGGGTCTCAGCGCTGATGGCCCGGGTGCCAAAGGTTTGATGGCGCTTTCCCAATCCGCGGCGCCGATTGAGTTCGGAGCGAGAAGCGCGAGTGAGAACGCGAGGAAGAAAATCGATTTCAAACGGCCCATGGTCCCTGGCGCGGATTGACGGATTTTATTCATAAAAAAAACACACGCGGGATTGCGCCCGCGTGTGTTCCTTTTCGAAATTGTAAGCTGAACCTTACGGCTTTGCTGGTTTTGCGGGAGTGGCGGCGGCCGGGGAAGAGGAAGTCGCAGAGTCGCTGGAAGTGCGGCTGGCTTTGTTCAGGACCGTCATAACGTCGGTAGTGAACTCGACGTTATCGCGCGAGAACAGAAGAAGCGGCACGCCGTTCAAGCTCATGCCCGATTTGTCGAAAACGAGATCAAGATTGTTGGCTTTAACTTTCTCCATGACCACGTCGGTGATTTCTTTGACGATGCCTTCGCGCATCCGCAGCGCTTGTTCCTGGAGCTGACGCTCACGCGTCTGGCGGAATTCATTGATCTCGCGCTCCATGTTTTTGATGTTGGCGATCTTTTCGTCGCGCTCTTTGGCTTTGGTGGATTTCGCATCCGCGCTCAGGGCCGGAGCTTCGAGCTGCTGATTGAGTTTGTTGATTTCGTCGAGCGCTTTTTTATAGGCGTCGGCGCGGTCATCGTATTCTTTCTTCGCCGCATTCTTGGCGTCATTGATTTTAGCCTCGGCGTCCTTCGTTTTGTTGAATTCCTTGAAGGCACGATTCATATCGACGGTGCCGATTTTCATCGTGCCCTGCGCAAAGGTGGCAATCGGCAAGGCGAGCGAAGCGAGCAGGACGGCGGAGAGGATCTTTTTCATAAAATGGTAATTCGGAAAGGGTATAGACCCTGAGGGCATGGGTTCGTTCAAAATTGATAACCGACGTTGAAATTAAATTTCCCGCCGCGGCCATTGTTCCCGCCCGTCTGGACAGGGATGCCGTAATCAAGACGTAAAGGTCCCACGGGCAGGTCAAGACGCAAACCCAATCCCACGTCGGAGGCGAAGCGCCCATTGAAATCGAATGCTCCGGTAGCAACGAAACCCGTGTCGTAAAAGACCGCGCCGCGCACTTTTTCGATGATCGGGAAAGTGAACTCAACTGTGCCGCGCGCCAGTGTGCCTCCACCGAGCGGCTCGCCGTTGTTATCCTTCGGACCGACGTCGCGGTAATTGAAGCCCCGCAAATTGTTTGTGCCCCCAAGAAAAAGCCGGTCGAAAATCGGCACACGGTCGTCGCTGCCCCATGCGTCCACTGCTGCCACCTCGCCGTTGAAGAGCAGGATCGTATCGAAAGGCAGGTGAAAATACTGAGACGCTTCCAGGTCCAGACCGTAAAGCTGAGTGTCTCCGCCGAGGAACCCGCCCGAGACCGAGGGCGTAAAAACAATCCGCTGTCCACTATGGGTGAGGAACGGATTATCGCGCGTATCAAAGACCAGGCTGGGGGTAATCTGGCTTTTGGTTCGCGTTCCTTGGTCGATCAGAATGGCATTCGAAACGCTGCTGGAAACGTTAAAGATATCGATCTCCTCCAAGCGATACTCAACGCTGGCCGATAGAAATTTGGTGATGGGCTTGCGGGCCGTGAGCGAGATGCCGTAGTTCCGCTGATCGTAAACTGAACTGAGGAAATTTGCCTCGTTGTAAAAAAGCGTGCCGCCGACGGAAAGCGCGCGATCGAGGAAATACGGTTCGGTTAAGGCCAGGACAAAATCTTTACGCTGCGAGCCGCCCTGGAGACGAAGCCGGAATTTCTGGCCGCCGCCGGTGAAATTCGGCCAGTTCAACAAATCGAAATTTCCCTGGGTCAACTCCGCGAAGCCGACAAAGCTGTCGATCGTGCTGAATCCGACACCGAAGTTGAGCGAGCCGGTGCGTTTCTCCTCTACCTGCACGACTAAATCTTTCCGTGTTGGCACCGCGGTGTCGTCCGGATAAGTCTCGACGTGTGAGAAGTAGCCGAGGTTATCGAGCCGCTTTTTCGAAACGTCGACGCGTGTCGTGCTGTAAATATCTCCAGGCGCAATCAGCACCTCACGGCGGATGACTTTATCTTTCGTGCGGGTGTTGCCGATGATGTTGATGCGCTGCACGAAGGCGCGCTCGCCTTCTTGAATCGTGTATGTGACATCGATTTTGGCTGGGCCTGCCGGCACGCCTTGCGGTTGCACGACCAGATCGACGAAGCCGCCGCTGCCGTAGCCGTCGGCGATTTTCTTCGCGTCGTCTCGGATCGCTTTCGGCGAATAAATATCGCCTTCCTTCACTTTAAGAATGGCGCGCACTCGTTCCGGTGTGGTCACTTTCGTGCCCTTCACCGCAATCTTGCCGACATGATATTTGGCCCCCTGCACCACTGGGATCACCATCATCATGTGGCCGCCGGTTCGCTCCCGGCGGATGTCGTTGATCTCAATGTCGATGTAGCCGTGGTTCTGATACCACTCGCGCACCGCATCGAGATCCTGCTGGAATTGCGATTCGTCGAGCCGGCCTGATTTATCGAGGAAGGAGATGATCGTTTTCGGCTTCGTTTTCATCTGCTTGCGCAGAACCCGATCGCTAAACGCGGTGTTCCCTTCGAATCGAATCCGGCTCACGGTGCCTTTTGCGCCTTCGTTCACCGTGAAAACGAGGCGGGAAGTGCCGCGGGCCTCATTTGCATCCACGCGATACTGGACGTCGATGTCGTTGTAGCCCTTGGCGCGGTAGGCATCGATGATGTCTTGCTTGGCCGTGCCGATCGCGTCCTCATTCAAGGGCGCATTGACCTTGACCTTGATCATCTTGCGTAGCGCCTTGGCCGAAACCCGCGTGGCGCCATCGATTTCGATCTCATTCACGATCGCGCGCGTTTGCACGGCTACGATCACTTTCACTTCATCAGGGTTGCTGGCGGCTTCGCCGAAGATACGGACATTCTGCACCTGCCCGGTGGCATAAAGCCCGCGGATGTCCTGCTCCACGATCGTATCGGAATAAATCTGTCCGACCTTGGTGCGCATCTGGGCCAGAATTTTTTCGCGGCTGATTGTTTCCGGGCCGGTGTACTGGACCTCGATGGAATGAATCCGGATACCGGAGGTCTGGGCGCGCGCGGCAGGCAGGAAAGCCAGGGCTAAAAGAAAGAAGCAGAGGGTACTGCGGACAAAACCGGCGAAATTTTTCATAGGTAAAACTCAGGCGGCACGAAGCCCGGCCTGAAAGGAGCGCATATTAGTTGGTAAGGAGCGAGGAGTCGTCAAGGCACGATTTTCGCAGGCCGCGCAGTTCCACGAGGGAGAATGAACGCACTCAGGAGGGCTAATTCAAGAGTTCGTACCAATTATTCCGGCGGCGTGGTTCGTAGCCAGCCTCGCGGATGAGCCGTTCGATTTGCCCCGCATCCAGGCGAAAAGTTGTGCCCGCGCTGCTCACCACATTTTCTTCCATCATGACGGAACCGAAATCGTTCGCACCGTATTTTAACGCCACCTGTCCGATGTCCGGACCCTGCGTTACCCATGAGCTTTGCACGTTGGGAAAATTATCAAGGAAGATGCGGGCCAGCGCCTGCATCCGCAGGTATTCCGCCACGCCAACGGGATGCTTCACTTTCAGGACGGTGTTTTCGGGTTGAAAGGTCCAACAGATAAATGCGGTGAAGCCGCCGCTCGCATCTTGCTGATCGCGCAAGCGCTGCAAATGCTCGATCCGATCTTCGATTGTCTCCACGTGACCGAACATCATGGTCGCGCTCGACTTTAATCCCTCTTCGTGCGCGATCTGCATCACCTGCAGCCATTGGTCGCTCTTGCACTTCAAGGGCGCGATGCGTTGCCGCACCCGATCAACCAGGATCTCGCCACCGCCGCCAGGAATCGAGCCGAGCCCCGCCGACTTGAAGGCGCGAATAATTTCTCGCAACGGCATCGCAAAAACTTCCGCGAAATGCTGGAACTCCGGCGGACTGAATCCGTGGATATTGATCTGCGGATATTTTTCGCGGATGTGGTGAAGAAGATTGATATACCAATCGAATTGCAGGTCCGGATGGTGCCCGCCTTGCATAAGAATTTGAACACCGCCCGCGGCGGAAAGTTCGTCGAGCTTCTGATCGAGCTGCTCGAAACTCAGCACGTAATGATCGGCATCTTTTTTCGTGCGATAGAACGCGCAAAACTTGCAGTAAACATTGCAGACATTCGTGTAGTTGATGTTGCGATCGATGATGTAAGTCACGATTTCCCTTCCGCGGTCATCGTAGCTGGCGCGCTTGGCCAGGTCGCGCCGAGCATTGGCCAGCTGGCCTAATTCTCCGAGCGGCGCGCGGTAAAGCTCGAGCGCCTCAGCGCCGGTGATGCGCTCACCGTCGAGGATTTTGTCGGTCAAAGATTTCGCTGCCAGTGCCACCATCATCTCCAACTTAAGCGAGCGCGCTCCTCAGCGCACGAAGATCATTCAATTTCCACCTGCACCTGCGCGAGGAATACGCCGCATGTTATTTGAGACGGCGAGAAAACTCTCAAAAGAGCATCCAGCCAGAGTTGCGAAACCCCCATCGTCTTCACGGTTCGGGGCTATCGGTCGAACGCCGAAGCGTGTTACTTCGGCAGCTTGTGCTGCTTCAGAAATCGCAACAACGCCGAATCAAATTCAGCCGCCTTGTCGATCATCACGAAATGCGAAACGCCTTCCCAAATCTGATAGTCGAGCGCGGGAACGAGGGAGCGCGCGAATTCCTCATACTCCGGCGTCCACGCCGGTTGTTTTGCCAGGATCATTAGCACCGGCACGTCGATTTGGTCTTGTTCCCACAGCGCCGGATCCATCAACCCTTCCATCTCGCTCACCGCCACCTGCTGCGGCGTGCGCATCATCATCGTTTTGATCTGCTCACGTTGTTTCGCGTCTTTGATCGGGGCGGTCATTCCGCTGATGAAACGACTGGCCGTCTGCTCGTAATCCCGGCCGCGAAGAGGCGCGATGAATTTCTCCATCATCGCCCGGTCACCGAACGGCCGCAGCGCGCCATCCACGATCACGAGCGCGCGCACGTATTCGGAAAAACGCCGGTAGAATTGGCGGATCACCGGCGTGCCGTTGCTGTGACCGACCAGGACCGCGGACTTCACTCCCGCCTCGCGCAGTACCGCCTCGATCGCGCGTGCGTGCAGGTCCATCGTGTACGCGATCTCCGGTTTGTCGCTCTGGCCGTGCCCTGGCAGATCGACCGTGATGACATGAAATTGTCGCGCCAAGAAAGCGGCCTGACCGTTCCAAACTGACTCATCACAGTTCCAGCCATGAACGAAGAGCAACGCGAAATCGCCTTCGTTATAATCGGTATAATGAACGTGGATGTTATCGAGCGTAGCAAACCGTGCCCGGCCTTTTACCGATTCCGTCGCCGTCGTTTCATGAGTGGAAAGAAACGAAAGAAGGACCACGCCGGCCAGGATCGTTTGGCCTAACGAGTAGCGACCGGTCGATTTCATCCGCGACTTATAACCCCGCGCTTCGATGCGGCTAGATCATTTTCGTGAAAAAGCGTGTCGCCATCGTTGGTGCGGGAGTCTCCGGCTTAACCTGCGCTGTTTCTTTCGCCGAAGCCGGTTGGCTCGCGCGTATTTTCGCGGAGGAAACCGGGGCAGCGACTACCTCCGCAGCGGCGGGTGCGATCTGGTTCCCATACGATGTAGAGCCGATTGTATCGGCGGTCGCATGGGCGCTGAAAACCTACGATGTCTTGTGCGAGCTAGCGCTGCCCGCGAGAGCGGCGTCTCTATGATTGAGCTGCGGTCTTTCGCCCGCGCCGGAAAGGTGGAAATTCCCGTCTGGGCAGTGCCGCTCGGTGCGAAACGGCTCGCGTCTTCCGACATTCCGGCATCTTTTCGCAGCGGATTTACTCTCGAAGTTCCGCTCACCGATACCACGATTTACCTCGACTACCTGACGGCGCGGTTGCGCGCCGCCCGAGACGAGATCGAATCAAATATTCGCTTCGAGCGGCTTGAAGAGGTTAGCGACGAATTCGATTTAGTTGTGAATTGCGCAGGCATCGGTGCGAAAGCGCTCGTCCCGGATCCCGAGGTCGAGCCGCATCGTGGACAAGTCGTTCTCATCCCGAGGATCGCGACTAGACATGCGATAGTTTGCGACGATTCGCCGCTCATGTATGCGATCCCGCGTTCCAGCGACTGTCTTCTTGGCGGCACAAACGATGTTTCGTTCGATCGAAATCCAGATCCGGCAGTTAGTCAGCAGATCGTGGCCGAATGCACGCGCGTTTTAGGGATGGACTCGCCGAAGATCCTGGCCACGCGCGTCGGTTTGCGGCCTTTCCGGCGCACCGGTGTGTGCCTGCGCGCGGATCGGCTGGCTGACGGCCGGAGAGTTATCCATAACTACGGCCATGGCGGCTCGGGATTCACCTTATCGTGGGGCTGCGCGCTAGAGGTCCTCTCGCACGCTAGCCGATAAGCTGACCAGACTCGTTAGGCAGACCTACCCGAAAGCAAGCATCGCGTCCTGGTAAACTCCAGGAACTTCCGTCAGTGCGCTCACTGTAACCTTCAAGTCTCTAAGCAAGCCATCGTGCAGCCCGTAAATCCAGCCATGCACGGAAAGCTCTTGTCCACGCTCCCATGCGTCCCGCGCGATCGTGGTGTAACAAACGTTAACGACCTGCTCGATTACATTCAGTTCACAAAGCCGATCTGAAATCTTATCGTCAGCTCCGGCCTGGTAGAGGCGCCCTTCGTGTTTTTGCCGCACATCCTGGAGGTGACGCAGCCAGTTGTCACTTAGGCCAAGCCGATCCTGGCGAAGGGCCGCGGTTACCCCGCTGCAACCATAATGTCCGCAGACGATAATGTGGCTTACCTTTAATATCTCTACCGCGAATTGCAGGACCGAGAGACAGTTAAGGTCGGTGTGCACGACCAGGTTAGCTACGTTGCGATGCACGAACAGCTCACCAGGGAGCAAGCCGACAATCTCGTTAGCCGGGACTCGGCTGTCCGAGCAACCAATCCAAAGATAGCTGGGAGATTGTTGCTGCGATAGCTTGGAAAAGAATTGCGGATCCTTCTCGCGAATAGCTTGCGCCCAGGCTTTGTTTTTCTCGAAAAGCCGATTGAGCGACCGGGCCTTGCCAGGATCGCCCATACCTAACGAGAGCTGAAAATGCAGGTGTAGTTAATCTCCATGACTGAGCAGCGCTAGCCTGGTTTGTTGGTCAGCTTACTAGGATAACACGGACGGCAGACTCCCACGCTCGTGCGACCGTCCTTCGCCCGGAGATGCCGCGCCGTCGGTTAAGCGATGAAAGCGCGTGCGCTTCAGGTCAATTGCACTGCCTGGAAAGAGCTGACCACGTCGTCCGGACCACGGTCTTTGAAGAAGCATTCATAGAATCCCGGGCCGAGGTCCCAATGGTCGCCTTTGTAGTAATCGTCGCGATAAAAACGCCAGACGCCGCTGACGATAATGAGCGAGCTGATCCGGTCGTTCCAAAAATCGCCCAGGTAAAGAAAACTCAGATTGGTCCGCGCGAAGGCTCCACGAAAACCGACGTGATCGAAGACGATGACTTCCGGCATGGGCGCGTCATGCACGACGGCCTCGTTACCGATTTCGCTCGCGCAGGAATGATAACTTAACGGACCGACTTTCCATTTCGTATCGACGATACAGCCATTGTCTGGCGACAGCTCAGTTTTCGGTATTTCTCTCATAAGCGATGGTGGTTTGGTCGGATTTCAACAGACGGTTTGGCCGATGTCGAGGATTCGATTTGCGCGATTTTTCGAAGGAAAATCCGGTTCAATTGGGTGAATCCTGTCCGCTTTTCGTTTTGGCCAGGGTCTCGCGCCGCTGGAAATGATCCAGATCGAGATCGTGCAATTGTCGAATGGTGTAGACCGGGGTGCTGAGGGTGAAAGCGATTTTCATCTTCGCATGTCCGAGAATTTCGCCGGGCGAGATCAGTTCGTATTGAATCGAAAGATCCTTTAGCGCGGCGAAAATCCAAAGGAGCTGGAAAGGCCGCAGCAGATGCAGTTCGAATTTCACCAGTTTGCTCCGGTCTTCCGTCACCCAGGCTTCGCCGCCGATCATGTCGAGAAAACGATCGGCCGTGTTCTTCTCCGGCTGGCCGGATTTTGCCTGAAACAAAACATGCCGTGCGGATTCGCCCGCAATTCTCTCCACACCGCCGGCCTCGAAAGTGAAGCGTTCGGCGATCCGATGTTCGCGCGCGAATTCCTGCAGCGGGACTTCCTTCTCGTCGTTTTCCTTTGAGTCTTCCTTATCGTCGGGTAGCCGCACTTTTCCCTCTATTTCGCGCGAGGTGAAAATCATGGAGCGCTTCTCGCCCGGTCGCACAATTGCGCTCGCTTTGGCCGTACCGCGCAGACGTCCACGCCCGTCCCATTCCTGCACGCGCATCGTCACATCATATTGAATATGTGGCAGCTCCTTGCGGAAATTTTCCGCCTCTGCCAAGGCGCGCTCCAGTAAGCGCCCGGTCTCCGGATCGATCGATTGCGCGCGACTCATTTCGCAGCGCAGAAACATCAAGGAGAGAAGAAGTGCAGTCGTGACTCTGCGGGCCTTGCCGATTGCGCGCATCATGAAGTCTGCGGGAAATTTCGATTGCAGCGTGAGCGCCGCCCACTCATCCGCGGCTAACCTATGCGCGCCTTTAGATGCCGTGTTCGCGGCTGTCGGAACGCAGGCGAATTGTCTTGTTTTGCAAATCATGCGACGCGCGAATGAAACGAACCGTTTTGCTCTTCGCTCGCATCAGAATCGAATGAGTGATCGTCGCTGGCCCTTGCGTTTTGATTCCGGGCAAGAGCGCGCTGTCACTGATCCCGGTCGCGCAAAAGATGATGTTCTTACCGTGGGCCAGATCGTCCGCAAAAAAAACGCGTCCGAGATCTTTCTCATATCCATCGGCGATCAACTGCGCGCGTTCGTTTTCGTCGCGCGGCCACATCGCGCATTGCATTTCGCCGCCCAGACATTTGAGCGCCGCCGCTGCCAGGACGGCTTCCGGCGCGCCGCCAATTCCGAGATAAAGATCGATGCCGCTATTCTGAATCGCCGGCCCGATCGCTGCCGCGATATCGCCATCGCTGATCATGCGCAACGACGCCCCCACACGCCGGATTTCCAGGACCAAATCTTTATGCCGCGGCCGATCCAGCATCATCACCACCACGTCCTGCACGCGCTTGTTTAACGCCTTCGCCACCGTAATTAGCGTCTCCTCGATCGGGCTTTCCAACTTCAGGGTGTCGATGCCCGCGATCTCCATCGCGCGCGTGACCGACGGACCGTAGGAGAGCTTCATCATATAGAACGACGGGATGTCGCGCAGCGCTTCTTTCACGCCCTCTTCCGGACTGGCGGCCGCGATGCAGGCGATGGAATTCGGCATGCCTTTCGAGATGTTGGTCGTGCCATCGATTGGATCGAGCGCGATATGAAACGGCGGCGAACCCGGCATCCAGGTGCCGAGCTGTTCGCCTTTGAAAATACCGGGCGCGTCGTCCTTGATTCCTTCGCCGATCACGACTTCGCCACAGATGTTCATGAGATCGAACATGCCGCGAATCGCATCGCAGGCCGCGGCATCGGCCAATTCCTTTTCGCCGCGCCCGAGCCACTGCAATGAATTCAACGCCGCGGCTTCGGTCGCGCGGACGAAATCGAATTCAATGATGCGCTCGATGTCTTGATAATTCTGGCGTTGGAGGCGTGGCATAGCGGCGGTGAGCTTGGCGCGATGGCCGTGGCAAAACAAGTCCCCTGCGCGGATAGGAATTCTTACGTGTCGTGCTAAACTTCCGCATGCGCGGCCAGCACCTCATTGCACTTCTTCGACTTCGAATATTCCACTGCGCGCTTGGCGCAGTTTTCCTTTTCGGCTTTGCGCCGAATCACTCGTTAGGCCAAACCGTTACCGGACTGCAGGCCATCCGGGTGGCGAGCGGATTGACGGCGCCCTTGTTTGTGACCGCCCCGCCCGGCGACTACGACCGCCTCTTCATCGTCGGGAAAGGCGGAGTGGTTCAGATTTTGAATCTGCAGGACAACACGATCAACCCCACACCTTTTTTAGATATTTCTAACCGCGTCGCGACCGCGAGTGAAGAAGGCCTTGTCGGCATGGCTTTTGATCCTAACTACGCTACGAATGGAAAGTTTTATCTTTATTTCGTCGTTGGCGGCGGCGCGTTTGGCCAGGGCGTCTCGCGTGTATCGCAATTCAAAGTCTTAAGTGATAACCCGAATGTGGCGGATACGAGCGACGAGAAAAACCTGATCGTGTTCGATCAGCCGCAGCCGAACCATAATGGCGGCTGGATCGGATTCAGCCCGCGGCCGGGCGATGAAAACAATCTCTACATCGCGAGCGGTGACGGCGGGGGCGGTTACGACCGGGACGAAGGTCACGATGGGATAACGGGTAACGCGCAAAACCTGACCACGTTACTGGGAAAAATGCTGCGCCTCCATGTCGATTCCGCGACCGGCACCTCATCCATTCCTGCAAGTAATCCCTTCATTAACGTGAGCGGCGCGCGTCCTGAGATTTTCCTCTACGGCCTGCGTAATCCATTTCGCGACAGTTTCGATCGCGCCACGGGCAATCTTTTTATCGGCGACGTCGGGCAGGATACGCGCGAGGAGGTGGACGTGCAGAAAGCTTCAAATCCCGGCGGGGGCGAAAACTTCGGCTGGCGTTTGCGCGAAGGCACGATTGCCACGCCGTCCGTGGGCGGCGCCCAGCCTGCCGATGGCGTGAATCCGATCATCGATTATGGACGATCAACCGGCGGCACGGTCACCGGCGGATATGTTTACCGCGGCCGACAAATTCCCAGCTTGCGCGGGACCTATATTTTCGCGGACTACGTGGCCTCGAAGATTTTCGCGCTCAACTACGATGGAACGACCGCTTCGAATTTCCAAAATATCACCTCGCAGCTTTTCCCAACCAGCGCCGGCAACATCTCATTGAACGCGGGTTACGATCCGGCCTCGTTGGGTGAAGATGCCAATGGCGAAATCTACATCGTGGCCTACGGATCGAGCAGCATCTTCAAGATTGTGCCAACCACGCCGAATGTCAGCGATGCCGCGGTGATGAAGGTTCCCGGGGGCAGTAGTTTTATCACGGCGGTGGGCGTCCCCTTCGCAAACCACATTCTTCAATTCACAGACACGCTGGTGGAGGCGTTTGGCCCTCTTGGGTCGCCGGTCAAAGCCGATGGCGCCGGAGTCGTCCAATTCGTCGATATGAATCCACCCGACCGGCGCTTTTACCGCGTCGTTTATCCGTAGCGGAATTTCTATTCAACCGGCGGCGTGGCCGCGGATAATGGACCATCCGCCATGCGCGCAAGGTCGTGATTGGTCTCGTTAGGCGCTTCCCCGCCATCCGGCATCTTGGGAATGCGCGTTGACATTAACATCGCGAAGAAGAGCAGAGCCGCGCCAAGAAACCAGGGCGCGCCCGGAAGATGCCAGCGGCTTTGTTGATCGATGAAATACGCGAAGGTAAAGGTGAAGAGTCCCGGGCCGATGATTACGGCCAGGCTGCGCACGCTATTGATCGCGCCCTGCAGTTCGCCTTGTTCGGATTCGCTCACCCGCCGCGTCATCATTCCTTGCGCGGCCGGCCCGGAAATTGTCCAGAGCATCATCACCGGAATGGACGCGAAATAACCGAAGCCGGTCCGCGCGATCCCGGCGATCAACATTCCCAGGCCGCCGAAGAATTGGCCGACGTAGAGCGTCTTGCGTTCACCGAGTTTCGCTACAATCGGACCGACCAAGCCCGCGGAGATCGCGACCGAGCAGGCGCCGACGACCGCAAGTGAAAGCCCGACCATTCCTTCCTTCCAGGCATAACGAAAGATCGCGTAAAGCGCCCAGACGTTGAAGACTTCGTGCGCGACCCAGCCGATGAATTGGATCGCGGCCAGCTGGAATAATTCCGGATGCGAACGCAGTAAGACGAGCGAACCGATCGGATTCGCTCGCTGAAGAGTGAAGCTTCTTCGCCTTTCGAGCGGGAGAGATTCCGGCACGAAGAAGTATCCGAAGATTGCATTTCCCAGGCTAAGAACGCCTGCGACCCAAAATGGCAGTCGGGGATCGGAGGTGCCGAGCAAACCACCGAGCGCCGGTCCGAGTACGAAGCCCACGCCGAAGGCCGCGCCGATCATGCCGAAAGCGCTCGCCCGTTTTTCCGGTGCGACCACATCGGAGATGTAAGCCATCGCGGTCGAAATGCTGGCGGCCGTGATCCCGGAAATGACACGCCCAATAAATAACCAGCCGATCGACGGGGCGACCGCCATCACGATGTAGTCGAGACCAAGTCCGAGATTCGAGGCAAGAATGATCGGCCGGCGTCCGAAGCGATCCGAAAGCACACCGAGCACCGGCGAAAAAACAAACTGCATCAAGGCGAAAACCGTCCCGAAAATTCCAAACCATTTCGCTGCGCTGGTCGCATCGCCGCCAAGGAAATTGAGCACTAGCTTCGGCAAAACCGGCGCGATCAATCCTAGCGCCAGCATATCGAGCGTGACGGTGACGAAAATGAAAACGACCGCGGCTTTGCGTGGCTTCATCCCAAGATCGTAGTGCCGTCTCTAGGCGGAACAAACCGCGATTGATCATCCAAAACGCCAGTGGTTCGAGCAATTTTTTAGCGAACCATCATCTCAGTCCCGCTCTCGCAGGGAGAGGAGATGCACGCACGGAAACTTGGCCCGCGAGCTGGCTCGCGATTATTCCACCTCCACCTCGATGCCACCGATCCATCCCGCGATCAGATTGTAGAGGGCGGCACTGATGATCCCGAAGATGAATCCGAAAACGCCGTAGAACACCGGCATTGCTACAGCCATCACAAGCCCAGTGCCCATCGCAAACGCCCCTGCCGCCGCGCTCTCGTTCGACCCGTGCTGCGCGAAGGCGCCAATCACGGCAAAGAGAAGAAAGAAGGGCACGATGATTAAACCCATAATCGCGTAAAGCACACCGAGCATTTTTCCTAATTGAAGAGGCGCGATGCGCTTGAGGCGGCGAGTCATCCTTCCGTTGTGCTTATCCCGCCGGACCACGTCAAGCCGTCGCGCGCGACCTTCCAAGGAAATTTCGCATGGCCGGGAATCGAACGCGCAGACATGCTACGGCTATGGCGACGGAAGAAGGAGAGAGCGATTACGTCCTCGGCACGCACGACGACGAAGTAGAGCGGCTTGGCTTGCAACACCGCGTCTGGCGCGCTCGAGTTTTGCAATGTTGGCGGCGGGCCGGCATCACGATCGGATCGCGGGTCATCGATATTGGCGCGGGGCCGGGCTACGCCACCGCGGACCTGGCCGAGATCGTCGGCCCCACTGGAGAAGTCCTCGCAGTGGAACGTTCTGAGCGGTTCATCGAAGTGGCGAAAGCGAGCTGCGCGACGCGCGGCTTGAGCAACGTGCGATTTCGCGAGCTCGATCTGATGGAGGATTCGTTAGGCGCGCAAAATTTCGACGCGGCCTGGTGCCGTTGGGTCGCTTGTTTTGTCTCTTCGCCGGAAAAGTTGATCAGGGAAATCGCAGGCGCTCTTCGCGTTGGCGGGGTCGCCATTTTTCATGAATACAGCCACTACCGAACGTTTCGTCTCGCGCCGCGCCGGCCTGCCCTGGAAAGTTTTGTCGATGAAGTGATGGCGAGCTGGCGGGCGACCGGAGGCGAACCGAACGTCGCGCTCACTTTTCCTCCGCTCCTGCAAAAGGCCGGGTTACGCATGGTCGATGTTCGGCCGCATGTGCTCACGGTCACGCCTCCCGAGTTCGAATGGCAATGGGCGGCCAGTTTCATCGGGATTAATCTCGATCGGCTGCTCGAGCTCGGCCGGGTGAAGCAGGAGTGGACGGAGACAGTGCGTCGGGAATTCGCCGCGGCCGAAGCCGATCCAACCACGATCCTGACCACGCCGATGTTTCTCGAAATCATCGCGCGCCGCGATTGAATTCGAGCGACAGGTTCGGCGGCGTTGCTATTCTGCGCTCATGAATTTCCGCTTCTCTTGTTACGTCCTGTTCTTCGTCACGAGCAGTATGTTCGCCCAAGACTCTACGACGGAGCAGGCCGTGATCACGGCCGAGCGCCAGGGTTGCCTCGCCTATCAAAACAACGACGCGGATAAGATTCGGAAGTTCCTGACAAGTGATTACACGCTCACGAACTCTAAGGGCGAGATCACCACGGCGGCTGATGATATCGCGGACGCGAAGACCGGTAAGGTTCACTACGATGTGTTCGAAAACTACGAGATGAAAGCGCGTGTCTATGGTGATGCGACGGCGGTTGTAACCGGCAAGACAAATGTCCAGGGCACGAGCGAGGGAAAGCCAATCGATATCATCGTGCAATTCACCGACACCTTTGTGAAGCAGGATGGGCAATGGCGGCTCGCGGCTGGCCATGTCTCTCGCCTAAAGGACTAACGGGAGATGCTGAAGCCGGTTTCGATGGCGAGGAATCCAGCGTCAGCACGTTGAGATGAGCGAAAGCGGTCGCTCAGCCATGTTTCCGAAGGCACGATGAAAAGACAGCGGCGAAGCGATTACGTCCTCCGGACGCACGATGGCGGCGTCGCGCGGCTCGGCTTGCAACATCGGTCTGGCGTTCGGCCGTGACGATGGTTCTAGAGATCATCGCGCGGAAAAATCCGTATTAACTCAGCATGATCTCTTTTCAACTCACTACGTTCTCTTCCGCGTTTCTGATTGTTCTTCTCGGTCTGGCTCAGCCGCCTCCTTTGCGCGCTGAAGTGTCGCCTGAAACACGTCCTGCGATGGTCGGCTCCGGTCCGGATTCGCTGATCAATCTGATCAAAACCGGCGAACTGTTTCAGAAGGGTCAACGCGACGCATGGGTGATGTTTCAATGCCGGGTGACGGGCGGCGGGGTCGTTTTCGGGAGCGACTTCTTCACCGCCTCGCCGGGCGCCGATCTGCTGAAGAACGAACTCCGTCGGCGCTTGCGGCAGTCCAGATTCATCCCCGCGATCTACAATCACAAACAAGTAAACGCCTACTTCGCTGGAACCGCTTTTTTTGTCGTCGCGAACGGAAAGCCACACCTCCGCGTGTACGCCCATCAGGAGCTCGATGAAATCAAACGCGGAACGGACTTCATCGCGCCCCAGTCCATTCTTGTCCCGAACCACGGCGTCTCAAACTTTCCAGAATTCCCCGCCGGCTTTGTCCACGAAGAAACAGCCGCCATGGTGAAACTGCGTCACAGCGTCGATGCGAATGGCAAGACAAGTGATGTGCAAGTGATCAGCGAACGACCGCCGGGCCATGGGCTGGGTGACTGGTTGAAGAAGGCCCTACCGCTGGTCGATTTCCTGCCCGGCTACCGCAACGGCCGACCGGCTGCGACGAGTTATACATTCACGTGGGTTTACGGACAGACAGTGGGATGGTGACACGAGCTGCGATTGTTACGTTCAGCCTTTGCTTTGCTTTTGCGGCAAGGATGCAGGCGGAACCGCCGGTCATGCTTCACCCGGCCGCCGTTTTTGATGGTGAGGAAATCCACGTCGGTTGGTCGGTCCTCGTCGTGGGCGATAAGATTCAATACGCAGGCGGGGCGATCGATCAGATCGCGCCTTTGGGAACGCGAACAATCGAATTGCCTAACGAGACGTTGATGCCGGGGATGATCGAGGGCCACTCGCACATGTTTCTGCATCCTTACAACGAGACGAGCTGGAACGAGCAAGTAACTAACGAGTCGTTAGCTCTCCGCACTGCGCGGGCCACCGTCCATGCGCGCAAAACGCTCGA
Source organism: uncultured Chthoniobacterales bacterium (assembly GCA_964236815.1). Lineage (GTDB taxonomy): Bacteria > Verrucomicrobiota > Verrucomicrobiia > Chthoniobacterales > UBA10450 > JACCTI01. Next base: position 64,623 of record CAXSFN010000020.1, read on the forward strand.
AGCTGGTTTCACCACCGCGCGCGATCTTGGAACAGAGGGGGCCGGTTACGCTGATACCGGATTGAAGCAGGCGATCGATGCCGGAATTATTCCCGGACCGCGCTTGCTGGTGGCGACACGCGCGATCGTCGCGACCGGAAGTTACGGGCCGAAATACGCGAGCGAAATCGAAGTGCCGCAAGGCGCGCAGGAAGCGAGTGGCGTCGATGAAGTGATCAGAGTCGCCCGAGAGCAAATAGGCAAGGGCGCCAATCTCGTGAAGGTCTATGCCGATTATCGCTGGGGAAACGGCGAGCCGTCGCGACCGACCTTCTCGCAGGAAGAACTGAACGCGATCGTGCAGACGGCGCGTTCTGCGGGAAGAGCAACGGTCGCGCACGCGACTACGCCGGAAGGGATGCGGCGCGCGATCAATGCCGGGGTGGAAACGATCGAGCACGGGGACGAAGGCACGCCGGAGATCTTCAAGTTGATGAAACAAAAAGGCATCGCGCTTTGCCCGACGGTCGCGGCCGGCGACGCGGTCTCGCGCTATCGCGGCTGGCGAAAAGGCGCAGGCCCCGAACCGCCACGGCTGACGGAGAAACGTGCCAGCATGAAAGCCGCGCGCGCAGCCGGGGTGATCTTCGCGTTTGGTGGCGACGTTGGTGTCTTCGCGCATGGCGAGAACGCGCTCGAGCTCGAACTGCTCGTGAATGAATACGGTTTTAGCCCGATCGAAGTGTTGCGCCAGGCCACCAGTGGTAACGCCGGGATTTTTCACCTGGCCGATCGCGGCTCGATTCGCGCTGGCCTGCTCGCGGATTTAGTCTCGTTAGGTAGCGATCCGACGAGTAACATCGGCGCGGTGCGTGACGTTCGCCTGGTGATGAAAGGCGGCGTTCTCGTTTTTCACAAGTAATGGACACCACAGAACTGACCCCACTTCCCGCACAAAAAGCGCGCCGCTGGCCCGTGGCGCTCCTGGTTGCATTCATCACCGCCATCGGCAGCGCGGCCTTGACCATCCCAGTTGCGGATTGGGCGATGGAAGTCTTGAACGTGTCGAATTTTGAAGGCGGACGCGGTTACAGCATCGTCTTCCTCTACGTCCCGCTTGCGCTTTTGGCCGGCTTCGCAACCGGCTTCGCGCTCAGCTTTTTCGTCAAGCGCGGTGGCTTCGCCGGCTACGCCATTCGTCAGGGAATCGCGCTCCTGGTCACGGCGATCATAATCCTCGGCATCGGTGGCCTCGCGTGGGCCACGGCCGATCATCCGCCGTTGATTGACGGAAAAAATCTCGCGCTCGACATCGAGGCGCGTGTTCCTGCAAACGGTCGCTCGATTGAAGATCTGAAAGCGGCAAAGTTCGATTTCGCGCTGGTGGCAAGCGCGTCGGATCGGAGTTACTCCGACACGCGCTGGAGCGAAGCGACGCGGACCGATGAATTCATCACCGTCCCGGCGTGGGCGGCGTTAAAGTCGAGCGACGCGGGCCGCGAAATCACCGCCGGCATCGATGGAGAAAGCCGGCAAATCTTTACTGTCATGCTTCGGGCGAAACCGACCAAGCTCGACGAATGGTCGGACTGGGCGCCGCCGCGCGAACGCTTCGATCACAGCAAGCCCGCGCCTAACGAGCAATATCTCGTTCGTTACCGAGTGCGCTTCGCGGATGAATATTCGCCCACGCCCGCGCCTACGCCGACGCGCGAAGAGCAATCGCCTCCATCCGAGGAGTCCGCAACGCCGGCCTCATCGCCTAACGAGCAATAGGAAGCGAAGCGCTCGTCGAAGCTCACGCTCGAATTGTCCGGTTCCTGGATCGGCTCAGTGAGGTGAAAAGCTAACGCCGTATCCCATGGGAAAACGTCTGAGTGTTCAGCTGCTTTTTGTCGGAGCAACGGCAGCTTTGCTTGGCGTCTCATATTTGGGTGAACCACTCCTGGGCGATGATTTGACCTACTGGAGTTTCGCGCGCGCGCTGCATGAAAACGGCTTGAGTGCCTGGGGCGCGGAAAGCTTCTACGATCTGCGCTGGCCGGTTTGGGGCGTTTGTTGGTTGCTGCAAGTCTTCAACATCCCCGGGCTCTTTTCGTTCTGGGGTGAGCCAGTCATTTATCTGGCCGCGGGCGCGGCGCTGATTTTTTTTCTCAGTCGTAGCCTAACGAGTAGTGGCGGCTTCGCCTTTGCAGCCGCGATGACCTTTGTCTGTCATCCCTTTTTAGATGCAGTTTCTTCCTCGCCAATGCCGGACCTGTCGGAAGCGGTCTGGGGCGCGGGCGCGATGCTGGCGTGGTGGCTAACCATGCATGCGCCGGATGCACGGCGCGCATCGCTTGGCGCGATCGCGACTGGATTTTGCGTTTTTGTCCTCGAAGCCAATCGCGTAACCGGTCTCTTCCTCGTGCCGGTGCTGGTGGTTTGCACCGCGCTTTTTTTTCGCGGGCGCTTTCGCTGGTTGCTCGTGGCCGGTTTGGTCGCGCTCCTCTTTTATTTTGCGGAATGTTTTTTTTACCACCAGCTCTTCGGCGATTGGCTGCACGATCTCACAGCCAACGCGCTCAACCGTGGCGCGAAAGGCACCGAGCTGGAAAATCCCTGGCGACTTCCGGTTCGCTATCTCGATCGCTTCGTGCACGACCCGCTCATGCGCGCCTACTCGCTCTGCGCGCTCGCGGGGATCTGGCTGGGGTGGAGGCGCGGCCATCTCTTCGGGCGCGTGCTCGTCATCTGGTGCACTCTTCTACTCCTCGAATATTCCTGCGCGTTGCAAAGCATATGTCCCATCCGCCCGCTGGTGCGCGATGCGCCGCGATTTCTCGCTAGTCTGGCGGTCCCGATGTCGCTGCTGGCAGTTTTCGCTCTGTATGAGTTATGGCAAACGTCGCGCCGTCGTCCTTTTCTCACGCACATTTTTGCTCATCGCCTGGCTCCGATTGTTCTTGGCGCGAGCACACTTTTATTTCTCCTCGCGACAACGAAACGCGAATTCTTTCATCCCGGATTCATTCCCGAAGTGCGTCGCTATCTCGCATCGGTCCCGGATGGAGCGACGGTTTTCACGCAAGCTTCCATGCGCGAGATGGTGCGCTTGGTTTCGCCGCGCGATGCCGCGCGCTTCCGCTGGCTCGTGCACGACGAAATTCTCGAGCCCAATTCCGCACTCGAAACCGAAGCCGCGCGCGCCGATGAATTCTGGTATCTACGCACACGGAGTTGGCTCCGCGCTACTCAACGTCTGAACAAAAATCCCGAGGCGCCGCCTCCGCAGCTCGCCTCTTATTTTCTCGAACCGGAAACGGATTGGACGTTGATGCGCGCGATCGCGAAGTACGATTCGCCCGAGCTCGTATTTTATCGCCGACGAAATGCCGCAATCTCGCCGCGTATTCTCGACCACGACGCCGCCGAATGGAACGGCCTCGTGCTGGTGCTGCCCGCGACTTGGGAACGCGAACATGCGCCGTCACGTTTGAAAGCGCTTTGGCAGATTCCCGAGAAGCTTCGCGGACGACTCGTTAGGCTGGAAATGGAGGCGAACTCCGATGAAGTGGATGCATTCACCGTCCGCCTCCGCTTTTTTTACGGCAGCCGGCATGCGAAAAAAGATCTCGTTCTACGCCCCTATCTCACGCGCGAGCGCGGGCTGGATTTCTTTGCGCTCGCGATTCCGGCCACGAGCACTGCTTGCGAAATTCAATTGCGCTTCGGCGAGAAAACGCAGCGAGTTGAGTTCAGCCGTTTCCGCGCGGTGTTGGAAAACGGGCCTGCACTCTAGAGGCGAAAGGCAATCCGCCTAGCGCCGGCAACAGATAGCGCGCCGTGCAGAGCAGGCCGAGGGCGGCCGCGGTTGGCGTATCGAAGTAAGGCTGATAGAGCAGAACCAGAGCAGCGTCGCGCGTGCCCACTCCCGCGAAGGTAAGTGGGAGCAATCCCGCCAGAATCGCCAGCGGCGAAAGCGCGAGACTGATCAGAAACGGCGCGTGCGCTTTGAGCGCGTGGATGAACATCCAGATTTGCAGGAGGTGCAGGAACCAAATGAAAATCGAAGTGAGCGCGAGACTGAGCAGGCGCTTTTTGCTCGCCCAAAAATAGGCATGCATTTTCTCCCATGCTTCGCTCAATCGCGTTAGGCGCGCGCTGCGGAAAACAAACACCGCGAAACGCGGTTGGCCTAACAAGAGCAACGCGAAAAGAAACGCGCCCGCTACGGCCACCGTCATTATCCAGAAAAGCGCATCCTTGTCCGGATAAAGCAGCAGTCCGAGCACGCACCACAAAAGGAGCGAGAGCATGTCGCAGCTTTTTTCGAAAACGACCACGGCGAAGGCGAGCGAACCGGCGAGAAGTCCGCGTTCTTTCATGAACCACGCTTTGGCGATATCGCCCATTTTTGAGGGCAGAATCAGATTCAAGGTGCTCGCGGCGAGAATCAGTTTGTTCGCTTCGCCAAAACTAAGTTGGTCGCGCCCCGGCATGAGCAGTTGCAGACGCCGCGACGTGAGCAGTGTTATCGGCGCGACCATGGCAAGGCTCAGCGGCATCCAAACACGATCGCAATCACGGAAGATTTGGCCTAGATCGCGCAATTGTCCGTGCCGGCTGAGCTGCCAATAAATGAGCGCAAGCAGCCCGAGACTAACGAGGAGTGAGAGGGATTTTTTCAGAACACGCGCTCGATTCGCAGCGTTTCGCCCGGCTGTAATTTTTTCATTTCCGCGGTTAGATCGAGCCAGGGTTGTAGTTGGCCAGCCTGCCAGGTGCGACTCATTGCGACGTAAATCGAGGTTTGCGCGGAGCCGATCCCAACCGCGCGTATCCGATTCCAATTCGGAGCAGCCAATTCATCGACCAGATGCGGTTGCGACCCGCGCCACCTGATCGTGCGCTTGAATTGAAACGGCGCGTCGTCTTTACCAGTGATGAGTAATCGCTGCAGAAATTTGCGCACCAGATCTGGGAAGAAGCGACCGAGCGTCAGCATGAAAACGCGCAGGAAAATGAGGCGCGCGGGCGTCATCTCTTTCTGTTTGGCCCAGGCGAGCGAGCCGCTGATCGCGACATTATCGTCCTCGATCTGCAAATCGTAGTGACCGATAAGATGAGCGACGGCAATTTTTCCGTCATTGGTCAGGACGGAAAAATTCGTGTCGGAATGAGCCAAACGTTGGCCGACAAAAAATTTGAAAACGCCGCCTTTTTTCAAGGCCAGATAAAGCGCGGCCTTCTCCCGTTGCTCCACCAGCAAACCTGCGCGCGGAAAATAATGTCGGCCGCTAACCGTCGCTGCCATCGGCGGCCGCGGCGAAACCCAGTTGCGCCAGGCCAGCAAATAACTCCAGGTGTGATGTCCGATGACGTGATCGTCCGCGTAGCAAGCGCCTAGACCATTCGTTAGGCCGAGGAGAAAACGATCGTTAAGCGAAAGCGCCTCCGGAAACCATTTGCCGGCCAGCTCGAAACCGTGTGGAAAGAAATTGTAAGTGTTGCGGCTCCCATACTCGCCGCCGAAAGAACCGTCCGGATGAACAAAATGCGCAGCAAACCGAATCGCGGACTCGATCGATCTTCTTAACAACTCGTTAGGCGAAAGTTCATACAATTGCGCGAGCAAGCCAATCGTCAGCGTCTGATAACCTGGATCGCATCCTTCGTATTCCGGAAACCAGCCTTCTTCATCCTGCCATTCGAGCACTCGCTGCAGTCGGCGCGCTCTCGCCTCCTCCCAACGGGCGCTACCCAAAACGCGGTCGGCTTTTTGCAGGCAAAGAACAATCAGCGCCTGGTGATTCGTTAGGCGTCCGCTTTCATCACTCCCTGCGAGCCAATCGGCTCGTTGGACGAAAAACTCGAGTAGATCCTCGTTATCCAACTCCAGCAGCGTGTAACTTTCCAGCGCCGCCAGGAGCGAAAAGGCGGCGGCGCCGGCTGCTTTTTCAAATGGAAAATAATCGTCGCACGAACCGTCCCGATGAGCGCTACGCGTCGCGAAAAGCATCCCGGCCTCTGCCCAATCCTTGATCGACCGCTGCTGAAAATACGGATTTTCCGGCAGGTCTAACGAGTGGACGAGCGCGAGCGGCCAGACAAATTCCGCCGCCATCCCACTAGGGAAATCGATGATTTTGTAATGCCAAAAATTACGATCGAAACATCCGTAAGTGCGGGAGTGTGCGTTGCGATCCTGCAGGGTCAGGATCTTCGAAATCTGCGCCAGCGCTGCGCGAGCAAAGAGATCGCGGCTCACCGGTAATCGATCCGCTTCAGCCGTTGCTGAATGTCTTCCAGCAGCTTGCGATTGACCGCGATTACATCTGCGACTGCGCCTAGCGACCACATTTGCACGCCAACCAAAATCAGGATCGCGGCCAGGATGAGACTGGGAGCGCGGCTGCGCAGCGGTTCCTGCGCGAACAAAATTAGCCAGCGAACTCCTAGAAGAAGACCGGCCGTAAAGGGAAGCGCGCCCATCCAAAGAAAAAAGCGCAGCGGCTTATAGGTTATGAAAATCCGCAGCACGGTGATGAGCGAGCGGCGCAGATATGCGGCGGTCGAGCTGATGAGACGCGATGGGCGCAAATCAGGATTGGTGCTAATGGGCACGGAGGTGATGCGAATGTTTTTTTGTCCGGCCTGGATGATTGTTTCGAGCGTGTAGGAAAATGGACTGAAGACGTTGAGCTGCAGCGCGGCCTCGCGCGTCATGGCGCGAAATCCACTAGGCGCATCCGCCACATCGGTGCGGCTGGCCATTCGCACCACGCGCGAGCCGAGTCGCTGCAGCAGTTTTTTCACGGGCGAAAAATGTTTCGTCGCGCTGATCGGTCGCGCGCCGATCACGATCTGCGCTTCGCCACGTGCGATCGGCTCGAGCAGTTTCGGAATGTCTTCAGCGCAGTACTGATTATCGGCATCGGTGTTGATGATGACGTCAGCGCCGGCGCGCAAACTCGCTTCCAATCCCGCGAGAAAACCGCGCGCCAAACCCTGATGCGTTCCGAGATCGATGACATGATCTACCCCGTGCGCGCGCGCCACGTCCATCGTGCGATCGCTGCTGCCGTCGTTCACGATCAGCCACTCGACTTTGTCGAAACCTGCGAGTTGGCGCGGCAGTGCAGCCAGCGCGATCGGGAGCGCCTGCTCCTCGTTATAGCAAATCAGTTGGATGATTAACTTCTTCACCGCGCGCCGATTATTCGTATGCGCGTCGGCAAACGAAGCGTTTTCCGCGAGCGAAGATTCGCGGGACCAATCGCGTCCGGTACTAAGAGATGGAAGCGCGTTTACGGAAATACCACGGAACCTATCATCGCCCGCATAGGATAAGGCGAATCCGAAGGCAAACGGTCGACATCGCGCACCACGCAATCCGCGCGGTCTGGTGAGCAGGCATTACAAGGCACCGCTAAAGCTGCGCAGCTTCTTGTTCTTTCTTAAACGCAGTTTCGAACTCCTCCCGTTTACCCGAGACGTATTTTCGATAACCCGCGGCGTCGAGGAAGACTTGCGGGCCGTCTTTGGCGAGGCGCGGGAGTTTGTCCTTGAGGTTGAAATAGCTGCCGTGCGCGCCAAGGAAGATGTCGCACGGAAGCGATTGCAGGACGCGGAAGGTGCGTGCGAAATCTTCGGCAACGCCGGGATACGACGCCGGATGGCCAGGGCGATCAACGAAGTGGAAATCCGACCAAAAGCCCGCCCCGCCGAGAATGACCACATGGCGAAGTTTGTCAGCAGACTCTCCCGGAAGATGAACCGGGAATGTCCAAGTTGTGCAACCGCGGGTGTGGCCGGCGGTTTTATGCGCAGTCAGCTTAACGCCACCAAACGTAACCGTATCCCCGTGATGCAAAATCCGGTCCACGTGTGCTGGTGGATAGCTCGGCACAGAGCCGGTGGCAGCAAGGAAATCGGTGCGGCCGCCACTCTCGACGACATCCGCGTCGCCTTCCATTACCATGTTCTTCGCGTGGGTCTCGCGTAAGACTCGGGAAGCGCCGGCCATGTGATCGAAATGCGCCTGACTATTGAGCAGGATTTTCGTATCCGCCCACTGGAATCCCAGCTTCTCTACGCTCGCGCGAATCTGCGGCGGCGACGTTTCAAGATTGGCGTTGATAAGGACGTTACCGGCGGGGGTAGTTACGAGGAATGCCGCCAGGTCCTGGCTGCCGACGTAGTAAAGGTTGTCGGCGATTTGGAACGGTGGCACTGGCGTCGTCCATTCGGGATTCAATTCCGCGAGAGCGGGAAGAGCGAGAAACAGGACGAGGAGCAGCGAGAGGCGGCGCATGGAATATTTGAGGCAGTAGATTACCTTCCGAAGCGCGATGAATCGAGATGGACGCGTACGGCAAGGACCGATCACCCGTCGATGCTCGTCTACTACAGCATTGTGCCCCCGGTCCATGCCAGCGATGCGAAATTCGATCGCTATCCGATGACGATCAGGTTCACAGCCGGGACGCGGAAGTGGTGGTCGACCATGGCCACGGCTATCGGATCGCATTGGTTCTCGAAGAAGAGCGGTTCGGATCGGCGACCACAATCCACGAAATTTGAGGATAGAAAAAAGCGCCGCGGGAACTCCAGCGGCGCTTCTTCGATGCTCGAACTACGCGAGCGTAGAGTTAGTAACGATAGTGCTCAGACTTGTAAGGTCCGTCGACCGGCACGCCGAGATACTCGGATTGCTTCTTAGTTAAGGTTGTTAGCTTCACGCCGATTTTTTCGAGATGCAGGCGCGCGACTTCTTCGTCGAGTTTCTTCGGCAGGATATAGACGCCGGGTTTGTATTTGTCTTTGCCGGCCCAGAGGTCGAGCTGAGCCAGGACCTGGTTGCTGAAGCTGTTCGACATCACGAAGGAGGGATGGCCGGTAGCACACCCGAGATTCACGAGACGGCCTTCAGCGAGCATGAAGATCTCATTGCCGGTCGCGAAGGTGTACTTGTCGACCTGCGGTTTGATGTTCGTGCGCTTCACCCCCTTGGTGGTATTGAGGAGGTCGACCTGAATCTCGTTATCGAAGTGGCCGATGTTACAAACGACGGCCTGGTTCTTCATCTTCGACA
>CAXSFN010000021.1:0-55592 GCA_964236815.1 uncultured Chthoniobacterales bacterium
CCATCCCAAAGAAGCACGCGCGGATTGAGATCATTCCGTTGATCGACATCATGTTTTTCCTCCTCGCGAGCTTCATGATGGTGAGTCTGAGTCAGACTACGATGAAGGGTATCAAAGTGGCGTTGCCGACCGGAAGTTCCGGACAGACCCAATCGAAAAAAGATTACTACAGCTTTTCGGTGGACCGGGACGGCTTTGTTTACTTCGATAAAGGAAAGATTAATTACGAAGACGTGCCGGCAAAGCTGAAGCCGATCTTTGCCACTAACCCGGAAGCAAAGATTTTCATCCGGGCCGATCGCGAGGCCCTCCACGGCAACGTGACTCGCTTGCTCGATCAGATTCGTTCCACCGGCTTCACGAAAATCGCTTTCGAAATCAAGAGCCAGGCATTATCCGGCGTGCCCGCACCGGGACAATAATCTCATGGTTGGACCACTGCTCTACAAACCCGCGCCGAGGTGGCAGGTCTTTGCGGCCTTGGGCGGAGCGATCCTTATCCACGTCACCGCCGCCGTCATCGCGGGGTTAAAACCCGATGAGCCGCCGGCAGACTTGACGGCTATTCCCGAAGCAGTCGCGGAGGTTACTTTTGAGCAGGCGGACCCGGAGCCGACTCCGCCACCGGAAGAGATGGTGGAACCCGAGCCTACCGAAACGCCGCCTGAGCCCACAGAAGTGCCGGAGTTCGTGGAAGAACAACCGACTCCACCGCCAAAACGCGACAAGCCGATTAAGCCAATCGCACCAATCGCGCGTCCAAAACCGCAGGGGCTACCGAGCGCCGGACCGATGTCGATGTCATCGGCCAAGGCCGTGGCGGTTAGCGCTCCACGTCCGGAATATCCGTACGAAGCGCGTCGCTCCAAACTTGTCGGCAGTGGTGTCTGCGTAATGACGATCGATGTATCGAGCGGTTCTGTGACCAGCGCGGACATGGCTACCAGCACGGGCAGTCCGATTTTAGATAACGCCGCCACCAGCGCATTCCGACGTTGGAGATTCAAACCGGGGACGGTCTCGAAAGTGCGAACGCCAATCACTTTTACCATGACCGGTGCACAATTTTAGGGGCGATCTAGGAGCAAAATTATGAGGATGCGATCGCCCATTCCGAAAAAGCACGCCCGGATCGAGATCATTCCGTTGATCGACATCATGTTCTTCCTCCTTGCCAGCTTCATGATGGTGAGCTTGAGCCAGACGCACATGAAAGGCATTCGGGTCAACCTACCTAGTAAGTACGACAAACCGACACCCCCGTCGGACAAGAAGGATTCTGTTTCGGTGCGGGTGACCGAGGGCAATTTAGTTTACTTTGATAACCAGCCAGTGGCCGATGGCGATGTCTTGCCCCGGCTCTTTGAGCTCCGCAAAGGAAATAAGGATATCAAGGTTTCGTTAAGTGCGGAGCAGAATGCATTGCATGGCGACGTAATTACGGTCTTGGATAAGATCCGATCGGCTGACATTCAAAAGATCGGCTACCAGATCAAGAACGCCGGGGCGACTGGTTCGGCTGGCAACGTCCCGACTCCTTAATCACTCGTTAGGCGGACCGCGCCAGATAATCGCTCAGGCGAGAAATCGCGACCGCGCGGTGACTAATTCGGTTTTTCACTCTCGCGCCAAGCTCCCCGAAAGTCTGCTCGTGGCCGATCGGGATGAAGATCGGATCGTAGCCAAAACCGTCCGTCCCTCCTGATTCGCTGGTTATGGTCCCAGCGATTGCGCCATGGAAAACCGCTAGTGTTTTCCCGTCGCGCGCTAGCGCGATCGCGCAATAGAAGCGGGCGTCACGTTTATCGGAACCTTCCAACTCGCCCAGCAGCTTCGCGATATTTTCCTGATCGCTCGCATGCGGGCCCGCATACCGGGCTGAACGCACGCCGGGTGCGCCTTGAAGCGACATAACTTCCAAACCGGAATCATCCGACACGACCAAGCCGGGGAGAAAACGCGACGCGGTGGTCGCTTTCAAAATCGCATTTTCTTCGAACGTCCGACCAGTTTCCTCTACTTTTGGAACCCCAATTATCTGGCTCAGATCGGAGAGCGCAAAGTGTGGGCCGAGAATCTCCGCGAATTCGCGCGTCTTGTGCGCATTTCGAGTCGCGAAATGCAGTGACAACATCCGCCTCGAGCGTGAACGGAATTTGAAATCCTGCCAATCCCGTTAATCCTCCTCTTCCGCATGAGCGAACGCCGCAAACCATATCCTTTCGATGAGATCGAGCCGCGATGGCAGGCAATCTGGGAGGAGCAGCGTGCCTTTCACGCGCCTAATCCGGGTGAGGCCGGCTTCGATTCGTCTAAGCCGAAATATTACATCCTCGATATGTTCCCGTATCCGAGCGGCACGGGCTTGCATGTCGGGCATCCTGAGGGTTACACCGCCACCGACATCGTCGCGCGCTACAAGCGCATGCGCGGTTTTAACGTCCTGCATCCAATGGGCTGGGATGCGTTTGGTTTGCCGGCTGAGCAATATGCGATCAGGACCGGCCAGCATCCCGCGATCACCACGCGTGAAAATATCGGCAAGTTCAAGACGCAGCTAAAACGCATCGGGTTCTCCTATGATTGGGAACGCGAGATTAGCACGGCCGACCCGAAATTCTTCCGTTGGACGCAATGGATTTTTCTTCAGATCTACAATTCCTGGTTCAACCCGGAGACCGAGAAAGCAGAATCGATCTCGACCTATCGCGGGGAAGATCCTGATACCGTACGGCTCGCCTATGTCGCGGAAGTGCCTGTGAACTGGTGTCCGGAACTCGGTACGGTCCTGGCGAATGAGGAAGTCATCGATGGCAAAAGCGAGGTCGGCGGTTTTCCAGTCGTAAAGCGGCCAATGCGCCAGTGGATGTTGCGCATCACCGCCTTTGCCGATCGCCTGATCAACGAGCTGGAAGGGCTCGACTGGCCGGAGGGGATCAAGTTATTGCAGCGAAATTGGATCGGCCGAAGCGAAGGAACCGAGGTGCGATTTGAAATGGCAAGTGGACGATACATCACGGTTTTCACGACTCGGCCCGACACACTTTACGGCACAACCTATTTGGTTCTCGCGCCCGAAAACCCATTGGTCGATTCACTCGTTAGTCCGGAGCAGAAAGCGGCCGTGCAGGTTTATCGTGAAAGGGCGAAAGCGAAGTCGGATTTGGAGCGAACAGATCTCGCGAAGGAAAAGACCGGCGTCTTTACTGGCGCTCACGCGATCAATCCCGTAAACGGCGAACGCATTCCGATCTGGATCGCGGACTATGTTTTGATGGGCTACGGCACGGGCGCGATCATGGCCGTGCCGGCGCACGATGCGCGTGATCGTGAGTTCGCACAGAAATATTCGCTTCCGATCAAGCACGTGGTTGAGGAAACGGAAGACGGTTTTGTAAACCGTCTTGGCCGGGTTAAAAATCCGGCCTCCGGCATCGCGGCAGCCTTCACCGGCGAAGGTCGGGCGGTCAATTCACCGCTGATCGATGGGCTCTCCACCGCGGAAGCAAAGGAGGAAATCACGCGATGGCTGGAAGCAAACGGGCACGGCAGGCGAGCGACTAATTACAAATTGCGCGACTGGCTTTTCTCGCGTCAGCGTTATTGGGGCGAGCCATTTCCGATCGTGTGGGAGAATGGAAGACATCACTCGTTAGGCGAAAACGAGCTCCCGCTCGTCCCACCGGAGCTGCAGGACTACAAACCTACTGGAACCGGCGAGCCGCCCCTGGCGAAAGCAAAAGACTGGATCCGCTATTCCGACACCGCCATCCGCGAAACGAATACCATGCCGCAATGGGCCGGTTCGTGTTGGTATTACCTGCGCTTTTGCGATCCGACGAATGACTCGCGTTTCATTGGCGCAGAAGCGGAACACTACTGGATGGAGGGCCCGCAATCAGGCAGCGTCGATCTTTACGTCGGCGGCACCGAGCACGCGGTCCTGCATCTTTTGTATGCGCGCTTCTGGCATAAGGTGCTCTTCGATCGCGGCTGTTTGTCCAAACCGGAACCGTTTCAGCGTCTGGTCAATCAAGGAATGATTCTGGGCGAAGACGGGCGCAAGATGTCGAAGCGTTGGGGCAACGTGATCGATCCGCTCGACGTCATCGCGGATTACGGCGCGGACGCGTTTCGCTGTTATGAAATGTTCATGGGTCCGCTCGAGCAGATGAAGCCCTGGAGCATGAATGGTGTGGAAGGCGTCTCGCGTTTTCTGGCGCGCGTTTGGCGTCTCATGATGGAGGAAAACCAGGCCGGCGAATGGCAGCCATCCGGTGCGTTGCGCGAGGCTGCCCCAGAGAAAAGCCAGCTGAAAGTGATCCACGCCACGATCAAGAAAGTCACCGAAGACATCGAGACGCTGTCGTTCAACACCGCCATCTCGCAGATGATGGTCTTCGTGAATGAATTTACTAACGCAGCCATTCGTCCGCTGAGCGCGATGCGAACTCTGCTCGTTTTATTGAATCCATTCGCCCCCCATCTGACCTCGGAATTGTGGAGGGCGTTAAATGGAGAAACAGCAAACATTTCCTCTCAGCCCTGGCCAAATCACGATCCCGCCTATTTGATCGAAGACGAAGTCGAGATCGCTCTGCAAGTAAACGGCAAGGTGCGGGATCGAACGAAAGTTTCGTTGCACGCCACCGACATGGAACTGGAGCAAATCGCCCTAACGAATGATCGGGTGCGTGAATTCATGGCCGAAAAAGAGGTTCGCAAAATTGTCGTCGTTCGAAATAAATTGGTAAATGTCGTCATTGGTTGAGACCCAACCATCCCCTCGCTTATGTGGAAAGAATTCAAGGAATTTGCCGTAAAAGGAAACGCGATCGATCTCGCGGTCGGCGTCATCATTGGTGCGGCCTTTGGGTCGATTGTGACTTCGCTGGTCAAGGATATCCTTATGCCTCCGCTTGGTTTCATCACCGGTGGTTTGGATTTCTCGAATAAGTTTCTTGTTCTGAAAGATGCGCCGAATGGAGCGGCCTTCGCCACCCCGGCGGATGCAGCCAAGCTCGGCGCTATTACGTGGAATTACGGAAATTTCGTCACTCTTGTGCTCAATTTCCTCATCGTCGCGTTTTGTATTTTTCTGCTCGTCCGGGCTCTGAACAAGATGAAGCGCGCTGATCCTTCCGCGGCGCCGGTCTCGAAAGATTGTCCGTATTGCGCGATGACAATTTCAATCAAAGCGAGTCGTTGCCCGCATTGCACGTCTGAATTAGCGCGCGCTTAGGTCGCGGTCGCCTCGATCTGCGGCATCTCTAGAATTCGTTTCGGCGTGCAAAGCCACATGCGGCTTTCGTCGCCTGCATACCAGCGTGCACCCGCCGCCCAGGGCGAGAACGCCGGCATGATCCAGCAATTTCCCTGCTGAACGAAGGCCGGCAGCTTCAGCCGCAGACCCGCGCCGTCCGTGACGCTTCCGGCCGGATGGTGATGACCAATGATCTGAATCGCGCCCGGCATTTCCGCCGCGCAATGACCGTGATGAAAATAGAAAGGCGCCGAGTGCCAGAATTCGCGCAGCGGAATAGCATTCGTTAGGCGGCGGTCGTGATTGCCCGCCAGCACGATCGTTTCGCAAAGGGTCTGAAGCCGCTCGATCAGTTCCCGCGCTTCTCTCGCCGCGGCGCGATCATGGACCAGATCCCCTACGATGATCAGGCGTTGTGGCGCGTAATCGGAAAGCAGCTCGCGCAGCCGTTCCTCTACCGAAGTCATGCCCCATAACGGGACCAGCCGTCCCGCCGCCCGTTGGCTCAATTCATAGCCGAAATGCAGATCCGCCACCGCTAGCCAGCGCTCACGTTGATGAAAAAGCGCGAGCCGTCCATCCAGCACCACGTCGTGCGCGATCATGGCTTGGTGTGAATTCAAACGTGGCATCGTGCGTCGGGGCCGCGGAAATTATCGCTTGCCGCTGCTCGCATCAATCGCTATTGAGGCGCGCTTCGCGGTATGGCCTCCTCCCTCCGGCTTGCGTTTGTTTTTTCGGCCGTTCTTTTCCTGGTCGGATGTGCCGCGCAGACTTCTCCGAGCACAAGCACCGCCACCCGCGGTCGCGTCCAAAAAATTCGCACCACCGCATACACGCACACCGAGCGCGGCGGGGCGCGTAACGCGATCGGTCAGCGCCTTTCAGGCGGACGGCTCAAAAGCGCTTCGGCAGATTGGTCGCGCTTTCCGCTCGGCACGCGTTTCCGAGTTTTGCGGACGGGCGATGAATACATCATCGACGATTACGGCAGCGCTCTTGTTGGCACCAGCACGGTCGACCTCTACCAGAGTTCGCGCGCGGAAATGCATCGCTGGGGCGTGCGGCAGGAGGAGATTGAGATTCTGCATTGGGGTTCGGAGGACGAGAGCCTTCGTGTATTACGCCAGCGTAAAGGCATTGGCCGCGTGCGCAGAATGATCTCGAGCCTGGAGAAAAACAGACGCTCTCCGTCCCTGCGAAGCAGCCTCTGAAAAATTCAGCGCGCCCGTAGCGGCTACACCTCGTCGCGGAGTTTGTCCTCGGCGGGCATGCCTCGAGTCTGATTTCAATTTCTCAGCCTTTGTTTTCTTTGACAGTTCGACCAGCCGTATCCCACTTACGCCTGTGAAAATTCTGGTCGTGGGCGGCGCGGGCTACATCGGCAGCATCTGCGCGGAGTTGTTGCTCGATGAAGGACACGAGGTCGCAATCTTCGATAACCTGACCGAAGGCCATCGCCGCGCGATCGATTCGCGTGCGCAATTTTTCGAAGGCGATTTGAGCGACCGTGCGAAGATCGATCAAGCACTCGTTAGGGCGAAACCGGATGCGATCATGCATTTCGCGGCTAGCGCGCTCGTCGGCGAGTCGATGGAGAATCCTTCAAAATATTTTCGCAACAACGTCGCGAACGGTTTGAATCTCCTCGACGCGATGGTTTCGGCGGGCGTGAAGCGTCTCGTCTTCTCCTCTACTTGCGCCACTTTCGGCCCGCCCGAACGCGTGCCGATCGATGAAACCTTGCCGCAACGTCCGATCAATCCCTATGGCGAATCGAAGCTCGCCTTTGAACGGATTCTCCATTGGTACGATCGGATCCATGGGTTGCGCTTCGTTGCGCTGCGTTACTTCAACGCGGCTGGCGCTTCGGAAAAGTTTGGTGAAGATCATCGCACCGAAACGCATCTCATTCCGAACATCCTAAAAGTCGCGCTTGGACAGAAACCGCACGTCGAAATCTTCGGGACCGATTACGAAACACCGGACGGCACCTGCATTCGCGATTACATCCATATTCTCGATTTGTCGCGCGCGCACATTCTCGCGCTCGATGCGCCGGTGAGTGAATTCTACAACCTCGGCACCGGTGGTGGCTCGAGCGTGCGAGAGGTGATCGAGAGTTGCCGGAAAATCACCGGCCGCGAAATTCCGGTGATTGAAAGGCGGCGGCGTCCGGGTGATCCGCCGCGTTTGATCGCGGCCTCGGAAAAGATCAAACGCGAGCTGCGTTGGGAGCCGAAATTCCAGGACGTCGATGCCATCATCGAAAGCGCCTGGGCTTGGCATCAAAAATTTCCACGCGGCTACGAAGATTAGGCGATGGCTATCCGGCCCTGTCATCCTGAGCGGAGCGAAGGATCACTGACTTTCCGATCACCTACCGCGCAGAAACAGCCAGAGATCCTTCGTCGTCTGCGCGTTTAAGATAATGAAACCAAAGCGCCCGCGGAAACGCGTTCCGCGGGCGCTCAATTTCGTTTGTTTGCCTAACGACTAATTAGTGGCTTGTCGTCGTCGTGGTGGTGGTCTCTTTCGAGATCTCAGTCAGCGGCTTCTGCACCGTGATCTTCGAGATGACCATGCGATCGCCTTCCTTCACGTAGGTGTATTTCACCGGCATGTCGGGTTTCAGCATCGACCATTCGACCGTTGCGCCCGTCGGATCGACGACGGTCGTCTTTTTGGAGTAGTAATATTTCACCGGCGCGGTGCTCGACTCGGTGCGGAGACTGAGATAATCGGTCCCCGGCGCGTAAGTGGTGATGGTGCCAGAGCCATCGAGCGTGCTGGTGCTAGTGGTCGTGCTGCTGCTCGTCCCCGTTGCGTCAGTCGTGCTCGTGCTCGTTTCTTTGGTTGTCGTTTGCGCGAAAGCTGTGCTCAGGGCCACTACGCTTGCCGCTCCGACTGCCAGGATTTTAGTGAATGTTGTCTGTTTCATGTTTGTTGTTTGTTTGGTTAAACGGAACTGTTCCGTCGTGTTTTTATCGGACTTCAAGCTCGCCTCCTTTATTCAACCGATTTCATGAAGTCACTTACCGGGTTTCGCGATTTTTTGCCTAACGACTGCGCGGCGCGGAATTACATCTTCGCGCAATGGCGGGAGGTATCGCGGCGATACGGCTTCGTCGAATACGACGGTCCGCTCCTCGAGGAGCTGGAACTATTTACCCGCAAATCCGGCCCGGAAATCGTGAAACAACTTTACGATTTTACCGACAAAGGCGGTCGCGCTGTCGCCTTGCGTCCCGAGATGACGCCCACCCTCGCTCGCATGGTCGCGGCCCATCAGCGCGATTTTCGCAAGCCGATAAAATGGTTTTCAATTCCGCAGGTTTTTCGCTACGAGCGCCCGCAACGCGGACGCCTCCGCGAGCATTATCAATTCAATGCCGACATCGTGGGCGAAGCTACGCTCGAAGCCGATATCGAATTGATCGCGCTCTGCATCGATGTGTTGCGAAGCTTTGGCTTCACTGCGGAGGACGTGGTCGTCCGAATTAGCGACCGCGAATTCTGGATGGATTTTTTGCGGAGTCACGATGTGCCTAACGAGAGCTGGCAGGCGACCCTGGAGATCATCGACAAGAGTGAACGACAGCCGCGCGAGAAAGTTGCCGAACAACTCGGAGCGCTCGCGCCGTCGGTTTTTGAAATCCTGGATGGCGGTGGGAAGAGCGAAAAGCTAGAGCGGCTGATCGACGGACTTCGTCAGCGTGGCCTGGCGGAATTCGCCAGCGTCGATGTGCGCATCGTGCGTGGTCTGGCCTACTACACCGGCGTCGTCTTTGAAGCCTTCGACCGTGGTGGCACTCTTCGCGCGATCGCCGGCGGCGGCCGCTACGACAACCTCATCGCGCAACTGAGCGATAACGCGGTTGCGCTGCCAGCCTTGGGGTTCGCCATGGGCGATGTGGTTCTGGGCGAACTGCTCCGGGAAAAAACGGCGGCGCGCGAGAGAATGGAAACGAGCGCGCAACGCGAACAAAGGTTGGATGTTTACGTAGTCATCGCCAAGGAAGAGCGCCGGGCGGAAGCGTTGCAACAAGTGCAAACGTTGCGCGATGCGAACTATCGCATCGATTATCCGCTCGTCGGCGCGAAGGTGGGCAAGCAATTTCAGAATGCCGAGCATCTCGGTGCGCGCTTCGCGGTGATTATCGGAGACGAATGGCCACAGTTGGCGGTGAAGAATCTTGCCACCGGCGAGCAACTCCTCCTGCCGCACGCGGAGTTGCTTGCGCATCTGACTTCGTGATCGTCATTCTGCGAATCGCAGCGGAGTCGAAGAATCTCTGACCTTTTCCGAGACTCAGCGCTAAGTTCGCAGAAAATAGTCAGAGATGCTTCGCTGCGCTCAGCATGACACACGAAAAATACCGCACCCATCATTGCAACGAGCTGCGCGCCGCGAATATCGGCAGCGTAGTTAAACTGGCTGGCTGGGTTCATGTTCGGCGCGACCATGGTGGCGTTGTTTTTATCGATCTCCGCGATCGCGAGGGAATGACGCAGGTTGTCTTTCGTCCGGAAGAAAACGCCGAGGCGACCGAGCTCGCGCACGGCTTGCGCCACGAGGACGTGGTGCAGGTGAAAGGCAAGGTCGCCGCTCGAATTCCTGGCACGGAAAATCCTAAATTGCCGACCGGCGAAATCGAGATTTTGCCGGAGCGACTGACGATTTTGAATCGCGCGGATGTGCTCCCGTTTCCGATCGATTCCGAGCCGACGAACGAGGATTTGCGTCTCAGCTATCGCTATTACGATCTGCGCCGTCCGCAGATGTCGCGCAATTTGCGCATGCGGCATCGCGTGACGAAAGCAGTCCGCGATTATTTTGACGAGCAGGGTTTCGTCGAAGTTGAGACGCCGGTTTTGTCGAAGAGCACCCCGGAAGGCGCGCGTGATTTCCTCGTTCCGAGCCGCCTCGCGCCCGGAAAATTTTACGCGCTCCCGCAGGCGCCACAGCAATACAAGCAGCTCCTCATGGTCGGCGGCATCGAAAAATATTTTCAGATCGCGAAGTGTTTTCGCGATGAGGATCTGCGCGCGGATCGACAGCCGGAATTTACCCAGATCGATGTCGAAGCATCGTTCGTTAGGCCAGACGACGTTTACGCCCTGACGGAAGGAATGCTGGGCTCGATTTTTCGCAAGACGCACGACCTTGAAATAAAGACGCCCTTCGATCGCCTCACTTATCGCGAAGCGGTTGGCACCTATGGTAGTGACAAGCCCGACCGGCGTTTCGGATTCAAGCTGATCGACTTCAGCGACACATTTCGCGAAAGCAGCTTCAAAGTCTTTCGTGGTACGCTCGACTCTGGGGGCGTGGTGAAAGCGATCAACGCAAAAGGTTTCGCCGGAATTACGATCGGCCAAATCGACGAGCTGACGGCGACCGCGAAAAATTTTGGCGCGAAAGGACTAGCCTTTATCAAGATCGAAAATGGCGAATGGAAATCGCCGATCGTGAAATTTTTCACAGAGGCCGAGAAAGAGGCACTGAAGTCGCGTCTCGAAATTGCGGAAGGCGATCTGATTCTTTTCGCAGCTGACAAATGGGATGTCGCCTGCGAAGTACTCGGTCGCCTGCGGCTGCGTTGCGCGGAAATTTTACAGGCAATTCCTGGCGCGGAGGTCTTGGACTTTTTGTGGGTGACAGACTTCCCGCTTTTGCAGTTCAGCGCCGAGGAGAACAAGTGGAACGCGGTGCATCATCCTTTCACCCGTCCGCATCCGGACGACGTTGCGCTCCTCGACGCGCAGAAGTTTTCCGATGTGCGCGCGGAAGCGTACGACGTGGTCATGAACGGCGTCGAAATCGGCGGAGGCTCGATTCGAATTCACGAGCCGGATTTGCAGGCGAAAATGTTCGGGGTCCTGGGCGTGAACGACGAGCAGCAGCAGGAGATGTTTGGCCATATGCTGCGCGCGTTTCGACTCGGCGCGCCGCCGCATGGCGGCATCGCGTTCGGTCTCGACCGCATGGTCATGCTCATCTGCGGGGAGAATTCCATTCGAGAAGTGATGGCATTCCCCAAAAATAATCGCGGCCAGGATCTGATGTCGCAATCGCCGAGCGACGTTGAGGCCAAGCAGTTGCGCGAATTAGGAATCAAGCTGGGTGGCGATAAAGCGGCCAACTAGATCGGGCAGTGAAAAATCTCTAATTATTTCTGATGGCGTTGCCGAGAATCGAGAAATAGTGAGGGATCCTTCGTGTTGCTCAGGATGACAAATGGCTCGGGGTTCGAAACGAGAGCGATAGTGCCTAACGAGTGATCGGTATTGGTCGGCGCTAACTGCCTGACCGTTCATTGCCGTTGCGCACATGCGCTTGCGCCGCGGCGATCTGGCTTGGAGGCGTCGGAAAAAGGACGCTGATGGTAAAGGTTACGACGCAGCCGACAAAGACGAACCATGGCCATGAAATCTTTGGCCACCATTCCGGCATGAACCAGGCGAAGTTCCAATCAGCATGCCGGAATTCGCGGTGGAGGAGGGCGCTGAAATCGAATGCAGGCAATGTCACTTTGCAGAGGACGAGGACGGAGATGATGCCGACGATCATCGCAATGACGTTGACGCCATCGCGGCCGCGACTTCGCGTGAGCATGCCGAGCAGAAACACCGCCAGCAACGCGCCGTAAGTATAGCCGAGAATGCCGATGGCGATGGGGATGATGGTGAGCTTCGCGTCCTGCAAAACCGCGTTCGCCGCCATCGCTGCGACGATGATCATGAGCACACCGAAAACCGAAGTGGCGATACGCGCGGCGCGGATGGCTTCCCGGTCATTGGCGGTTCGATTGATGTAAGGCAGGTAGAAATCTTTGGTGAAACTGGTCGCGAGCGCGTTCAGCGCGGCGGAGGTCGAGCCCATCATGGTCGCGAAGACTCCCGCGATGATCAGACCGCGAAAACCGACCGGCATCGCGGTCACAATGTAGTGCCCGAAGATTTCGTTGTCGGCCTCCGGCGCGACCGCTCCCGGCACGACCGAGTAGTAAACCGAAAGCAGAATTCCCACGGTCAGAAACGAAGCGGCAATGGGAAAATCCATAATGCCACTGAGGATGAGCGAAAGTTGCGATTTGCGATGATCGGGCGCAGTCAACATTCGCTGCACCATATCTTGATCGGTGCCGTGCGTTGCCATCGTCAGCATGGTCGAACCGACGAACGCGGCGAAGAGTGTGTAAGGCTCTTCCAGCATTGCTTTCAAGGCCTGGCCGAAGGGTAAATCGGAATTCCATCCGGTTTGGAAAAGCTTTACGTTCTCCCATCCGCCCAGGTTTTGTTTCACCGTTTCAAAGCCGCCGGGGATCTTTTGGAGCAGCAAAAAGATTGCAAAGATGACGGAGCTAAACATCAGCACCGCTTGAATCAGATCGGTCCAAACCACCGCCTTGATCCCGCCGATCGCGGTATAAATCGTCGTAATTACAGTCACGAAAATAATTCCCCAGATGTAGGTGTTGAGAGTGACGGGCGTATTCGGAAACAGGTAGCGCCAAATCACAACCATGATCGCGCCTCCGAGGTAAAGCCGGACCCCGATCCCGAGGACGCGGGTGAAAAGAAAGATGCCGCTGGCCGCGTTTTTTGTCATCGTGCCGAAGCGGACGGTGAGAAATTCGTAAACGCTCTGCACCCGGTAATCGTAGTAGGGCTTGATAAAGGTGAAGGCGATAATGACGCGGGCCAGGATTGTCCCAATGACGAGTTGCCCGTAGAAATATCCGCGTGTTTTGAAGCCCTCAGCCGGGGTGCCGAGAAAGGTCGCGGCACTTGTTTCCGCGGCGACGATAGAAGCGAGCACGGCCCACCACGGGATGGAACGTGAGCCTAACGAGAAGTCCTGGAGGTTGCGATTACGCCGGCCGGCCCAGAGACCAAGCGCGACGATCCCGAAGAAGTAGAAAAGCAGGACGCCGAGGTCGATGAGCAGGTGTGCGTCCATGAAGCGGCTTATTTAGCCACGGATGAACACGTATGAAACACGGATTTTTAGCCTGTCATCCTGAACGGAGCGAAAGATCTCTGACGTCCGCTTAGATCGCGCGGAGGGTTCCGGAAGTGGCCAGAGATCGTTTCGCTCCGCTCGCGATGAATATCCGTGTCTCGTGTTAATCTGCGGTTAAAAATGAAACTCGAAAAAATCGCAGCGCCGGATTTCGATTTGGCGAAGACGCTGGATTCCGGCCAGGTCTTTCATTGGGAGGCGATGCGATCGGGTTATGCCGGAACGATTGGCGAGGAACCAATTTATCTGGAACAACGCGGCGCGGAATTACTCGTTAGGCCAGGGACAGCCGGGCTGGTGCGAGATTATTTCTCGCTCGATCACCCGCTGCCGGAAATCTGCGCGGCGCTTCCGGACGACCCGGCAATGACGGCGGCGCGGGATTTTTGTCGCGGATTGCGCATTATGCGCCAGCCGCTTTGGGAATGCCTGGCCAGCTTCATTACCAGCTCGATGAAACAGGTGGTGCATATCCGCCAGATGTCGCGCGCGCTGCGCGAGCGCTTCGGCACCCGGCTCACGCTGGACGGAAGTCACGTCTATGCTTTCCCGAGCGCGAAACGAATCGCGCAGGCGACCGAGAAGGAGCTGCGGGAATGCGCGCTCGGTTATCGCGCGAAAAATCTTCTCGCCACCGCGCGGCTTGTGGGCAGCGGCGAAGCGCAGCTGGAAGAATGGCGCAGCCTAACGAGTGATGATTTGCGAGCCGAACTTTGCCAGTTGCCGGGAGTGGGCGCAAAAGTGGCGAATTGCGTCATGCTCTTCGGCTACGAACGGCTGCGAGCCTTTCCGATCGATGTTTGGATCGAACGCACGCTGCGCGAGAAATATCTTTTCCGAAAACGAAAAGTTACGCCGGAACGTTTGCGCACATTTTGCGAGAGCTACTTCGGCGAGCATGGCGGCTATGCGCAGCAATATCTATTTCATTACGCGCGCAAGACTTCGGCGCGAAGAGGCCAACGAAAGAAGAAGCGATAGCGACGACGGCCACTCGCCGCGTGATCGCGGAATACGAGTCGATGGGAGCGGAGCGCGGCTACAGCTTTGCTCGGCTCGCGGGAATGCACGATGCTCCACGAACTGAAACGGCGAGATGCAGGTAACCCGAGAGCGTAAAACATTATTACTGGCGATCGTCGCCTCGCTCTTTCTCCACGTGGTGGTGGCCCTCTCGCACGCGGCTTTCAACAACGCGAAGCCGATCCCGATAGAAGAGGACAAGCCGGTCGAGCTTACGGTGGTGGACCTCTCGGCCACACCGCCGCCTCCTTCCGTGCCGAAGAACCCGGCTTTCATAGCCACGGATCCGGCGAGCGAGTCACGAGAAAAACCGAAGAAACAAACTTTTGAGTCGAACGCGAACTCCATCGCGGCGAGCAAAGTCCCGGCGACGGGCGATCTGCCGATGCCATCGCAGGAAGGACGGGATCGTCCTTTTCTACAGATGCAAACGCAGGACGTTTCGTTGCCGACGAAAGAAAGCCGGGCGAAACCCGAGCCGACTCCGCCGCCGCGTCCGAGTGTCGCGCCGACTCCGATTCCCACTCCAAAGCCGCGGCCCTCTGAATCTGTAAAGCCAACCGCGACGCCGAAACCCGAACCGACGGCCACGCCCGAACCGGAACGTCTCGCGATGTTGACCGCGACCCCGCCGCCGGCAATGCGAGCGCCTGAAGTTGAAGCGACGCCGTTGGCAGAAGCTCCGCCCTCCGCACCTCCAGTCACTTCACGTCCGCGACCGGAACGGCCGGCTTCCGCCTATCAACCGCAAACGCAAGAGACGCGCATCACCGGCCGCATCAGCGATCGCGGTCCGAAATCGTCTGTGGATGCCGTGGGCACGCCGCTCGGGAAATATCAAAAGGTGGTCTCGGATGCGATCGGCTCGCGCTGGTACCGTTATATGAAAGATAAAATCGATCTGGTCAGCATCGGGACGGCGCATGTCGAAGCGGAGGTGGATGAGAAGGGGAAGATCAGAAAGCTGCGCGTCCTCTCGAACGATGCGAACGAGGCTTTTGCCAACATCTGCTTGCAATCATTTCAGGAAGCGCAAATTCCTCCCATCCCGCCCGATCTGATAGGCGCCCTGCCCGAGGGCAGGCTGCCGGTGGACATCTTCTTCACGACTTACGCTAATCAATGATGCCCCGCTTTTTTCTGGCGCAGCTTCCGGAACCGGTGAACGCCGTCTGGCAATTCTTTATCTCCGGTGGGTTTTTCATGTGGCCGCTCCTGGTCTGCTCCATCATGGCCGTTACGACGATCGTGCATCGCGGGCTGGCCTTGCGGCGGAAAAATGTTTTGCCTCTCGTGCTCGAGAGCGAAATCGAGCGGCTCGTGCCGGGCGGGGGCGCGGAACGTTTGGCCCGGATTGCGCAGAACGATAATTCGTCGCTCGCGCGTTTGGTTCGGATGGCGTTGCAAAATTTGCGCGGGCCGCGCAATGAAACGGTCGAGGTGGTGGAAACGAAAGCGCGCCATGAGCTTGTCGTGCTGGAGCGCGGGTTGATCGTGCTCGAGGTCATTACCGGCATCGCGCCGCTGCTTGGTTTGATCGGCGCGGTTTCGGGTTTGGTTCACGTTTTCTCGGCTCTCGGCATCAGCACCGGCGCGTCGAATACGCAGCAGGTCGCGCGCGGCATTGCCGAGGCCTTGAACGCAACTGTCTTCGGCCTTTCCATCGCAGTCCCGAGCCTGGTCGCGTTCAGTTATTTTTCAAAAAAAGTCGAAGTGATGTCGGTGGAAATGGAAACGCTCGTGGTGGAATTGATCGGCAAATGCTACTTCGGTCGGGTCAAGCGCGATGACGGCGCTGCTTTATCGCGGGCGGCGGCCACTTCGACGCAGGTGGTGCCATCGCGCGCGCCGACGCCGGCAGCCTAACGAGTCATGAAGATCGCGGTTCGGAAGCGGCGCGCTCCCTCGATCATTATCGTTTCGCTCGTCGATATCCTCATCATTCTCCTCATCTTTTTCGTCGTCTCGACTACTTTCAAAAAGGACCAGCCGGAGGTGCAGATCAATTTACCCGAGTCGCAAACCGCGACCAAGGCGCCTTCGGAAACGGATCATGCCATCGTGAGTGTGGACGCGAATGATGAGGTGCAGCTCGATGGCCGCTCCTTGCCGCTCGAGGATTTGGAAAACGCGGTCCGCGAATTGATCCTGGCGAAAAAACCCTCGCTTGCACTGCAGGCGGATAAGAAGGCCTCCTTCGGCGCCATCATCAAAGTGATGGATGCGCTCAAGCTGGCGGGCGTGAAAAATCTGCCCGCTTTCACGCACGGCGAGAAATGATTTTGCCGATCGTGAAGTATGGCGACCCCGTTCTGCGCGCGAAAGGAAAGCGCGTCCTGAAGGTGGACGAACGCATCCGCGAGCTTGCAAGCCACATGCTCGAAACGATGCACGCCGCGAACGGCGTGGGTTTGGCCGCGCAACAAGTGGGCGAGCCCTTGCAACTCACCGTGCTCGATATTTCCGCGGTGGAAGAAAGACCGAGCACGCTGCGATTGAATGGCGCCGAGATCGATCCGCGCGCAGCCATGCCGCTGGTTATTTTGAATCCGGTGCTCGAGTTGGACGGCGAGACGGTTTCGGGCACGGAGGGGTGTTTGAGTTTTCCCGAGATCAATGCCGAGATCGACCGCGCCGATTTTGTCGTGGTCAAAGCGGAGACGCTGGAAGGAGAGAGGGTAAAAATCGAAGCCTCAGGTCTGCTGGCGCGCGCCCTGCAACACGAGGTCGATCACCTAAACGGAATTCTCTTCATCGACCGCATGAGCTCGGCCACGAAAGTGAGTCTGGCCAGCCGATTGAAACGCTTGCAGAAGGAAACGCAACGCGGCTAACGACTGCTCACATTCGGCAGATGGAAAACACGGCGCGGCTGGCCCTTGAGTGCTCACATTCAGATAATTCCTTTGTCACTGTCATGTTGAGCGCAGCGAAACATCTCTGAATATTTCCGGCTCTCGACGTGCAGAGGAATCGGATCCTTCGGCGTATTTCGCGGTTTAGATCGGCGAATTATTACATCGCCTTGTAGGTCACCGTAATGGTGCGGAAAACGAGCGCCTCGCGTTGCGCGGAAAAATAAAACAGTTCCAGCATCGTTCCGCCGACGATCCATTGGTAACCGACCAGCGTTTGCACCACGTCTGAATCGGTGTCGCGGGTGCGCGAGACCAGCTTGCCGGTGCCGAACTTTCCGTCGAAGTAGCGCCGGATTTCGCCCATGCGGTTGTTGTAAGTTTCGATCGACCACTTGTCGTATTCGTATTGCAGTTCGACCTCGACGAGGAAGCCTTCCTTGAAGGCGAAGAGGGTGCGCTTTAATCCCGGCTGCACCAGACCCTCGACCGTCCAGACTTCGCGTTTTTCTTTTTTCTCCCGGTTGGTGACGCGGGCCTTTGCCGCCACCAGCACCTGTTCAACTTTCCCGGAAGGGTCATTCCAGCGAAAGCCGAAGGGCGGAAGAATCTCCTCCGCCTGCGCGTGGAGCAGGCCGAAGAAAAGGAGAACCAGGCTCGCGATCGGTCGGCGCATTACTCGTTAGGCCACGAAATTTTCATCAGGATGGAGTGCGTTTTTTTGCGTCCGCCAGCCGAGCGCGGTCCTTAATAGCGACGAAGTTGCGCGGCGGCCCATGACCGGTCAACCTTGTGCGCGAGCGTGGTGATTAGACGTTCAAGGCGCGTGCGGGTTCAATTTTTCAGTCAAGATTTTTTTGGATCGCGAAGGAAAATAAACTTCCGAAATTTTCTTGTCGCTCCTTTGGCGCGTTTCTAATCTAAAGCCGCTGGCAGGGAGGGAACACAGGGGGTGTGAACAACATGTGAACAGAATGCCAGCCGTTGAAAAACTTAGAATGATGATAACACCCGCCCGGCGCATGAGAGTTCCCACCACTAGAAGCAGGTTGCTTGAATCGAACACACCGCACGAACGGCACATCTCTGTTTTTCCCTCGTATTTGACCCTTTTTTCACTCGCCGTTTCCATCAGTCGCGAAATCGGTTTTTCTCTTCGATCGGCGGCCCTTTTCTCTTCCGCGCCGCACCTCGTCTTAGGGCAGGCCTCGTTGGGAGCGGTTTAACGCTGTTAACAACTCTATGGACGACAAGTATGCGCAGCTGTGGTCGAAACTGTCCGGTGCTCTCAAACCACAGGTCAGTCCGGATACCTACAAGCGCTGGTTTTCGGCGGTGAAGCTAGTCAACGCAACCGATGATGTGCTCACCTTTCTCGTTCCAAATAACATCTACCAATTTTGGATTGAGAGTAATCACATGGGTGCTTTGCAGTCGGCCGTTGAGACCGCGTTTGGTTCGCCGCGCACGATCAAATTTGCGATGCCGGCGGATGGCGACGCCACTCTGGTTGAAGCGACACTGATTGAGCCGGAAGAGCCGGAACCCGCGCTCGGAACGATGCTCGAGGGCAAACCGAGCAGCAACTCGCTCGCCTTAAATCCGCGCAATAATTTCGAATCCTTCGTTGTTGGTCCGAACAACGAGATCGCACATGCCGCCAGCCTCGCCGTCGCGCAGTCTCCCGCCCGCACCTATAATCCGCTCTTCATTTATGGCGGGGTCGGGCTCGGCAAGACACACCTGATGCAGGCGATCGGTCAATATGTCTGGGCGAAAAAGAAAAACGCCAAGGTGATGTATCTCTCGAGCGAGCTCTTCATCAACGATTTCATCGATGCGATTCAGCACAGCACGCTGGTTAAATTCCGGAAGCGTTATCGCCAGGCCGATCTTCTCTTGATCGACGACATCCAATTCCTCGCGGGCAAGGAACGTTCGCAGGAGGAATTTTTCCATACCTTCAACACGCTCTTCGATGGACATAAACAGATCGTACTCTCGAGCGATCGTCCCGCTTCGGAGATTGCGAATCTCGAACATCGTTTGGTCTCACGTTTCGAGTGGGGCTTGACTGCCGAGCTGCAACCGCCCGATGTCGAAACGCGCACCGCCATTCTGCGCAAGAAAGCGCGAACCCTGCACATTAAGTTGCGCGACGAGATCTTTGATTTTCTCGCCCATCGCATCCGGACCAATGTGCGCCGTCTGGAAGGCGCGCTCATGCGAGTCGCATCGTTCGCCTCCCTCAGCGGGAAAGAGCTGACGAACGAAGTCGTCGAGCATTTGCTCAAAGACATTCTCAACGAAGAAGCGCGACACGCGGTCACGATCGAACAAATTCAACGCCGCGTAGCCGAGCATTACGATGTGCGCCTGGCCGACATGACGAGCAAACGCCGCCCGGCGAACATCGCCTTCCCGCGCCAGATCGCGATGTATCTCGCGCGTGAGTTGACCAAAGCTTCGCTCAACGAAATCGGCGACGCCTTTGGCGGGCGCGATCACGGCACGGTCCTGCATGCCTGCAAACTGGTGAAGCGACGCATGGTGGAACAGGACAACATCCGGCAGACCATCTCGTTCATCGATAGTTCGCTGAAGCGATAAGCAATCTGTTTCTTCTCGAAAATAAAAACCGCGGATGACGCAGATTCGCGGACGGGAAAGAATGACGCTTGTCTTATCCGCGGCCGCCGCGTAATCCGCGGTTACGCCAAATGCGCAAGGCACGAGCGGGAGATTGCGGTTGCCGAATAAAAACGTAAGCCTTAGATCATAGCTCGTTCGCACTTATGAAATTCAGCGTCACGAAAGAAAAATTGCTCGAAGGATTGCAACAAGTGCAGAACGTCGTCAGCACCCGGACCACGCTACCGATTCTCTCGAACGTGTTGCTGCAAGCGGACGGCGATGTCGTTCACCTGACGACGACTGATCTCGATGTCGGGGTGCGGGGAAGCTTTGAAGCGAAGGTGGACAAGGAAGGCGCGACCACTCTGCCGGCGCGCCGTTTGTTCACCATCATTCGAGAACTTCCTTCGAGCGAAATCCAAATCGAAGTCGACGGCAAGAACGCAGCATCGATTCGAAGCGGGCAGAGTTTTTTCAAAATCCTTGGCCTGCCCGAGGAAGAATTTCCGCCCTTGCCAAAATTCGAAGGCGCGAAAGTCATCACAATCAAACAAAAGGAATTGCGCGATGGCTTGCGCAAGACTTCCTACGCGATCTCGACGGATGAAACGCGCTACGTGCTTAACGGCGTTTTGTTCAGCCTGAAAGACAACAAGCTCACGCTCGTCGCGACCGATGGCCGTCGGCTCGCGATGGTGGACATCGAGCTGGAATTTCCGCGGAGTCACGAAGCCGACATTATCGTGCCGACGAAGGCGGTCACAGAATTGCAGCGTCTCCTGACTGAGGAGGGCGAGGTAAAGGTGAGTTTCGGCAGCGGACAAATCGCGTTCGATCTAAACAACACGCTTTTGGTTTCGAAGTTGATCGAAGGAAATTATCCGAACTACAAGCAGGTCATTCCTGCTGAAACGAAGGAACGCGTCACGCTGGAGCGCGAGACATTTCTGAATTCGCTTCGGCGCGTTTCATTGCTCGCGAGCGACAAATCAAATTCGATCAAGCTTAACTTCAGCAAGAACAACATCGACATCACCGCGAATACGCCGGAAGTCGGTGAAGCTAAAGAGTCGCTGGCGGTTTCCTATAAGGGGCGCGATTTTTCTATCGCTTTTAATCCTGAGTTCTTCATGGCGCCGTTGCGCAATCTGAGTGAAGACGAAGTCTTCCTCGATCTGATCGACGAGATGAGCCCGGGTGTCCTCAAGATTCAAACGCCGTTTCTGTATGTGCTGATGCCGATGCGCATCAGCTCGTAAGGTCCGAGCCTTCGCTGCTGTCTGCGCCTTCTTGGTTGTCATCCTGAGGCTGGCGAAGCGCGCCGAAGGATCTCGCAATCGCAGGAGTGCTTCATAAAACGGGCAGTGATCGCGTCATAAATGCCTTCTGGGCCGCATGCCCCTGCGGTAGAAAATTCTTTCACGCGCTTTCGTCACCTCCCGCTAGTAGCGCTCGCCTGACCTCCTCGATTTCGATGTCGCGAAGGACTCCGCTAGGGGCGCGCAAGATCACAACGTTTTCGTTAGCCGGCGCCCAAATCTCCGGGTTTGTCGGACCGAACAACAAAACGCATCGAGTACCTACTGCAGCCGCGAGATGCGAGATGCCGCTGTCGTGTCCGAGGAAGAGCGCGCACTTCTGCAGGATGGCGGCGAGCAGGGGCAGGGAAAGATTGTGCGCGCGATGGACGGAGACGGAAGAGAGGGCTTCCACTTCGGCGTCGTCCGCCTCTCCGCCGACGATGAGAAGCGATACGTCCGTTAGGCTTTCCGCCAACTGACGCCAGTGCGCGATCGGCCAGTTCTTCGGTTTGCTTCCGCTGCCCGGATGAAGCGCGATGATCGGGGCGGAGATTACGCGCAGGAATTCTTCGGCCGTTTCTCTATCGCCTAACGAGGGATAAAGGTGCGCGGCATGATCGCCTAACGACAAACCCAGCTGCTCCAGCGGCCGCGCCAGTTGCTTCGCGGCGTGGTCGAGGCCGCCGATCTTCGGTGAGCAAGCCAGGAAGTTATCGACGCCGGCGCGAACGAGATTTTGTTCGAAGATGCGGTCTGGATCGAAAAGATAATTGACCACGAGATCGAAGCTGCGGAAGTAACCGCAAAGTTCAGTCGAGAGCTCTGTG
Organism: uncultured Chthoniobacterales bacterium; assembly: GCA_964236815.1. Taxonomy (GTDB): domain Bacteria; phylum Verrucomicrobiota; class Verrucomicrobiia; order Chthoniobacterales; family UBA10450; genus JACCTI01. The sequence continues at coordinate 21,933 of CAXSFN010000021.1, forward strand.
TCCTTCGCAAAGAAACCGGCGAACGGCGCGTATTCGATCGAGCGGATCGCTTCCGCGTAGAAGCGATTCTCCGCTATTTCTAGAATGTGTTTGTATCCGAGAAGTTCGATCCGCGCTTGCGGGAAATTTTCTCGAAGCAGCCGAATGGCCGGCAGGGTCAGAATGAAATCGCCAATCGCGGCCCCGCGAATGACGAGGATCCGCTTCAATTCAATAGAGGGTGAAGGCGCAGAGAAGAAGCGCGACGCCGTAAAGCAGACCGACCGCGTTGATTGCGCGCCATCGTCCCGCGCCGGCTGTGCTCCATTTGATCTGGTCGCGCATCAAATACGGCATCGTGACCCAGAATAATCCAAGGATGATGAGCAAATAAGCGAAGACAGTGACGAGGAGCCGGCAGTTTTCGTAGCGCAGAAAGGCCGCTTCCAGCAGGGGCTCGGCTGCGAGGAGAAAGAGAATGCCCAGCGCGCGGACCGCCAGAAACTCATCGACAAATCGCATGACCAGGAAAAACCCGATCGGGATCGCGATGAGCAACGGTTTTCGAAAAGAAGAAAACTCCCCCATCTCCATGGTAGCGAGCAGCCAAAAGCTCCAAAGAAAAGCCAGGCTCCAGAGTGAAATCCCGGCGATGCGTGAGCGCGGCAGAGAGCGCAACCAATCTTTAACGCCATTCGGCCTAACGAGTCCTGGCAAGCTCAAGAGAATGAGAAAACAACCGGCCAGAATCCCGGCCACTTGAAGCGAAAGATTGTAGATCATCGAAGGAGCGCAGACTTACACGAGCGGAGTTCCATACAAGCTGAATCCGTTCGCCTGCTGCACCGCGATCTTCATCATTTCGCCGGCGCGATTCCGTCCATCTTCGAAGACGACGATCTTGTTTGAACCGGTCCGGCCCATCAGACGGGCCGCGTTGTTTCGACTCGGGCCTTCGCAAAGAATTTCGACCTCGCGACCGACGAGCCGCTCGTTTGCGCGGTGGGCGGACGCATCGACCACCCCGAGCAAATCCTGATTGCGCGCTTCTTTCACTTTTTCGGGAAGCTGGTCCGGCATTGTCGCGGCCGACGTTTCCGCGCGGGTGGAATAGCGAAAAATGAATGCGTTATCGAACTGGATCGTCTCGACCAGGTCGCGTGTCTGCGCGTAATCGTGCTCGTCTTCGCCCGGGAATCCCACGATGACATCCGTCGTGATCGCAACCTCCGGCCGCGCCTGTCGGATGCGTTCGACTAACGAGTGATACTTGGCCGCGGTGTAAGGGCGGTGCATTGCTTTGAGGATGCGGTCCGAGCCGGATTGCAAAGGAAGGTGCACGTGTTCGGCCAGCTTCGGCAGCGTGCCGATCGCTTCGACAAGATCGTCGCGAAAACCGATGGGGTGCGGCGACGTGAAACGCAACCGCTCCAACCCGTCGATGTCATGAACGGCTTCAAGCAGTTGCACGAAGGGGCTTTTGTTTCCGGCGCGCGGAAATTCGTGACGACCGTAGAGATTTACGATCTGGCCGAGCAGCGTTACTTCTTTCACGCCGCGTTCCACTAATCCGCGAACTTCGTGGACGATGTCCGCAATCGTCCGGCTGCGCTCGTCTCCACGCGTCCGCGGGACGATGCAGAAAGTGCAACGCATGTTGCAACCTTGCATGATCGAGACAAAGGCAGTCGCCTGACCGGCCGTGAGTTGGTGCTCGCGAATCGTCTCTTGCGAACCGTCTTCTTCGTCCGTGTCGCAGATCGACAACCGCAGATCGTCCATGCAGCGGCCGCGTTTTTTTCCTAGCAAATCCTCCACGTAGTCGGCGACGCGATGAAATTTTTGCGTGCCGACCACCAGATCGAGATGCGGCAGGCCTTTGAACAAAGAATCGCCCCGCGCCTGCGCCATGCAGCCGAGAAATCCAAACACAACCTCGGGCCGGCGCTTCGCCATCTGCCCGAGCATTCCCATTTTTCCGAGCGCCTTCTGGTCGGCCATGTCGCGCACGCTGCAAGTGTTCAAAAGCACGACGTCCGCATCGGCTTCGTTTGCGACCGGCTCGTAACCTCGCTCGATCAGGGAATGTGCGACCTGTTCGGAATCCCGTTCATTCATCTGGCAACCATAGGTTTTAATGTAGAACTTCGGCATTGGCGGGAGGCACAGTGACACAGGCGGATGGTGAGCGCTACGGCATCTCCGTGAGGGCTACCTCCGCCCAAAAGGCGGACCGTCTAGGCTTCACCGGATCCGATTCGGGAGTTGAAGGCGTCGGAGTTGCCCGAAAGGCTGCGATGCGATTTAATCCGCGGATGAACGACGCGACACCGGCAATCGGAATCATCGGCGGCAGCGGACTCTACCAGATGGAGGGAGTGGAAAACCCGACCGAGCATCCGGTGGAGACGCCCTTTGGCTCGCCCTCGGACGCGCTCATCGGCGGACAAATGCACGGTAGGCAAGTATATTTCTTGCCGCGGCATGCGCGGGGTCATCGTCTGCTCCCGCATGAATTGAATCACCGTGCCAACATTTACGCGCTCCGTTCACTCAACGTGCGCTGGATCATTTGCGTGACCGCGGTCGGGAGTCTGCAGGGGAAATACGCGCCGCGGGATGTGCTCCTGCCTTCGCAGTTTTATGATCGAACCAGCCAGCGCGCCGGTCATACTTTTTTCGGAGAGGGGATCGCGGCGCATATCACTTTTGCGGAACCGATCAGCGCAAAACTGCGCGGCATTTTGCGCGAAGCCGCGGCCGAGGCCGGCGTGAAGGCTCATGACGGCGGGACTTATGTGAATATGGATGGCCCGGCGTTTTCGACCCGCGCCGAATCCGATTTGAATCGCCGCAACGGTTTCGATGTCATCGGCATGACCAATTTGCCAGAAGCGAAACTCGCCCGGGAAGCCGAGATCGCGCTTGCGACCATGGCGATGATTACGGACTACGATTGCTGGAAGGTCGAAGAGGAGCCTGTTTCGGCGCAGACAGTTTTCGGACATTTGGTGGCGAACGCAGAGCGGGCCAGTAAAATTCTGTCCCATGCCATTCCGCGAATTCCGACCGAACCGAATTGGCCGGAACATACCGCTCTCGATTCTGCCCTAACGACCGATCGCAAGCTCTGGCCGGCAAAAACGCGCAAGAAACTTAGCGCTATTCTCGACCGTTTTGCCTAGGGGAATCGTTGCGGAAGAGGAACCGTGGCGGGGAAGAAAAAAGCGTTCGCTTCATCCGTGAAAATCCGCCTCCACCCGAAGCAAGAATTATTTTTTGGTGTGAGCAAGAGTGGCCTCAATCGCGCCCGCTTTTCGCAAATCTGACTCTCATAAATCGCTAAGCAAAGATCGTACTTGTCAGCTCGAATTAAAATATAGTAATTATAAACACGTTCGGCAGCGGAGAAGTTCTGCCGAGTTAACGGAGTCACGAACATGATGATCAAAATCGCCACTTGTCTGCTTGCGCTATCGGTTTTCACCGCCTGCCAATCCACCACCAGCACCGCGCAAAGCCGCCCCGCTGCCGCGAAACGCCCTAGTTTGCAACAGCGTATGCTCGCGCAAACATCCGAGACCGGAGAGACAGCTGCCGAGCCGGCGCCGCCCGCAGAAGGCCCCGAGGATGTTCCAGCCGCCGGCACGATCGACCCGAACCGCAATCCTGGCCTGCTGCCCACGCCTCTGCTCCGCGGTAACGCGGCCGGGAGCCTCTAGGCAGCGGCCGTTAGTTCGGCCGAAGACGCCCGAGCGGCGCGGTCGAAAATGGAAGCCCGCGTGCGGGATTTTCCTTGGCTGCGAGCCCGCACTCACAGAACTAGTCCGACGACTACATCCAGAGCGCCCAGGAGAGAAGCGCAGCTGAATCCTGCCAGACACGCTGCTTTCCATCCCCGAGAACGACCGCAATGACATCACGCCCCGGACGCGCGCCGCTCGAAATAAGGCAATGCCCGGCCGCATCGGTGTAGCCGGTTTTCATTCCGTTACAATAGGGGAAACGTGTCAGCACTTTGTTCGTGTTCTCGAGCTCGCGTGTCCGTCCATCGGCGTAGCGAAAAACGAGCTTCGGCAAACAAACGATCGAGCGAATAGTCGGGTTGGCGTAGGCCGCGCGCGCGATGAGTGAGAGATCGCGCGCGGTCGAATACTGTCCGGGAACAGGAAGGCCGTTTGGATTTACGAAATGCGAATTAGTCGCGCCTAACGAACGCGCCTTCTCGTTCATGGTCTCGGCAAAAGCTTCGATGCTTCCGCCACTGTCTCGCGCCAAGCATCGCGCTACGTCATTGCAGCTTTTCACAAGCAGCGCGCGCAACAAATCGATCCGCCGATAAGTGTCGCCTGCCTTGATGTTCAACTTTGTGGGCTCGGCGTAGGTGTCCGTCGGCATCACGGTCACGGGGCGATCAAGATAGCCGCGCTCCGCGACGATGAGAGAAGTAAGCAGCTTTTGCGTGCTGGCAGCGGCTCGTTGCGAATCCGCGTTCTTTTCGTAAAGGACCGCACCAGTTCGCGCGTCGATCACAATGACCGCGGCCGCGCCGGTGGTCGGAACGGCGCCGGGCGTTTGTGAAGTCCGGCCTGCCGCGGGTGCTGGCTGAGCGGGGCCAGCGGGCAACGCGCGAACTGCCTCGAGATCATCGAGGGCAGGACGCTTGGCGCGTTTCTTCTTCGCCGGCTCGCTCAATGCCGTCGTGCCAAGACAGCACAGAAGCGCCAGCCAAAGAGTAAGCAGCCGTGAAAATTTCATCGCGCAGAGATTGTGTTAGACCGCGAAACTGTGCAAGAGCCGTGCCGCTATTTGCGTGGCCCGCGCTGGATCAATTCAATTTCGTAGCCTTCGGGCGCATCGACGAAGGCAATCGCGCCACCGTCGCTGTTTTTGTGCGGTCCATCGGAAAGCGGGTAGCCTTTCGCGCTGGCGTGCTTCGCAAATTCCTCGATGTCATCCACCTCAAAGGCGAGATGCGTCAGGTCCGGCCCGACCACGACCGGCCCGCTCTCATCGAATTTGCAAAGCTCGATCTCCTCTTCGCTGCCGGGCGCTTTGAAGAAGACGAGCTCCGATCCGCGACCGGAAGTGTGGCGGCGCGTTTCTTCCAAACCGAGCACGTCTTTGTAAAACGAAACCGTCTTTTCCAAATCCTTGACGCGATAGCGCGTATGCAGAAGCCGTTTGATCATCGCCGCAGCGTATCGTTACGCGTGTCTGTTGTCATCCTGAGCCGCGAAGACGGCGAAGGATCTCACATTAGCAGATGACACGTCTTGGAACGAGGGAGCGTGGATTACAGTGGGGAGATCCTTCGGCGCGCTTCGCCAGCCTCAGGATGACACCGCCAACGTATTGTGTTTGTCTAACGACCAATGAAACTCGTGATTGCTGCCACCGGTGCCAGCGGCACGATTTATTTGCAGCGCCTCCTCGATCAAATCGATTGCGGCGCGCATGAAGTGCATCTGATCATGAGCGGCCACGCCAAACAAGTCGCCGCGCAGGAAACCGATGAGCTAAAAATTCCCGCGGGCGTCGCGAAACATCCCGAGAACGATCTCAACGTTCCGTATGTCAGCGGATCGTCGCGCTTCGATGCGATGGCGATCGTGCCATGTTCGATGTCGACGCTTGGTCGCATCGCGAGTGGCTCGGGCGAGACGGCGCTTCTCCGCGCCGCCGATGTTTTTTTGAAAGAGCGACGCAAACTCATCGTGGTGCCGCGCGAGACGCCGTGGAATCTCATTCACGCGCGCAACGTCGTAACGTTGCTCGAAGCCGGCGCGATCGTGCTGCCTGCGATCCCGTCATTTTACAGCCGGCCGCAGTCGGTTAACGAAGTGGTCGATACCGTCGTCTGGCGCATTCTCGATCAACTCGGGCTGCCAAATCCGCGCGCTTTTCGCTGGCAGGAAAAGACGTCCGCGAGTTGAAAGTCCAGGGCTGGCCCGCGCGCACGCTTGTCGCGCTCGGATTTCGTTTGCTGCAACTCTGGGCGCGCACTTTGCGTTTCGAACTCGAAGATCGTTTCGGCTTTGTCGACCTAGCCGTGAGCCAGCGCGTCATCGGCGTCCTTTGGCACAATCGACTTTTGCTTTTACCGCACGTCGCGCAAACCTACGCCGCGCGTCGGCGTGCAGTCGCACTGATCAGCGCGAGCCGCGACGGGGCGATGCTTGCGGATCTCGTGCAACGTTTTGGCTTTGCTACCGTGCGGGGCTCAAGTTCAAGCAAAGGCGCGACAGCCATCTTGCAATTGGCGGACAAAATCGCCGCGGGCTGGGACGTGGCGATTACTCCGGATGGTCCACGCGGTCCGGCCTACGAGATGGGCGCGGGGGTAATTTTACTCGCGCAAAAATCGGGCACTCCTGTGTTGCTCATGCACATGGAACACTCGAGCTGCTGGCGCTTGCGGAGTTGGGATGGCTTTATTTTGCCGAAACCTTTTTCGAAAGTCCGTGTCATCTTCGCCGGCTTGCATCACGTCGCATCGACCGCCACGGATGCGGAATTTGAAGCGGAGCGGCTGCGTTTGCAGAATGCGATGATGGAGCTGGTGGAAAGGCGTTAACGAATGGCGAATCTAATCGATGGCCGAGTAATCGCGGAGAAAGTTTACGCGCAACTACGCGGCGACATTGCCGCATTAAAAGCGTGTGGCGTTACGCCCGGACTCGCGGTTGTCCTGATCGGCGACGATCCCGCTTCGCGCGCGTATGTGCGCTCGAAAGACAAAATGTGCCGCGAGCTTGGTTTGCATTCGGTTAAACTAGAGCTGCCGGCGACAACGACGCAGGACGAATTGTTGGCACGCGTCGCGGAACTCAATGCCGATCCGGCAGTGCACGGGATCCTGGTGCAATCGCCGCCGCCGAAACACATCGATGAGGCCGCCATCGTGCGCGCGCTCGATCCGGCAAAAGATGTGGATGGCTTTCATTCCATGAATGTCGCGAAGCTCGCCTTAGGTGATGAATCCGGGTTTGTTCCGTGCACGCCGCTCGGTTGCCAGCGCTTGCTGATTGAAAGCGGCGTCGAAATTTCCGGCGCGCACGTCGTCGTCCTCGGCCGAAGCATGATCGTGGGAAAACCGCTCGCGCTTCTCCTAATGCAAAAAGCGAAAGGCGCGAATGCGACAGTAACGGTGGTGCATTCGCGCAGCCGCAATCTCCCGGAGATCACGCGCTCGGCCGATATTCTAGTGGCCGCGATCGGCCAGCCCCATTTCGTGAAAGCCGAACACGTGCGCGAAGGCGCGGTCGTGATCGATGTTGGAATCAATCGCGTGGATGATCCAACGAGCGCGCGCGGTTATCGTTTGGTCGGCGACGTCGCCTTCGACGAAGTGGCCGAAAAAGTTATGGCGATCACCCCCGTGCCGGGCGGCGTAGGTCCGATGACGATCGCGATGTTGATGGCGAACACCGTGAAAGCGTGCGCGCTACAGAGAGGCGACTTTCGTGGTTAGGAAGCGCAATAATTTTGGGCGCAAGACTCCGCTGCGGAGCAGTGCGGAGGTAATTTGCGGTGATAGAACCGCAGCGCGCGCCATTCGATTTATCCAGAGTCTGCCCCGATAGAGTTCCGAGTGCGCCGCGGCATAATCTAGCGCGGCCTTCGCCGGCGGATCGCGGCGAACGATCGTTTCAGCCGCGAGCTCGCCGGACCGGAGCGCATAATAAATGCCTTCGCCGGTGAACGGCTCGACCACGCGTGCGGCATCGCCGACGAAAAAAATGCCAGCGTCTGCTGGCGAGAGCGCGGCGCGGCGAAGCGGAGTGATTGTGCGCCAGGTATGTTCGCGCGAAAGGTTGAAGCGCTCTTCCGCCCACGTTTTCAGTGCAGCAATTCCCAGCGGCTTCGCGACCAGACACAAATTGAGTTCCCCGTTTCCGACCGGCGCCTGGCCCGAGTATCCTTGTGGGAGAAATTGCAGAACGACGCGCTCGCCAAAATTCGCTGGCAGCGCGCAATGTGTCTGCAAACCGACTCGTTCTTTTTCCAAACGCGGCAGCAGACCCAGCAAGCGTGCGACGCTCGAGTTGCGCCCATCCGCGCCGACGAGGACGCGTGCTTCGAAGGTTGTTTCGCCCGCGGCGATGTGCCAGTGACCGGAAACATTTGTGAGTGCGATCACTGTGCTCCCGTCGCGCACGGTGGCGCCTAACGAGTGCGCGCGCTTGAGCAGGTGATGATCAAGGTGACTGCGCTTGACTGCTATTTCCGCATCTTTCGGCAATGCGATGCTGACCGCATCTCCGTGGATGGGAATGAAGTCGACGCGATTTAATTTTCCATGTGGCAATGCTCGGACGCGTTCTGCGATTTCGAGGCGCTGCAGGACCGGCCAGCACGATGGATTAAGACAATCGCCGCAGACTTTTTCGCGCGGGAATTTTTCGCGCTCGAGCAGAAGCGTTTCCAAACCGGCGCGCGCGCAAAAAGCGGCGCAAGCTGCACCGGCTGGGCCGCTGCCGACGATGGCGACATCGAACATCCTTTCATGGTGACGCGCGACGCGTGCGCTGTCAGGTTCGCACCGTGATGCGTTCGACAATTTTGTTTTTGCTCGCGATCGCGCCGTTGGCTTGCGCTCAAACCGAGTCGTCCTCGCTCGACTTCGATTTTCTGATCAAAGGGGGCGTGATTTACGACGGAACAGGGGCGGAACCGCGTCACGCCGATCTCGCCCTTCGCAATGACCGGATCGCGGCGATCGGAGATTTAAAAAACGCGCGCGCGAAAAATGTGATCGAGGCCAGAGGGATGGCGATCGCACCGGGCTTCATCAACATGCTTTCCTGGGCAACTGAATCGCTGATCGAGGATGGAAATTCGCAAAGCGAAATTCGCCAGGGAGTGACGACCCAGATCATGGGCGAAGGCTCGTCGATGGGACCGCTGAACGACGAAATGAAAAAGCGAATGGTCGAGGAGCAAAAAGACATCAAACTCGAGATCAAGTGGGCCACGCTGGCTGAGTATCTGCGTTATCTGGAAGCACGCGGCGTCTCCTGCAACGTCGCGTCCTTTATCGGCGCGACCACGATTCGAGAATACGTCGTTGGCTTGGAAGACAAGCAGCCGAGCGCTAGGCAACTGGACGAGATGCGAGAACTAGTGCGCAAGGAAATGGAAGCCGGCGCGCTCGGGATTGGCACTTCGCTGATTTATCCGCCGGCATTTTACGCGAAGACGGACGAGCTGATTGAGCTCTGTAAAGTCGCGGCAAAATATCGCGGCAAATACATTTCGCACATGCGGAGCGAAGGGAACCACTTGCTGGAAGGGGTGGAGGAATTGATTCGCATCAGCCGCGAAGCTGGGGTGCCGGCGGAGATTTATCATTTGAAAGCAGCGGGCAAAGAGAACTGGGCCAAGGAAAACAAACTGCTCGCGCGAATCGAAACCGCGCAAAAGGAAGGTCTGAAGATCACCGCCGATATGTACACGTATCCGGCCGCGGGCACGGGACTCGACGCGTCGCTGCCGCCGTGGACGGAGGACGGGGGATATCCCGCGCTCTTCAAACGATTACGCGATCCAGAGACGCGCAAAAAAATCGCGGAAGCGGTCCGGACACCGAGCGATGCCTGGGAAAATTTCTACCTCGCGGCGGGATCGCCCGATCGCATTTTGCTCGTCGGATTCAAATCGGAAAAGTTGAAACCGCTAACCGGCAAATCGCTCGCTGCAATCGCGAAACTGCGCGGGAAGGATCCGGTGGAAACGCTGATGGATTTGATCAGCGAAGACGAGTCACGGATCGAATCGATTTATTTTGTGATGTCGGAAGAGAACGTGAAGAAGCAGATGGCGAAGCCGTGGATTTCGTTTGGCTCGGATGAAGCGTCACAAGCGCCACAAGGAAAATTTCTAAAAGCGAATCCGCATCCGCGCGCTTACGGCAACTTTGCGCGGGTTCTGGGAAAATATGTGCGTGAAGAAAAAGTCCTCTCCTTGCAGGAAGCAGTCCGACGGTTGAGCGGCTTGCCGGCGACGAATCTCGGTCTCGATCATCGCGGATTTTTGCAGGAAGGAATGTTTGCGGACGTGGTTGTGTTCGATCCGGCGAAGATCGCGGACCACGCGACTTTCGAGAAGCCGCATCAGTATGCGACAGGGGTGAAGCACGTCTTTGTAAATGGCGTGCAAGTTTTGAAAGGTGGCGAGCATACAAACGCCAAGCCCGGTCGCGCCTTGTGGGGACCGGGGAAATTGTAGGCGCCATCGTAAGCGACGTGACGGACACGCACACTGAATGGTCATCCTGAGGCTGGCGAAGCGCGCCGAAGGATCTCGCGATCGCTCTGTCGGCAGCGCGTAACGAGGCGCGTTAATTCCTGACCAATCGCGAGGTCCTTGGCCGTCTTCGCGGCTCTGGATGACAGCTGAGCGGGCCGGTCATTTGAGCTGGACGTTTGCAATTTTGGAGGCGTGGCGGGACGAGGTCCTTGGTCGTCTTCGCGGCTCAGGATGACCGCTGAGTTGGTTGGTCATTTGAGCTGGTCGTTTGCAATCTTCGAGGCGTGGCGGGACGATGAATTCGTCACATGCCATCCGTGTTGCCGAAAGAGAAAGCTGACTTCGCCAAGCGGGTGCACGAAGTCCCGCACAAGCCGGGGGTTTATCTGATGCGCGACCGATTCAACCGCGTCATCTACGTCGGAAAGGCGCGGGATTTACGGAAGCGCGTCGGTTCCTATTTCATGCCGTCGAAGGTGGCGCAGGCGGATATAAAGACGCGCGCGATGCTGGCGGCGGTTTGGGATTTTGAGACGCACACCGTGCAGAGCGAAGCGGAGTCGCTCCTGCTCGAAGGGAAGCTGATCAAGGAATTCCGGCCGCGCTACAACATTTCGTTCCGGGACGATAAGCGTTTTCTCCTCGTGAAAGTCGATCCGACGGAAGAGTGGCCGCGGTTTCGGCTGGCGCGCTTCAAGAAGGACGATGGCGCGCGTTATTTCGGACCGTATGCGCATGCCGGCGCTTTGCGTCAAACGCTCAACTTCATGCGCAAGAAATTTGGCGTGCTCACTTTTGGCCGCGGTTCGCCGACGGAGCGGGAGCTGAAGTCATCGACCTACCAAGTGCCGGTGCGGTTGAGCGAGACGACGGCGGAGCAATATCGGGAGCGGGTCGGGCAGGCGAGCGATTTTCTCGAAGGCCATTCGCGCGAGTTGATCGATCTACTCGCGGTGGAAATGCAGAAGGCGGCGGAGAAGCTCGATTTCGAAAAGGCGGCAGAGTTGCGCAACATGCTGGAAGATGTGCGACGAACGACCAAGCCGACGCGCCGTTTTACGCGTCACAGTTTGCCGAGCACGATCGATCCGGTGAGCGATGTGCAATCGCTGGCCGATGCGCTGCAGTTGACGCGGCTGCCGGTGGTGATGGAGTGCTTTGATATCTCGAATATTTCCACCACGCATGTGGTGGCTTCGATGGTTTGCTTCCGCAACGGCGTCCCGGACAAGGACAACTACCGCCGTTATCGCATCCGCACGGTCGCGGGCCAGGACGACTTCGCGAGCATGGCAGAAGTCGTTAGGCGCAGATACTCGCGCGTTTTGCTGGAGGCGCGTGAGGTTAACCCTGAAGCGGCGGAGTTTTCGCAGGAAGAAACGGTGGAAGGTCTGCGGCGATTGGAGGGAGAAACACCGAACGCAGAAGTTGCGAACGTGCAGAAGTTCGTGCCGGTGCGCTTGCCGGATCTCATCATCGTCGATGGCGGCAAGGGCCAGCTCTCTTCTGCTTGCCGGGAATTGCAGCGGCTCGGTTTGCATGAATTGCCGATCATTGGACTGGCGAAAGAGTATGAGGAAATTTATCGGCCGGGGCGCGCGTTGCCGTTGCAACTTCCGATCGATTCCGGCGCGTTGCGGTTGCTGCAGCGGATTCGCGATGAAGCGCATCGTTTCGCGAACACCTATCACCAATTGCTGATGAAGAAGCGGATCGGCGAAAGTATTCTGGATGATTGCCCGGGCGTGAGCCAAAACCGAAAAAATTTACTGCTGCGAAAATTCGGGTCGGTAAATCGGCTGCGAAAAGCGACCGCGGACGAGATCGCGGCCACCGAAGGAATCGGACCGAAGCTGGCCGAAGACGTGCACCGATTTTTGCAACGGCATTGAGATTGAGCGCGGATTCCGCAGATTGCGCGGATTACTCCATGTTTTTTACCCGCGCCATTCGCATAATCCGCGGTTCGTTTCTTCTCGGTGGAGCCTTGCTCTGCGCGGTGGCCCCGGCTCAGGAGAACCCCGAAACCTCGGCGACGCCATTCGAGGAGACGATCGTCCCAACTTACGAGACGCAAAAACTGGCGCGCGCCTATGTGCTCGATATTCCAGCGCCACGCGGACAGATCGTTGATCGCAATGGCGTTCCACTGGCGCAGAACAAACTCAACTACAATCTCGCGATCATCTATCCGACCCCGCTCGATTTTTCCGACGCGCAGGTGCTCGCTTTCGCGCATGAAAAAATCGTGGCGGCGGAGAAGCCGCTCGGACGTTCGCTAAAAATTTCCGACGAGTTGATCCTGCGGCATTATCACAATCGCGGCATCCTGCCCTTCGAGATCGCGCAAAACTTGAGCGATGAAGCGCATGAGCAACTGCAGAAGAAATTGCCCGTCGGAATGCTGCTTCGCCCAATTTATGTGCGCGTCTATCCGAAGGGAAAAATGGCGGGCCATCTGATTGGTTTCACGGGCAAGACGGGCCGCAATCCTGACGGTTTGATCGACAATCATGAAGTCCTCTGGCCGGAGACGGAAGGCCGCGAGGGCTTGGAGCAAACCTTTAACGCCATGCTGACCGGCCAACATGGCGAATACAAAATCACCTTCGACAAGGACGGGAGAAAAACTTCGGAAAAATTGGTCACACCCCCGGTGCCTGGTTACACGGTGGTGACGACGCTCGATTCGCGCTTGCAGGATTTGGCGGAGAAGGCGCTGGAAGCGAAAGCAAAACGGGGCGCGATCGTGATCATCGAGCCGAGCAGCGGCGACATTCTCGCGATGGCATCCTGTCCGACGTTTAATCCAAACGCGTTCATTCCGAATATCTCGGCGGAGAAGTTCAAAGAGCTGCAGGACGATCCGAATATCCCGCTGCTGCCGCGGGCGTTTCGTTCCTCTTATCCGCCGGGTTCTGTTTTCAAAGTGCCGGTGGGAATCGCGGCCCTGGAAAGCGGGACAGTCGGACCTGACGACGAGTTCGATTGCACGCCGTCGATCCAGGTCGGCAACGTGACTTTTCACAATTGGAAGAAGACGGATCGCGGCGCGCTCAATTTCGTCCAAGCGTTTACGGAATCCTGCGATACCTGGTTTTACCAGGCAGGAATCAAGACCGGGGCGGATCCGATTATCGAATGGGCGCAGAAAATGGGCTTTGGTTCGAAGAGCGGAATTCCGTTGCGCGGCGAAGTGGAGGGCCGTGTGCCTAACGACCAATACATGAAGGCGACGCACGGCCGGAAGCTGCTCAATGGTGACATCGCCAATCTTTCGATCGGGCAGGGCGATTGCGAAGTGACGCCGCTGCAGATGGCGCAAGCGATGGCGATGGTGGGAAATGGCGGGACGTTTTATCAGACCCGGCTGGTGCAACAGGTGCAAACGCTCGATAACGAAATCGTGACTGCATATCAGGTGCGCGAGAAACGGGCGTTGAATGTTTCGAGCTCGACGATGGATCAGCTGCATGAAGCGATGGCTGATGTGGTGAATTCACCAGCCGGGACCGCGCACCAAGCGGGACTCGACAACGTGGAAGTGGCGGGAAAAACCGGCACCGCGCAGTGGGGTCCGAAAAAGAAAGAACGGACCGCGGCCTGGTTCGCCGGTTTCTTGCCGTCGAAGCAGCCGCAGTATGCATTCGCCGCCCTCTTCGAGGGCGATGTGGGCGCGGATGTGCACGGCGGCAGCAGCGCGGCACCGATGATCGGAAAAATCTTCAAAGAAATTTACAAGGATGTGCAGAACGGAAACGGGCGGCGGAAAAAACGTCCGCCGGTGGAAGAGCAGCCGCCCGATGAAGATCAAAGCGGAGATTGACCGGACACGGCGGTTGTTGACTCGGTAAAATCGCGGAGAAGCTTTAGGAGTGATGGAAAACGCGATCGCATGAAAGAGCCGGAGACGATCAAGATGCTGCAGGAGCTGGGTGCGTTCATCCTCGCGGGCGCCAAGGGGCCGAAGGATGTAAAGACGATGGCGGAGATGATTCGCGAGGCGCGCGATTATTGCTGGGTGGGAATCTACGCGCTGGCGCGCGGCGAGTTATCGATCGTGGCGGGTTCTGGAGACGAAGCGCCGTGTTATAAACGTTTCCCGGCTACGCAGGGTTTATGCGGCGCAGCGGTGGAATCGCGCGAGACGATCGTGGTGCCGGATGTGCGGAAAGATGTGCGGTATCTGCCGGGTTTTCACGCGACCGTGTCGGAAATGGTGGTTCCGGTCTTCAGTCGATCGGAGCGAGCGGTTGGCGTGATCGTGGCCGATAGCGCGAAGCCGAAAGCCTTCGCGGAAGACGATCGGGAAGTGATCGAGCGAGTGGCCATGCTGATGGGCCAGGCGTTTCGGTGACGAAGCGGGCAACCGCTTCCGTCATCACTCGTTAGGCGTTCCTGATGATTATCCGCGCGCGCGCTGTCGTGACGATGGAGGGCGCGCCGATCGAAAATGGCGCCGTCGTCCTATGCGGAAATAAGATCATCGATGTCGGCAAGTGGCCGGAAGTGCGGTTGCGCCACACGAGCGAAGTGCTGGATTTGGGCGAACGCGTCTTGTTGCCGGGACTGATCAACGCGCATTGCCATCTCGATTATACAGATCTTCGCGGCGCGATCCCACCGCAGGCTTCGTTCACTGATTGGATCCGTGCAATCAACGAACACAAGGCTGGATGGACGGGGGATGACTACGTGCGGTCAATCGAGCGCGGATTCGCGGAGGCGCAGAAGTTCGGCACGACCGCGATAGTGAATTTCGAAGCGTTTCCGGAGTTCGTGGGAAAGGTTGGCCCGGCGCCACTGCGCTCCTGGTGGCTGGGGGAAATGGTTGATGTGCGAAAGGACGTTTCAGCCTTCGAGATTTTCGAAAGGCTTTCGAAAGCGACGCAGGGAGATTCGCTCAGTCGAGTCGGCCTCGCGCCGCATGCGCTTTACACTGCATCACGAGATTTGTATGAAGAGGCGGCGAAGGTTTGCGCGGAGAAGGGCTCGGTTTTCAGCACGCATCTAGCCGAGTCAGGCGAAGAGACGCAGATGTTTCGCGCTGCGAAAGGACCGCTTTTCGAATTTATGAAGAGCATCGACCGGTCGATGGAGGATTGTGGAAAGGAAACGCCGGTTGCGCTCTTCGTCCGGCGCGGCGTGAGGGAGCGGTGGATTGTCGCGCACCTGAATGAGTTAACTGAGAGCGATTTCGAGCGGCTGAGAAGCGCTCCAAAGTTCAGTGTGGCGCACTGCCCGAGGAGTCACGCCTTCTTCGGGCACGCGCCCTTTCAGTTAAAAAAACTGCGCGAGCGCGGCTTTAACATCTGTCTCGGTACCGATAGCCTTGCGAGCAACCAAAACCTCAGTCTTTTCGCAGAAATGCGGAAGCTTTCCCAAACGGAACCTTGGGTCTCTCCGTTTGAATTAATCAAGATGGCGACCGTGAATGCGGCTGTGGCGCTAGGATGTAAACACGAACTCGGACGGCTGTGTTCAGGGGCTCTCGCAGATTTGCTCGCGCTGCCTTTTTTCGGAACGATGGACGAGATTTACGACGAAATACTTTCGTTTTGCGGGGAGGATCCTTGGCTAATGATCGATGGTGGTCTCGCTGAAAACGCCTAACGAATTCTCGTTTCTGGCGTTGCTTTTCTCATTTCTGAAATTATTCTCCGCACTGCGATTATGGCCAAAATCATTATCATAGACGACGAGCCAGCGATGGTAGAAGTCATTGTGACGCTTTGTCGGGAAAAAGGTCATCAGGTTTTCCCGTTTAACTCCGCCGCAAAGGCGATCGAGCAGCTCGACTCGATCCAGCCGCAGGTCGTGATCGCCGACATCAAAATGGAAACGATGACCGGTTTCGATGTCTTGCGACATGTGCGCGAGCATCAGCGCCAAACGGCGGTCATTTTAATCACGGCTTACGCGTCGGTGGAGACAGCGGTCGAAGCGATGAAGATGGGTGCTTACGATTACGTGACCAAGCCGTTTAAGATCGACGAACTGCAAATGACGGTGCAACGCGCGCTCGATTATCAAGCGGCACTCCGAGAGAACGTTTATCTCCGGAAGGAGCTCAAGAATCGCTACCGCTTTGAGAATATTATCGGCACGAGCCAGAGCATGCAGCAGGTGTATAATTTGATTAACAAGGTGGCCGATACTGACAGCACCGTGCTCATCCAGGGCGAGAGCGGGACGGGGAAGGAATTGGTCGCGCGTGGTCTGCATTTCAACAGCAACCGCCAACATCAGCCGTTCGTGGCGATCAACTGCAGCGCGCTTCCGGAGAATTTACTGGAATCGGAATTGTTCGGGCACAAAAAGGGCGCCTTTACCGGCGCGGTCGCGGACAAGCGCGGACTCTTCGAAGAGGCGAACCTGGGAACGATTTTTCTCGATGAGGTTAATTCGATGGCGACCTCGCTACAGACGAAGTTGCTCCGGGTTTTGCAAGAGCGTGAAGTGCGGCGCGTGGGCGACAACAAGAGCTCGCCAGTGAACGTGCGTGTGGTCGGCGCGACCAACGAACCGCTGCAGCCCATGATGAAGGAAGGGACGTTTCGAGAAGATCTTTACTACCGATTGGCCGTCATTCCGATTGAGATACCGCCGCTGCGCGATCGTCTGGAAGACGTGCCCTTGCTAGTGAATCATTTTCTGCAAAAACAGTCGGCGAACACAGGCGGCGAACCGAAGAAGATCGATCCTCTAGCGGTCGATATTCTTTGCCATTACGATTATCCCGGCAACGTCCGGGAGCTCGAGAATGCGATCGAGCGGGCCTGTGCGCTTTGCGACGAAGACATGATCCTACCGAGCGATCTGCCGCCACAGATCGTGGCTGCAGCGAAAGGCGAGAAGTCCGCGCAAGCGATGGCGGCAATGCCGGTTGGCCAGTCGCTCGACGAGTTTATTCAGCAACAAGAGCGCGGTTACATCGACGCTACGCTCAACCATTGCGACGGTTCGCGCGAAAAAGCTGCAAGCATGCTGGGGATCAGCATGGCGACCCTTTACCGAAAAGTAGAGCCAAAGAGCAAAAAGTAGCGGGGCCGACGGCTAACCGCGCTTACTGTAGATCCTGATCTGCTCCGCCGCTTTTTCAAGTTCGTCGATCTGCTCCAGGGTGGCGGCCTGTTTTGCCAGGATGGCTTCGTTCGCGACCTTGATTTCTTGGAGAGTCTTGAGGGTCGCTTGGTCGGATTGAGCGGCTGCCGCTGGAGCGCCATTGGCTGCGGGTGCAGGAGCTGTTGCCGGCATCGCTTGGACAATGATCGGAGCGGGCGACTGCGCCTGCAAAGGGGCCCACGCGATTGCAAAGATGAGGCCTAAGAGGAAGTGCGCTTTCATGCTCAACGTCCCCCCCGGCTTGAATAGATTTTTGCGACGCGTAGCGCTTCCGCTAACGGTGCGAGGCGTGCTTCGATCTTTGCCTGATTGTCCGCGATTGTTGCTTGTTGAGATTGGATTTCGTTGATGAGCGAAGACATCTGCTTTCCCTGAGGGAGAGCCGGATCGACTGCCCGCGCGGAACCAAGCAGCGCAAGGGAGAGAAGGGTGGTGGAGATGATTTGTTTCATGAGAGAATGTAAAGTGAAGCAGGCGGCATTCCTCCTTCGAGCTGACGTTTCGCAGACGGAAAAACATCCATTTGGGGCGCGAAAATTGCTTGCTATTTGGCCTCTTACCTGCGTAACCTTCGACCAATGGCTGGCCAAGGGTTGCATCAATCGCAGAATCTCTCGCTGCAACAGGTCCTCGCGCCGCAGCTGCAGCAAAGTCTGCTCATCCTGCAGGCGCCGCTGCTCGAACTGCGCAACCTGGTCCAGCAGGAGATGGAAACCAACCCTGTCCTCGAGGAACTTGCGACCGAGCCGGATTCGGAAGGAACCGAGGAACCGAAAGAGGCGACGGACACCGAGTTCAAGGAGGAGTTCGATCAGCTTGCCAAGCTCGATGACGAGTGGCGCGATTACATGGCGCAATCGAGCAGCTACAGTGGCCGCTCCCAGGACGACGAGGAAAAGCGCCAATTCTTTTTCGATTCGATCGCCACGCAGGAAACGTTGCAGCAACACCTGATGGGGCAGCTGAACCAGACCGCGCTCAATACCGAAGATCGAAAGACCGCGGAAGTAATCATCGGCAACATCGACGATAGCGGTTTTCTCCAATCCTCACCGGAGGATATGTCGATGAACACCGGCATCGCGAAGGAAGAATTCGAGCACATGTTGACTCTAATTCAGAGTTTCTATCCGCCTGGCGTCGGCGCACAGGACCTGCGGGAGTGCCTTCTGATTCAGCTGAAACGCGAGGGAAAACAAAACAATCTCGAATATAAAATCATCAGCGATCACATGGCCGACCTTGGCAAGCGCCGCTTTCCAGAGATCGCGCGGCGGATGGGACTGAACGTCGAGCAGGTGCAGAAATGCGCGAACAACATCGCGCAGCTTGACCCTCGGCCTGGACAAATTTTCGCAGAATCCCCGCAGAATTATGTGCTGCCTGATGTGACGGTGGAGAAGATCGACGGCGAATACCAAGTCATCTTGAACGGCGAACAGATTCCACACCTGCGCATCAGCAATACCTATAAGGACATCATGGCGCAGGATGGTAATGGCACCGAGGTGAAGGATTACATTCGCGACAAAATCCGCAGCGGGAAATTCCTGATCAAATCGATCCATCAGCGCCAGCAGACGATTTCGAACATTGCGCATCAAATCGTTGGGAGGCAGCGCGAATTCCTAGACCATGGTTCCGCGCATCTGAAACCGATGACAATGGTGCAAATCGCAGACGCGGTGGGAGTGCACGAAACTACCGTGAGCCGCGCCATTTCGGGGAAGTACATGTCCACGCCGCAGGGCGTCTTCGAGATGAAATATTTCTTCACGCCCGGCTACCAGACGGCGAGTGGCGAAGCGATGAGCAACACGAGCGTGAAAGAAGCGATCCTGGATTTAGTGAAAAGCGAGAATGGCAGCGCACCCTTGAGTGACAAAGAGATCGTGGAAATCTTGGGTGAGCGGGGCATTCCGATCGCCCGTCGCACGGTGGCTAAATATCGGACCGAGCTGAATATTCTGCCGAGCAACATGCGTCGGAAATATTAGGCGCTTTTGGAATCATGAACGCCGCGTTGCGCGCCACGGTTCTCGCTGAATGGCGCGGTTTACCGGAAAAGAAGGCGAGTCCGGATCGCTGGCAACGGCCGAGCGATGCGTTGCCGAAACTAATGCAGCGCTTGGGACTGAGCGAACGGCTGCGCGAGGCGGAAGTGATCGAAGCTTGGAAAAGAATCGTTGGTGAATTCATCGCCACGCATTCCGCACCGCTGAGTCTGCGCGAAGGCGTGCTCTTCGTGCGGGTTTTGCAGCCCGCGCTCCGTTATCAATTCGAAGCAATCTCGAAAGCGGAAATCTTGCGCAAACTCAAGCAGCGTTTTGGTTCGAAAACGGTGCGCGATTTGCGCTTTCAACTCGGATAGAGTTCCGAAGAGCAGAGCGAGGTAGGATGATCTCGCCTCCGCACAGGCTCTCCGCTCCAACCCGCTACTGTCGTTTGCTGCCGGCGTTTCAATACGCCAAAGGCCCGCATAACGTCGAGCAACGTTTGAATCGTCTCGCTGAGTCGATGTTCGAGAAAAACGGGGCGGCCGCGCCCGCAACTGAATTCCCGCTCGCCGCCGCCTACACCTATTTCGGCCAGTTCATCACGCACGATCTCACCTTCGATGGCACCGCCTTTCGAGACGCAGGACAGGCGGAACCGGAAGAGACGATCAATGGCCGAACACCGGCGCTGGATCTGGACAGCATCTACGGCGATGGACCTGGCTCCGCGAATCACGGGCATCTTTACGATGGAATATCGTTCCGAATCGGCGCAGCCCGGACTGCGCGCGGCGCGCTCTTCGACGTGCCTTTGATCGATAATTTCCCCGCAGTCGCCGATTCGAGGAACTGCGAAAATGCGATGCTCCGACAGATCCACGCCATGTTTCTGCTGCTCCATAATGCGGCCGTACAAAAGCGAATCGGGAGCGGCCCGGTGGGAAGGGTGTTCGAGTCCGCTCGCGCTTTGGTGCGGTGGCAATTCCAATGGCTGGTTCGAAATGATTTTCTCCTTCGAGTCTGCAAGAGGGAGATTTATCAGGCAGTGATCGTCGATGAGGATCGCCGGATCGTTTGGCCGCCCGGTTGTTTTTCCATTCCTGTGGAATTCTCCCAGGCAGCTGCGCGTTTCGGTCACAGCATGGTGCGAAGCAAATATCGAATGACGGAACGTGGGCGAGAGGTCTCGTTAGGCGAACTGTTCGGAAGCACGCATCGGCCGGGCGCGCTCGCTTCTGAGATGGCGGTGGATTGGAGTCATTTCATGCGGCCGCGCTCGGAGAACAGCATGCTGATCGATACACATCTGGTCGACCCACTCCTTCATTTGCCCGATGATAGCATTCATCCTTTTGTCGTATCGCCGGGGCCGCATGAACCGCACGCCCTCGCGCTTCGGACTTTGTCTCGAGGTGCAGCGACAAAGCTCCCCACTGGTCAGCAACTTCGTGATGCCTTGGATCCGACCGCCGTCATCCCAGAGGAAAGCGAGGGCTGGAAAAATGCTCGGGCCTGCGGCTTCGCGCGCGATACTCCGCTCTGGTATTACCTTTTGCTTGAAGCGGAGGTCAACGAAAGAGGCCTCACTCTCGGAGCAGTCGGTAGCCGCATCGTCGCAGAAGTGATCGAGGCCTCATTACGTCACGATCCTGAGTCTTTTCTCTTTCAAAACGACGGAGCATGGGCGCCATCGAAATGGAAAACACCGGACGGCACCGTGAGTCCCATTCGAAATCTCGCCGAGCTCGCGACTGTCGTCGGCCTTTGAACCACGGCCCTTCCAAACTAGACGCGGAAATCCGGGCGCGTCTCGCCAGTCGGCACTCCGAACCGTCGCCACGTTTCAATCTGGAGGAAAATCTTGTTTTGCCGTTAGTGCGATTTGCCTGGGCAAAGTGCCGCGAGAGTTTTTTCGGCACTGGATTGAGCTTGTCCCGCCGGTCGCAACATTCATTTCGCCGCGCGCTTCTCCGGCGCCTCGCTCTCCCTGCGCGAGATGTTGCCGGGTATGAGTGGCGAGTTTTCCTTAACACTCCGTTCTTGCGCCAAGCGACCCGAGTTCACTCGATGGCGAGTTTATTTTTCTCAGCGGGGCTGGAAAATCGAACGCTCGAAATGATGCGGTATTATCCAGAACTCGGCCGCATCTGGTCCGTCCAAATCGGGCATTGGCTCGCGTCCTTCGGCGAGTTCGCTCGGGCTGCGGAAAAATTCGCACCGGGCGATCACATCACTTCAGTGGAACCGGATGTCTCCGATCTGCACGATCGCAACCGCGCTGTTATCGGTGTCCGTTTTGCCCGCGGCGGCGAATGGTTTTATAAACCGCGGCAAGCTCGTCAAAGCAGAGCCTGGTTCGCGCTCCTGGCGTGGATTAATCGGCAAAATTTCCCGAATCCTTTCAGAATTCCACGTCTCATATCATCCGCGCAGGATCAATGGATGGAAGCTGTGCATCAGCGCCCAACTCTCAGTTATCGTGCCGAAAGAGATTTCTGGTTTCGCGCCGGCGCGCTTTTGTATCTCGTCCACTTGTTGCGCGGAGTTGATTTCCACCGCGGCAATTTGATCGGCGAACGCAACCAACCTGTGCTGGTTGATTGCGAAACCCTTTTGCATCCCGAGACAGCCTTGCCTCGAAAAATCCGACGGCGAGAGCTCGGCCTCTTTCGAACCGGAATGTTGCCGCTCAACGCCGACCTCTGTAATATCGCCGCGCTCGGGCGGGTCACGGCAGAAAAAACACGGCCGAAACGATCATCCGCACGCTTACACGTTCCGGCCGCTGCGACCGTGGACGGATTCGAAGCTATGCACGAATTCTTCTGTGCAAAGCGCTCGCGTTTGGTGGTTCTTTTCCGGTTCGCGAATCGGATCGGCAAGGCACCGTGCCGCCTGATCCATCGGCCGACGGCCCAATATCATTCGATCCTCGCGCAATCGTTATCGCCGGTCTTGCTCAAGAACGGCGGTGCGCGTTCCACCTTTCTGCGCCGCGCTTGCCGAAGCTCACATATCACGGCGGCGGTAGCTTGGCGCGAAGCCGCCGCGTTGCGCGATCTCGATATCCCGCTCTTTTCCGGCAGCGCGGTAAAGTCCGTGACTTTGCCTTCTCCCGGCGAAATGAAACGCGCTTGCCAAGTCATCAGCGCAGCGCTCGCGCAACGCTCTGATTAATACGGCCAGTAGGAGCAGCGGTAATAGTCGCGCGCCTGGAAGAGGTTCGCCGCCGGCATTCCTCCCACTTTCGGCAGGACGATTGTGACTAGTTCGTCCCGCTTATCCGCGGGATCTTCCTCATAGACATTGAAGATGGTTTTCCGCGGGATGGGCTTGAGGTCCGATGGAATATTGCTGTCGCCTTCCACGTAGAAATGCCCGAGCTCGGCGAAGAGTCGTCTGGCTGTATCAGACGATTCCTGGCATTCGGCACGTCTTTGTTTGTTTTGCGGATCATCCAGGAATTCGCAAAAAGCTCGCGTAGCCTTAATCCGAGCCTCTACTCCGGCAGGGCTCGTATCCCACGACGCCATCTCGGCGCCTCTCGGATTTTCTTCTGGCATGTTGATGTTCCTCTTTGTTGTTCAATTGGTGAGCGGTTCGCTCACACCTTCCTGAAGCGAGATTACACGCTGGCGCATGCCATCGATAATTTCGCGAAATTGGACGGTTGCGCGGATGCCGTCGAAACGAGGATCGATTTGGGCCGATCGATGGTCCAGCCAACCGGCCGCGCTTGCTGCGGCAAGGTGCCCGATCGCAGCGTCCGGTTCCTGCAGCGTCGCCTCAATCGCGGCCATCTCATACAAAATTTGGGAATTTCCCGTCGCCGTCTCTCGAATTTTCTGCAACTGAGTGAGACGTTCTCCCAGCAACACCCGGCCCGCTTCACCTTCACCCGCTCGTAGCAGCAGTTCGCCCAAGGCCGACTTGTAGCTGAGCGCGCCAAAAAATTGATCGCCTCCATCCGGCGCCGTTTGCGAGAGCCTCGCGTAGATTTTTTGCGCTTCGGGAAAATGCCGCGTGAAAAATTCAACCTGCGCGCCCATTTGTTGCGCGAACTCAAAGTTTTCGTATCGCGTTCGATTCGCCAGCCAGAGGTTTCTGGCTTCTTCGCCTTTTCCCTGCAGCAAACGCAGACGGCATAAGCCCATCCAAGCCTCAGGCATCTCCGGCTGAAGATCGGCTACGTGGCGGTAGGCGATTTCCGCGTCTGCATCCAGCTCTAGTTCAGTCAGACAATCGCCGACCAGATGTTCGTAGGCAGCGGGACGAGATTGCCATTGGCTGGCGATGCGACTCCACCTTAACGCGCGGTCCGGCCGGCCCATCATCACTGCGATCGCGCCCAGGTGGCTGGCGAGCCGCTCTTTCAATCCGTCCAAATCGATCGCGCGATATATTTCCTCCTGCGCACCGGGGAAATCGCCTTTCGTTTCGAGCACCATCGCCAGAGCGCGATGTGCCTCGCTACGGTTCGGTCCTAGCCGGATCGCTTCACGCGCCGCCGCTTCTCCTCTCGCGAGTAGCTTTTCGTCGAAGAGAAAACTGGTCCGGCCCAGGCAGGCAAGCGCGAGCTGCGCATGCGCAACGCTGGAAGACGGTTCTGCCGCGATCGCTTTTTCAAAGCATTGAATCGCTCGATCCAAGTCGACGCTGCTGCGACGGTCGGCCAATTCTCTGCCGGCTATAATGAAGTCCCGCGCCGCGGATCGCTGGAGACCAGGGTCTTCCGCGGCGTCGGGCATTGCAGTCAAATGCTCCTTTTGCAAAATCGAATCGATCCCGATGGCGATGGCTCGCGCGACTTCCCGCACCGAGCTTTCGGATGATTGAACTTCAATCGCGTAGTGCAGTAAATTTTCGCCTCGCGCCGCATCGATGAGACGAAACGAAACGCGCAGATGGCCGGCCTCTTTGCGCACTGTCCCGGCGAGCGCCGTTCGCACCTGCTGCTTGCGTCCGATCTCATTTACTTCGGCCGCTGCGCCGGCCATTCCCCATTCCGAAACAGCCGGGGCAATGACCCGGGAAGGCCCAAAGTTAGTTAGTTTGATCTGCAACGCTGAAGCCAATTGGGCCGAGAATTTACGATCGGACGTAAGGCTATCGAGATTGAGAAAGGGAAAAACCGCGATGGAGCGCAACGCGATTTGTTCTTCGCGGAAATTATTTTCCAATGTTCCCCGCTCGACTTCGCGCATCGTCACCACCGCCACCGCGATCAAAATGCCGGCGAGAATGGCGGCCGCCGCAGGTTCGCGGCGAGCCCATCTCCAGAGGCGAACCGGAACTGTAATTGGCCGCGCGATCGTGGCGCGACCCTCTAGCCAACGCTCGAGATCATCCGCGAGATTGGTCGCGGAGCCGTAACGCGCATCGGGCTCGCGTTCCAGACAACAGGCGCAAATTGTTTCAAGGTCGCGATCCATGTTGTGGAGCAGCGAGCGCAGCCGGGGCGCCGTTTTTTCGGAGGCTTGCCGGATAACGGCGAGCGCGTGTTCGCCCAGAAACGGCGGGCGGCCTGTGAGGAGGGCAAACAGAATTGCGCCCAGACTATAGATATCGGCCGCCGCGGTCACGGCATCGCGCGGGCCGTCGGCTTGTTCCGGCGCGATGAAACCGGGCGTGCCGAAAATCGCGAGGCTTCGCGTTAAGTGACTGTCGGCATCGATCCATTTGGCCAGCCCGAAGTCGCTCACCATCGGTTCGCCGTGACCATCGAGCAGAATATTCCCGGGCTTGAGATCGCGATGCAAAATTCCGGCGCGATGCGCGCAAGCGACCGCGCGCGTGATTTTGACTAGCAATCGTACGCATTCGCGAGGATCCGCTCCCAAGCCAGCCATCGCTTGCTGGAGATTTCCGCCAGTCGCATACTTCATCGTAAAGAAGGGCAGACCATCGCTCTCGCCCACGTCGTAAATGGGCAGAATGTTGGAATGATCGAGACTGGCGGCAGCCTCTGCTTCGCGACGAAAACGTTCCAGCGTTTCACGCGAATCTCCGTGATAACTCAGGACGCGTTTGAGTGCGACGATCCGCCGCGAATGCCGCTGGCGGGCGCGGTAGATGACGCCCATCCCGCCGCGGCCGATCTCTTCCAGAATTTGGTAATTACCGAAACGCCAATCGCGGTCGCGAACATCGATTTCCGACAAGAGCTCGTCGAAGCTGCCGTCATCGCTTTCGCTCTCCGGGTCTAGTCCGGTGCGCAGAAGGCAACTCAGGCAATCACCTCCATTAACCCGCGCGGCCACGCCGCATTGAGGGCAAGTTTCTGCTGGCCTAACGAATGAATCGGAAAATCCGCCGGAGTGCATCGTTAATCACGAAATGAAGCGGCGAGTCGCATCCGCCTAACGAGTCAATCTTCCTGCCACGCCAGGGCTGCGCACAGATACCGCAATTCGTTGTCTATCTCTTCCGGCTTTTCCACCGTCTGCGAGACTTCCTCGCGCAAGAGCTGGCGATAACGCTGTCGCAACTCGAAGGCCAGCCGTTTTACCACGCCGCTCGAAACGCCCAGAGTGGTTGCGATTCTTCCATAAGAAACGTCCCCTCTTTCCGCGGAAAGCAATCCGCTGACCTCATCGAAAATGCGCCGCCGACCCCGCTCTTCACACTCTTCGCGCAAACGGTTGAGCGCTCGTTCCACGACCGTCGCAGCCCAGCGAATGTCGAAGAGACGCTCCGCCGGCCACGAATCACGCGCTCGCGCTGGCAAACTAAGTTGGGACGGCGCCTCGGCCATCCAATCATCCCAGGAAACGAATTGCATTCCGCCACCACGCTTCTTCGCCGAGCGCTTGCAGTGAGCATCGATCAGGAAGTTTTGCAGCGCCTTCAAAAGAAGGGAACGAAAGCGACCGCGATTCGGGTCGGCACGTCCCAGCAGATCACCTTCTAAGACCATGACAAAGAAATCCTGGGTCAGATCCTGCGCTTCATTGATCGGATAACCGCGGCGGCAAATAAAAACGAAGATGGGCCGCCAATATGTGCGGCAGAGCTCGCCCAGAGCAGTGTTGACCGAAGAATCGTCCTTCAAACCCGCCGCCGAGGAGAGAACCACGCTCCAGCGCGTGGTCTGAAAGCACCCGTGGCCTTTTACCTGGACTGCGACGTCTTGCTCCACGGGGGTCAATCGTGGGGACGGATGATTTTTTCCTCAAGGTCAAAGTTAAGTGATCCACGTGTTTCGCTCTGTCACCCCAGGTTCGAGAAGCTCCCGCCTGAATTCTTCCTCTCGGAAGTGCGAGAGCTTCTCTTAACCTAAGGAGCCGCTCAATCCCCCGCCGCCACCCAGCAGCGGAGAACGCATCATGAACGACTCGCAAGGTTCTACGGAGATGAGAGCGGGAAGTTTGATTATTTTTTTTATCTTCCGTTATCCACCACCCGCAGGCGCTCCGCTTCCTTGGGCGCGTAACGGCTTCTCCGGTTGGAATAAATTTGGCCGAGGGCCACAATCCGAATCGCTTCGACGAGTTGCGCGCTTGATGCGCTCTTGACCAGGAAGCCGCTCGCGCCCGCGGAAAGAAACCGTGCCATGGAAGTCGGCTCTTCGTAAGCGCAAAGCGCGAGAATGCGCGTATCCGGGTAAGTGGCCGCAAGGTCGTGGACCAGATGGATGCCATTGTCGCCCCCGAGATAAACGTCGAGGAGGAGAAGCTCCGGCCGATGACGCGCCAGGAGCGCGAAGGCCGCGCCGGCGTCGCTCGCGCAACCCGCGATTTCGAACCCGTCCTGTCGTGCAACAACGGCCACGATTCCTTCGCGCAGCAATTCGTGATCGTCCGCCACGACCACACTGATGGGGGCGCGGCGGTGAGGATTTTGCTCGAATTGGGAAAGCATCGCGATTGGAACTACGACAATCGGCGGCCGGAGTTCCGGATAATCTTTCTCGTCCTCCCTTTGATCGGAGAAAATTTCCATCATTGCCGGCCGGAAAGCTCGAAGCCGGGCGGAAGGGCTTGGATAATCGACCGCACCGTTGCTTGGGCTTCAGCTTCGTGGTCGAGCTGGAGCGCGCTGGTGTTATCGGCGCTGCGGAAGTTGTGCAGCGTTTCTAATTGTCCGTTTCGGTCAGCCTGGCAGAGCGCGCGCGCTCCATTGTTTTGCTCGAAAAAAGTCAGCCCGTAATGTTGGCCGTCTCTTCGTCTCCAAAGGATAAAAAAATCGCCGGGCAACGCATTCTTGGTTTCGCCCCCGACGATGGCATAGACATCGCGCCGATTCGGATCGACCGCCACGCCGGCTAATTGAGATCCGACCGCTTTGGCGCCTTGCATCAGCGGAATGGTGCGATAACCGGGAGCGCCTTGCTCCTTCGTCTGCTTCCAGGTGTAATGCACTGCCAGCGCGCAGGCGGTGATGATCATTAACCAGCGCAGTAGGAACCAGGGGGATTGCATGCCTTGTCTTCTACGGGAGTGGCGGCGAGAAGTTTGGGTGAAGATGCAATTTGGTTCCGCGCGCGCGCGGGCTTATAAGCGCAGTCGTGAGCGCAGAGCTGAATGGCGACGCCATCCAAATCGAAGAGATGGAACTGGCAGCTCACGTCGGCGTTCCAGACGAGGAGCGAGCCCGACCGCAGCGCCTTACAATCTCTATTACGATGTGGCCGCGTCTACCGTTCGATGAAATGCGCGACCAAATCGACCGCACCATCAACTACGCGGAGGTCGCTCGAGCGGTGAAGGAGTTTGCCGAGAGCCGCGCCGATAAGCTCATCGAGACGCTCGCCGAAAAAGTCGCACTATATATATTAGAGATGTTTCCGCTCCGGCGCGTGCGCGTTGAGCTGCGGAAGTTTGTCCTTCCGGAGACCCGCTTCGTCGCGGTCATCTGCGATCGCATCGCCTGCTGAGCAGTCTCCATTCGCTTTTCGCGAGTCCGCTCATAATCTTCCGCGGTGAATTTCAAGAGTGCGCTCGTGGCAGACGAGGGTTGGAAGAAGATTTCGAGTGAGACGCATTTCAAGAACGATCATCTCGAGGTCGTGACCGAGATGGTTCGCACCCCGACGGTGACGAAGGGCCGGTCATGGCTGGTCGTGCATCGCAAGGCCGCAGTCGTGGTCGCTCCGATGTTGGAAGATGGCAACCTGGTCCTAATTCGGCAGGAGCGAATTCCGATTCGTGCCACGATTTGGGAAATGCCGGCAGGGCAAATCGACCAGGCGGGCGAGCCGGATTTCGCCTCGGCCGCAGAAGTCGCTTTGCGCGAACTGCGGGAGGAAACCGGGTATCGGCTTGCTCCCACCGGGGAGTTGCTGCCGCTGGGACATTTCTTTTCTTCGCCAGGTTTTACAGACGAGCACGCTTATCTTTTCCTGGCGCGCAATGTCGAGCCCGCGGCGGAAGGTCACGATCACGATGAATCTGAATCGATCGTGGATTGCCGCAGTTTTACGCCGCGCGAAATCGCCCGGCTGATCGCGAACGGCGAAATCCGCGATGCCAACACGCTTGCGATTTGTGCGCGCCTGATCGCATCCGGTTTGCTCTCGTTTTACGCATAAGCTCGTCCGATGGCGCTGCGAAATTTCTTTAAATTCCGTGAAGTTCCCGAGTCGGAGACGGCGAAGCCGTTTCTGGAACACCTCGAAGATCTTCGCTGGACGGTAGTAAAAATGGCGATCGCGCTCTTTGTCGCCATGATTCTTTGTTTCACTTTTCGCGGCACGCTTACGCAGGTAATGCAGCGTCCGTTACAGCAGCTCGATCCGAAGATCCGCACCCTGCAAGCGCTCGGCATTACCGATTCGATTACCATTTCTTTTAACCTGGCCTTCTACGCCGGGATCGTCCTTTCCTTTCCGTTTCTCATCTATTTTTTGGCCGAATTCGTTCTGCCCGCCCTGAATGCTGTGGAGAAGCGGCTCAT
The DNA here is from genome assembly GCA_964236815.1 of uncultured Chthoniobacterales bacterium. Classification (GTDB taxonomy): domain Bacteria; phylum Verrucomicrobiota; class Verrucomicrobiia; order Chthoniobacterales; family UBA10450; genus JACCTI01. Next base: position 51,179 of record CAXSFN010000021.1, read on the forward strand.
GCTGCCGGCGATTGGCGTGAGCTTCGGCCTTTTCTTGAGCGGCGTGATCTCCTGTTATTTTTGGCTCCTGCCGAAAACGGTCATGTTCTTTTTTAACGACGCCCAATCGCTCGGCTGGATTCCGGCTTGGACGGTGCGGGAATATTATTCTTTCGTCACCCGCTTCACCATCGGGTTTGGCCTCTCCTTCGAATTACCGGTGGTGGTGCTGGCGCTGGTCAAGTTCGGGCTCGTCACCTACGAACTGATGCAGCGCACTCGCCCATACGCGGTCGTTTTGATCTTCATTCTAGCTGCCGTCATCACGCCCACGCCCGACGTTCTCACGATGATGGCGATGGGCGCGCCGATGTATTTCCTCTACGAGAGCTGCATCTGGATCGCCTGGTTCATGGAACGGCGGAAACGAAACGCGCTCTCCTGACGAATGGTTGCGCCGGACCTTCCAGGTCGCTTTCTCGCCGCGCTCGCGTTCGTTCTCGGCGCCTGCATCGGTTCGTTTCTGAACGTCTGCATCTATCGGTTGCCGCTCGATTTGTCGGTTAATCAACCGCGCCGTTCCTTTTGTCCTTCCTGCAAGAAACCAATCCCGTGGCACCAGAACATTCCGCTCTTCAGCTGGCTATTTCTGCGGGGACGTTGTGCGAATTGCGGCAATCGCATCGCCTTTCGCTACTTCGCGGTCGAGCTGCTGACCGCCCTCCTCTTCCTCGCCATTTGGCTGCTTTTCCCGTGGCCGATCGCGTTGGCCTATTGGGTTTTGATCTCATTGCTCATCGTCGCCACCTTCATCGACTTCGAGCATTTCATCATTCCCGATGAAGTGACATGGGGCGGCGTCGCGGCCGGGCTCATCGCCTGCCTGCTTGTTCCCGCGCTCATGGAAATCGAGCATCGTGGGATCGCATTCCTGTACTCGTTAGGCGCCGCCTTTCTCGGTTACGCGCTTCTCTGGCTGGTCCTTGAAGGGGGCAAACTCGCGTTCGGTAAAAAGAAAATCCGTCTCGAGGCGCTGACACCCTTCAGCTGGGTCCGGCGAGGTGACGAAGCCGACTTCACCGTCGGCGAGGAACAGGGCCTATGGAGCGATTACTTCGCGCGCGAAAAGGATCAGCTCCACCTGCATTGCGATGAAGCTGTTATCGATGGGCGTAGCTTTGGCGGAACTACTCTTCGGTTTCACTACGATCGCGTGATGATCGGGAACGAAACAATGTCGTTGGACTCGTTAGGCAAAATCTCCGGCGTGGTGCGCGAGCTGCAGATTCCGCGCGAAGCGATGGGGCGCGGCGATCTCAAATTCCTGGCCGCGATCGGCGCCTTTCTCGGTTGGCGTGCGGTCCTCTTCAGCGTCTTTGCCGGTTCCTTGCTCGGGTCGATCGTTGGTGTTGCGACAATGTTAATTGGCAAACGGGTCTGGTCGGCAAAACTGCCGTTCGGGCCTTATCTCGCGGCCGGCGCGCTCGCGTGGATGTTCTTCGGCGAAGCACTCGTTCGCTGGTATGGGAGTCTGCTCAACCCGCAGTAACGTTCGCGCAGTAGGTCTGGAAAGTTGCGTTGTCGATCTCGCTCAGTCGTTCCTGGATGGAGGTCAGATATTCGTGCAGGCCGAATTTGAAAATGTCGCCGATGTTCACGAAATCGAGATCGGAACGCAACCGGCCCGAGAGCCGTTCCGCCTCGTTCGCGTAGCGCGCCTCGCTCGACCCGGTGATGCAACGCAAAGCTTCGTCGAGGAAATCGACGCAGAAGCGGATAGAACGCGGAAAGCCCGAATGCGTGATGATGAATTCCGCCACTTTCCACGGCGCGACCTGGTCGACGTAAATTTTCCGGTAGGCCTCGAGCGCGCTGCAGGATTTCAAGACCGCCATCCACTGGATGGTATCGACGTTGCCGCCGACCCGTTCGCCGGTTGGAAGGAGGATGTGATACTTCAGATCGAGAATGCGCGAGGTGCAATCGGCTCGCTCCAGGAGACGGCCGATGCGCATGAAATGCCAGCCTTCCCCATGCGTCATGGTCGAGTGCGTGATCCCCTGAAAAAGATGCGACCCGGAAATGATGCGCCGGAAAAATTCATAGGGGCTCGAGCGCAAAAGTTTCCGCGACGCATCGCTATTCACGAAAAGATAAAGACGGTTGATCTGCTCCCACATCTCGCTCGAAATTTGTTCGCGCGTAGTCCGCGCATTCTCCCGCGCCGAGGAAAGGCAGGAATAAATCGAGTTCGGATTTTTCTTTTGCAGGCTAACGAAATCGATCGCCGCGCGCCCGTCCGGTTTCGCGTAAAGCGAAGCGAAAAGTTCGTTCTCCTCCAGCGAGCTGATGATCGGATTCCACTGCTGCTTCAGATCGCTGTTCGGCTGCGCGGCGGAATCGAGCAGCAACTGCAGGTTTACATCGGCGATCCGGGCGTTGTTTTCCGCGCGCTCGATGTAGCGGCTCGTCCAATAAAGGGAATCGGCGACGCGGCTTAGCATTTTAGTTCGCGGCTACCGAGACTGTCTCGTCGTCTTCGATGATCCAGGTGTCCTTGCTCCCACCGCCTTGCGACGAGTTCACCACCAGCGAGCCGCGGGTCAGCGCCACTCTGGTCAAGCCGCCGGGAATGATCTTCACCTTCTCGCCGTACAAAATATAAGGCCGCAGATCGACGTGGCGGCCTTCCATTTTCTCGCCACAAAACGACGGCGAACGAGACAGCGGGATGACCGGCTGCGCGATGTAGTTGCGAGGATTTGCCCTCACCTTCTCGCGGAACTCCTCGCATTCTTTCTTCGTTGCCTGTGTCCCGACGAGCATGCCGTAACCGCCGCTTTCGTTAGCCGCTTTCACGACCAGCTCGGGAATGTGTTCAAGGATGTAAGCGAGATCCTCTTTCACCGATGCGAGATAGGTCGGCACGTTCGGCAGGATCGGATCCTGATCGAGATAATACCGAATCATCTTCGGCACATAATGATAGACGACCTTGTCGTCCGCGATGCCGGTGCCGATCGCATTAGCCAGGCTGACATTTCCCTGGCGATACGCGTCGACCAATCCAAACGCGCCCAAGCCGGAATCCTTCCGGAAGACTTGCGGGTCGAGAAAATCGTCATCGATCCGGCGGTAAATTACGTCGACCTGTTTTAGTCCCATCGTCGTTCGCATGAAAACTTTGCCGCCTTGCACAACCAGATCGCGCCCTTCCACAATTTCGATTCCCATGGAACGCGCCAGGAACGAGTGCTCGAAATAAGCGGAATTATAAGTTCCCGGCGTGAGCAGGACGACAGTTGGTTCGGCTTTCGCGTGCGGCGCGACGTAGCGCAAAACGTTGAGTAACTCCTGGCTGTAATCCTCCACCGGCCGGACCTGATATTGCCCGAGTAAAGTGGGGAAGACGCGTTTCATCGCCTGGCGATTTTCGAGCACGTAGGAAACGCCGGAGGGGCAGCGCGCATTGTCCTCCAGCACTAGATAATTTCCGTCGCCGTCACGCACCAGATCGGTTCCGCAAATGTGAATATAAATATTTCGCGGCACATCGAAGTGCATGAATTCCGGCCGGAAATGCGCTGCTTCCCAGATGAGCTGCTTCGGGATGACGCCGTCGCGCAGGATATTTTGCGAGTGATAGATGTCGTGCAGGAATAAATTCAGCGCCGTGATCCGTTGCACGAGTCCGCGCTCGACCGTCTCCCATTCCTTTGCCGGAATGATGCGCGGGACGAGATCGAAGGGAAAAATGCGCTCCGTTCCTTGGTCGTCGTTGTAAACCGTGAAGGTGATGCCCTGGGTCAGAAAAGTGGAAGCAGCCAGCTGGCTTTTCCGCTCGAATTCATCCGGCGCCATCTCCTTGAAACGCGCCAGCAATTTGCTGTAATGAGGACGCACTTCTTCCGGCGCCGCGAACATTTCGTCGAAGAATCCGCCGACTTCGTAACCCGAAAAGAAGTCGCCCATTAACTCAGTCTGGCAGCGCGATATTTCGAAGCAAATGCAAAACCGCTCCGCGCCCGCCGCGACTCACGAGGACGCGTGCGCGCTTGTCGCGGGGCGTTTTTCACAACGCTGGTTGCGTCACTACGCGAGTTCCAAGCTTCGCTCCGATCCTATCTTTCGCTCGGCTGCGGAACTTTTGCGCGGGAGCGATCTGCCGCTCCTCGACGTCGGCAGCGGCGTGGGCTTACTGCCGCATTATTTGCGCGCACGCGGCTTCACTCCGCCGATTACGGCCTGCGAAATCGATCCGCGCAAAGTTCTTCGCGCACGCGCGGCCGGGAAACCTGACGAAAATATTACCTTTCTCGAATCCGATGTGCGGACTGAACTGCCCGTTTTCCTCGGCAACGTCGTGTTGTTCGACGTGCTGCATTACTTGGAGCCAGCGCATCAGGATTTGCTCCTGCATAAGCTGGCGACCTTC
>CAXSFN010000021.1:55617-71414 GCA_964236815.1 uncultured Chthoniobacterales bacterium
GCGCCCAGCGGAATGCTACTGATCCGGGAATGTCCGCGCGATAGCTCGCCCAGATTTTGGATGACCTACGCGGGCGAAATCTTTGCGCAGTCCGTTTCCTGGAACATTGGCGGCCCGTTGCATTTCCCGACCCGTGAATCCATCTGCGCGGCGTTCGCTGCGGAGCAATTCAATTTCGAGGAACAGCCGATGTTTGCAGGAGGACCTTTCAACAATCGTCTCTTTATTTTTCGCCGTCGGCTAAGCCCGTAGCTGCTCGAGCCGCGGAATGACAAATCGATAACCGCGCGCCGCCAGATGTTGCAATGTCAGTTCCAAACAGCGCGGACTGAAATCGGGCTCCTTCTCCGTGCGCTTGCCTTCGTGCAGCACTACGATTGCACCCGGCGCTGCCCCCTTTTCGATTCGCTTTGCTATTTTTACGGGATCGCGCGCCACTCCGTCCAAGCCGCGCGCACTCCAGCCGATCAAACTCAGGTCGCGTAATTCCAGCGCGGGATGCACGAAGGGATTTTTCAATCCGGCGGGAGCGCGAAAAAATTGCGCCGGACGATAAGGCGTTGTGCGTAGCATCTCGCCGCAGCGATCGATCTCGCGTCGAATTTGTTTCGGACCCGCGCACCAGAACGATCCGCTCGGATGCGTGTAGGTGTGATTGGCCAGCCCGTGACCTCGCGCCAGGATTTCCGTGATGAGGTGCGGATATTTCTCCGCGCGCTCGCCGATGACGAAGAACGTCGCGCGCGCATCGAACTGCTCCAGGATATCGAGCATCCTGTTCGTGTGCTCGAGCGACGGGCCGTCGTCGATCGTGATCCAAACTTCGCGTTCGCTCGTTTCAAAACGCCTAACGACCAATCCCCACCACTGAGAATTCGGCACGAGCGTGGCGTAAAGCAGCAGCAGGTGGGAAACGAACAACGGCGCGAGCGCGAGGAGAAGGTGGGTGCGGATGAGGAAAAGAGAGACCAGGGGCGCAACCGCGGCGAAGCCGAGGAGCAAAGCGCGAATGACCTTCGCCTTAACTGGCTGTGGGGTGAGCGCCATCGCCAGGTGAGAGAAGGAGCGCGGCCAGGAAATTTACTGCGACTGTAACCAGCCAGAAAAGACCGATCCAACGCGGCCATGATTCCGACAGTCCGAGTCGGCAGGCGAAGCCCGTAGTGATGAGGCTAATGAATAAGCTCTGCGCGTGACGATTCGGCGTCGCGCGGAACAGTCCTCCGGCATGCAGACATTTGAGGAGAAGGGAATTGAAGTAGAGAACCAGCAACCAAAAAACCCACACACAAAAGGCCAGCGGAATGAAAAGCAGAAGCTGTGTTTTCACCGGTAGGCGGAGCAGCAAAATCTGAAACGCGAAAAGATATGCAATCAGGTGAGTAAGCGTGCCAACGATGTTCGCTTCGGGCCAATTTCCCTCCGTTTGCTCCATTGGCCGCCCGCGCCATTTCGCCAGCAGACGCGGAAGTGCGAAATAAAATCCGGTGCTCGCAAGCGCGTTATCGTTCGGCATCGGAAACGAAAATCGGTCCGAAGGCGAACCATTGATCCCAATAGCGCGCGATCGTTTTTTCGAGGAGATCGCACCAGGTGGAAACTCCTGCCGCGATATCTTCATCGCGGGAGCGGGCTGTCCGGGCGACGAAAATCGGATCGCGCACGATGACTCGATACCGCCGATAGCCGGCGCGCACGATAAAGAGCGGATAAAGCGGAACCTGCGCGACTTGCGCGAGCGTGAAAGGACCATTTGGGACTTCGACGCGCGCGCCGAACATGCGGCCCTCCACCGTAGTTACGCCAGGCATCGTGCGATCGCCCTGGATCGAAACGATCTCGCCGCGCCGGAGCGCGCCTAACAAGTCGAAAGAAAGCAGCGCGCCCTCCGTGCTATAAGCAATCTTCACTGCGCCGGCGCCGGTTTGCTGCATGGATTCATCCAGATGCTGCGCGGTGTGTTCGTCCGGTTCGGGCGCGCGCACCATGCTGATCTCGCGGTTGCATTTCTGTGCAAACAAAGCCGCGCCCAAATCGTAATTTCCCATGTGTGCGGTCAGAACAAGCGCGCCTTTCGCTTGCGCGAGTTCTTCGAGAAATTCGGCGCCGACGATCTCGTAACTGAAGTCGGTCCGGTTTACTTTAAAAGCCGCCGCATCCGAGATCGTCCAGGCAAAGTTCATGAGGGTGCGAAAGGCGCGCCAATGGTTCATCAACGGTGACGAACCCGGTAGAACAAAGGCGAGGTTACGAAGAATGGACCGGCGCGCGGGAGCGGCGAAAAAGAAAAAAAAGAACGTCCAAAAAATGAGCAGAATGGGCGTTAAATAAAACGGGAGATTCGCCATCGCCCAATCGAGATAATGACGCCAGACGACACCCTTGACCGCAAAGCGGCGGAAGTAGGTCGAGCGTCTCGGATCATTCACAGGCCAGTGCGAATACAGCATCCGTCGCCGGAATGCGACCCTCGCATGAACCGGCTGTTCGCTCTTTTATTGTCATCCTGAGCGAAGCGAAGGATCTCTGACTATTTCAGCTCAACATGACAGGCTGCTTTGACGCTGGATCGGCCGGGTCCGGAGAAGAAACGTTGCTCGGCGCTTCGGATGAGGTGGGATCCGGGCTCCTCTCGGTCGAGCGCAGGATCAATTGCAAATTTTTCAACTCCGCTTTCCACCAGCGGAACAGACCCTTTCGAATCATTTTGCGGACGCGCCCATCCGGCACGAAGCCGTCATACAATTCGCGCCAGCCGGAATTGCGCGCGCCGTAGCAACCACTCGTTAGGCGACGCTTCGCCAGGGTCGTTAGGCGTCGGTTGTAGAACTTCATCACGCTCGCCACCGCGCGGCCCGCCTTTCCTTCAAACGGCAGGCGAAGGAACCCGCGTTCGGGGTCGCGATAAAGTGGCGCGACTAAGCCAACGAAATACGAACCGACATCGAGCAGGAGTGCGGCCGACATCAGTTCCGCATCGCCCATGTAGAAATATTTGTCTTTGTAGAGCGTCTCGAACCAGAGCCGATAGGTGATGGGATATTGCTCGTTGTAATAGCGGAGCCGTTCCGCCACGTCTTCACCCGCGAGATTCGCTGCCAGCATCTCCGCGACATAGCTGCTGGTGTAGGAACAGAAATCCAAGCCGGGGCTGTAGAGTGGGTCGATAAATCCTGCCGCATCGCCCACACTGGCCCAACCTTCGCCGCAGACCTGCGTGCTCGTATAGGGCATTTGCGAAAACGCGTGCACGTCGTTTTCGATCACGTGCGCCTCGCGGAAAATTTCCCGCCCGACCGGATGAGTGAGTAAATGCGCGTGCAGACGCGCGCTGAGGTTTGCGCCTTCCTTGAGTTTGAAGATGCGCGAATCGTAGACGATTCCCGCGCTCACATCGCCGCCTTTGAGTGGAATAATCCAACACCACCAGCCGAGCCCCATGAGATGATTCGTGGCCCAGTTGCGCGCGGTCCGGCTGGCGTTCGCGTAATCGGGGAAACGCTCGCGCCAGTCGTAACTGTCCCAGTCTTTCACCCCGGAAAAACGCGCCCAAACCGCGTTGATCGGGTGCTCGGCGTTCTGGCGAAAATGGCCGAGCTTGCGCGCCAGCAAAGCGGCACGACCGCTCGCATCGACGATCCAGCGCGCGGAAATAGTTTCCTCGACGCCATTACTCGTTAGGCAAATGGACTGGCCGCTTGCGCCATTCAAATCGATTCGCGTGACCTTGGCCGGCCGGCGAAGATCGCAGCCCGTCGCCACCGCCGTCTCGAGCAAATGAGAATCGAGCGTTGCGCGATCGACTTGAAAAGTCGGCAGCCGCGCCTGATAACGCGCGCCCAGTTCCACACAATCATCGAAGCGTTGCTCCGGGCTGTTCGAGAACCACATTCGGAGCCCCTGCTTCGCGAGTTGATGATGGCCGAGGTAATGGCTCAGCCCAAGAATACGCGTCATGAAACAGCTGCTGACTTCGGTGGTGGACTCGCCCACTTTGCGATCGAATTCCGCCGCTTTTTCGACGAGCAAAACACGCGCGTCCGGATGCTTTCGTTTCAGCAAAATCGCGGTAGCCGCACCGGAAAATGCGCCGCCGATAATCACGACATCGTAATCAAACTTCATCGTCGCGAAGATGATGGCCTTCGGGGGAAAGGAACGCAACGCGCCTTCCGCCGATCGAGTTTGCAAAATTGACAGGAAGCACGCGAACGCCTCGACAGAGCGAGGCGCCTACAGCTATACGCTTCATCTAATGTCAGCCGCGCTTCGCATCGACATGCACGTCCACATGGTCGGCAATGGCTCGGCTGGCTCGGGCGGCTGGCTCCGCTTGAATGGCTGGCATCGCTGGCTCGCCGGCTTCATGGTTCGACAGCTCGGTTTTCCGGCCAGCGTGCTCGAAGGCGACCTGGAAAAAGTTTACGCCGCTCGTCTGCTCGAGCTGGTGCGCGCCTCCTCTTTTGACGCAGTTGTTCTGCTCGCGCACGAGCGGGTGCACGATTCCGACGGAAGGCCGCGCGACGATTTGGGCTCGATGTTCGTGCCCAACGATGTGGTGCTCGATCTCGCGCAAACGCATCCGGAATTCCTCTCCGGAGTTTCCATTCATCCGGCGCGCGCCGATGCGCTGGATGAGCTGGAGCGTTGTCTGGAGCGCGGCGCGGTCCTGATGAAGTGTTTGCCGAATTGCCAGAACATCGAACCGTCGGATCTACGCTACCGCCGTTTTTGGGAACGAATGGCGGAGGCGCGGCTTCCGTTGCTCGCGCATACCGGCGGCGAACATACGGTGCCAATTGTGAATGCGGCCTATGCGGACCCGAAGCTTTTGCGCTTGCCGCTGGAGTGCGGTGTGAACGTGATCGCAGCGCATTGCGCAACGAAAAGCGGCCCGTTCGATCCGGATTATTTTGACGATTGGGTCGCGATGCTGGCGCAGTTTCCAAATCTGTACGGCGACATCAGCGCGATGGTGTCGTTGAATCGCTGCGCGCATTTGCGCGATTGCCTGCGGCCGGAAATTGAACCGCGCATTTTGCACGGAAGCGATTTTCCGGTGCCCGTTTTCGGACATCGGCTCTGGATGGAACAGGCGCTCAGTTGGTCGGTTTTTCGCGAGTGTCAACGAATCGAGAATTCGCTGGAACGAGACTGGGCTTTCAAGAAAGCGCTCGGATTTTCCGAGGGGACGCGAACGCGCGTAAATGCGCTGCTTCGTCTCGACGCGAACCGACGCGCGGGAACTCATACCGGGTGATGGTTAGGCTTCAAACGAATGGTGTGATCTGTCGACGAGAGCGAGGTCCCTCATCGTCTTCGCGATTCGGGATGACACCTTAGGAACGTGTTCGTAAAAGAACGATGATCCTTACTAATGCGCGGCTGATTTTTCCGGAGGGCGTGCGGGAGAAAATGGCCATCGTCGTGAGCGACGGAAAGATCGCCGAAATTCGCGCGGCCACCGCGGAAGGCGTCGATTTGGGCGGGAACTACCTGGCGCCGGGCTTTGTCGATTTGCATGTCCATGGCGCGATGGGGCGCGACACCATGGAAGGATCGTCCGATGCGTTCCGTGCCATTTGCGAATATCACGCCAGCGGCGGCACGACCTTACTTTTGCTCACAACTGCGACCGCTCCGCTCGCAGAAATCATCTCAGTCCTGGAAGCGGTGCGCGCCTTCCGCCCGAAGGTGAAGCAAATCGCCGGAGCGCATGTCGAGGGGCCGTTCCTTTCGCTCTCGCGCGCCGGAGCACAGAAGAAAGAATTCATTCGCGAGCCCGATCGTCAGGCGGTGGAATCGCTGCTCGAATTCAGCGATGTTATAAAGCGCATCACGCTTGCGCCGGAAGTAACAGGTGCGCTCGAAGCGATTGATCAATTGCGCGCGCACGGAATCGCGGTCAGCGGCGGGCACAGTGACGCGACGGACGCGGAAGCGTTAAGCGCCTTCGAGCATGGAATGCGACACGTCACGCATACTTTTAATTGCATGTCGTCGATGCGGCGGCGGGAGGGGGAGCGGGTCGCAGGGTTGCTCGAATACGCGTTGAGCGAACCGGAGATTGTGTGCGAGTTGATCGCCGATGGGCGTCACGTTTCCAAGACGCTGATGAAGATGTTGTATCGCGCTAAGGGGCCGAGCGGGATTTGTCTGGTGACGGATGCGACTGCTGGAGCTGGTTTGCCTAACGAGTCTCACTTCTCGTTAGGCGACTTGGATTGCGTAGTTGAAAATGGCGCCTGCTGGCTGGCAGATCGGTCGGCTTTAGCAGGAAGCGCGGCTCGGATGATAGATCTGGTTCGGACAATGGTGCGCGAGGTCGGTGTGCCGCTGCATGAAGCGATCGCGATGGCGAGCGCGAATCCGGCGCGGGCTTTGGATGCGAAAGGCAAAGGAGCTTTCGAAGTAGGCGCTGATGCAGACTTCGTCGTCCTGTCCGAAAACCTCGAGGTGAAGCAGACTTTCCTCGCGGGTGCGCAAATTTTTCCTCGGCTGTGATTGATTCCGGGGTTTGGCAGCTTGCCGGAAATGTCTGGGTGGGGTGATCAAGATTGGCGGAACGGGATGCGTTGCGGCTCATCGCTCAGCAGTCCGGCAGGCTGCCGGACTGTGCAGGCTGGCAACCTGCGCTCCCCGGAGGAGATTCGCCCATTAGAGCGCTAGGAGGAATTTTGCGATATCGAGCGCCGCGGTCGGTTTTCCTAGACGGGAAATATTCGCATTCCATTCGCGCCAGAGCTCGGCGTTGCCGGCGAAGGCGGAACGCACGGTCGCGATGACCGCGTCGTCGTTCGGCGCAACCGAGCCGGATTTGTTTTGCAGCAGGTAGCGCGCGTTCCCTTCTTCCTGCCCGGGGATGACGTGATTAACGATCATCGGGCAACCTGCGACGATCGCCTCCTGTACGGTCGCGCCGCCGGCTTTGCTGATGATGAGATGGGAGGCGCGCAGGAGGCGCGGCATTTCTTCACTCCAACCGACCATCGCGAATGGGCGGGTGAAGCGGCGAACATTTTCGATCGCGCGGCGCAAGCGCCGGTCGCGACCGAAAGCGACGGTGAGTTGGATGCCGTCGATGGCGGCGAGGCGCTGGATCAATTCCGGCGCGTGCGCGCGGCGCGCATTGACCAGGTGAAGCACGCGCCGGCCTTCTTCGTGCGAAGGGGGAGAACGAAAAACGCCCGGCTCGGCAAATTCGGGGCTGACCGGAAAGCCGAATGTTTTCGTGATCGAAGACGCGATGCCGGCTTGATGAAGGACAGCGGCGCTTTGCTCGTTAGGCAAAAGGTAGTAGTCCGCGCTGCTGCGAAACCAGATGGCGTTGACCGTGAGCGAATCGGTCACGACCACGACGCGTTTGCCGCAGGAGTGACCGGCCGGGCCAAGCATTTCATCGAGCATGTGGGGATAGGCCGGATAAACGGAAACGATCGCGTCCGGCTCGAAGCGACCGAGCAACTGCCGGAGGCGATGCTTGAGCGTGAAGAAGATCTTGAAGGGGCGAAGGAAATTTTTCCGGCGATCGAGACGCCGGTAAACGTTCTTCCAGACGCGCGGCGAATTGTTGATCACCGCGAGGTAGGCTTCGCGCACGTAATCGTTCGCGAGCCCGTAAGTGTCGGCAAAAAGATCATGCACTTCGACCTGCACTTCGGCGCGCGAAGCGGTGCGGAGTAAACCTTCGCGGATGCCGCGCGCAGCGCTGTTATGTCCTTCGCCAAAGCCGGCAGTAAGGATGAGAATTCGTTTCAAGACTCGTTAGGCAAAGAATACGCAACGAAGAACGGCGGATGTTGATTTGAGCCTTAGACCCGAGGTGGGGGCGGGATCATTCGTGGCGGACCGAGAGTTTAATGGATATTTATAGGCGACAAAGTAAACTCTGCCGCGGATGAGACGTCTCAAATTCGTCGGCAGAATTACCCGGCGATTAGTCTGGGAGACGGCCACGGATAACACCACCGGCCTGGCCGCGCAGATGGCGTATCAATTTCTGTTCACCCTCGCGCCCGGTCTGCTTTTTCTCTGGCATTTGCTCGGACTTTTCGGAACTGACCCGGCGAAGCTGCACCAGATGTTTGGGATTCTGAAAAGCTTTCTGCCGCAGGACCCAAAGGTGCAGGACATCATCGACGCCCTGGTCGCGAACGTGGTCGTAACCGGCTCGACTGGGTGGGTTGCTTACTTCGGAATTTTTGTCGGCATTTGGTTCGGGACCACTTTCATTTCCACGATCTCCGGCGCGCTGAGCCGGACGCATGGAGTGAAAGAGGATCGAAATTGGTGGGCGAAATATTTGATCGCCTTCTTCCTTCTCTTTTGGTTCGGGATCACGATTTTGATTTGTTTCAACGCGATGGTTTTCGGCGAGACGCTGGCCGGTTTTGCCGAAGTCAATTTTCAGTTGAGCGTGCCGCTGCAGGAATGGGTGCGCGCCTTGAATGTGCCACTGACGGCGGTCGCGCTCATCCTGCTCGCGCTCGCGCTCTATTTGCTGACCCCGGAAAATTATCTAACCGTTCGGCAGGCGCTGCCGGGCTCGATCTTCTTCGCGGTCGGCTGGATTATCGTGACGAAACTTTTCCAATACTACGTGGCGAAATACGATCGCTATAACCCGACTTATTTGGCGCTAGCATCGGCCATCGTGCTTCTCACCTGGATGTATCTGACTTGTCTGTTGTTGCTCCTCGGCGGAAAACTCAACGCCATCCTGCGGCGCGACCGGGAAAAAGCGGAAGCGCGCCGGCTTGAAGGTCTCGCTGCAGCGCAACCGGCTTGAAGGCTTTACGTCCTTTCTCGCGCCCCACTGGAATGACCGGCCGGAGATGGTTTCTCAGCGCACTGCTTTTGGCTGGGGTGGTTGCATCGGTTCTGCATGCGGAGATTAGCGAAGCAGATAAGAAGAAGCGCGACGCTTTTTTAAAAGCGCGCGAAGAAATGCGAGCGGTCGCCACGCCAACGCCGGCTGATTCACCGAAAGGCAAACCGAAAGCGGCGAAGAAAAAAGGGAAACACGCAAAGTCTTCGTCGGAGCCGGCGAAAACGCCGCGTCCGAGCGACGACGATGAGGACGAGGCAACTCCGAGCGCGAAGAAGCGCAGGGAACACGCCTCGCCCAGCCCGAACGCAAAATCGAAGGCGAGCAAAGATTCCGAGGACGAGGATATGTCGCCTAGGCCCCCATCGATTCCCCGAGCAAGTGTGGTCGAGCAGTTGCCCGGGCGAGTCATTCCGGCCGCCACACCACCTGCGATTTCAAATGCTCCGTTTGGTGCGCCGGCCGATATCACGATCCAAAAGTCCGGCTTGGAAGAAGAGCAAGGCTACGAGCCGCCGCCACCGCCTCCGCCGCGCAAGAGTTTTTGGTCCCGGGTCTTTGGTGGAGGAGAGCGGACCGCCAACTACCGCTACCTGAGCCGGAGCGTGATCGAAGCGCTCCGCCGCGCGCCAGTCCAACGTTCGCGCTGGAAATTCATCATCGTGCATAACAGCGGGACGCGGCAGGGAAACGCGCGCGCCTTCGATTATTATCATCGCCGCGTCCGGCGCATGCAGAATGGCCTCGCCTATCACTTCGTGGTCGGCAACGGGACTTCCTCTGGCAATGGCGAGATCGAGATCGGGGATCGGTGGCGGCGGCAAATCAACGGCGGCCATGTGCATAGCGATTATCTGAACAACATCTCGTTAGGCATTTGTCTGGTCGGCGATTTCAATCGCGAACAGCCAACGCGCGCGCAGTTGGAAGCGACGGAGGAATTGATCAAATATTTGCGCGAGCGTTGTGGGCGAGTGGAAGGCCACGCCATTCCGATCCGCCCGCATCGCGAGATGAATCCGCCGCAATGGGCCACGGATTGTCCGGGCGATGCGTTTCCGTATGGGTGGTTTCGGAAGTTCTAATCGGATGCAAAAGATCGAACATCGAACGCAGAACTCCGACCGATAGACAAGTGCCTCTCTCCGGCGGATAGAAGGCGCTCTCAGATTTATGACACCAGTAAAAATTTGGTTGGGTTATCCCTATCCTCTTGGCGCGACCTGGCTCGGCAATGGCGTGAACTTTGCCATCTTCTCCGAGACCGCGACTTCGATCGATCTCTGCCTCTTCGATCAGGTCGAATCGGCGCAGGAAAATGTCCGTATTCCGATGACGGAACAGACCGATCAGGTCTGGCATTTGTTCCTGCCGGATGTACGGCCGGGGCAGATGTATGGCTATCGCGTTTATGGTCCGTATGAGCCGAGCCGCGGGATGCGTTTCAATAGCTCGAAGCTTCTGCTCGATCCTTACGCGAAAGCGATCGCGGGGGAGATCAATTGGGCGGATGAGATGTTTGCCTATGTGGTCGGCTCGGAAGGCGAAGACGAAGTGCGCGATTTTCGCGACGACGCGTGGGGAATGCCGAAGGCGGTTGTGATCGATAATTCTTTCGATTGGGGTGACGACAAATTACCTCGCCGGCCGTTGAACGAGTCGGTCATTTACGAAGCGCACGTGAAGGGCTTTACCCGTCTGTGTCCCGATGTGCCGGAGGAATTGCGCGGGACGTACGCGGGAATGGGTAGTGCGGCCGCGATCAAATATTTCAAAGATCTCGGAGTAACCGCGGTCGAGCTTCTGCCGGTGCACGCTTTCGTGAACGACAAGATTCTGCGCGACAAAGGCCTGACGAATTATTGGGGCTACAACTCAATCGGCTTCTTCGCTCCGGAAGCGAAATACTCCGGCAGCGGCCAGCGCGGCGAGCAGGTGAAAGAGTTTAAAGGGATGGTGCGAAATCTCCATGCCGCCGGGATCGAAGTAATCCTGGACGTGGTTTATAACCACACCGGCGAAGGAAATCAGATGGGACCGACGCTGAGTTTTCGCGGGGTGGATAACCAGGCCTACTACCGCCTTTCGCCGGAGGATCCGCGTTTCTACATGGATTTCACCGGCACCGGCAACACCTTCAATCTCCTGCATCCGCGCACGCTTCAGCTGGTGATGGATAGCCTGCGTTATTGGGTAAACGACATGCACGTCGATGGCTTTCGCTTCGATCTCGCTTCGACTTTGGCGCGCGATTCGAGCGGCGTGAACAAACTGCACGCTTTCTTCGAAATCATTCACCAGGATCCGGTGCTCTCACAGGTGAAGTTAATCGCGGAGCCGTGGGATGTCGGTGAAGGCGGGTATCAAGTAGGAAATTTTCCCGTGCTCTGGGCGGAGTGGAACGGAAAATATCGCGATGCGATCCGCAGTTTTTGGAAGGGCGACGAAGGTCGCATCGGCGAGATGGCTTATCGTCTCACCGGCAGTCCGGATTTGTACCAACACAACGGCCGTCGACCTTACGCCAGCATCAACTTCATCACCGCGCACGACGGCTTCACCCTGAACGATCTCGTCAGCTACAACGACAAACACAACGAAGCCAACGGCGAGAATAATAACGACGGCGACAACACCAACCATTCCTGGAACCACGGCGCGGAAGGGGTGACGGAGGATCCGGAGATCAATGCGCTGCGGGCGCGGCAGCGGCGGAATTTACTGACCACGCTCGTCCTCTCGCAAGGCGTGCCGATGATTTGCGCGGGCGACGAGTGGGCCCGCACGCAGGGTGGAAACAACAACGCCTATTGCCAGGACAACGAGATCAGCTGGCTGACTTGGGATTTAGACGATAAGCAAACACGGCAACTGGAGTTCACGAAAAAACTGATCAAGCTGCGCGCCGATCATCCTGTTTTCCGCCGGCCAAAATTTTTCCAGGGCCGTCGCATCCGTGGATCCGAGATCAAGGACGTGATGTGGTTCAATCCGGGCGGGAATGAAATGAACGAGGAGGAGTGGTCGTCACCGTTTGTGCGGACGCTCGCGATGCTCCTGAGCGGCGACACGATCGACGTGCTGACCTTCGAAGGTGAGCCGATCCGCGACAAAACTTTCCTGCTGCTGATTAACGCGCATCACGAAACGATCGCGTTTGTTTTGCCGGGCCAGGAGCATCTCGAATGGCGGCTGGTGATCGATACCGCGGATGAAAACAGCTTCGTCGAAAGTACGCAGACATATTGCTCGGGCGATGATTTCGAAGTGGAAGGCCGCGCGACGAAATTGCTGGAGTTAACCGCAGGCGCGCCGGACCAGGCTCGACACGAATCCTGGAAGAAACGTCCGATGGAAGTGCCGCGACCCGTGCAGAGCGAGGCGACGGCCAAACCGGCGCGCGTGCGGAAACGAAAAACGACTGCGCCGGAAACAAAACCGGATGGTGGCGCGTGATTCGCGCGGTCATTTTCGATCTTGATGGGACGCTGGTGGATTCGAACGACCTGCACGTGCAGGCGTGGAGTGAAACCTTCCGCCATTTCGGAAAAGAATTTTCCGAGAAAGAGCTGCGTCAGCAGATCGGCAAGGGCGGCGATCAATATCTGCCCGAATTCTTGAGCGCGACCGAGTTGCGCGATATCGGCGAAGAGATCGAGAAATTTCGCGGCGATCTTTTTAAGAAAAAATATCTGGAGCGCGTCAAACCATTCACGAAAGTGCGCGAGCTTTGCGAACGTCTGCGCGAGGACGGCAAGCGAATCGCACTCGCATCCTCCGGGAACGGGGACGAAGTCGCGCATTACGTAAAGTTGCTGGGTATCGGAAAGCTGATCGAAGGGAGCACGAGCAAGACGGAGGTGAAGCATTCCAAGCCGCATCCGGATGTTTTCGTGAGCGTGTTGCACATGCTTGGGTTGCAGCCGGACGAAGCGGTCGCGGTCGGTGACACGCCTTATGATGTGCAGGCAGCGAAGAAAATTGAGCTGCCAACGATCGCGCTTTTGTGCGGCGGATTTTCTGAAGACGAACTGCGCGCTTCTGGAGCGATCGCGATTTTTCGAGATCCGGAAGATCTCCTGGCGAATTACGCGCGCTCGGTCCTATGCGGATAAACGACCGGTACGCGCCGAGACGAGCTTCCCTGTTCCAGCAAACAGCCATCGCGGTCGCAGAACCAAATTCATTTTGGCGAGTTGCTAAGTTTCCTCCGCGCATCGGCGGCCGGCGCGACGATTCCTTGCGTAAGCTAGAAGCGATCACGACACTCTCAGTTTCCCATGACACCGACCTCACTCATCATCGTTACCGATCGCGGCAGTCTGAAAGCCTACAAAGTCAGCGAGACCGCGACGCGCGGCCCTTCGTTGCAGCTGGTGAACGCCTTCGATACGACCGAGGCGCACGGACGTTTGCAGGATAAATTAACCGATCAAGCCGGACGCTTCGCTGCTGGCACCGGCGGGAACGGAATCCACAGCGGCACGGCAGAACGCACCGGCCTCGATACCGAAACCGACCGGCGCATTTGTAAGCAGCTGGCCGATAATATCGCGGAGGTTTGGAAACGCGAGACCCCGGGCGCGGGTTGGTCTTTCGCCGCGCCGGCATCGATTCATTCCGCTGTGGTCGATTTGCTGCCGAGTGAGGTGCGCGGCAGCATCGTCGAACATGTGAAATCCGATCTGGTGCGTATCGAGCCGGTCAATCTTGCGACCCATTTCCGTTCGCTTCAATCCATCTAGACCCGATGCAATTGCCGGTCGAAATTTCCTATCGCGGTCTGGAGAAGACCGATGAGATCGAGCGCATGGTGTTGGAAAAGGCAGCCCGTCTCGACAAATTCTGCGACCACATCAACCGTTGCGACGTCGTGATCGAGCAGCCGAATCACGCGCATAAAAAAGGCAACGCGGTCCGAGTGCGCATCGACGTCACGGTCCCGCCCGGTCACGAGCTGATCGCGGACGAAAGCCAAACGGCCGACGATTCGTTTCAGCCGCTAACCAAAGCAGTGCACGACGCATTCAAGACAATGGAGCGTCAGCTCCGCCATCTGGTCGAGAAACAACGACACGAGTAACCGTGCTCGGTTAAAGTTTGATAGGTGCGGACCGAGCGAAGCGACTCGACTTCTGTCTAGCCAAGCGGGGCGGAATCTGTTTTTTACAAACGTCCGGGACCGCACAAGTGAAGAGGCTCATCACCGTTCTATCGTTTTTTTCGGCGACGTTTGCATGGACTGTCGATGCATTCGCGCAGGCGGCGAGCGCCCGCGATTCTTCCGCCTCCACATGTGGAATCCTGGTGGCGCAGCTCATCATCTTCGGCGTTCCAATCGGACTGATTGTTTGTTTGGTGACGTGGCTCCGTCGGAAACGGAACCGAACCGCGGCGCAGAATGTGAACGCATCAACCGCGCTCCCTGCCAAGCAAGCGCTTTCAAGCCAGCCCGTCACAATGAACAGATCGATTTTCATTTCCTACCGAAGAACGGATAGCGGTGAGACCGCCGGCAGGCTCTACGATCACCTGATCGCCCATTTTGGAAAAGATCGAGTATTCAAAGATGTCGACTCGATACCATTGGGCGTCGATTTTCGCCAGCATCTGAATCACTCGGTAGGGCGGTGCGATGTCCTGCTCGCAATCGTAGGGCGAAACTGGATGGTGGAAGGCGAAAATAAGCAGCCGCGCTTGAATGAGCCGACAGACCATCTCCGCTTGGAATTAGAGGCGGCACTGCAGCGCGGCATCCCTGTGATTCCTGTCCTGGTGCAGGGAATGTCGCTTCCGAGCGAAGCCGAACTTCCCACTTCCTTGGCACCGTTGGCTTACCGTCAAAGCCTGCCTGTCCGGCCTGATCCGGATTTTCGCAGTGATGTCGATCGGCTGATCCGAGGAATTGAAGAACTGTTCGCTACTCTTGGCGTGCCTGAACCCCAAGATCGAAAACCGTAAGCAGAGCCTGCGATCCGATCATTCGTTAGGCCGGGGCGCCGCTTAGACCGCCGGGAAGGGGAGGCGTCACGTCGGGCGCGATCACCACTTGCTTGGGCGGTTTCTCGGGAGACATCTTCGGCCCGGAGGATGTCGGCGGACCCGGTGGGGGATTCAACATCCGGCCGTGTTCGATGATATCTCGGATCTGCGCGCCATCGAGCGTCTCGAATTCGAGCAGGGCCTTGGCAATGATTTCAAGTTTATCACGGTGCTCGGTCAGCGTGCGCCGGGCAGTTTCGTAGGCGTCATCGATCAGTTTTCGCACTTCGTGGTCGATCTCTTCCGCGGTCGCTTCGCTGT
Source organism: uncultured Chthoniobacterales bacterium (assembly GCA_964236815.1). GTDB lineage: Bacteria > Verrucomicrobiota > Verrucomicrobiia > Chthoniobacterales > UBA10450 > JACCTI01. The sequence continues at coordinate 70,748 of CAXSFN010000021.1, forward strand.
AATCGCGCGCGCGCGAAATGTCCCGGCCGAGGAAGACGTAATCTTCATGCTCGCCGTATTCGACCATACCCATCTTCTCGCTCATGCCCCATTCGCAAACCATGCGGCGCGCGACATTGGTCGCCATCTTGATGTCGCCACTCGCGCCATTCGTAACGTCGCCAAAAACAATCTCTTCCGCGACGCGACCACCCATTTTCACCACCAGGCTGGCGAGCAATTCGTTTTTCCGGTTGGTGTATTTGTCTTCTTCCGGCAACCACATGGTGCTGCCGAGCGAAGGACCGCGCGGGATAATCGTGACCTTGTGCAGAGGCTCGGTATGCGGGAGCAGCTCGAGGATCAAAGCATGGCCGGCTTCGTGATAAGCGGTGTTGGTTTTTTCCTTCTCGCTCAGGGCGAGGCTGCGGCGTTCTTTGCCCCAGCGCACTTTATCGCGCGACTCTTCGAGCTCGTGCAGGGTAATGCCTTTTAATCCGCGACGCGCCGCGAGCAGCGCAGCTTCGTTGATCACGTTCGCGAGTTCCGCGCCGGAGTAGCCCGGGGTGCCGCGCGCGACGACTTGAAGATCGACGCCTTCCGCCAGCTTCACCTTTTTGGAATGGACGCGGAGAATTTCTTCGCGGCCTTTCACATCGGGAAGATTGACCGTGATCTGGCGATCGAA
>CAXSFN010000022.1:0-16319 GCA_964236815.1 uncultured Chthoniobacterales bacterium
GAACATTACGCGGGTCATAGTGATGCGATGTATCGCGAGGCATGATCTAACGAGATCCAAGATCAGCGACCGCTGGCGAGGGCGCGGGTGGCTGCAGGTTGAATGTGGAAGTCATCGAAAGCGAAAACGCGGGGCGGCCAGCGGTTCGCTGCATCGCCTGGTTAGATGTATTCAAGGTGTTGGCCTCGGTGACGGCTTCTTTGCACTCCGGGAAGCCGCACGATCGTCATAACCGTAACCCGAATCATCCCAGCCGTCGTAGCCATAGGACGACAGTCGCGAGGTGCCATCGATGAGTCCCTCGGCCTGTTCCTCCGAAAGCTTTACCGGCGATGACTTGTTCAACACGGCGACGGCCCACTCGCGCATATTGCGTTGGCTGTCGGGTTCCTCGGGACGACGCTGAAGAATGCCCGTCGCGATACGGACATACTCGACCCGAAGCTTCTCACGCTCGGCACCCGAAGTGACCAGCCAAACCGTTGCTGGTATTAATAGCGTCGTAAGAACGAGCAGTATTCGCTCGTACAGCTTCCATCGGTCCCGCTTTTGGTCATCCATGGCGAACGTGTTCAAAACATCTAACGAGACCCAAGATCAGCGACCGCTGGCGAGGGCGAGTGTGGCCGCGGGTTGAATGTGGAAGTCATCGGAAGCTAGAACGCGGAGCGGCCAGCGGTTCGCTGCATCGCCTGGTTAGACGAATTAACGGTGCTGCGATGCTGGCGTAGCATGAAGGTATGCATGAGTTCTCTCGTCGAGGTGGTATAGCATGTAGATTAGTGGCTCAGTCCCGCCAAACAAAAGCGTGATACAAACAATCGCTGTACATCGCCAGGAGCCAACGGCGCCGAAAAGTGCGCGTGGAGCAGCCACAGCGGCAATAGCGATGATCAGCGGCGGCAGGGTGGCAAAAGCGTACCACGCGCGCGGGATCTCGACGCCGCAGTGAAATGCGAACTCGCGGCCGCCGGTGACGCCGCGAACGCCAAGGACGACCGCAACGACGCAGCATAAAAGGACGAACGGTCGCCAAAATCGGACGCTGTCCCAGAACGAGCTGCTCACGCGCGTATTCGTCTAACGAGACCCAAGATCAGCGACCGCTGGGGAGGGCGCGCGTCGCTGCAGGTTGAATGTGGAAGTCATCGAAAGCTAGAACGCGGAGCGGCCAGCGGTTCGCTGCATCGCCTGGTTAGATGCGTTGAGCCGTGACAGGACATTGCAGCCTAATAGTAAGGCGAGAAGCTCATGCATAGTGTCTGAATCCCACGATAGCCCGAACGGACGCGCTCCCCGTATGTGCCGTGACCGAACAGCGCAACGACAAGAGCCACCGGCGTCCCGACGATGTACAGAATCGGAAACATGACAATGGTTACGACGACCCACCAGATGATGCCCACGACAACCTCAGCAACCAACTCGATCACAGCTCCGATCATCTCCGTCTCGCGTGAAGCGTCACCATCTAACGAGACCCAAGATCAGCGACCGCTGGCGAGGGCGGGTGTGGCTGCTGGTTGAATGTGGAAGTCATCGGAAGCGGAAACGCGGAGCGGCCAGCGGTTCGCTGCATCGCCTGGTTAGGCGTTGGCGTGGCAACGGAGCAGATCATCGCGCAAGAAGTGTCCCCACCGACCGACTGAAAAGCAAGAGCAGGACGCCGCAGACAATCTGCAGGAGCCACGGGAAGTAATCTCGAAGCGCCATGCGCAGGCGAGCGGCGAAGGACGGCCGCAACTCCTCCGGCATCGGCGAATAGCTGGTCCATCCGGAGCGGTGTCCGAACACAACTGGCGAAGCGATGGTGCACAAGCCACTAATGAGCAACGCCAAGCCGACGGCTCTGCAAGCGATCGTGCCGATGACAGCTGTATCCATGTGCGAGTGGCGGAACGGCGCCTAACGAGATGTATACTGCAAAGTGCAATCTATTTCTTGCTTCATAAGTGCAGACTTGATCAAAGGCTGACCTGCGGCAAGCGTAAAATCCTCGCGGTTTCTGGCTTAGATGCGCGGGATGGTGATGGAGCGAGGCTCACTTCGCGGCGACTTTTGAAGAGCTATTTCCCGAGAAGGATCAGGATGCCTGCGACGAGTGCGAGGATAGGAAGTAGGATACTGGCGGCGCCGAGGGAGATACCGAAGATTCCGATAAGGCCTACGAGGATGAGATAAATTGCCAGCATGAGCATGCCGATGTTCTTGGTTACCATCCCGCGATCCTGAATGGATCGAGCGGGAAGTCACGCGTGAATTGTCGGCTTTTCGCATTTGGACGCGTTCTAATAATTCTGGTCCAAAGGCTTCAGCGCTGTTGTCGGGGAAGATCCCAAGGGCGAAGAAACCTGTGCAACCTGAACTAGCCGAGTTGCAAAATGCCCAGAGAGTCGACGAATCGCTGATTTCTTGCCAGACCTGAGTAGCTGTTCGTGAATCCCTTCGGGGCACCACGGCCTCCACCGGCGCTGGTGCGACCGAGGCCGAGGTTGAAATCCTTCTCAAAGTCGTGCTGCTCGAATAGGTCCCCCCGGCGAGGACAGCTTTGAAGTCGCACGCTGTTGCGCGCCCTGCCAGAAATGTCGGCGTGTTTCTTTTAGCTATGACCAGATACGACAAATACCTGGTCAAGCCCGTCCGTATGGATCTCCTGCGCAAGTGGCTTCGAAATCGCGCTTGAGCGGACGAGATCAGCGGGTTGGGGATACACTTCGGAGTCTTCGAACGGCTGGAGCACAAACCCAGAGTTTCGGTCTCGAAGTAGGTTAGGTCAGTGATCGGCCTGCTGACCCCAAACGGATTATAAAACGAGGGTATCTAACTGCGCTGGTAGCTAACTTGCTCGACCGCATCGGTAAGAAGGCGGCCGATACTAGGTGGCTGAAACTACCTCATCGCCTCGGCGGCCTATAGTCTATCAATTGTCACCGGGCGTGATGGGTCTTCTCAAATCCCTCGGTGTAACCGCGTGCGAAAGCGCTCTTCCATGCCATCGGTTCGCCCGATCCCTTTCTCGCGAAGTCATCCTGAGCCATCGAGTGTAAGGCGGCGTCGGTCGGCAACTTCGCGCCGGCCTCGGCCTGCTCGCCCGCCCTTTCCCCGGCTGTGTAGGCAGAACGTTCCGCCTCGGTGTTGCCGTGCGCGGCGCGATGAGTTAAGAACGCGGTCACGCCACAGACGAGGAAAGCCAAGACTCCCATGATGACGAAGAATCGCACCGGCTTGAATTGGCGGGCCATCGCTTACCAAGCAATCACGGATGGCTTTCTTCGCAACAGGATCTCGACAAGGTTGAGGAATGAGATGCCAGCCGCAACTTACGTTAGCCACGACCAGACAGGGTGTTCAGCGGATGAGATCGGAACTACCAGAGGCCGGGTGTTCCTTTAGTTAGCCCAACTCCGGAACTAACGATCCAGTCGTGCAGATCAAAATCGATGACCTAAGTGGCCCCGAGATACGCGAGTTGTTACAGGAACATCTTTCCAGCATGCGGCTTCACTCGCCGCCTGAAAGTGTGCATGCCCTGCCGATCGAAGGATTACGCAAGCCGGAGATTACTTTTTGGACGGCGTGGGAGAATGGCGAGCTACTGGGCTGCGGAGCGCTTAAGGAATTGGGCCTGGCCCATGGTGAAATCAAATCGATGCGGACCTCTGCACGACACCTAAGGAAAGGCGTGGCGAAAACCATGCTGGACTACATCATTGCCGAAGCCCGAAGGCGAGGTTACCGCCGCCTAAGTCTGGAAACCGGGTCGATGCAAGTTTTCGAGCCTGCTCGCCAGCTCTACGCACGCGCTGGCTTCAACTATTGCCGACCTTTCGCCGGCTACGTGGAAGACCCTAATAGCGTCTTCATGACGAAAGAGCTTTGAGTTAGGCTAACTGCCTAGAGCGCGCATTGCCTCCCGCCTGGTAAGGGAATGATAGGCCAAGCTAGCTGATGCAGGCTGGCAGCCGGGCATCAACGGAAAGTTCCGACTTTTCCTTTATGGCTGACCACTTCCGCCGGCAGCACCATAGACCTGTCCCGTGGAGTAGCTCGCTTCGTTCGCGGCTAGTAGCACATAGATCGAGGCTAACTCCGCCGGCTGACCCGGCCGGCCCATCGGAGTTTGACCGCCGAACTGCTTGAGTTTCTCCTGGGTCGCTCCGCCGCTTACCTGCAATGGCGTCCAGATCGGTCCCGGCGCTACGCCGTTGACGCGGATGCCTTTGGGCGCAAGCTGCTTCGCGAGCGATTTTATATAGTTAGTCGTGGCGGCTTTTGTCTGAGCGTAGTCATAGAGCTCCGCGGACGGATCGGATGCTTGTTCCGAAGTAGTGCCGATGATTGACGAGCCAGGCTGCAGATGCGGCAAAGCCGCTTTGATCATCCAAAAGGGGGCATAGATGTTGGTCTTCATCGTGGCGTCGAAATCCTCACTCGAGACTTCGAGGATCGATGCGCGAGTTTGTTGCCTGGCCGCGTTACAGACCAAAATATCCAAGCCTCCGAGACCGCTGACCGCATCTTCGATCAACTTCGTGCAAAAGGCTTCGTCGCGCAGGTCGCCGGGCAGAGCTATCGCTTTCCGGCCTTCTGCCTTGATTAACTCGATTACCTCCTTCGCGTCCGGTTCTTCGGTCGGGAAATAATTGATTGCCACATCCGCGCCTTCCCGCGCATAAGCGATCGCGGCCGCGCGTCCCATCCCGGAATCGCCTCCCGTGATCAAGGCTTTTCGGCCCAATAAACGGCCGGAGCCCTTGTAACTCTTCTCACCATGATCCGGCCGCGGCTCCATCTTGCTAGCCAGACCGGGCCAGGGCTGGGATTGGCCCTTGAAAGGTGGTTTCGGATATTTCGTCGTTGGATCCTGCAGTTTTTCCGGTGTCATAGTTTGCTGTTTCGGTTCGGCGCCAAAGACTCGTGGAGTGGCAATGGCAGCCAGGCCCATTCCTAGCCCGCCAATCACTCGACGACGGCTGATTTTATTTTCTTCGTTCATGAGAGATAAGTTGCTGTATTGGGCGGCGGCTGGTGGCTTTTCAGGAACACCGGATATGATCGCGCGTGCGCTGCGCCGTGGATGTGACGCTTTCTCGGGCTAGTCAAAACCCGACCGGCTGTCCCGCAAATTCTCTAAGCCGTACCCACAGCAGGGAAGAAGACGACACTCATACCAAACGGCAACAACACGCGCTTAGTACAATGCGATTGTCGAAAGTCAGTTCGGCTGGCAGCTCTTGGTCTTGGAAATTATCAGCTACGTTACTCTTTAAGATTCACGTCGATGCCGACGAGCTTCCAATCCTCGTCTTCCTCCAAATACTTTAGCTTGAAAACGATCCGATTCGGCTTGGTCGCATAGTAGCCCTGGATTATGAGTACGCCGTCGGCATCAATCGCGGCCGGGTGATTAAAGATCACTTCTTTTCCTTCGATCGCGCCGGCCAAATCGATCTCCTTGTCGAAGAAGCTTTTGAAGGAATCCTTTAGCTTCTCCGCTGTCGTTTGCTGTTGCCAGATGTCGGCGATGTCGTCGTAGAACTTTGAGAAGTCCTTCGTCTTTACCGCATCCCCGAACGAGATCAGCGAAATCTTTGTCATCGATTTCAAATCGGCCTCCTCTGGAATTTCAGAGGCGCGCAGCACCGTGACGCATCCGAGTAAGAGGATGATGAGTAGGGATTGCTTCATAGGTTTAATGGAGTTTCGAGCCAATGGAGGTCAGTCAGTGCGGGGGCGCAAATCAGATTCTACGGTAGCATTTTGCGCGCGAGAAAGCCCCGTTTGCCCTCGGCCGTAGCACCTAGCAGTTTCGCTTAACCCCCGTGCTTTGGAGCGTCCCGTTTCGGCACCAGGCTAGTTACTTCCCGCGCAAACCGTTTGCCTTAGTGGGTTTTTCGTTGCGAGCGAGGCGGGCCGCTTCCTGATCGTCGGTTTCTTTCCAGAACTGGGCAAAGCCCGCGTCCTTCTTCTTCGGCGGCTTTAGCCGGTCGATCAGGTTTGTGAGCCAGACGGGCGGCGCTTTTGGGTTGTATTGGGGGAAGAGGAGACTGCAGTTAAGCATGGTCTTGAGGAAAATGAAGACGCCAAAGAAATGCCGGTTGGCGCCAGTGAACATCACGGCAGCCATGCCGCCGATGATGGTGAGATGAATGACGACGACCCGGCTGAGGCTTAGCTGGCCTTGGAGCTCGATCCAGGCGAACGGCCGTGTCCGAAGCCAAACGAGATCGACCAGGAAATCGACTCCTTGGAACAAGACGAGACCTATTAAGCCTGTAAGCACGTTGTTGAAGTCGATGACGGCTTCCGGGCCGGAGTTTTTGCTGATCATCATCCCGCCGAGCACGACGAGGAAAATTCCATGGGCGCAGGTAAAGATGAGGGCTGGAACAAGGAACGCTGAAAGATAGGTGGATCGGCGGCTTGGATTTTGCGATTTCTGCCCTTGGGGCGCTTGATAGTTCCAATGTCCTTCGCTCGGCCGTAGCCGACGGTGTAGCACAATCCGGGCGGCGACGAGCAAGGTGCCGACCAGCGTCTCGAGCCAATAAAGTAACAAGGTGGTGCCAGCGGACCATTCGCCAATGAACCAGCCCAATGCCGGAACAGCATTCAGGCCCAAAGCGGTAAGGAAGGGGCGAGCGCGCATGGCGATGTTAACTTAACTAGAGACGGAAGGTGGACTTGCTTCTTCTGCTCAAAGCTAGCTGCTGGCGAGATCTAACCTGATTGCAGTCGGCGTGTTTGCGAATCATGCACAAGCTTTAAGCATTCTTAATCCCGCGCAGGAAGCTGAGAAAAACTACGTTTCTGGAGCGCACTGCCTCGAGCGATTGGTGGCATCGTTTCCCGAGATTGGAATTCTACAATGACGGCGATGGCTCGATGGCGGTAGAAAGACGATTCGTAAAGCTATTCATCGGCACGCCTGACATCCGGCGGGTTCATTAAATGTCGTCGCGTTTCGTCCAGCCCGGGCTACGGTGCAGAAGTCATTCCATTTATGAAATACGCCATTGTTATCGCCCGGCTTCTACTCGGTCTTGTGTTTGTTGTCTTCGGCTCAAACGCCTTTCTGCATTTTATCGCCATGCCGCCAATGGAAGGACAGGCCGGCGCCTTTATCGGAGCGTTAGTAAGCAGCGGCTACATCTACGCCATCGCCGGACTGCAAGTGGTGGGCGGCCTGCTCCTCATTCTGGGCGCCCGGTTCGTGGCGCTCGGGCTTACCCTCCTAGGCCCGGTGATCGTGAACATCGTGCTCTATCACATTTTTCTCGATCCCAAAGGTCTGCCGATCGCACTGGTTGTCCTGTTTCTCTCGCTTTTCCTTCTGTGGGTCTATCGCTACAAGTTCCCCGCCTTGTATCAGGTTTAATCGCGAAAGTGCGGAGTGTTCCGAGGGCGAGTAAAGCTTTTCCCCGGGTATCCGACTTCTCACGCTCGCAGAAAGGATCGACGTTGGTGATTGCAGATTGCGATCGCCAGTACGCTGTGAGCGTGCGCGTGCTCCCGGCACTGGACTCGGAATCTCGCCGATTTTTGTGGGGAAATCGATCGAGAGGACCGAATTGGGCCTTCGTAAAAAATTCGCTGGCGCGAAGGGCGGTTTGGCACGTGAGTTCTGTCATGATAAAACGCGCATTGCTGGTAGGGATCGGCGTTCTCGGTCTATCTCTCTCGATGAACGCGCAGCGGACGGCGAAGTCGGATCTGCTGGCGGAGGATGAAACTTTCACGCCGAATGAGCTTCGCATTACGGGTGAAGTGGATACGGCTCCCGCGCTCGCTCTTTACCGGCCCGATCTCTTCAGCACGATCGACGGTTCCGTTTTACTGCATGGCCTGCCGGTCTTGACTCTTTTGGATGGGCGGCGATTTCCGATCTCGGGTGAGCTGGGCCGTATGGGAGTGGCACCACTCAATATCTTCCCAATCGCGCTTTTGAGCGCGGTGGAGGTGCATGGGGTGGGCGCGTCTCCGTTCTATGGCAGCGATAATCCCGGCGGAGTTGTGAACCTGCACTTGAACCGGGTTTATAGCGGCGGCGAAGTAGGTTTCTTCTATGGGAAATCCGGCGGCAAGTACGGCCGCGAAGACATGCAGTATTACATCGTCGGTGGAGTGGGGAACGACAAGGTGCACATTACAGCCGGCGCGTCCTACGAGGAGTCTAGCGGGCGCTTACCGCGTTTCCGTCAATAGGCCTCCGTCATACGAATCGGCGACCCGCGAAGTAGGGCGCAGAAGAGTATATTGCTCATGAGTCTCAAGCTTTTCGCCGTGCTGCTCACTGGCTTGTGCGCGTTCTCTTATCCGGTGAGCTCGTGGGGTGAAAGCCCCCCGAATCAGCCCGTTAGTCAGGGGAAGATAGCGACGCAGAAGAAGGCGGCTATCGCTCGCGTCTGGCATGGTCGAACATCGACGGCTAAAGCCGAAGAGTATTACGCATACTTGAAGGAAGCGGGGATCGCGAAGATTCAATCCATCGCGGGGAATCTCGGCGTGCAGATTCTACGGCGGACGAGCGGAGATGTGACCGAGTTCACGGTCACTTCCTATTGGGAATCGCTGGATGCGATCCGCGCTTTCGCGGGCGATGAGATCGAGAAGACCCATCATCTGCCAAGAGACCCGGAATTTCTTCTCGAGCTCGAGCCTACCGTGAAGCATCACGAAGTGCTGTTGCACGATTGGAAGTAATCGACTGAAGAAGCGTTATCGTCTGGCCGCCCTAGAGCTATTTTAATAGCTTAGACTAGCTCATCGGAGCTAAGGAGCCAGCTAGCTGCCGGCGATAACTTAGACCTAACGAGCGCTTGCTCTACGCCGGAAAGCGAAGATGGCGAATGCGCCGGTCGCGAGAAGAGCCCAGGTGGTGGGCTCGGGAATCGGAGCGGTGGTATCGAGCGCCATGACCTGGGCCGCAGTCAGGACAGTATTGTAAAGGCGGAGCCGCGCGATATTCCCGGCCAGACTTTCGTCCGTGGTTGAGGTTACGTCATCGGCGAAGACCGCGAGGAAGGTGCCTGTGCCACCCACTCCATCCCCGAGGACAGCCACGTTACCAGTATCAACGAATTGAAAGGCCGCGACACCATCCTGATAAAGAGTGGTTTGGTTAGTAGCTCCATCACGCGTGAGGACGATTTGAGTGTAAGTGCCGCTGACGGCGGGTGTACCTCCGACCTGTAAGACAGTAGGCCCGAGGAAGGAAATGAGACCGGACGTGCTATTGACGTAAACTCCATTATCGCTGCTCAAGTTTTTGAAATCGAAGAGCTTTTCTGCGATGGAACCCATCGGGGGCGGAGACAAATTGAAGGAGGCGAGAAGAACGATCGAGTAGGTCGTCGCGCTCAGAAAGCTTAAGGTGTTGACCTTCACGCCGTGGTCGTTCGAAACGCCGAAGTTCAGCACGCGTTGCATTTGCCCCAGAACATTGGAATCCATGAAGGTCCCTTGCATTGGATCGACCAGGCTTAAGGTGGTGGCCGGGCCAACGGAGGAGGTGAGGACATCCTGGAAGCGATAATCTCCCACGACCGCGGCACGCGCCGGGACGGTCGAAATGGCAAGAGCAACGAGGGCACTGCTGAGAGAAACTGAGAGTTGGGCTAATTTTGATTTCATATCGATGCGAGAAATGAACGGAAAAGGGGTGGTGGATCTGGATTTCAACGAGTGGTTCGAAATAGGCAAGCGCAAAAAAGTTCGCGCTGAAGAGAAACTGCCGTCGCTCGTCCAGCTTAATCGAGACCTACTTGCGACGATACTTTTCCTCATACTTATCGCGCAAACGCGTTTGACGATTCGTTAGGTCGATCTTACGGCCGTCGATGTAGGCGGCTTCGACTTGGGTGGGGAAATCAAGCGGATCGCCGTTCGTTACGATCAGGGTGGCGGACTTACCCGCTTCCAAAGAACCTAACTGATCCGCGACGCCGAGGATCTGCGCCGGGTAGAGAGTTACAGCTTTGAGCGCTTCCTCTTTCGGCAAACCGAACGCGGCTGCCATGGCAGCCTCGTGCGGCAGGCCGCGCTCGTGCGGGGCTTCGGATTGACGGCCGTTGCGCGCGATGCAGAAGCGAACGCCGGCTTCAGAGAGGCGCGCGGCATTGGCGAACTGGCTATCGTAAGGATCGTCGCGGCGCGGCGGGAGAGCAGTGGTAAGAGCAATGATGACAGCTGTATCAGTCTCCTTTAATTGCGGCGCGATGCGCCAGGCGTCGTTGCCGCCGACGAGCACGATCTTCAATTGCGATTCTTTCGCCCAAGCGAGCGCGCCTTCCATTTCGGCCACGGTAGAGGCGTGGACGAAGAGTGGCAGCTTCCCCTCAAAGATTGGCATGATCGCCTCCCAGCGCTGATCGTATTTGAAATCCGCACTCGCGGTCTTGCGCGCCTGCCAATAGGAACGCGCGATCGCGAACGAATCACGAATCGCCTTTAGCGCCTTGGCAATCTCTTTGCGCTGATCTTCGATCGAGCGAGGTGCGCGCGGTTCGCGATTCAGCGTCATCGCCGGCCAGCGCAAATGCATCGCTGCCGGTGAACGCATCGTCATCTCGTCGGGCGTCCAACCATCCATCCGAACCAGCGCGGATTGTCCGCAAAGCAAATCGCCTTCCGGCACCACGAGAGCGGTCAGAATGCCGTTACTGCGCGCGACGGGGATCAATTCGCTATCGGGATTAATGCTGGTCGCGGCGCGCGCGTTGGGATTGATCTGGCCAGACTCTTCGAGGTCGACCGTAGAACGGACGGCGCTGATCTCGATGAGCCCGAGCGCGGAGTTCGCGCTAATGAAGCCGGGATAAATATGTTTGCCGGTGAGATCGATCACTTCAGCGGCAGCGGGAACAGCGACGCCTGCGCCTAACGAGACGATTTTTCCCTGGTCGAAAACAATCGTGCCTAACGAGACGTCGGGGCCGCTTACTGGATGGAGGGTGGCGTTCTTGAGTGCAATCGGGCGTGACTGCGCCGGCGCGGGAACATCGACCGAAGCGAGCGAGGCCGTCGCGGCGAAAACGAGAAGGGGAATAACGCGTTTCATTTTATTCATCGCGGCAGGTGTGCTTGTCGCTGCCGTCCCCATACAAACCGCTTAGCTCATGCGCGCGCTCGATCTCCTCGCGCGACGGTTTGGATTCCTTTCCCTCCGGTTTTTTTTCGTCGCCGCTCTCTTTGCCCAGATCTTTCACGCGCTCGGCCAGCGCTTTTTGCACAAGCGCTTCGCGTTGCGCGGCAAAGCTCTTTTGCGCGACTGCATCTTCCTCGCGGTCGAAATACTTCCGGCCTTCAATCCACGTCTGGTTCGCGTGCGCGTAGTTGGAAAGAGGGTTGTCGCTCCAGACGACGAAATCCGCGTCTTTTCCGGACTCGAGCGACCCGACTTTTGCGTCGATCCGAAGTTGTTTAGCCGGATTTATCGTGACCAACTTCAAGGCATCGTCCGCGGACATGCCGCCGTATTTCATCGACTTGCCGGCTTCGGTATTGAGGCGGCGCGCGAGGTCGGCACTGTCGGAATTGATCGAGACCAGCACGCCCTGGCTCTGCATCATCGAGGCGTTGTATGGAATCGCGTCGTAGACCTCGAATTTGTAACCCCACCAATCGGCGAAGGTGGAACCGCCCACGCCGGCACGCGAGATTTCGCCCGCGATTTTATAGCCTTCCAGAATGTGCTGTAGAGTCGCGACCGTAACGTTGAATTCCTTCGTCACGCGGAGAAGCGCGAGGACTTCATCCTGGCGGTAGGAGTGACAGTGAATGAGACGTTTTCCGCTTACAATTTCGGCGAGCGCTTCAAGCTGGAGATCGCGGCGGAAAGGAAGGCCGTCTTTGCGCTTCGAAGCGGCGACGTATTCCTGCGCGGCGCGGAAGCGATCGCGAATAAGTTCCTCCACGCCCATGCGCGTCTGCGGGTAGCGCGTGGTGAATTTGTCGCCCCAGTTCGATTGCTTGACGTTTTCGCCTAGCGCGAATTTCACGCCTTGAGGCGCGTCGACGAATTTCATCTCTTCCGGCAACGCGCCCCAGCGAAATTTCACCACCTGGTTCTGGCCGCCGATCGGATTGGCGGAGCCGTGCAAAAGATTTGCGGAGGTCACACCACCGGCCAGCTCGTGATAAATCTCAATATCTGTCGCATCGACCACGTCGCCGATGCGCACTTCGCAGGTGACCGCGTGCGTGCCTTCGTTCACGCCGCGGCTGATCGCGGTGTGCGAATGGCAATCGACGATTCCCGGCGTGACGTGCAGCCCTTTGCCATCGATGACGGTTGCGCCCGCCGGCGTTTTCAAGCCGGGACCAACCGAAACGATTTTCCCGCCGCTCACGAGCAGGTCGGCATTTTGCAGTGTGCCTTGAGGTCCCGAAGTCCAAACGGTCGCGCCATGAATAACGAGGGCGGACTGTTCCGGCGGAGCGGAGCGGCCGAAGGCACCGGCGGGAAAGGTCTCAGGAAAATCGAGCGCTTTATCGAGCGGCGACGGCTTCTCGTCCGGTTTCTTCGCCGGCGCGTAGGCCGCGGTCCGTTTCGCGCTCCAGGAAATGAATGACTCGTTAGGCGCTTCGCCGCGGCCACTCATCGTTTCGCCCGTGAGCCAACCGGAGAAACGGAATCCGCCTTCGCCCTTCTCCAGTAATTTTGCCGGCGCCACCAGCAGAACGGAATCGCCTTTGGTCGAAAGGGACGCCTTTTCGCCCGCGAGTTTTGCTTCCAATTTGTCCAGTTCGCCTTCGACAACCAGCACCATCGTTTTGCCCTCCGCTCTCAATTCCCAAGTACCGCGCGGATCGGTTTCGTCGGCGTGGTCGGTCTCGTAATTTCGGCCGTCGACCCAGGTACTTAGAACACGTGCATCGTTTGCGCTGAAAAGATCGCCACTGGCGATGACGAGATTGGCCATGCGACCCGGCGCGATCGTGCCGAGCCGATCGGCCAGGCCAAACATCTCCGCCGGCGTGCTGGTGAGGGCAGCGAGCGCGGCATCTTTGCTCAGTCCGCGCCTAACGATTAATCGAATGCGCGACCAGAATTCCTTCTCCGGTTTTTCCAGCTTCGCGGTCGTGAAGGCGATCGGAATTCCGGCGGAGGCAAGCAAGGCAGGGTTGCTGGGCGCGCGATCCCAATGCTGCAGTTCATCTAGTCCATACTCGAGCGCTTCTTCCGGGTTCTCGATCTCGGGCACCTTCGGAAAATCGAGCGGCAGGATGACCGGGGTTTTGCCTAAGGAGTTGCGGACGCGATACTCGTAGCCCGTGCCGAGCAGAATCGGCTTGAGCTTGAATTCATCGGCGATGCGGAGAGCGCGCAGGAGATCGAGCTCGTCTTCCGTTTCGAAGATGCTCGGCTCTTTGCGCTGCAAATGCGCGGCCAGAGCTTCCAGGCTGGCGTTGGCTTCCGGCCGTTCCGTCGTCCCCGGCGTCTTGCGATAAGCATCCTGCGCGGCCAGATACCAGCCGGCATCGAGCAGATTTTGCCTAACGAGTGCTATACACCCCATGAGCGAAGCCGGGTAGCCGCTCTCGCGCCGCCGATCGAAATCGAACGCGATATGTTGTGCAACGGATGTCGAAACGATGGCATTGTTGCTTTCGGTTTCCTGTAGATTGATCAGCGCGCTCGAGCCGCGCAGGATGCCGCGAGCCGGCGCGATCAACGCGCTGGTGAAACCGAGGTCGCGCAACTTCTCCGTTCCCTTCTGGTCGAACTTCAGGTAATCGGCCGCCCTTCTCTCCGGAGTGACGCGAGGGTTCCAGGCGTGCGTGCCTTTGATATTTTCGCGCGGAACTTCCTTCGGTTTCGCATACGGGTCATGCCGATCGAAATCCTGCCGGATGGGCTCGGGCTGCAATGTCTCCGGCAAATCGAGCTGGCAATAGGCGTCGATGAAACCGGGATAAATTGTTTTGCCGCTCAAATCCCAAATGCGCGCTTCCGGTGGCACTTTCACCTCGGCGCCGACCTGCACGATCAATCCATCGCGAATGAGGACGGTGCCTTTTTCGATCGTCTTTCCCGCCGCCGTGACGATGCGAGCATTCGTTAGGGCATGAACGCGCGGATCGTTTTCGCGCAGGCCTTGTTTCGGTAAAACACTGACCTGGGCCGAGCCGGTGATGGCGAAGAAAACGAACGCGAGAAGAGCAGGGGAGCTTTCGATTATTCGCTTCGCCAATCGCATCGCAGGTGCGCGAAGCTAACAAGCCGCCGGCGTTAGACAAGCTTGCTCTCGAGTGTAGTCATTACGAGCCGCGCCGACGTCGAAATCGCCTACCAAAGTTGGTGACGTGTCGTTTCGGAAATGAGCGACTCAAGCGTGCGCGCGCTAACTCCGGGGAGCGCACGCGACCCGCCAGCGCGAACTTTTTGGAGAGCTTGATTCGTGGATGACGACCGCCCTGGCGAGATGGTTTCGGCGAGCCGCCGAAACCGGCACGCGAGTCGCGTGCGCTCCCCAGACGCGCTCTACGCAAAAGGAGGCGCCTCGCCGAAACGGGTCATCTACTTTTTGGGCGAGCGTTTTGGAAATGCGTGACGCGCTGCAGACTAACCATCATAGACTCAAAGAGCGCGGCAGGAAGCCGAGTGACGGTTGTTCACTCGCGATACTTGAGAGCCTCGAAAAATTTCGAACGTTAACGGGACGATCGCGACAAAGGAGAAGCCCATGAAATTAATCAGTGGAAAAACATTACGCTGGTGGAACCTGATTCTCGCCGGCGCGCTTAGCATCACGATGACAGCCCCGGCTCAGACGCCGAAAGAGCAGAAACCTGATGTGAGCAACAAAGCTTTGATTACAAAAGAAACTCTCGTCAGCCCGAAGCCGACCGCGAAATCGCAGCCGGTGAAGCAATATACGATCGAGCAATTCATGAACACGACGCGGGTGGGCGGGAGCGCATTCACGGCGGACGGGAAGTCGGTTCTCTTTCAGAGTAACCAGAGCGGAATCTTCAACGTTTACAGTGTCGGGCTCGCAGGGAGCGGGCCGAAGCAGCTGACCAATTCAACCCGGGAAAGCACGTTCATCGTCTCGGCTTTTCCGGATGATGCGCGCTTCCTTTATCGCTTCGACAATGGCGGGAACGAGAATGAACACATCTATTTGCGCGAGCTGGATGGAAGCGAACGCGACCTGACGCCGGGCGAAAAAACGAAAGCGAATTTCCTGAGCTGGAGCCGCGACCGGAAGTCGTTTTTCTTTTCGACGAATGCGCGCGATCCGAAATTTTTCGACATCTTCGAAATGCCGATCGCCGATCTAAAGCCGGCGTTGATTTATCAAGATGAGACCGGTTACGACTTCGGCGACCTCTCAAAGGACAAGCGTTTCATCGCCTTCAAGAAACCCGGTCGCACTACGGCGGATGCGGATGTTTATCTCTACAACGTTGAGACGAAAGCGATGAAGAATCTGACCGCGCATGAGGGTGAGGTGGATAACGATCCGCAGGTCTTCGACGTGGACTCGAACCATCTCTATTTTCTCTCCGACGACGGCGCCGAGTTCAAATATATCGCGCGCTACGATCTCGCCTCCGGTAAACGCGAGGTGGTCGAGAAAGCGCCCTGGGATGTTTCCTACATTTATTTTTCGCGGGAAGGAAAGTATCGCGTAGTCGGGATCAATGAAGACGCGCGCACGCGGATAAAAATATTGGAAGAAGCGACGGGAAAATCGGTCGAGCTGCCGAGCCTGCCCGCCGGTGACATCAACGGTGTGAACATTTCCGATGATGAAAAGCGGATGGCTTTTTATCACGATGGCTCGCGCTCGCCGGCGAATCTTTACCTGCATGATTTCGCGACGAAGAAGACGACAAAGCTGACCGACACGCTCAATCCTGAGATCGATCCGAACGATCTCGTGGAATCGCGCGTCATCCGTTTCAAATCTTTCGACGGGCTGGAAATCCCGGCGATCCTTTACCAGCCGCACAACGCTAGCGCGCAGAATAAAATGCCCGCGCTCGTGAAAGTGCACGGCGGCCCGGGCGGACAAGCGCGCATGCCTTATAGCGCGGCCACGCAATTCCTGGCCAACCACGGCTACGTCGTGCTCGACGTGAACAACCGCGGCTCGAGCGGCTACGGGAAAGCGTTCTTCGCCGCGGACGATCGCAAACATGGCCGCGAACCCCTCTGGGATTGCGTGGAGGCGAAGAAGTTTTTGAACTCGTTAGGCTATGTCGATTCCAAAAAGATCGGAATTCTCGGCGGTTCCTACGGCGGTTACATGGTGCTGGCCGCGCTCACTTTCCAGCCGGAGGAGTTCGCGGTCGGCGTCGATCTTTTT
>CAXSFN010000022.1:16335-17866 GCA_964236815.1 uncultured Chthoniobacterales bacterium
CCGAGATCGGCGATCCGGAAACGGATCTGGATTTCCTCCGCGAAACATCGCCGCTCTTTCACGCCGATAAAATCACCAAGCCGCTCATTGTCCTGCAAGGCGCGAACGATCCCCGCGTGCTCAAGGCGGAGTCCGATGAAATCGTCGAGGCGGTCAAAAAGAAGAACGGCGTGGTCGAGTACGTCGTCTTCGAAAACGAAGGCCACGGCTTCACCAAAAAGGAAAATGAGATTCGCGGGAACAAAGCGATCCTCGATTTTCTCGACAAATATCTGAAGGGCGATACGATCGCGTCGGCGAAAAACTGAGCGCCGGTCCTCGCCTGAAGCGGGCCTGTAGAATTGCGCAACGCCGTTACCGCGCCGCCAATTCCAACGCCTCCTCCAACCGCCGCAAACCGACCGGCTTCGAAAGCACCGCGATCGCTCCCGCATCAGTCGCGTCATGTTCGGCCGAGAAGCCCGAGACGAGAATTACGCGCGCCGCAGGATGGCGCGCCAAAATATTCCGGCAAGCGGTCGCGCCGTTCAGCCGAGACATTCGATAATCCATTAACACCACGTCGGGTTGAAGCCGCGTGTAAGCCTGGATCGCTTCCAAGCCCGAACCAACAATCTCGACCACTTCGTGCCGGCAGTTCGAGACCAGCGCAGCCAAAACAGCGCCTACGCTTCGGTCATCATCTGCAATCAGAATGCGCACATTCTCTTACCGAGAAGTTTCCGTGCCAGCGCCACCGTCTTTTTCGAGCGCCAGGAATCGCGACTTCCCTCGCGGGCGGATGCCGCTTAGTCTCGCCGCGAATTTCATGAAGCGACGTAAATACCAAGGAATCGTCTTTGCTCTCAGCGCGCTGGGGCTGGGAACGCTCCCTGCCCAGGTGCCGCTTTCGTCTTTCGTTAATTTCGAGGCGCGGCAGACGAACCCGGTCCGCCTTTCGCCGGATGGGAAATGGCTCTTCGCCGTGAACAGTGCGGACGCGCGGCTTTCGGTTTTCAACGCCACCCAGACACCGCCGATTCTTTCCAATGAGATCTCGGTGGGCCTCGAGCCGGTCTCGGTTAATGCGCGGACCAATGACGAGGCATGGGTCGTAAACGAGCTTTCCGATAGCATCAGCATCGTTTCGGTTTCGCGCGGGCTCGTGACCGACACGATCAATGTGAAGGATGAACCGGCGGATGTTGTTTTCGCAGGCGCCTACGCATTTGTGAGCGTGGGGGGAAACAATGAGGTGCGTGTCTATAATGCAACGACGCATGCTTTGGTTACGACGATTCCGCTGGCCGGACAACGCCCGCGCGCGCTGGCGGTGAATACGGATGGGAGCAAGGTTTACGTCGCGTTCGCGGAATCGGGCAATCGCACCACGCTCATTCCCGTGCCGCTCGCGCCCGCCCAATCCGCGCCGATAAACCCGAATCTGCCGGAACCGCCGCGCGTCAGTTTGATCGTCGATGCGAACGACCCACAGTGGAATCCGTCCGTGATCAAATATGTCATGCCGGACAACGACGTGGCCGAGATCGAC
>CAXSFN010000022.1:17876-63375 GCA_964236815.1 uncultured Chthoniobacterales bacterium
CGACGCGGTTACGTTCTCGGTCACGCGCTATTTCCCGCGTGTCGGCACGAGTAATCTGGGCCTCGCTGTTCAACCCGGGACCGGGGACATCTTTGTCACTAACACCGACGCGCGGAACCTGGTGCACTTCGAGCCAAATCTGCGCGCGCATTTCGTGGATAATCGCGTGACGCGCATCTCAACTATCGGGGGCGCGCTCACGATCTCGGACCTGAATCCCGGGGTGAATTACTCGTTAGTCCCGAATGCGGCCGCGCAGGCTACGGCCTTGGCGCAACCAACCGCGATCGTTTTCTCGCCTAACGGGAGTTCTTCTTATGTGGCGGCGTTTGGAAGCGATCGCATCGCGCGGGTGAATGCAAATGGCACGGTCGCTTCGCGGATTGAATTGACCCCAGCCGGCACGAGCGCGCGCAGTAAGCGCGGGCCGCGTGGCCTCGCCTTGAATGCAACGAATGGAAAGCTCTATGCGCTCAATCGCATTTCGAACACGATCAGCGTGATCGACACGACCACGGAAAGTGTGATCGCGGAAGTGCCGGTGGGCGCATTCGATCCTACGCCCAGCGAGATCAGAAACGGCCGCGGCTTTCTCTACGATGCGCGTCTCTCTGGCAATGGCACCGTCTCCTGCGCCTCCTGTCATCTGGATGGGGGCAACGATCGGCTGGCGTGGGATCTCGGCGATCCCAACGGGCAAATGCAGACCGTGATCGCGCCGGTTTCCGGCCTCGGAATCAACGGAAATTTTCCGATGCACCCGATGAAAGGACCGATGACGACGCAGACCTTGAAGGGCCTGAAAAATCTCGACCCGCTGCATTGGCGCGGAGATCGAGGCGCCTTTAGCACATTCAATCCTGCCTTCGACACACTGCTGGGCGGCCAGCAGCTTTCCGCAGCCGACATGGATGCTTACCGGCTCTTCGTCGAAACGATGACTTTGCCGCCGAATCCAAACCAACAATTGGATCGAACGCTGCCCGCGACGCTCGCTGGCGGCAGTCCGATTGCTGGGCAGAATACATTTCTGAATGAGGAATACATCCGGGGCGCTACCTGCAATTCATGTCATGCGGCCAACCCCGGACCAGGGACGGACAAGACGCTTACGCCGGCGGCCGCGCTTCAGGAGTCGCAACATTTCAAAGTGCCGCAGCTGCGAAACATGTACGAGAAGACTTTCTTCAACGACACGCCGGGCGCGGTTTCGCTCGATGGTTTTGGTTTCTCGCACGACGGGGTCGATCCATCGCTCTTTCGGTTTTTGAGCCGGCCGGTTTTCGTCAATTTCCGGAACGATCCCGTGCGCAAAACAAATCTGAGTGCGTTCGTGATGTGTTTCGACACCGGGATGGCGCCGGCCGTCGGCTACACGCGCACGATCACCGCAGCAAATCTCGGAAGCGCAGCGCCGGATTGGACGGTGCTGGAAGCGCAGGCTTCCGCGCCGGCGAATAACATCGACCTGATCGGGAAGGGGACAATCGATGGGAAACGGCGCGGTCTTATTTATCAATCGGCTACGAACAATTACAAAACGGACAAGACGGGGCTGGGGCCTTTCACGCAGTCGCAGTTGCAGGCGAAAATCCAGGCCGGCGACACGATTAGTTTTAGCGGCGTGCCGGTTGGTTCGGGGGTGCGGATGGGAATCGATCGCGACCTCGACGGAGAGCTGGATTCCGATGGGCCGCCCTTCACGAGCTACAGCGATTGGCTTTCCTATTGGTTCACGCCCGCAGAAGCTGCCGATCCAGCGATCAGCGGCGCGCTCGCGGACATCGACCACGATGGGGTGTCAAACTTGCTAGAATACGCACTGAACCTCGATCCGAAGAAAGCGCAGACCGGAGTGCCGGCCGCGCCGCAACTTCAGAACGGCGCCGTTGTTATCACCTACAATAAAATCGTGGATGCGACTGATCTGACTTACGCAATTTATGAGTCTCCCGATCTCCACACCTGGACGGCGGCGGCGGTGACCAATGAAATCCTCGCTGACGACGGCCGCGTCCAACTCATCCAAGCCAGCGTGCCGGCGGGAGCGGCCAGCAAAAAATTCTTTCAACTGCGCGTGACGCGATCATAAATATCCGAACCGAAAACGAAGCTCCGGGCGTCGGCTTTACCATTCAGATGGCGCTCACCTGCGAAGATAAACTCTATGAAGACCTATCATAAAATGCTGCTGACGATCCTCCTGGCGATCGCGGGGCTCATTCCGACCGCAACCTCCTATGCCGGTATTCACATCGAAGTCGGCGATCGCGGTTTCTTTAACCGCGGCAACTTCTATGTCGAAGGCGGCAACAGATATGTTTGGGTGCCAGGCCACTGGGGTCCACGTCATCGTTGGATCCACGGGCACTACCGCCGCGCTTATTAATCGGCGGAACGACCCTTAAAGTCGTTTCCTGATTTACTAAAGTTCGAGCGCACCGCGTGATTAAGACCGCGGTGCGCTCGTTTTGTTTATGGTTTTAGAAACCGCTCGGCTCGTCCTTCGCTCCATCGAAAAATCGGATGCGCCGCTTGTCCTGGAGTTGCTAAACGATCCCGCCTTCATCCGTTTCGTCGCGGATCGCGGCCTGCGCACGGAAGCCGACGCGGCCAATTACATCGCGGAGAAAATGCTCCCGAGCTTCGAGAAATTCGGTTTCGGGTTTTACGTCGCGGGACTGAAAGAAACCGGAATGCCGGTCGGAATGTGCGGCTTGATCAAGCGCGAAACTCTCGAAGATGTGGACATCGGGTTTTCCATCCGACGAGAATTTTGGCGCCGCGGTTTTGGTTACGAAGCGGCTGCCGGCGTGATGAAATATGGCTGCGACATGCTCGGCTTGCCGCGGGTGGTGGGCATTGTCTCGCCCGAAAACACGAACTCGATCAGCGTCTTGAAAAAGCTTGGGCTGCGTTTCGAGAAAATGATCCGACTGCCCGGTTATGAAGTAGACGGCCAGCTTTATGTTTAGCGACGCGAGATTTACGGACGCCTCATAACCCGATGCGAATCTTGCCCATTCGCCGCTTAGGGTAAGAGCGAGGCTCTTATAACTTTACCGCCTTCAAGCGATAAAATTTTGTGTCGTTAGGCGCGAGCGTGATCGTCCAACTTTCTGTCTGCGCGTCGAGATTCACGATCGCCGGATTGAGCGAAGCCGGATCCTGGTCGGTCCATGAACCCGCTCCCAGATTGGTGCTGCTTTGCAGGAGCAATTGTACGTCTGTCGCGCCTTTCCGTTTCTGAAATTGCAGCTGTGGGACATTTGCATCCGTCCCGGCGAGCAAGGGTGGACTTTGATTGGGTGAGTTCGGGTCGCGATGGATGACGTATTCGAGAAGGTTCGGAATCCCGTCGTGATCTGGATCGGCGAGTGGCCCGGCCACGTTGGGATCCGAAGCGCTCGAACCAAACTGCTCTTGTTGCCATCCGGCGAAACCAGCGACTGCAACCTGCAGTTCGTAAAGCGTCGCGCTCATCGCCGGCAACGTGTCGAAGAAAACTGCGGTCGAAAACGTCGGCGGGTTCGCGATTGGCTGCACCTGCGCGCCACCGGCGGACGACAAACGGAATGATCTTATCGCACCAATCGATTGGCCGTTCGCGAGCGTGACCTGAAATTGCGCGGTCCGGTCCAGCGTGCGCGAGCGATTCACCGCCACCACCGTGACCTTACCGTTGCTTGTTCGCGCGGCATGAATCGCGGCTCTGGCGTTATCCGAGGCAACCGCGTCGAGCGACGACGCGCCGAAGGCCGCGCCCGAACCATCATAGTTCCGGAACAATCGAAACGCCGCCGCGACGTAGCTGTTGTCGGACAGAAGCGGCCAGAAGCAGCCCGCGATTTGATAGCGGCCGAAGATGCCGAGCACATCGGCCTGCGCCACGCCGCCGGAAATGTGATCGCTCGCACCGTAGTTGTATTCGGTCAGCGCCAGGCCGGTGCCGGGATAGCGCGCATCGACGATCGCCTGCAAGCGCGGGAGCAATTTTATTCCCTGGCCGTTCGTGGTGTATTGCGTGATCCAGCTCGTCTCGACATAAGCCGGGTCCCAAAGGGAGCGCGGCGCTTGTAAACGCGCATCGATGTCCGCATTCGTCCCGGGAGACAAGCCGAAGACGATGCGATTGTCGCCGCGCGCCTCCGGATACCAATGCATGTCGTAGCGATGGAGCAGCCGGCGGCCCGCCGCGTTCGACGCACTCTGCATTTGCGCGAGATAATAATCGGTGAAGGTGCCGTAGCTGTTGTTGAACCCGGACGAATCCGGCGCGCTTTGAAGATTAAGGTGCGCGTTCCAGCCGTAGAGAACCGGCCCGTAGATTTGCGCGCTCGGATCGACCGCGGTTGTTATCGTCGCAGCCGCGACGTGACGGTTAACGAGCTCGGCATATCCGGTTGCGGCCGGATGAATCCGCGGATGTGTCGTAGGCCAGAGCGCGGGCTCGTTATCGAGGCAGTAGGCCGCCACCCCGCCGTTCGCTGCTGTGCCGTATTTGTTCACGAGAAAATTCACCATCTCCTCGAGGTAAACGACTCCATCGCTCGCGTCGGGATTGAGACTGAGCGGGCCGGGTTTATCGGCCACCACTTGTTTCCAGCGCGTGCTCGGCGCGACCTGATTATCAGTGACCGTGCCGTTCATGTCGGCTGCGACGGAACCGGCCAGCGGCAGCGTCATGATTGTCTTCAATCCCGCCGCGCGATCCGCATCCACCCATACTTTCAGGACCGCGCCGGGAGTCTGTGAGTTACCGAGACCGGCATTGCTACCGAGATAGGAATCGCTCGAGTTGAGATAATCCGTCCCAGCATTCGACGCATTATTCTCCCAGTTGAATCCAGTCAGCCGATTCCCGCCGTGTCGATGCACCGTGCTGCCGGCAATCGCGTTATCGTTTACACCATAGACGCTCTCGGGAATCGGATGACGATCAGCCACCGCATCGATCGTAAAGATGACGTCCTGCGCAGCCGCGTCGATCGCGAGGAACAACCCAAGTACCGACGCGATGCGCGATGAATTCAAGATTCGAAACATACAAGAATACGCAGCCTGTTTCGCGCCGCAGAGCCGATCTGGCCTTAAGGCAGAGCGAGCTTCCTGCTTGCTCCGCTTTCTGCGCTCGCTCTCATTGCGCGCATGAGCACGTTGCGTCTCGGAGTGAATATCGATCACGTCGCGACCTTGCGCCAGGCGCGTTACGCCACGATGCCGGATTCGAAAAACGCGGAGCCCGATCCGGTCACGATCGCCAGCATTTGTGAACGCGCCGGCGCCAGCGGCATTACCGCCCATCTCCGCGCCGATCGCCGGCACATTCAGAATCGCGATATCGAGCGCTTGCGCGCCAACGTCATGACGAAGCTGAATCTCGAGATGGGCAACACGCCCGAGATTGTCGATATCGCATTGCGCATCGTGCCGGACGAAGTCTGTCTCGTCCCGGAGAAGCGGGAAGAGATCACCACCGAAGGCGGGCTCGATCTGGTCGCGCACAAACGCGAGCTCGCGCCCACCGTGAAACGTCTGCACGCCGCCGGCATTCGCGTCAGCATGTTCATCGATCCGGAGCGCGAACAGATCGACGCCGCAGTCGAGTTATCAGCCGACATCGTCGAGTTGCATACCGGTAAACTGGCGAATGCCTTCACCGAAAAATTTGAGAAGCAGGAGCTGGAGCGATTGCGCGAAGCAGCGTTGCGCGCGGTCAATTTCAACCTGCAGGTCAATGCCGGCCACGGCATCAATTACACCAATATCAAACTCATCCATAAACTCCCGCATCTGGCCGAGCTAAACATCGGTCATTCAATTGTGGCGCGTTCTGTCTTCATCGGTTTCGAAGCAGCCGTGCGCGAGATGCTGCTGGCAATGGAGAATTACAAAGGATGAATCCGGAAGGTGAGCGTTCGACAGGATTAACCGGATTTTCAGGATTGTTTTTCTGGCATCCCGTTAATCCTGTAAATCCTGTCTGTCTTCTCTTCCGGTGAGCATTCTCGGCATTGGCGTCGACCTGGTCGAAACCGCGCGAATCGGTCACTCGTTAGACCGCTTCGGCGATCGCTTTCTCCACCGAATCTTTTCCGAAGGCGAGATCGCCTATTGCCAATCGATGAAGTTTCCCGCGCGGCATTTCGCGGCACGTTTTGCCGCTAAAGAAGCGGTTTCAAAAGCCTTCGGAACCGGCATCGGGAAATCGATGGGTTGGAAAGATATCGACGTTCATCGCAAGCCGAGTGGCGAGCCCTTTCTCGTCTTGTCCGGTGGCGCAAAGCAACTCGCCGATGAGCGAAAGGTCACACGCGCGCTCGTTACCTTGAGCCATACCGACAATCACGCCATGGCCATGATCGTGCTCGAAGGATAGCCGCTTCATTTCGCCTCCGTCATCTGCACCAAGACCACGCCATGGGCCGCTACCATCGTCTCAAACTTCTCTTCGAACACGCCAAGATCCTTTTGTCGCCATAAATCTCGCACCGAATGACTTCCTGAAACTCCGAGATCCTTCCAGCGGACCGCTCCCTTCGTCTGGGAGTTTCCGCGATTAAATAAACCTACCGCCCAAGATCCGTCTTCCAGCGGCTTCGCGTAAACATCGACATTCCCAACGTGCGCCACTCGGGTGGCCTGCTTGCCTAACGAGTCCTGATCGATCGCCAAAACTTCGTCGTTCGTGATCAATCCGAGCGTAAATGGATCGAGCATTTCCAGGTCGCAGCCCAGGAGAAGCGGCGCCGACATCAGGCACCACATGCTCATCTGCGTGTATTGCTCGTCGGAATTGAGCTGGGTCGGCCGACGCTTGCCCCAGCCGACATATCCGATCACCAGCATGTCGGGATCGTTGTAATGACCGGGGCCGTTAAGAGCGGCCCAGCGATCGCGCGAGAAAGCAGTTTGGCTGAGGCTGCGCCAGTCATCTTTCACGTCACCCGAGGTGCGCCAACTACTCGTTAGGCGAGAAAGATTCGGTCCCAGAACGAAAGGCGCGTTGTTCGCCACGCTGTAGACAATATCGCGCCCAACCAGCCCGAGTTCTTTCCGCATCTCCTCCACATGCGCGAGATCGACCGGCACCCAATCGTATTTCAAATAATCAACCTCCCACGCATTCCATTGCGCGACGTCCTGCCTAACGAATGAATATTTGCCGAAGGTCCGAAGTGATTTCTGGATCTTCTCCCGTTCCTTTTCCTTCCGCCAATCCGCCAGCCCTTTCAGCCAGGTAAATTTGTCGAGAAGCGATTCGAACTTTGGAAACCGATATTTGAAAAACTCGTTGTGTGTCCCGTTGTTCGTCCACTCGTTCGACCCATCCGGGTTGTCCGCGGAGGAACCGATGTGGCCGTGGAAACTTGTCCGCCACGGCGTCGAATAGATTCCGAGCTTCAAGCCCAGCCCATGAATCTCAGCGGAAAGCTCCGGCAGATCGGGAAACTTTGCATTCGGCTGGATGGCCTCGAACGCGCCGCCGCGCCGTCCCTGCCAGCCATCATCGAGGTTCACATAACTCCAGCCGTGCTCGCGCAGTCCGCTCGCCGCCATTGCCCGCGCCGCGCGCGCGACTTTTTCCTGTGTGATGTTGCCACCCCAAACATTCCAGCTATTCCAACCCATCGGCGGCGTTAGGGCAATTCGATCACCCGCCACGATGCGCAGCTCGCGCTCCACCCTCCTCAGCTCGTTCGTGGCCCGGAGCGTCACGCGACTGTCTCGCTTCTCCGGCAGGCTGCCGGTGATGAGTCCGGTCTTTCGGTCTAACGAGAGACCGGCCGGCAAATCTGCTGCCTCAAATTCCATCGGCCTTCGCCCCGTGGCCGCGATTTGAAAAAGAAACGGCGCGCCCGGATGCGTCCCAAAAATCTTCGGACCGTTAATGCGCGGCGCCGGCCCCGCCGCTGGTGTCAGGATCTCGAAAGCGTCGACTCGTTTTTGAGGGGAGCGCTCACATGCCGGCAGAACGGAGAGGACGATCATCGCTGCGACACAGAAAAGATTCGGTCTTGGAGCGGCCACGCCCGTCCCTCATATCGAAACGAAACGGTCCTGACCACCGTTCTCGCCGAACCACATGTGGAAACGGTTAGACTCGGGGGCCTTGTTCTTTAGACCCGACCGCGGAGGCACGACGTTGAATTTTTCGAAATTCATCTTCCGCTCTCCCGATTAGCTTCTTGAGCAATCGATACGCTTTCGTTCTCATCGCGGTCAGCGAACCATGACCTCAATCCTGCGCGAAAGCCCAATGAAAAATAGCTCCGATTTCGAGGAAGGCTTTCGACTGCGCGGCCGCGAAATCACCCGGCTCGAATCATTCGCCGACGCCGTTTTCGGCTTCGCGCTCACTCTTCTCGTCGTCTCACTCGACGTGCCGAAAACGTATGCAGATCTGGTCACGACCATGCGCGGCTTTCCCGCTTTCGCCCTTTGCTTCCTCTTCCTCGCTCTCATTTGGAACGGCCACTACAAGTATTGCCGGCGCTACGGTCTCGACGATGGCACCGCCCGTTTCATCACCTGCGTGATGCTCTTTCTCGTTCTCTTCTTTGTCTATCCGCTGAAGTTTCTTTTCAATTTCAGCATCACCAGCCTCCTGGTCGAAGGTTCCGCCCGCGCTTCGCTCATGAATGGCGCGCAATTTTCAAACCTTCTCACGATCTACGGCTTGGGCTTCTCCGCGGTCTATTTCGCCATGAGCCTTCTCTACCTGCACGCCTATCGCTTGCGCGACGCGCTGCAGCTGACGGCGCTGGAAAAATTTGATACTCGCTACCAGCTTTTCCGTCTCGCCATGCTCATCTTGATTGGGCTAATCGCGGCATTGCTCGCGCGCATTTCATCTGTGCGGAACTTGAGCACTACGGTTTATCTCCTTCTCTTTCCCATCTTGCGGACCTCGCGCGCCATCCATCGCCGCCGACGCCTGCCGTATCTCGCAGCGCAGTAGCCAGGACGTCGGACTCGGGCAGAGCGAATTTCGTCCGCCGCAGGCCGGGTTACTGAACTAAGTGCAACAATCTGTGAAAATCTGCGAAATCTGTGGAAGTATCGCAGTCTCCGTTTCCCGATGCCGAAGACCTACTACCGAACCACTGCGATCGACTACACCAACGGTGCGCCGCACATCGGCCACGCCTACGAGAAGGTGCTGGCCGATGTCATCGCGCGTTATCATCGGCTGAAAGGCGAGAAGGTTTTCTTTCTCACCGGTGTCGATCAACACGGCCAGAAAGTCCAGCAATCGGCCGAAAAGGCTGGAGTGCCGCCACAACAGTTCGTCGATGAGATCACCGCGAAGTTCATCGCGCTCTGGGATAAACTCGACGTGCGCTACGATCGCTGGGCCGCAACCACGGATGACCTCCATAAGAAGCGCGTGCAAGGAATTCTGCAGCGTCTCTATGACCAAAAGCAAATCTACAAAGACAAACAAGAGGGCTACTACAGCGTCCGTCAGGAACAATTCCTCACCGACAAAGAGCGTGCACCCGATGGGGAATTCGGAGCCGAGTGGGGCCAGGTCGAACACCGCATCGAGGAGAACTATTACTTTAGGTTAGCCGAGCACAAAGACTGGCTGCTCGGTTATCTCAAGTCGCATCCCGATTGCGTCACGCCCGACTTCCGCCAAACCGAGCTAATCAACGCCGTCGAAAAACTGAGCGGCGATCTCTGCATCTCACGCCCTAAGTCGAGACTTAGCTGGGGCATCCAGTTACCTTTCGATCAGAACTACGTCACCTACGTCTGGTTCGACGCCTTAACTAACTACATCAGCTTCGTCGGCTACGACCCCTCCGTTTTAGACTTTAGCCGTCAGCCTTTAGCTTTTCAGGAAAAGTGGCCCGCGCTCCACATCATCGGCAAAGACATTCTCATCCCCGCGCACGGCATCTACTGGCCGATCATGCTTCACGCCCTCGGCTTTCCCGATGAGCACATCCCAAGGCTCCTCGTTCACGGCTGGTGGAATAACAGCGGCGCGAAGATGAGCAAGTCGCTAGGCAATGTGGTCGATCCTAACGAGCTAGCTGATCATTACGGCGCGGACACGCTTAGATATTATTTGATGAGCGATATCGCGACCGGCGGCGACTCGGATTTCAGTAAGGAACGCTTGCTTAGTCGATACAACACTGACTTGGCCAATTCGATCGGCAACTTATTGAATCGCACGCTAAGTATGGCGGGAAAATATCGCTCAGGTCGCTTGGGTAGAGGCTTCGAAGCTGATCCGTTGTTCCTCAAATCGGAAGACGATCGGGTTCCGTTGGCCGCACATCTCAAATCAGTTTCAGGCATGGTGGAGCCTGAACAAACCGCATTCTCCAATTCGCTCGCGCAGTTCGCTGTCCACGATTTGATCGGCAGATTACTACATTGGAGCGGGCTGAGTAACGGTTTGGTCGAAGTCGCTGCACCGTGGAAACTCGCCAAAGATCCCGCCCGATCCATGGACTTAGATGCTGTCCTTTATCATCTCGCTGAATCTCTGCGGATCATCGCCATTCTCATCTCGCCAGTGACTCCGAAATCCGCGCACGGCATCTTCGATCAGTTGAGTTGGAAGATGGAACCCGAGCTAAGCGGAAAAGAAGCACGCTTCTCGTTGGCAGACGCGGAATGGGGGAAGCTGCCAGACGGCCATGTCCTCGGAAAACCGACGCCGCTCTTTCCGCGCATCGAAGTCACCTAGCGCGCCACTCAGCGTTCCGGGGAGCGCACGCTCGCAGCGTGTTGGTTGAGGCATGCTGCCGAAACGAACTTATCCCTTAGTGCGATTTACCGTTAGCCGAATTCTTCGCCATCTTCATCTCTCGAGTAAGGTCGAAAGCGGCGCATGGCATCTTCCACAAGTTTAATGGGAAGAAGAGCCCGCGAGCGCACAAGTGCAAGCCCCGTCTCGGAGCGCCGGTCCCCACCGGTCGTTTGTTATGACAACGCCAGAGTGCCTCGTGCGCTGAGGGACCAGTGCTAAGAAACTTTTTGCGAATGACTGCACCGAAAAGCGCGGCCGCCAACCGAAAGCGCCAACAGCCCAACACTAAGAAGCAAGAGGCTCGATCCGGTCTCGGGAACAGCCGAGGTTCCTTGGAGGAAGTCAAACCGGGCCGAACGCGTGATTATACCGGCGACGCCTGGAGCGTCGATGGTAAGCAGGTTCCCTACAAGACTGAACGTAAGATTCCCGAAGGTATTGGCCGTAAGGATAACTCCTGAAAACGAGCCGAAGCTCAGATCCATAAAAGTCATGCGGAAAGCGCCAGAGCCGGCGGTAGACGAGCCGATATCCGTAATTAATAGGCTACTCGAGGAGAAATCCGCCGTGTCTCGGTTCGCACCGTCAGCGAAGCCAAATTCAACTGCCGGATTGGCGACGGTGACCGTGGGCCCTGCTGTATTCGAGAAACCGACAGGAACGAACCCGTTAGCCGGATTAAAATAGTTTATTGAGCCGCCGGAAAAAGTTAGAGTGCCTGTGACCTGACTGCCTGTGAGGTCAGCCCCGTTGGCGGCAGCGCCGAAAAGGAGAAGAAACGCTGTAAACTTAGGGAGAAGTTTCATAGTCGAGCCTCATAGCAAGCTGCATACCCGCGCGATTTCGAGAGGTGTGGCGTTGATCGAAGTGATTGCGGCAAGAGTAATTAAAACTGATCATTCGTTCGTCCCTTATAAAGCCCCAAGACCTTCGATTGTAAGCTCTCCCGACGTTAAGCTGGCACAAGGGAGCATCTCGGATTTTGGGGGAGCGCAGCCTGCCAGCTTGATGGCGATGGCAGCCTAGCCGTTGCGAACTTTTAGAGGCATGGAGAAACTCAGGATCTCAACACCCGACGGTCCTGCGCAGACAAGCTCGTTTCCGCAGGCTGCCGAACCTGCAGGCTGGCAGCTATAATTCCGAGCGGTCCACGTTTCGTCGAAAAGCTGGGGAGCGCACGCGACTCGCGTGCTGGTTTAGGCGACCCGCCGAAACCAGCTTCGACGGGTGAGTGGATGTTCAACGCGCGAGCGGTTCGGCGGGCTTCACCCTCAAAAGGTTCGCGAATGGCGAGTCACCATTACTAGCTCGCGACTCGCGTGCGCTCTCTCCCGTGAAGCCAAAAAGCGCCGCCACCAAAACTTCCGCAAACTCCGCCTGCTCGAGTATTCGCAAACCAAAAAAGCCGCCGGGGCATCCACGCACCCGGCGGCTTTCGTTAATTCAGCCTTTAAGAAACCCTAGCTACCCATCCCAAGAGCATCCAGCGTCGGCTCATCGATCGCCGCCGTCGAAGCGAGTCCTTGCTCTTCCTGGTAGGAGGTAAGCGCTTCCCGAGTCAATGGCCCGAGTAACCCGTCCACCTCACCTTTGTAGTAGCCCATCTCCTGCAGCACACCTTGCACGTCCGCGATCACGCGATCGAGCGGCTCAGCCCGTTGACCCGTATAGATCGGACCATCGTAGGCGTAATATTGGTGAGCATCATCGTAACCCCAGGCCGGACGCCAGTAACCACTGTCCCAGTAGTAGTAACCGCCACCAATCAACTCCACCCGCTGGTAATGTGAGTGATAATAATTGCGGTCATGCCGTTCTGAATGATAAGAGCGGAAAGCTTCGTATTGCTGACCCTGCCAGCGATCGCTTCCTTCTACCCGTCGGTTCGCGGTGAAAGTCACCGGTGGCACCTTCTCAGGCTTAGGCTGCGCTTTGAAATTCGCGTGCTGCACCTTGATTTGCTCCACCTTTTGTTGATCGGGCTTCTTGAATGCCGCCGCGCCTGGATTGCGGCCGCCGCGACCCATCCGCTCGTTAGCTCCCCCGTTTGAGATAGCTGGATTTGGAGATGCTCCCGCGATCGGACTCGCCGTCGCCGCAGCCGTGGGCGCCGCTGTAGCAGCGACCGTTGCTGTCGGAGCTGCCGTCGCCGCCACTGTCGGTGTCGCAACAGGAGTAGCTGCGGTCGCGGGAGTAGCAGCTGTCTTTGCTGCGTCGCGCGCCTTATTCCCGGTTCTGCGCTCATCCGCCTTCTTACGCATGTCAGGCGTCGGGCTGGAGGCCGTGGCCGCTTCCGCGGAAGTGTTCGGTGTCGCAGCCTTCTCGCTTACAGCTTTCGGCCGTGCTGGGATTGAAGGTGCCGGCTTTGGCGTAGCCTCGGCCTTCTCCAACTTCGGGCCACCAGGACCGGCGTTCTTCATCTCATGTCGCTCCACCGGCGTGCCGGCAGGCTTCATTTCCCTGGCCGGCGCTCCAGCCGGCTTGTTTTCCTTGCCATGACCCTTGCCCTTTTGGGCCTGATCGGGCTTGGGTGAGGCTTGATCGTCCGGCTGTTGGGCCATTGAGACGCCGGCCAGCGCCAGCGAGCAGCCAATTACTAAACTGGTGAATGTTTTCATATCGTATCTCCTTGGTCGTTATCCGTGCGCGATCTATTCAGGAATCTTGATTGTCCCTGAGCCGGCTAGTGCAACGCGCACCATTACACAGCCGCATTTTTTTCAGCCGCGTGAGGGGAAAGCTTGTTACGCGACACAACTTCGCCTGCCGACACTCGGTTTGGACGCAGCTCTAGCTCCCTCTCCGGAGCGTTCTCCGGGCCACGTCGCTTCTTTTAATAGGAAAGCCCGGCCTCACCCTCCGCTCTTCTACTTTAACCTTGAGACTTTTAACTTTAGAAGGCCTCCGACTTTCGATCTCGTTCTCCCACCAGCCCTCACCCTTCCAACTTCAGAAGAGTTGCCAAGGCCGGCGCGAAAATTCTATAAAGGCGTATCAGCCTGTCGGTACTAAACATTTCCATACCCTGATGAAATACTCATATCTTTTCCTCGGCCTCTTCTGTGTCCTGTCCTCCTCAGCCATGGCCGCGCCGGGAACGCTGGATACGACCCTGGCTGGAACTGGCAAGCTGCGGGTCGGGTTAGGTTACGGGCTCGACGATGCCCGCGCCATGGTCCGGCAATCGGATGGCAAGTTGATCGTGGTGGGCTCAAGCGCCAACCCGAGCGGCTCGGATTTCTCGCTCGTCCGTTACACTACTGCAGGAGCGCTCGACACGACTTTCGGTAGCGGCGGCAAGGTATTGACCTCAATCGATCCGGGTGACGAGTCTGCCACGTCGGTGGCAGTGTTGTCGGACGGAAAAATCCTGGTCGCTGGCAGATATTCGGTGAACCTCGCGCTGGTGAAATACAACGCCAATGGCACGATCGATACCACCTTTGGCGGCGGTGACGGCATCGCCACTCCTGGGGTTAACACCGGCGGTTCCGATCCAGCCATGGCCGTGCAATCGGACGGGAAGATCGTGATCGTGGTCGATCACACCGTGGCGCGCCTGCTCACAGATGGCACGCTCGACCCCAGCTTTAGCGGCGATGGGATAACCTTCCGCCCGGGAAAAGGGCAGCCGAATCTAGGCGGCTGCGATGGGTTGCCGCACTTTCGTAGCGTTGGGATACAGAGCGACGGCAAGATCGTGATCGCGGGTGAAGTGGTGCAGGCCGGCGTGGACTGTTACTTCTACGATGTAGCGCTGATTCGTTATCTGAGTAATGGGACGCGCGATAGCTCTTTCGGGACAAATGGAGTGGCCACCCGCCCTCATACGACCGACAAGCGGGAAGCCGCCTATTCCTTCGCCTTTATCGCCACCACCACGGACTCGGACCACATTGTCGTGGCGGGAGAGAGCGATTCCCGATTTACCCTTTGGAGCTTTAATCGTGAGGATGGATCCGTCGACACTACCTTCGGCGTGGGCGGAGCGAGAATCACGACCTTTCCGGGAAGTTCTTCTGCCCGAGCCCGCTCGGTGAAGTTTCAAACCAGCTTTTCCCTCGCTACCAAGATCATCGCCGCCGGGGATACCGGGACCGCTTTTGTGGTCGTGCGCTACACGCTCGATGGGGCGGTCGATACCACCTTTAACGGCGGCGCGGGTTACGTCCTTACTCCGTTGACCGACCTAACGACTGATACGCTCCGGTCCATGGTCATACAACCGTCGGATAATAAGATCGTGGTGGCGGGGACAGACGCGAGCGACTTCGCTGTCGTTCGTTACACTGCCAGTGGGAGTCTGGACACGACTTTCGATGGCGACGGCATCAGGCTCGAAGATATCGGCAACGCCACCGTCGCCGGCCAATGCGTAGCGATTCAGCCGGACGGCAAGACCGTGGTAGGAGCAGGTAACTTCGTCTCGCGCCTTAACGCCGACGGCACTTTCGATTCTTCCTTCGCCAGCGGTGGTAAGGTACGGCTCGGCTTTGCTATCAACGCTCTTGTCCTTCAGCCGGATGGAAGGATCCTGGTTACCGGCGGTGGGTTTGGTTACGCCCGGCTTAACCCGGATGGCACGCCCGATACTGGATTCGGGACGGGCGGAGTAATTGACAGCAGCACTTCGGCGAACCTGGTCTCGAATTCACTCGCGCTCCAGGAGGATGGCAAGATCTTAGCCGCGGGTTATAACCTGGTTAATGGGCACTACGCCTTTGTCGTGAATCGAAGAATGCCGAATGGGGCGAGCGATCCCACCTTTACTAATACGACTACCGCAGTCGACTCCGGTGACGACAGAGCTACCGCGCTCGCCTTACAGTCTGATGGCAGAATCCTGGTCGCGGGCAGCGCAAGTGGCAGCCTTGCTGTTATTCGCTGCAATCCCGATGGGTCGCTCGATCCTTCGTTTAGCTTCGACGGCAAGCAGTTCGTGTTTGCCGTCCCGAATGGAGCGACCGGTCTCAGGATCCTCGGCGACAAGATCTACCTGAGCGGGAGCGTGGCCGGCTTCGCCTTATGCCGATTGAACCTAAGCGACGGCGCCATCGATATGACTTTCTCCGGCGATGGAGTCGCGAGCGCTCCGGCCGGCTCCTTCCAGAACATCAGCTGCGGGCTGGTAGCGCAAGCTGACGGCAAGCTCGTGGTCGGTGGCAGTGCTACTACTACTAACTCGAGCACGCCGAATGATTTTGCCTTGGTCCGCTTTAACCCGGATGGGACGCCGGACGGCACCTACGGCACCGGTGGCAAGGTGCTGATCGATTTCAATGCCGGCGCCAACGACGTCGCCTATGGTCTGGCGCTCGATCCACTTGGTCGAGCCGTCATCGTCGGACAAGCCGACAGGCTTCTCGGGATTGCCCGCCTAACGAGTGAACCTTTTGCCAGGATCACATCGATCGTTCGTAACGTCTCGGATAGTCACATCGTGCTGGCGGGCCTGGTTTCGCCTGGGGTCGGTTCGTCTTTACAACAGGCCGTTACTCCCACCAGCACTGCCTTCGCCCCGCTTGCAACACTCGTGCCGGACGCGGCTGGCCATTGGACCAACGACACCGGCACGCCAGCGAGTCCGCACTTTTTCCGTGTAATCGTGCCCTAACGATCGACCCACGAGGTAGGTCTCGGGTTGAAGTCGACAGGGCAGGGGAGCGAGAAGAATGCTTCTTGCAAAACGGCCTCCGCATCATGTGCTACCGGCGTCGTGGCTTTTCGACCTGACTTCCGACTTCCGACTTCCGACTTCCGACTTCCGACATCCGATCATCTTCCTCAAATTTAGCCTTTAGCCTTGAGAAGGCCTCCGATCTCAGCCTCCAACAAGAACCCTGGCTACGGCAATGGCCGCATCGTTTTAACCCGGAAGAATTCCTTGGTCGTGGCGGAGGTCGTGACCGTCCGGGTTGTAGTCGTGCCGGCATCCGGCGCGAACAAGCCCAGCCCGCTATCCGGCCAGCTCGTCGATAGCAGGTTGAGGTCTGTGCTATACACGATCGAGTAAAGACGCGCGGCAGTGCTGGTGAAAGTGATCGTTGAGCTGGTCTGAGCGCTGTTCGTCGCCAGCGAAATTACACGCAGGTTTGCGTTCGCCAGGAGCGGATTCACTCCATCCTCGTAGTCCTGCAGCAATGTCATCCCGTTCGCGTTGGGCGAGCTATTTTGCGCTCCGGGCGCGAGCAGACCACCGAAGTATAAATACTCCCAGGCATCGGCGATCCCGTTGCTGTTCGTATCCACTCCCATCGCGATATGATCGGTCTGGACATAGTGCTGAGTGGGAGAGTTACTGGAGTCGAAGCTATTCAGGTTTATCCAGCCACAGTTAGCCGAGTAGGCATAGCCGCTTAAAGCGCCGGTGAATAATGAGAGCCGCGGGTTACCCGTCGCCTCGAAGTTAATCCAGCCGATGT
Source organism: uncultured Chthoniobacterales bacterium (assembly GCA_964236815.1). GTDB lineage: Bacteria > Verrucomicrobiota > Verrucomicrobiia > Chthoniobacterales > UBA10450 > JACCTI01. The sequence goes on from CAXSFN010000022.1 coordinate 35,073, forward strand.
TAGCTCCATACGCATAGCCGCGCAGGATAGCCATTCCCGGCTGGGTCGAGTCCGTGCTGAAGTTAATTCCGAAATCAGTCGCCGAGTTATTTTGATATTGGATATGATTCGCAGGCGTGCCGCCGCCGAGGTTGATCCAGCCTGCGTTAGCCGCATAGACATAGCCGGAGCAGACAAACTCTCCTACCACTACTCCTTCCGTGTTAGTACCATCGAAGTCCGGCCGCCAATTGGTCCAGCCGATGTTAGCGCCGTAGGCATACTGGTTGGTGGGGTTAACGGTGGAGGCAGCTTGCGCCGAAGCCACCAAGAGCAAAAGAAAGAAGTAAGTCAGGCTTGTTTTCATAGCTGCGATGTTTGCGGGGGTTTCGTCTAGCTCCTTTGGATGGAACGCTGACTAGTGGTTGAAGTTCGCGGTTGGAATGGTGGTGGTCGCAACCTGGGAAGGCGTGAGGATAGGTCCCGCCGCGTTGTTCGCGCCAATGGCGAACTCAGCAAGGTCATTTCCTCCGGCGCTGTTGCTAATGAAAACCACCGAGTTAGTGGCCGAGGTGTTTGTTACTACGTAGCCGGTGTCGGTGTTATCGTAGGCGTGATTACCTTCCGCCCGAGCCCGGCCGCCTTCAATCAGGAATCCGTGCTGCGGCGAGGCTGCCGTGCCGTTACTGCTGGCGACATTGTGGACAACGAAACTGCCAGTGCTTGCCTGGATGCCTGGTCCACCCTGGTTCTGGTTCGCCTCACAATCGCGAATCGTTCCGGTATCGACGCGAAGCCCCGCGCCCCCGGTATTCCCGGACGCTTCCGTCTTCTCGATCATCTCGCCCACTCCGGTTAGGTAAACGCCACCGGCTCCATTGGCATTAACTACACACATCCCGATACGCGCAAACGCAGTCCAAGCGAAATACCAAGGCCGCCATTGCTGTTCACCCGGCTATTCTCAATCGCGGCCGTAGCTCCTGAAGAAATCCCCATGCCACCATTCGACTTGCTCGCGCTATCCCGAACGAGGATAGGCTCAGCAAAGCCTTCCGCATTGTCGGATGACGTACAATCGGAGATCTTACCCACACGGTAAAACCCTACGGGGTCGTTCCTTAACGCCAGACAATTACTAGCGGCGCTGGTATTAGAGAGGTCGACGCCAATATATCCGGCGGAATTGTCTGAGCTTTCGCAATGGGAAAGGCGGAATCCGTTTATTTCATAGCCGCCGTTAGAGGAAGCCACCCCATTTGTAATCGACTCTGCCTGTAAGCCGCCGGTCCCGTTTTGAAAACCTAAGCAGCCCACCAGTGTCCCTGATGGGGCAAGGATTCCCTTCTCCCCATTCATTGATGCCGTTACTTCCCTGATCAAATCGTGTCCATCCGAGTCGATCCCGCTGCTCCGGCAGCCAGACATTCTTAAGCGGCTAAATTGAGAGGACTTCCCACTAGCAGCCGTGGTTACTATCCCGTTATTGAAGCCCCCGAGCGTAGGGGTCCAGATTCGGCTGGGTTTTGTGCCGGAGATCGAAACTGTGGTGGTCCCGGCTATGGCCCCATTCGCCACGCAAATATCCCCAAGGTTGGAAGCAATGGCCACAGCGTCGCCGGTGACCGCGGCGGTCGAACTCAAGGTGAAGCCTTGGAGATCAATCGTCACATCGCTGGTCTTGACGTTGATCGCGTTGCCCGAAGTCGCGGTGAACTGAAGATTCTTGGTCAGATAATAAGAGCCAGAAGCGGTGATCGTGAACGGCAATGATTCGATCGGCGTGCGCGGCTCCACCTGCTGGAGCGTCTTCATCGTCGGTGCGGGCGCGCCCGGAGGAGTGAGACTGCCCTGCGCTCGGAGCGTGCAGAGCTGCGCGGGAGCAAAAGCAAAATAGCCAGGAGGGGGAGGGGGCGGATTATTTTCATAAGGATGTCACCTCACGGTCAGATCTCAGGGTCGATTTGCCGTCTCCGTATGAGGCGAATGAAGTGAGGCCGAGATTACGCAGGTATCGGCGAAATGGACAAGGCGTAATGCGTCACGTGGCCGCGCTCTGTAGCCACTCGTTGGCTCGAAGCGCGCAGTCATCTGGCTTGCTCTCCGAGGTGAGACCTCCGCGTTCTCTCAGACTTCGGACTTCGGATCTATTCTTCTAATTCAGCCTTTAGACTTTAAAGACCTCAGACGGATCTCCAACTCTGCACTTCTACTTTAGCCTTCAGACTTTAGAGGCCTCAGACATCGGATCTCCGACCTCCGCCCTTTCTAATTTAGCCTTTAGCCTTTCTACTTTAAAAGGCTTCAGCCTTTCTTCGCCGACAGCATCCGCGCCGGCAGGAGAAAGATCGCGCTTAGAAAGGCGATCACAGCCCGCACCGCCACCCCGATAATCCGAAACGGAATCGAAAGAAGCCAGAGCAGCGGCAGAAGCACGAGCAACAACAGAGCAAGAGGCCACGCCATAACGAACAAGAGACACCAAAGCAGAATCGCGATCAGAGCTTTCATCTTTTCACCTCCTTAAACTTCAGACTTCAGCCTTTAGAAGACCTCCAATCTCTGATCTCCGTTTTCTACTTCAGCCTTTAGAATTTAGCCTTTAAGAGGCTTTCGACTTCGCAGGCCCTACTTCTTCCCCTTCGCCACCGGCTTCGCTGCGGCCGGCGCGTTCTTTTTCTGGGTAGCGCTATTCGCTTTCCCTTGTTTTTGCTTCGATTGCTTCTGATTCGCCTTCGGTGATTTGTCGCCCATGATGGGAGCAACCTAGCTGGATCGCGCCTCGGCTGTCAACGAAGCCGCCCCTTCGTCGGCCTCCGTTTTCTACTTCAGCCTTGAGCCTTTAGACTTTAGAAGGCCCCCGCCTTCCGACATCCGACCTCTGGCTTCGCATTTCGCCTTTAAACGACTTCCGACATCGGATCTCCGACCTCCGCCCTTTCTAATTTAGCCTTTAGCCTTTCTACTTTAAAAGCCTTCAGCCTTTCCTAATCCGCTCCCTCCAAATAACCGATAACGAATCACCAATAACCAGAGAGCCCGCGCCGATGGGCTTGAACTATGGAAATCGCTCGATAATATCGCCCGTATGTTCCTACCCCGCCCGATATTTGCCCTCGTCCCGCTCGCCCTCTTACTGGCGAGCCCAGTCTCGCCCGTTTCCGCGCAAACGCCCGTGGCAGACTATCAAGTTCAGGGGACGCTCGCCTCCTCCGTCAATAGCGGCATCGGACCTCTCATTCCGGTCGGTGGGGCGGCTCCTACCTACACTGCCACCACGGTGAACGGCAATCCGCAGCAGGTGTTGCAAATCGCCAGCACCACCACCTCGCCCCTCATTCTTTCCGGCGTCCAGGTAAAGAGCAATAATTCCTTCGTTAACGGCTCCATTTACTCCGCCGTCCTCCTGGGCAGCTTCGATCTCACCACCACCGGCGTGCTCGCCACCAAAGTCTTCGACTTCAAAAATCTTAGCTCCGACGCCGGCCTCTACATTAACACCTCCACCGGCAACCTCGAGTTTGTCGACGGCACCGGCGTCATCGTCGCCACTGGCGTGCCTGCCACTAACATTACCACCAACACCTACATTCAGCTCGCTCTTACCCGCGATAACACTGGAATGGTCAGCGTCTACGAAACAAATCTCATGGGTGTAACCACCCTCGTCTTCAACTATGCCGATACCACCGGGCTCGCCATCATGGGCGATGCTACGAACACCGGCAACCAGTTCCTCACCTTATACAAAGACGATGGCGGCAACGTCGGCGGCGCCGTCGTTTCGGAAGGAAGCCAGGGGAACATCGCGCGCTTAAGGCTTTATGATGGCGCCCTTACCGCCGCCCAGATCGCCGCGCTTGATACCACCGTACCAGTGCCCGAGCCATCCAGCTGGCTCCTTATGGGTCTGGGTCTAAGCGCCATCGGCTTACTTGTCCGGTATCGCCGCCCAGCTTAGGTGTAAGCCCGAAGCATAACGCAGCGGGCCGCTCACCCGGAATCGCGACTTCTGATTTGGGGAGCGCAGGCGACCCGCCTTCACGAACTACCTCTGACTCCAGCCAAATAAGATGCAGTCGCCTTCAGTCTTCGCCACGCGCCGCGCGGTAGAGAGCTAGTCCACTGCCCGCGTGCCGCGGCACTTTGGATAATTTAGGCAACCCCAGAACTCCGATCCGGCGTTCACCCCGCGTCTCGCCATGCGGCGTAGCATCACAGCATTACACCACGGACAATGCGGAGCGGTGGTGGAATCCACCTGCATCTGTCTAAGGGCCCTCGTTTTTTTGATGGTCTTCCCTAATCGTACGGCACGCCGTTCCAGCCATTTTATTGCTCCTCCAAGCACCGCCCCCACGATTGCGCACCCGATCAGAACGGGCGCTACGATCGAAAACAACGAATGCGTCAGCTGATCAAGCGCTGGATTGCCCATCCAACGTTCCGCTGCGAATTCCGTGCCAGCTTCCAGCGTGAAATCCGCACGCCGACCTCAGATCTCCGTCTTCTACTTTAACCTTTAGAATTTAGCCTTTGAGAAGCTTTAGCCTTGCTACTTTAGAAGGCCTCGACATCCGACTTCTGATCTCTGATCTCCAACCTCCGTTTTCTAATTTAGCCTTTAAACTTTAAAATTTAAACTTTCCCCATCCCTTCCCGTATACCTCTTTGGTAACCACTTTCCTCATGACCCGCCGCCGCCGCGCCCTACCGATCATTCTTCTTCTCGCCCTCGACTCGCGCGTTTCCGCGCAACATCCGACCGGTGGGAGCAAGCCACTCGTTTACAACGACACCACTGACAGCACGCCAGCTGTAGATCGCATGGTCAAAACCGCCATGGCCGACAAATTTCGTTTCATCGACACCACGCAAAAGGGCGGGTTTGCTCCGGCTGGGGTCAAAGGTATCGAGCGACCCTGGGGAGACCCGCGTTCCCGCGATAGCGATAGCCCTGCAAAAGTGATTTACGCTTTCGTCGTTACTCCCGACGGCCGGGTCATCGAGCCCCGAATTATCAGCACCACTGACACACGACTTTCGGAGTACGTCCTCGGGCAATTTATCTACCGCCGATTTTTCCCCGCGCGCTTCCAGGGAGATCCAGTCTATGGACTCAAGAGCGGCACTTACACCCTCGGAAGAGAAGTCGGACGCGGCGACGGCTCCTTCAAACAAAACGGCCTCGGGATTGTGGGCTACCGGGATCGTTGACCTCCGTTTTCTACTTTAGCCTTGATACTTTCTACTTTAAAAAGCTTTAGCCTTTCTAATTTCGACTTTGGCACGGACTTCCGTGCGTCGTTCCCGTAGTCCCTTGGAACGTGGCGAAGCTTTTACGTCTCTTTCGGGTGGAGCGGCTTCGATTAAACGGGTAGAAAGAGTTTCTCAAATGCCGACCCCCGAAGAAAAAGCGCGCCAACAGATAGACGCGCTTCTTCAACAGTGCGGCTGGGTTGTTCAGAATTACAAGGCCGCCGACTTTTCCGCTGGCCGAGGCATTGTGCTCCGCGAAGTTCCGCTCAAGACCGGCCCGTGCGACTACCTCTTGCTCGTCGATCGCAAGGCAGTCGGCGTCATCGAGGCGAAGAAAACGGGCACCACGCTCTCAACCGTCGCCGATCAATCTGAGCGCTACGCGAGCAGTCTCCCCGACTTTCTTGCGGATGGCGCGACTGGGCCGCTCCCATTCCTATACGAATCGACCGGCGTCGAAACCTTCTTTCGTGACTCCCGCGACCCTGAGCGGCGTTCCCGCCGTGTCTTCGCGTTTCACCGCCCGGAAACACTCGCCGAATGGTTTGCCGAGCCGGACACCTTGAGGCATCGGCTCGCGCAGATGCCTTTCGCGCATCCGCTCGCGACGAACGGCATGCGCGAGTGCCAGGTCGAAGCGATCACCGGTTTGGAGCAATCCTTCGCCGAAGCGCAACCGCGCGCCCTCATCCAGATGGCCACCGGCGCCGGCAAGACCCTCACCGCCTGCGCGTTCACCTACCGGCTCATCAAGCATGCCGGCGCGCGCAACGTCCTCTTCCTCGTCGATCGCGCCAATCTCGGACGCCAGGCCATGGCCGAGTTCCAGCAGTTCGTCGCCCCCGACGGCCGCAAGTTCACCGAGCTCTACAATCGAGCCCGCGGGAAGCGGTGCGAGATGGACGGGAAGCCCGAAGGGTTGATGCGTGGGAACGAATCGATCAACGTCCAGCACCTCACCTCGAACAAGCTCGATGGCGTTTGCCGCGTCACCATCTGCACCATCCATCGCCGTTACACCATGCTCCGCTCTTTGTTTTCTTGGTTGAATAAACGGAGCTGCACGGCCAACTCACGCGAGGAGACAGGTCGCGCGTGGTGCATGTTCGACGATGCCTGTGCGACGCTCTTAGTTCTTCGTCTCGTTGACCTGCTCGCATGCTGATCACAATCGAAGATTTCCGTCGCCGAGTCGGGAATGACACTGCAGGGCTGGTGACCCGACTTCAGGAAGAGACCGGGCGCTACGGAGGGCAGGAAGCAGAAGCTTGGCAAACGTCGCTCGCGAAGTTGAGTCACGCGTTCCAGGCGCCCTCGTTCCAGCCGCTGCATCTGTTCTTCGGTAGTCGCGGCAATCTGGCGTTGGAGTATCAGATGCCGGCAGCTTCTTCATGGGCGGATGTCGTGCTCCTCGGGCGACATGATGCTGAGCCAGCAGCTGTAATCATCGAGCTCAAGGATTGGACTACCGCCGGCGACAAACCCGGCAAAGTGGAAGGACTGATTGACCGCGCCGGTCGACAAGAGCTGCACCCGTCAGATCAGGTCCGCGGCTATACCGAATATTGCCGCAGGTTCCACTCCGCGATCGAGGACGGAGCAAAGGTGCACGGCTGCGTGCTGTTCACACACCAAGTGTACACGCATGCCTACACATCCGCGCCTAACGGATCACTAGTGCGCGACTACCCGATCTTCACTACAGCCCGTGAAGACGTCGACGTTAAGTTTCCGAACTTCTTCAAAGAGAGACTCACGGAGCCAGATGAGGGATTCGCGCTGAAGTTTGCAACAGGCCGTTATCGGCAGCAGCGCGGGTTTGTGGCGCAGATTGGAGCTCAGATTCTCGATCCGGAGAGCACGCCTTTCGAATTGCTCGACAACCAGCGACGCGCGTTCGCGCTCTGCAAAGCCGTCGTGGACGAATGCTTTCTGACCGACAACCGCGACGATCAACCGAAGAGGCGTGTGGTTGTCGTTAACGGGCCGCCGGGCTCCGGCAAGTCTGCGATAGCGGCGAGACTCTGGGCTTCACTTGTCACAGACGCCCGCCTGCCGGACGGCGACGTGGTTTTCACGACAACGTCTCAGAGCCAGAACAGCAATTGGTCATCAATCTTCGACCAGCTTGCCGACGAAGGAGGACACGGGCTCGTCCGCAAAGCGACAATCTTCACCCCACTCACCACACAGAAGGTCGGCCAACTCCGCACGACACACGGTGAAAGTTTCCTCGCTGACGCCCCGACTTGGCGCGCGAATCTGCAGCTCGTTAGGAATCTTGGCATCGAGTTCCGAGATGCCTCTCGCGACGAGCAGAATCTCGTCACGATCGTTGATGAGGCGCACGGTTTGATTAATCCGGAGCATAATGCTGGCCGGGGACAATTCGGCTTCGTTACCGGACTTGGCCCCCAGGCTTACCACATCATCCGTAGCTCCCAGTTGACTGTGTTCCTGTTAGATCCCGCTCAAGGATTTCGCGAGCGCGAAAACACGACCATCGAAGAGATTGCACTTTGGTCCCGCGAGCTTGGGGCTGGCGAGCCAGAGCTGATTAGCCTGGAAGGCTCCCAGTTTCGCTGTGGCGGCTCTGCTGAATACGTAAGTTGGCTGGAATCCGTGCTCAAAGGTGAAGCGGTCACGAAGAACCTTGTGCTCTCTACGGCTTGGGCTCGCCCTGAGCCGGCGGTTCACCCGATCAATGTCATAGACTTTCCTGTCGACGCGGCGAAGCCCGTTCTACGCGCGGCCGAGGAAGCTTCGGCATACCGCGCCAAACGACGCCACCTCTCTCAACCGTTCGACTTTCGGATCTACGATACACCGGCAGAGGTCGAGGACGCTCTTCGTGACAGAATTCTAGAAGGCAATTCAGCTCGCCTGCTGTCTTCATACTCGCGTAAGTGGAAGACGCGAGGCGCAACCGCGCCGCATGATCTTCCCGCTAGCATGCAGGATTTCTGCGAGAGTTACACCGTCGGAGGGGAGCCGCGACTTTGGTCGCGAATATGGAACTTCGTTCCACAAAACGGCACTGACTACACAGCGTTCATTCGCGCAGCGCCGGGCAGCAGGATGGCAGAAGACCCGCTGTGCGAGGTGGGCTGCCCCTACGCGGTGCGTGGATTCGATTACGACTACGTTGGCGTGATGTGGCTGGACGACCTTGTGTGGCGCGAGGGGGCATGGACCGTGAACCACGGGTCGGTACACGAAGGTGGGATTCTCAATGTTCTCCGCCGATCTCGTCGCGAAGCTTTCGACGATGGCCCGGAAACGCGCGAATTATTACAGCGTATTGCGCAAGCTTACCGCATCGTGTTCACGCGACCGCTGAAGGGCGCATACGTCTGGATTCCGGACGCAGAAACTCGGCAGTATGTCGAGGCGTCTCTCGGGCGCGGAAAATGAGAGCCCTTCTCGATGCCGCCATCATAGTGCTATGACCGCAAACCCGTCGGCTCTCTACTTCAGCGAAATATTCGGCGTAAGCGAAGCAAAGCTCGAAGACTACGGTGCCTTCAATATCGCGCTGGTTGTCGATCTCCCGCTATTTATCGACCCGTTCCTTCTCTTCCAAAGTAAAGAGCCGCGATATAAGGCGCTTCACGAGGAGATGGTCACATATCTGAGATATCTCCAAGGTGAGGCGAGCGAGGCCCTTCGTAACGACGCGCGACTAAAGCACCTATTCTGCTTCCCCGAAGTAACGCAGAATTGGCTCGGATTCAGTCTCGATAGCAATCGCGGCCGCGGGCTAGGACTCGATTTCGGTCGTGCTCTCGCCACAAATCTCGATGGCGTCTTCGAGAGTTTCGGCGACGAGAAGATAACCCGTGGTACGCATCTGGAGAAGTTGTGCCTCATCAAGGAGAATATTGGACGCGACAAGATCTCCGACTTTACGACGAATCTCATCAAGGGATTTCTCTGCGAATACACGCAGACGTTCGCTAGCGAGCATCTACCGGAGAGTGTCACCGCGCGGTTTGCTGTTTCCCACGCAGTCTTCGATTACCAATTCGGCCGTTGGTCGCCGAAGACTTACACTCTGCCGAAGTTCGGTGACGAGTATGTGCTCTTAACACCTCGCGAAATCCTCACACAGGATGACACGTGGATTAACAAGAAAGACTTCGTCCAAGAGTATCACGACATTCCCAAAGCCATTCCTAATCCGGAGTTGCGGGAGCGAATCGACGCTTATTTCCAGTCCATCTTGCCACCCAACCCATCGATGAAGGAGGCGAACCGTGCCGTTCAGAAGACCGCCCTGAAGTTTCCGGCCATTATCGACTACTACATCAAGCTCAAAGAGAACAACGGCGCTGAAGCAACGCGTCGAAGCTCGGAGAAAGTTGAAGCGTCCACGACGCTTTTTGTTCAGCACGCCAAAGAGCTAATACAAATCCTCGAGTCGGAGACATTGTTCTACCGTGAACCGCTCACCAGCAAGGAAGCGGCGCGCGAAAAAGTAACATTCCTAAAAGATGTCATAGAAAACAAAGGGGGACATCGCATTTTCTACAGCAAGGGGCAGCCGATCAAGCGCGAGAGCGACCTGCAGATTCTCTACCGGCTCGTATGGCACGGCACGCGTTACGACGTCAGTCGGGAGGTTAATGATGGTCGAGGGCCCGCCGACTTCAAAATCTCACAAGGCGCCTCAGACAAAACTCTCGTCGAGATGAAGCTTGCTTCCAATTCCAGCCTCGAAAGAAATCTCGAGAAGCAGGCAGAGCTGTATCAGAAAGCGAGCGACGCGAACGCTGCGTTAAAGGTGATCTTATTCTTCGACGCGCGCGAAGAGAAAAGAACTAGAGCAATCCTCCGAGGCCTCGGCATGGATAAGTCAAAGGACATCTTTTTGATCGACGCCAGCGCAGAGAAACCCTCGGGATCCAAAGCATAATCTGCTCGCCCTAAGTAGGCCAGCTATGCAGAAGAGGCAGGGCGAAGTTCTGGTTTAACGCCGAAGATTGCCGCGACTTCCTCTAAGCGCCTTTTCGAGAAATTCCACGCCTTCCCGCCGGTGCGTAAGGGAATGTATCTGCCGCCTAGGTCTTTAAGTGCCTCTTTTTTCGTGATCGTATCGCCACGAACCACAAACGACTTATCGCTATAGTCTTCCAACCAAACCTGGCCCGCTTTTACAACCGGCCCATGTTCAGCCTCCGGCGGCCGCGTCACGTCGCCGCCGCTCGAAGCCTTTGCTTCGCGGACGACCTTCGCATTTACCACCGGGCCAAGCGAAAGGCCGCGCATGACGATCGTCAGTTGCCGTGAAAGCTTTTGCTTAAGTTCGTCGATCGAGCCGTAGTGCTCTTGTATCCCCTTGTCTCGAATCGATTTCTTGAAGTCTTTGAGCTTCTCGAGCTGCACTGTATCAATGTTATCAAGATCGACTTGGGCTTTGGAATAATACAGCATCACCGGCTTGCTGTTCTTTAGAAACCACTTGATTTCCTCCACCGTGCCGCTGTCTTCGACGCCTGTCGGGGAGCCGAGGCGTGTCCAGAACGCGCCAATCAACATGTCGCATGACTTTACTACCTGCTCGTTGATGATGCCTTGAGGCCGATCGCCCATTGCAGGTGCACTGTGCGATTCCCACATAACCGGAAGGAGAACATTTCCCGTTTCTTTGGCATTCAACGCATTCCACTCCTGCAATGCTTCCGCGATGGTGCGGCGCTCGCCAACGTCGGATGGGGATGCAATCAGAACGTTGAAAACGGTCGCAGAGAACGGCATCTCGTGCGTTTATAAACGCCCGAAGCGGCGTTTTGCAACAGCAGGTTCCATCTGATAAGAAGTATCGACCCGTGAACCACTTCGTAAAGACTGTGAAGGAACTCCGCTCAGATATCAGCGATTGGCTGGTACATTTCACGCGCGGGAAGGACGCCGAAGCCGCGGACACTCTCGCAAAGATCTTGGACGAAGCCACGCTGCGCTCATTTCACAAGCCGCCCGCGATATGCTTCAGCGAAGCCCCCCTTGGCGAACTCAACAAACTTTTCCTGCTCTACGCAAAGTACAATGATCCGCGCTTCGCACCTTTTGGTGTCGCCGTCCGCAAAGACTGGCTTTTTGCAAGAGGTGGCAGGCCTGTCATCTACGGCCCGCCGCAGGAGAAGGATGCACTCCCTGAGGAGCTGCGATACCGACATGTCTCGTACATTCCCCCAGAATATGACTTCACTTGGATGAGGGAGTGGCGCATTCCGGTCGATCATCTACACCTAGAACGCGAGAACACATTGGCGATCTTTCCAACAGAAACTGCCGCCTTTGGGGTCGCGTACGACGTTGAGGTGGATTTCGAGTATGAAGGCCATGGCGAGGAAGCTTCGATGTATGGGTACGCGCTCCGCGGATGGTATTCACTGAGTTTGGAAGAGGCCGTGAAGTACGAAATGCACTGCGATCAACTGATCGCCAAAACATTCACTGAACAGCAGCTCGAGGAGCCAACGAAATCGTAGAAGACTTCGAAACCACCTAGCTCGATTCGCCAAAATGGCCGCTGATCTTAGGCGGTAGCGAGCTTTGATCCGACAGTATGGCCGTCACACCTGAACAAGCAGCAGAAGTTCTTGCACGGTGCGCACGCCATTGCTGCATTTGCCGCCGTTATCGCCCGTTGCATCTGCAAGTGCATCACATCGTCAAGCGAAGCGACGGCGGGTCAGACGCGTTGACCAACCTCATTGCTATCTGCGTCAGCTGCCACAGCGACGTCCACAGCAGCTCAGAACTAACCCGACGTTTTACAGAACGAGAGCTTCGACTGCATAGCCAGAACGTATGCCGCCTTGTAGGGGAGGGTAAGCTTCCAGCTCGTGAAGAAGCTTCGGCGCTCGCCGAGCTATCGTCTCAGCTTATCCGGCAGTTGAGAGGCCAAGCACCGCCAGATCATACATCGCAACTCGGGCTGTCGATCGATGCTATCGATCTTCTGCTTGGCGCTATTTCGAGCGATGGGAAGCTTTCAATAGAACGGACTGAACACGGTCTCGACGTACGCGCAGGGGCATATTTTCATTGGTTTCGACGGAATATCTCGCCCAGTGCTCTATACCCCGATTATGTGAGCGAGCTCCTCACGACCGAGCTCATCAGCGGAAGTAATGGCGCCTTCTTTGTCACAGAAGCAGGGTATGCGTTCGCTGATGACATTCTGTCGGGCAACCCCAGTTACGTTACAGTTCGCTCGAAATGCCTATCGTGCGGGTTGCATTTCGTTGTGTGCACGTGGGACGCCTCGCGACATTCGGCAAAGACGCTCCATTGTCCGGAGTGCGGCGAGCATTCGGGAAAGTTCATTACGTGGTTCAAGAAAATGTTCGGATTCATCTTCCAAATGGTTCCGGGCGCGGGCCAAGTCATTGGCGGGGCCACCGTCGATCTAAAGCGAAAATAAACATCGGCACATCGGTCGAACGCCAACATGCCAGCGGAGAATCGTCAACGAAGAGGTCGTCGGGACAACAAGATCATCAGTAAGCGCGAGTTCCCCCCGCACAAAACCGGCGGTCGCTACATTCGACCCGGTGAACGCGCCGCATCAAGGAGAACAATGATGTCGGCGATGCGCTGCAGCAGGGCCGCGCACGCCGACGTGCACACGCTCCTGCGCCTCCCCACCGGCATCTTGATTTGTTCGCTCCCCCGCGCTCAGCCTTCGGCCTTCCCGTCTCATTCCTTGCTCCCTGGAAATTCAGGTCTACGCGCAAGGCGTGAAGGCGAACGTCCTCTTCTTCGACCGCAAACCCGCACAGGAAAAGCCATGGAGTGCGAGCCGCACCTGCATATGACGCTCTGGATCTACGACCTCCGCACGAACCTCCACTTCACCCTCAAGGAATGGAGCAGCTGCGACATAGACTGATGAATATCAGCCCGCAGGGGCAGCGCCGCAGCGTTGATCAAAACACCCTCAGGCGCCGATGAATTCATCGTGCCCGGCTTCCCTAGACACGCTCAAAATCTCGGTGCCTCCCGCCGTAATGCTGGACGCCGCTTGGCGCGCGACCAGCGCTAAACCTCGACGACTTCGTCGCCTGCTACAACCCGAAGAACCGCCACAACCGCAAAAAGAGCGACCACTTCAAGAGCTTTACCTACGAAGAGCTAACCAAAGGCGACAAGGTGAACCTAGACATCTTCCGGCTCAAAGACGAAAGCTTGGAAGACAGCGCCAGTCTACCCCCCGAAATCATCGCCGCCGATATCGTCGAAGACCTACAAGCCGCGCTCGCCCAGTTCGCCGAAATCGTGACTGATTTGAAACAATAACTCTATGGCTACCCCCAAGTATGACGAAATCATGTTGCCCTTGCTGAGTTTGTTGGCGGATGGTCACCCACATCACCAGCGAGACTTGTCGTCACGCATAGCAGATCACTTTCAACTAAACGAGGAGGAGCGAAACCTTCTCCTTCCGAGTACGACGTCGACCTATATCCGCAACCGCACTGGCTGGGCTGGCTTTCATCTGCGCAAGGCTGGGCTGGCCGATCTCCCCCGCGAGGCGACGCTCCAGATCACGGCGGAAGGTATAGAACTTCTCAAGAATCCGCCGGCCAAAATAGACCGTGCGGTGTTGATGCAATTCGAGCCATTTAAGCAGTTCATGCTTGAACAGAAGGCGCGCGCAGCCTCAGCCGTCAAAACACGGACTGGGGCACCTGCGGTCCAGGCGGCCGGAGAGGATGAAACTACGCCAGAAGAGCGAATCGAATCCGCTTTCGGCGAGCTCCGTGAAACGTTAGTCGGCGATTTAAGAGTTAAGTTGGCGGCAGTTGATCCGTTCCGTTTCGAGCAAGTCGTGCTCGATCTTCTCGTGGCGATGGGCTACGGCGGTTCGCGCAAGGAAGCCGCCGCAGTGACGCGGAAGACCGGGGATGAGGGCATCGACGGCGTGATCAACGAAGATCGCTTGGGGCTCGACGTAATCTATGTTCAGGCGAAGCGGTGGAAGGCGAATGTAGGGCGGGACGAAATTCAGAACTTCGTCGGCGCGCTTGCGGGGAAGAAGGCGAGCAAAAGCGTTTTCATCACCACGAGCGCCTTTAACAGCAACGCTACTAATTACGCCGACGGCCTGCATCAGAAGGTCATCTTGATCGACGGTCGCCGCCTGGCCGAGCTGATGATTGAGCATGGCATCGGCGTCGCCGAGGAACATCGATACAGCGTCAAAAAGATCGACACTGACTACTTTGATGAAGGTTGAGTTAGTGTTATTCGACTGAGGTAAATTTCACAACTATTGTTCAAATGGCATCCTCCGTGCCAACCAACGCCGAGATGGATTATGTTTGCGGTAGAGTCGCGAAAGCTCGAACGGCCTTCAGGCGACTACGTAATTACAACCGAAGAGTTTCGTGGGCCTTCGCCTGCTCCGCTACGTTGTTCTCGGCGGCGGCGACAGTTGCGGTAGGCTTAAAAAGCGATGAGAAGACGGCGCTAGATGTCGTCGCGCTTGCTGCGAGCAGCCTTGCGACTGTAGTCTCTGCCACTGCGAGCGTGTTCTCACATCGGAAGCTCTGGCATCTTAACAATATTGCATTCGCTGCCTTCGATAAACTGCAACGTGATATTGAGTTTCGCCAAGCAGCAGGCCAGCCCATTACAAGCGCAGAGGCAAAAGAATTCTACGCCCGCTATGACAAGATTCCTTCGGACATTGACGAGAAGTGGGTCGACACCTACGCAGTCAAATGGATGCTGTGCTGGAGCCAGCTCGTCGAAGTCGAAGGGCTTGGTTATCATCATGTCTTGAATCTCTTCCTCCGCCAAATGCGCTGAGAGAACGAGGATTTTGCCGCCAAAGTTTTCTTCCTGAGCTGAGGGACCATTTCTAGCCCGGTCATCCGCGGCATTCGATGATCGGTCATCACGAAGATTTTTCCGGAAAATAAGCTTGTTTGGAAAAGCCGGCCGCTTAAGCCTCGGACTATGAAATCCCCCAGATTCCTCTCTCCTCGTGCCTTCATTGCGGCTAGCGCCCTCACGATGGCGTGGCTGGCATTTTCCGCTCCGTCCGCTTCCGCGCTGGACTTGTTGAACGTGAACTCAACCTTGACCTTGACCGATCCGACCCAGCTCGGACGACTGATTCGTAATTCGCCGGGGAGCGAGTGGGGAAGCCAGAAGCCTTTCCCGGGGATTCTTACTCCTACCACGCCCTACCACTACGAAACGTTTACTCTCACCCCGGCCATGCTGGCCGGGTTGAGCTATATCCAGATAAGTCTGAACGATCCGACCGTCAGTGTCTTCGGTTCGGCTTATCTGATGGCTTACCTCCCGAATCCTACGGCCACTAATCGCGGTCTGGACGTCAACTATCTCGGAGATAACGGCGCCTCAGGCGATCCTTTAGACGGCGTTCCCAGGTCCTTCCGGGTGGTGGTGCCTACCGGAATGAGCTTGGTGGTGGTGGTAAACGAATTTGCGTCCACCAACAGCGGGATCGGTCAGCCTTTTAGCCTCTTGGTGCAGGGTTACACCAATGCCATGTATGGAGAGCCAAATGGACCGGCGGCGGGACCGGGTGTGCCCGAAACAGGCACGAGCGCGCTCCTTCTAGGGATCGGTTGCGTCGCTTTGCTGGCTTTCCCTCGGTTGGGTTCGAGACGCGGTGTGCCGAGGGGGCGATAAGACCGAGCCTAAGGGTGGAGGGCAGCCGCTAACCGTCGGTCGGCGCCAATCGTATTCTTCCCCTTCCGCGAAGCGATAGGATCCGGGTGGGGTAGAGTGGTGCTAGAAGCAGACCTCGGAAGAAAGCGGCGAGGTTCGAGCACGACTTTTCGTAATATGGGAAGGGGCTTCCAAGCCTTGAGGATATGATTCCTGAGACCGGGATTCACTTCCGGGGAATGAGGCAATAACTTCGCCGTATCTCCGAACGCTTTCTGGACGTGAGGAGAGTGTTTTGCTGGCTTGGCGAAATCGTTTTCCGAGGTGAGGTAGAGACTTCGTTAGGTTCCCGCGACAGTTGGAGACCATAGAGAATCGTTTCGTTAGGTCGGCCAGGGGTTTCTCATTATTGCAGGACGAGTTTGAGAATCTCGCCCGGCGTTTCCGTAACCTCGGAAACGGACCTAAGCCTCCTCGTCTCTAGCTCGGAATATGAGCCTAGCTCTTGGCGTTGTTAGAGTTATTTCGGAGCAGGAGCACCACCTAAAATGGAGGTCCATTTTTGCCGGGCGATAAGGGGAAAGGTTATTTACGGGAACTGACCGACGGAGTTTCTGCGCAAGTTAAAAAAGTTCTTGTCCGAAATATTTTCTCTCCGCTGGTGGCACGGCTGCTCATGGAAGTTCCTGGAAAGCGAGACCGATGATCACGATGGGTTATCGATCAAGCTAACCGAACAAAACGAACGGCGCTGAGACAGCATTAAAAAAAACGCTGTGCTTAGAAGCGCGCAACAGCAACCAAACAGAAAAAAGGAAAATGAACTATGATTGTGAAAGCTTCGATTCAATGGCTCACTGCCATGTCTGATGTCAGTCTGGCGCAGAATACAAACAACGTCGTGGAGGCGTTGACTAACAACGACAACTTCCTCAGCCCAAGTCCTACCCTGGCTGTAATCAGCATGGCGCTCTCGGAATTCCGCGTCGCCATGGCGGAGGCAGCCAAGGGCGGGAAGGAGGCGACCGCGATCAAGAACGCGAAGCGGGCCGCGCTCATCTCGCTCCTGCGCTCGCTCGCCAGTTACCTGACAGTGACCAGCGGTGGAGACATCACGAAGTTGCTCTCGAGCAAATTCCCGCCGCAGAAGCCGACTCGGTCAAAGATCGGAGATCTAGACCAGCCGGAGTCGCCGTATCTGCAGCAAGGCACGCTCTCGGGGCAAATCTATGCCTCGATTGCGCCGATCTACGGCGTCTATGTCTATAACTGGCGGATAGCGCTCAAGTCGGCGCCGACCGTCTATGTGCAGATGGCGCAGACCACGGGCGGACGCATAATCTTTGAAGATCTAACTCCGGGCCAGGTCTACCTGGTGCAGGTTAATGCCGTCGGCTCGGCCGGCCCAAGCGATTGGAGCAACTCTTCCGAGCTCATGGCAGTCTAGGAGATTACGCCGACGCGATCGGACCAAAATGAAACCGCGAGGAGCGACAAACTCCTCGCGGTTTTTTTGGTTGATAAACCGCGGACTCGGATGGATGACGCGGCCCAAGAAACGATTGAGTGATCGCTTAATTGTTAAATGCCTTCGCGAATTTATCCGCCCGCTTGTTTGATGGAGGGGTGGCGCGGCGCCGGTCGATAAGCGTCTCGTCATGGTTTATCGGGACGATAGCTAGGCTTCTCTCTCTCGCGCGCGGGCCGGTTCCCAGTGCTAAATCTGTCTCTGATTATGCAGCGGTTCATAGGTTGCTGCGCGGCGTCGGGTCTGCTAAAAGCTGACGCGTGAATTTGCCTCGTTTCCTCCTCATGGCCGGTGTCGCGACGATCCTCGCCACGACGGTTTGGCCGATTCGGGCTCAGGAGACGTCGCCGTCTCCTGCTCCTTCAACCAGCGATCACGAAGAGGACACAACTCAGGAAATCGACTTCACTTCGCCTGACGGAAAGTTTGCCTTTCTGATCGTTCGTGGTGATGGCGAGCAGACGATCGATCTGATCGATAAAGAAACGGAGAAGGTCGTGCAAGAGATGGACGACCCGGAAGACCTGGAGGCAACGAGTCACTCAGTGCTCTGGGCGCCGGATTCGAAGCGGTTCGCGCTCATGACCAGAATGGGTCATCCAAATCAAGATGTGACGGTCTATGCCCAGAAGGGGGACAGGTTCGAGAAGATCCGGATACCCGAATTAAGTGCGGAGATTCCGGCGAAGATCCTGGCGGGCAAAGAGCATCCTCATATCGAGACCAATAACTGGGAGAGTGCGGAGAAGTGGAACAAGGATGGGTCACTGGTGGTAACGATCGATAACACCATCGATGGCGACGGTCATACCGCGAGCGCCGTCCGCACCGTTCTGCTCGGCTTCGATAAGTCCGGTAAAGTTAAAATCCTGAAATCAACCACGAAGTATGAGTCGAAGAAGGATGACGAGTAAGAGAAAGCGGCGGCTACTCTTCGTCACTCGGGTGAATGCTACTCACTGCGACGCGTTGCATGCGGTTCGCTACATCTGATACGAGTAAAGAAGCCAAAAACCAAGAAGGACGAAGTCACCCTTTTTTTCGGCGAAAACATTGTCATACCTTGCAAGGTGGATGATGAAGCGGCGAATGCGATTCCGCTCAAGCGCGTTGATTCTGCGCGGAGTTGTTACTTCTTGTCGATCTTGATCGGGGTGCCTTTTGCACCGGCGTAGAAGGCCATCATCTCTAGCGGCGCGTTGCCGTGGTTCGCGCCGTAGTGCCATTCGTCCACGACTTCAATCATGGACTGGCCGGCTTTGACTTCCATGACTTTGCCTAGATCGGTGGTGACAGTGAGGGTGCCTTTCAGGACGACGATGGCGTTGATGACGGGATGTTTGTGCACTTGGAGTTTCTGGCCGGGCGGGATGGTGATCTTAAGCACGGTGATCTCGGGTTGGCCTGAGGGATAAGCGGGTAGCTGCTGGCCGGTCCAGGCCTTGGTCGAAACGACAAGCTTTTCTGTGGTGGGTGACGACTGGTCCTTTGCGGAAAGACTGAGCGGTAGGAGAGACAGGAGGAGGAAGATCGGGAGCGTGGTTCTCATCATCCTCTGAATCGCATGGCCGCGGCGAAAATGGTTCAGAAAATTGCGGGGATGCATCTTTCCCAAGGCTGAAAGTTCGTGACCGCGAGGCGCGATCACCAGCACGCGAGCCGCGCGCGCTCCCCGATCCCAAGACGGGGGCTGTTGACTCGCTCGCTACTACGAAGTTCCCCAGGGGTTATAGGTGCCGATGTTCCAGAGATATCCTTCCGGGTCGCGGCAGGTGAAAGCTTTGCCGCCGTAATCTTTTTCTTCCAGGTCGAAAATGATCTCGGCGCCGGCGGCCTTGGCGCGGGCATAGATGGCGTCGCAATCGGTTACAACCAGCGAGACGCTCCGGGTTTCGCGACCGGCGATTTCGCTGGGGAGCGCGCTGTAGGCGGTGTAAGGCGTCTGGTTCCCGGCCGAACCGAGCATGATCATGCCATTGCCGAAGGTGAGTTGGGCATGCATGACCTGATCGCCTTCGCCCATGTAAACGGCCTGCTTTTCGAAGCCGAGGACGCGGCAGAGCCAATCGATCGCGCCCAGGCAATCGCGGTAACGCATTCCTGGTATAACAGTGGATTTGCAGTCGCGCGCGAAGTTAGCCATGCCGGAAGGTTATCCTCGATTTTATCATAGAAAAGGAGAAACCGAACCACCTTAAAATGCGAACTCAAGACGCCGCAATGGGGTGATGAGCGGCCGGGATTTCCGCCGTCGAGAAAGCGCCAATCTGTCCGCTCTTCGAAGTTATCTCCGCCTCGATTACTTTCCGCTCTAGCCTCCCTCTTCCTTAAAGAAGCAACCTTCGGCATGACTTCGTCCAGATGGCGACGACTTCGCAGAAGACGATCCGACAGCGGCTGATAACTTCCCTTTCTATCTGTGCTACAGGTCTGCGATGGACGAGCAGCTTTGGAATGAGGTCGATCAGTATATTGTCGATGCTACGGTGCGGCCGGATACGCTGCTCGAGGAGGCGCTGCGCGCGAATGGGGAGGCCGGTTTGCCGGCGATCGGCGTAGCTCCGAATCAAGGCAAGCTTCTCATGCTGCTGGCGCGGATGCAGGGGGCGCGCGCGATTTTGGAGATCGGGACGCTAGGTGGTTACAGCGCGATCTGGCTAGCTCGAGGCCTGGCGCCGGGAGGTCGTTTGATTACGCTCGAGTTAGACGCGAACTACGCGGCGGTGGCGCGGCGGAATATCACGCAGGCCGGGCTGGGGGATAGGGTCGAGCTACGGGTCGGGCCGGCGCTTGATTCCCTGCGGCAACTGGAGGCTGAAGGATGCGAGCCGTTCGATCTCGTCTTCATCGATGCGAACAAGGACGGCTATCCGGCCTACTTCGAGTGGGCGCTGAAGCTTTCCCGGCCCGGAACGTTAATCATAGCCGACAACGTGGTGCGCAACGGCGCGGTCATCGATTCGGCCGATGAAGATCCAAACGTCATCGGCGTCCGGCGTTTCTATGAGCTAGTCGCGAACGAGTCGAGGGTGGATGCGACCGCGATCCAGACGGTCGGCAGCAAGGGATATGACGGCTTTGCTTTCGTGCTGGTGACGAGCGCATAGCCCGACATTTACGTCTCTTTGTGTTTGCCGTCCTGAGACTCGCCTTTGATCCCACCTTTAGGATCTCGTTTCGCGACCAGATCGCGGACCTTAACGGAAACTCTTGTTTTTCGTGGGGGACTTGGAAACTGACGAAGCCGCTTTTTTGTTCATGACCCCACGAGTAGCAGAACGATCGCCGGCGGACAAGCACGCGTCGCGGACGGCAGATTCATTTATCCTGACCTGAACCGCAAGGAGCCGCACGTGCCCCGAGGACGGCGCACCTCCCCGGTCCTTGCGTGCTAGCCTCGGAAATCATCGAAGACCTAGAGCCGCGCTCGCCTAGTTCGCCGAAATCGCGGCTGATTTGAAGAAGTAACTCACGACTCAAATTATGGCATCCTTCTTGTCCCCCAACGAACAAAAATAAGATCGCCCTAGGTCGATCTATGATACACGGTCGTGTAATCATGGTTCATGAGCTTATGAGCGATACGGCCTTCAAGATCGGAATAGCATGTATTATTGGCGCTCTTGTTGGCTGTGGTCCAAATTTTTCGGCATCGGAATCCGTTATGTTGGGATGTTCATTAGCTACGAACTGCACGGTGAGGTAGCAGAAGGAGCTAGCGGAGATAGCGAATCTTTATGCATCGGCGAGACTTCGCGGAACGGCGTATCCGGGCGCAAGTGGGCGATCGAATTAGCTTCACCGCCGGAAGAGGACCGCGTGGTCGCACCTGCGCGCGCAACGCCGCGAATCTCAACGACAGAGGGCGCTTCGGCTTCTTCGCTTTCCTAGCCCTCGTCGGCCTGCTTGTTCTTCCGGCGGTGGCCATTCTAAAGTTCCTAGTCCATCTCCATCCCGAAATCGTGGCCGCAGTCGGAATTCTGGTCAACGTCGTTACCTACTTGGCCTACAGCGGCGACAAGAGGCGGGCGCGGGGCAAGGAGTGGCGAATCTCGGAATCGACTCTTCACCTGCTTGAGCTGATTGGCGGCTGGCCAGCGGCGTTCATAGCTCAGCGCGTCTTTCGTCACAAGATCAGGAAAGCGAGATATCAAGTAGTCTTCTGGACAATTGTTCTCATGTATCAGGCTGTGGCTTTTGACCTAGTACAGGGCGGCCAAGTCTCCAAGGCGCTCTTTCGCAGACTTCTAATGTAACTGTGACACCGGGCTCAGCCAGCAATCTTAGATTACTAGGGTCACTGGACCAAAGCTTACTGTCGACACGGTTAAGGCTTGCCGATGGGCAGCTTGACTTGTTCGCTCGCTCAATCGGTCTCGCACGAAGAGCACTCGCAGGATTAATTCGCCCTAAGTCTCGCGAAGTAAGCCGAAGCGGAAGCCGGAAAGCGCACCGTGATCTCTTCGGTCTCGGAGCTGGTGACGATATCGCTCACCAAGGTCGGGACGACCTTCGTCCAGGCTTGGAGGTCGGTCGACCATTCGTAGCTCACCGCTGCGTCGGTGGCGTTGCGGTTATGGGTGAAGCTTAGGACCACGCTGTGGCTGTTGGCCTGGCTGGTGACTGTTTCGGTGAGGGCGGGGGACGCGTCCGGCTGCCAGGGGTCGTGCCCGAAGATGTATTCCAAGAGGTTGCTTACACCATCTTCATCAGGGTCGGCGGTGTCGCTTCCGATGGAGGGGGTTGCTAGCTCGGCGTCGGTGAAGTTTGTGTCGCGCCAGGCTTGCCCGGGTGAGACGCCGAGAAAGACCATCTCGGCGTAATCGGGGTGATCGATGAATGGATTCCGGTTGTGTTGATATGCGAGGTAGATGGTCTGGTTGCGCTGCCGCTCCGGCGTAGGGACGGGGAACTGCCGGTGCCACGCGAGCAGGGTCGTTAGCTTGCCAAAGCGGTAGGTGGCGGCATTCGGGGTGTCGGAGAGCTCGAGATCCGGCACATCGGCGTCGCTCCCGTCGTAGCGCACCGCCATGTAAAAAAGCGCGCGGGAGATCGGGCCTTTATCTGGGTCGCGCGGCTCCCAGGAATTGCTGTCGGCGCTGGAGCCGGGCGCGCCCGGGTAGGTGGAAATGGGCGAGGTGGAGAGCTCGTAATATTTGTTCCCGCGCGAGCTGTTCACGCTGGTATTGATCGGCCGGAGGTTGAAGAGATCGCTCTTGGCCCGGCTGTTAGAATTCAAGGCGACGATCCCGAAGGACTGCGGCCAGAGATGCTCGCGGTCCCAACTGCCAGAGCTGCCGTTGTATTGGTTGCTCTTCAGGTCGGTCAGCCCGGAGTAGATAAGGACGATGTTGTTCGCGTTCGCCGGGTCTTGATCGAGAACTTTGAGGCTGTCCCAAGTGTCGGTGCTGCTGGCGGTGTAGGGAATGACGGTCTGGCCGCGGATGATGCTTTGCAGGGCGATCTTCAGTTCTGCGCCGGTCTTGCCGATGGCGGCGTCGTAGTAATGGAGCGGCGCGTCGGATTGCGCCGAGGCTGGTATCGCTAAAACGAGGAAACTGGTGGTCAGGATGAGGAGGAAACGAGGGGCGATTTTCACGGAAGGGCGGAATAAAGCAGAGTTTGCCCCACCTGCACGTTCCGTTAGGGAGGCTGATTTGTGCCTTCTGCAGGGGTGATTATCGGTAGATCTGAGACGGACGGCACGATACGAAAGGCACGCGTCGGCTACAGAAGCTCAAGTAAATGGGAGCTGTTAGTCCGTGATCGTCTGGCTGTCGGATCCCGCACAATGGAGGTCTGTGAAGCCTTGACGATCAAGAACGGACCTGAATGCGGTTTCGCGTCTGGATAATGACGACAATCCAAGCGGGGGTCACGAAGGAGTTTTCTCAAGCGACGAGACGGAAGCTATTCATTATCCAAGAAAGACTTGCCCGACTTTATCCGCCGTTGCAATGATAATTGGGGATCGCGTTAAAACTGGGAATTCCTAGCGACTAGTGAGCTAGCAATCCGTCTCTCGGTCGTTTCGGAAATGGCCGGCCGGAATATCCGAACGAGAAATGCGGCTGCGGTGGAGAATTCACGGACACCGTTTGGATGCTCGAAATAGGCGCCAGCTGATCTGTTGCCCTGAATCGCTGCCGAAGCGGCTACCGCCGCGAGATCCAAATCAACACTCTCTTATTTTATATGACATATATTGTCTGCTGTTATAATATGCGAGGGATTACCCTGCCCAGCTGATCTTCGGAGATAGCACTCCTTTAACTTCGGGTACAAATCGCGACCAAGGACACGTTACCCGCCGAGGCATTCCCGGTAAACCGCCGCGTCGACATTCCCGCCGCTAACTACACAGCAGATCTGCTGATCCTTGATTTCGTTAGGTATCATCAACAACGCGCCGATCGAAAGCGCGCCCGTAGGCTCGACCTTGAGGTTAGCCAGCGCGTAAAGCAGCCGTAGCCCTTCCCGAATCTTATCTTCTGGAACTTCGATGATCCCGGCGGCGCGGTCGCGAATAATAGGCCAGTTATGCTGGCCCAGGCTAACGGTGCGGGCGCCGTCGGCGATTGTCTTAGGCTCGATTTCGTTAGCTACGATGCGGCCTTCGCCTAATGAGCGCGCGGCGTCGTTACCGATCGCGGGTTCGGCGCCCCAGATTTCTGTCGTGTCATTGCCGGCAGCGAAGCTTTGTAAGATTCCCGCGAGCAAGCCCCCGCCCCCGACCGGGAGAACGATCTTGTCGAAGCGGCGGCCAAGCGCCAGCAATTCGTCCCCCAGGCTGGCGTTCCCGTCGATAACCAGGGGATCGTCGTACGGGCTGGCGAGATAGACGTTCCCGATTTCTTGCGCCAGCTCTTGCACGCGCTCTTTGCGAGAGATCTGGCGGAGGTCGATCAAGTCAACAGTGGCCCCGAAGTCGCGCACCGCTTCTACTTTCACCTGCGCGGAGTCGTTAGGCATAACGACGGTGCATTGTTTGCCGGTTAACTTGCAGGCATAGGCCAGCGCCTGGCCGAAGTTGCCGGAGGAAGCGGCTAGAATATGCGGCTGTGGAACGTTGAGCGCGACGTTATAAGCGGCGCGGAACTTGAAGCTGCCGGTAAGCTGGAAGGTTTCACTCGCGATCGTTACCTGCGCGCCAAGGCGCTGGGATAATCGCGGTGCCTCGATGATTGTGGTAGGCCGGATGGCTTCGCGGTGCGAACGCATTTCTTTCAAGGAATTTGATCACGGATTACACGGATTTCGCGGATGGGAAAGGGCATCCCAGCTTAGATAAGATGGTGGCTGGAGGGTTGTTCATCCCTGTTCATCTTTATCCGAGTTATCCGTGCTATCCGTGGTAAACCAGAGTCGGTATCCGAAGAATCATAAGTTACTCCCCCGCCATTTTAATTTCTGCCTAACGACACTGAAGAAGGAGACGCCGGGCAACGCGGCCAACGGCAGTGTTTGGGCGGACTTGCGCACGCTGACAACGGTGCCGAATGCGACCGGGAGCGGCTCGTGTCCATCGACAGTGAGAAACACCGGGTAGTCGCGCTCGGTTATCTCCACTTCCACAACCGCGTCTTCATCGACGATGATGGATCGGTTAGTAAGGACGTGCGGACAGATGGGCGTGATGACCATCGCGCCTGAGTCCGGCGCGAGGATCGGGCCGCCCGCCGAGAGCGAATAGGCAGTGGAACCGGTCGGTGTGGCGACGATGAGGCCGTCGGCGTTGAACTCGGTTAGCTCTTCGCCATTGACGCGTGTGCGCAACCGAACGAGGCGCGAGACCTGGCCGCGGCTAAAGACGGCATCGTTTAATCCACGCAAGCGTTGCGACGATTTGCCGTCCTCGACCCGCACTTCGAGTAAGGCGCGCTCGCTAAATTCGATCTTTCCCTCGGCGATGCCTTGCACCGCTTCCGCGAAGGCGGATGAAGCCGCGCAAGTAAGAAAGCCTAACGAGCCGATGTTGATCCCGAAGATCGGACGAATCGTGTCGCCGAGTTGTTTGACGACGTTGAGGATGGTTCCATCGCCGCCGAGGACGACGAGCAGATCCGTCTCGCGGCCGAGATCGGCGATGGAGTGATTCGATTTCAAACTCACGAGGCGCGCCGCTTCGGATTCGATCGAGACCGGCAGCGAATACTTATCGAACTCGGCCGCGACCGTGCGGATTAATTCCGCCGCGCCGGCTTTCCCGGTATGCGCGATCAGGCCGATGGTTTTCGGGCGCATACGAAAAATTCCTGATTGCCGTCCATGCCGGTGATGGCCGAGGGGGCGAGCCCGACGACCTCGTGGCCACTTTGCCTAACGAACTGTTCGATCTTGCCCTGCACCTTCTCGTGCAGGAGCGGATCCGAGACGATGCCGCCGCGGCCGACATCCGATTTCTCGAGCTCGAATTGCGGTTTGATGAGCGCGACGATCACACCGGTTGGAGTTAGCAAGTCGAAGGCGCGGGGCAAGATCAAAGTCAGCGAGATGAACGAGACATCGATTACGCAAAGAGCGATGGATTCAGGAATGTCGGCTGCGCTGAGATGGCGCGCATTCAGATTCTCGCGCACGATGACGCGCGGATCGTTGCGGATTTTCCAGGCGAGCTGGCCGTGGCCAACATCGATCGCGTAAACTTTGGTAGCGCCGCGTTGCAGGAGGCAATCAGTGAAGCCGCCGGTGGACGCGCCGATGTCCAATGCGACGACGCCGGCGGGATCGATCTCGAAATGATCGAGCGCGCCTTCGAGCTTCAGTCCGCCGCGGCCGACAAATTTCTGAGGCCCTTCGACGAGCAGTTCGGCGGTTGGTTCGACCTGGACGGACGCCTTGTTCAAGACGCGATCCCCCATTCTTACTTCTCCGGCCATGATCGCGCGTTGCGCCTGCTCGCGGCTCGGGAACAAGCCTTGTTCGACCAGGACCGCATCGAGCCGCGCGCGCCTAGGTGACATGGCGGCAATTGTCCTGAGGAGCTTCTATCATGCTGTTGTTATCGTGAGTGAGACGAAGGATCTCTTGGCTATTTTCGCGCGCTAAGAAATCTCAAATTTTCTGGTGGAAGTCGCATGCATGTCGATCCGCGCCGCATCGTTTTATGCGTCGGAGCCGTAAAGCTTCAGCAATTTATCGATCGACTCGACATCTTCCGATGCTGCGCGCCGCCGTTGATATTTGCGAAAAACGACATCGCGCAACGCGGTCAAATCTTCCAGGCGCGGACGATCGTAATAGGTCCAGTTGTCCTCATCGGTGAACTTCGCCTGGAACTTCCATTCGCCGCCGAACTTGGTTACACGCACTTCGCGTTTGCGGCCTTCCTCATCCTTTTCTTTCCATATGTGTTGACTCCGCATCGCTGGGCAATCCTACATTGGAATCTTGAAAGATGCAGCCAGACTCCTGGCCTATCTCGCGCTCGTTTTACTCTTCGGCGCGCTGGCTGCCCCTCCGCTTTATTGGGCGGCGCAATCCCTCATCTCCCGCGGCCTCTTTCCATTCCTCGCGCAATACGACTTCGAAATTTTCTTTCACCGCGCGCTTCTTCTCGGAGCGCTCCTATTCTTTTGGCCTTTGCTGCGCTGGTTGCGAATCGGCGGCTGGCGCGAACTTGGATTGCGCAAAAATGATCGCGCGCTGGGCGAGGCCGGATTCGGTTTCGTCGCGGCGGCGATCCCGTTGCTTTGCTTCGGCGCAGGCTTGGTAATCTTGGGCGTCTATTCTCTCCGCGATTCGATTAACGCGGTCGCGATCGCGGAAAGATCCGTCTCCGCGATGGTCGTTCCGTTCATCGAGGAACCACTCTTTCGTGGCCTGATTCTCGGCGTTTTGCTGCGTGCTTCCACACCGGTGACGGCGATTTTTATCAGCTCTGCGCTGTTCTCGATTCTCCATTTTCTCAAAGCCCCGGAACACAGCACGAGCGTCGTGAATTGGAGCAGCGGTTTTGTTTCACTCACAAATGCTTTTTCGCAGTTCACTCAGCCGCTTCTGCTCCTTGCGGGATTCAGCACGCTTTTTCTGCTCGCCTGGATTCTGGGCGAAGCGCGCATCCGGACGCGTTCGCTTTGGCTTCCGATCGGACTGCACGCCGGTTGGATTTTCTCCAGCGCCCTCTTTAACAAAATCGCTCGCCGCGAAGTCGAAATGCTTCCCTGGCTCGGAAAGAATTTGCTTATCGGCATCGCCCCACTCTGCGTCGCGTTGGTCACATGGGCGATCGTGCGGGCCTGGCTTCGACATGTGGAAACGCGCCGCGCTTGAGCCACTGCGAGCGGTCGGGTCGCTCTTTTATCCCGCGCTCTGTGCGGTTTGTTCCGAGCCAATCGGGAACACAGAATATGTCTGCGCGGACTGCAGCCAACGCGCACCGAAGATCAAACCGCCTTTCTGCGCCGTCTGCTCCGAACCATTCGACGGTGCAATCACGGAAAGCTTTTCCTGCGCGAATTGCGCGCATCGCCTGCTCCATTTCGAGTCCGCGGTCGCGGCTTATCGCAGCCAGGGAATCGTGCGCAAAATCATTCTCGATCTAAAATACGGAAAGCAGATTCATCTGCGTTTCCCAGTCGCCGACTGGCTGATTGCCGCACTCGACGATCCACGCCTGCGCGACCGGCGTTTCGATCTTGTAGTTCCCGTGCCATTGCATCCGGCGCGCAAACGCGAGCGCGGCTTCAATCAGGCGGAGCTGCTCGCGCAACTTCTGGCCGAACGCGCTGGCCTCACCTTGCGCGACGCGCTCGAGCGGATTCGTTTCACCACCACGCAAACCGCCTACGATCGTGGCGAGCGGATGAAAAATTTACGCGGCGCCTTCCGTTTACGAAAAAAGGCGGACGTGCAAGGTTTGCGCGTGCTCCTGATTGACGACGT
>CAXSFN010000023.1:0-62756 GCA_964236815.1 uncultured Chthoniobacterales bacterium
GCGGGTGTAGTTCAATGGTAGAACGCCAGCTTCCCAAGCTGGACACGAGGGTTCGATTCCCTTCACCCGCTCTCTTCTCTCCCAATATCCTAATGATAAAACGGAGACATGGCCCGCTCCTCCTCACCGTTCTCATCCTGGGCTTTGCTGGATGCAAAGGCCCCGAAGCGCGGGGTGTAAACAAGGCATCACACTCAAATCGCAGTGGCGTGCAAACCGGCAGCCAGGTCGGGCGCTCTGCTTCGCCAAGCTCGCGGCCGGCAGAAGGGCGAGCTCCGGGAAAGAAAAAAATCGCGCCCAAAAAAACTGACGACGATTACACGCCCCGCGGCGGTTTTCGTTAAAATAGGCTCTGCTCTGAGGCTTAGTTTTTGCGAGCGCGGCCTGTGAATTTGGGGGCCGATCCATTGACACAGGCTCAACCCCGTAGGATGCTTCCAGCGGTTAAGCATGTTGGGCTTGTGCTAGTAAGCGCTACGCTTCCCTGTGAAGGGCGCCTTCTATTCAGTCTCAATAGCTATACGACATCACGTCGGCCACGGGGTTCTTCGAGGAACCTCGCTAGTAATAAATAGCTGACTGCGGCACGGGCCGCAGAGTTAAGCGCAGAACTCGAAATCTGCGCATGAAGAGAGACATGAAATCTATCTTGAAAAACAACCGGCCGGCTCGCGATGGCGAGTTTCGGTCGTCGTTCGATCGTAAAAACCAAAACGGCCCTGCATTCGACTGGAATTTTCAGTCGTCCGCTCCAGTTTTGCGTGGCGGGGCAGGCTCGTTGCATCACGCGAATCGCGTTTCCCTCGCGGGTTTTCGCGCGATGAGCAGCGGCTTTTTCGAAGCTGAAGCCAAGCGCGAGTATCGCCTCGAGGCGGCCGGCTTCGCGGTTCTCACCGCGCTCGCCCTCTGGCCAATCGTGCAAGCCGCCCAGGCGTTGCTCGATCTGATCAAATAACAATAATCCGAGCCCGGCCAGCCGCAGCAATCGTGTATTGCTGCGGCGGCCGGCGACTCTAAGAGAATTTTCGTTTCCAAACTCCAACGCCATGCGTTACTTGAATGCAGGGCGATGGAGGACGAGACGTTTGAGGCTATTTTTGGCGCGTTACCACCGAGTGGCGACCCGGCGGATCTTGAGCATCAACTGCTTTTTGGCAATCCCGCGACTCGTCGCGCGTTCCTAAAACAGATCGCGGGGACCGGCGCAGCGCTCGCCCTCGCACCAAATTTTTTAACGACCGCGCGCGCCGCGGCGGCCGCACCATCTGCCCTCGGGGCAGAAACTCCGGCGATCGGCGGCCTCGATGTGCGCCTCAAAATTAACGGTCAGGATTTTTTCCTCCCGCAACTCGACCCGCGCGTCACCTTGCTCGATGCGTTGCGCGAACGGCTTAATCTCACCGGCTCGAAAAAAGGCTGTGATCACGGGCAATGCGGCGCCTGCACCGTCCTCATCAATGGCCGCCGCGTAAACTCGTGTCTGGCGCTCGCGGCCGCTCACGACGGCGAGGAGATCACAACCATTGAAGGGCTCGCGCAGGGCGATCAACTTCATCCGATGCAGGAAGCATTTTTGGAACACGACGGTTTCCAATGCGGCTATTGCACGCCGGGCCAAATTTGTTCCGCGGTCGCTTGCGTCAAGGAAGGTCACGCGAAGGATGATGCGCAGATTCGGGAATGGATGAGCGGTAATCTCTGCCGTTGCGGCGCCTACCCAAATATCGTCGCCGCCGTGCGCGAGGCCCGCGATAAAACCGCCGCATGAACCCGTTCATCTACTCGCGCGCGAGCGATCAAGAGCAAGCGGTCACCGCCATGGGCGCGGCGACGAAAGCGAAATTTCTCGGCGGCGGTACCAACCTGATCGATCTCATGAAAATGGGCGTCGAGATGCCGGCGCAGTTGATTGACATCAATCGTCTTCCGCTTGCGCAGGTGGAAGAACTTCCCGACGGCAAAGGCATTCGCATTGGCGCGCTCGCACGCAATTCCGACGTGGCCGAGCATCCGCTTATCGTCCAGCGCTACCCGGTCTTGAGCCAGGCCTTTCTCGGCGGCGCCAGCCCACAACTACGAAACATGGCCACGGTCGGCGGCAATCTTCTCCAACGAACGCGATGTTATTATTTCTACGATCCGGCCTTTCCGCAGTGCAATAAGCGCAACCCCGGCAGCGGCTGCGGCGCGGTTAACGGTTTCAATCGCATTCATGCCATCCTCGGTCAGAGCGAGCAATGCATCGCAACCAATCCGAGCGACATGAATGTCGCGCTGGCCGCGCTCGATGCGGTTGTGCGCGTGCAAGGCCCGAACGGCGAACGCGAGATTCCGATCGGCGATTTTCATCGTCTGCCCGGCGCCACGCCTAACGTTGAAACCAATTTGCAGCCTAACGAGTTGATCACCGCCGTAGATTTACCGGCGATGCCTTTCGCGATTCGCTCGCATTATTTGAAAATGCGGGACCGCGCAAGTTACGCTTTCGCGCTCGTGAGCGTGGCCGCAATTCTCGATGTCGGTCCTGATCGGAGAATCAAAGCCGCGCGCATCGCACTCGGCGGCGTTGCCCACAAACCATGGCGCGCGCTGGACGCGGAGAAACAGCTCGTGGGCCAAACTGCGGACGAGCGATCCTTCGCTGCCGCCGCGCAAGCCGCTCTCGCGAAGGCGAAAGGTTATAAGTATAATGAGTTCAAAATCGAGCTGGCAAAGCGAAGCATCGTGCGCGCTTTGACCACCGTCGCAGCGATGTCGTGATGATGAATAGCATCATCACCCCCAGGTGGCGCGCTCTCGGAGCGCTCTCGCGATGTTTTTTCGCGAGCCCGAACTTCTTCTCAGCCCAGCGCCAAGTATTTTTTGATCACGCTTCGGATTTAAATCCCTCGCGGCAAAATACTGCGAACAGCCCACTGCGAACGTGCGGCCCCCGGATTCTGCCATGAGCGCCGCTACGATTGGACCAGCGCGGAATCGTGTTGACGGCCGCCTCAAGATTACCGGCGCAGCGAAGTATTCGGTTGAGTTTGAAATCCCGAAATGCGCGACCGGTTGGACAGTGGAGAGCAACATCGCGAAGGGAAAAATCACATCCATCGATACGAAAGCCGCGCTCGGCCTCCCGGGTGTCCTCGCGGTTCTGACGCATCAGAATGCGCCCAAGCTCAAGAGCCCATCGCCGCTCGCCAAATCGCAGCAGATGAGCGGCGGCATTCGTAACGAGGATCGTTTTCCGCTGAGCGACGCGAAGGTTCACTACGCCGGCCAATACGTGGCTCTGGTTGTCGCGCAGACTTTAGAACAGGCGCGCCATGCTGCGTCGCTCGTGAAAGTTAGTTATGCTCCTGAAGCGGCAACTCTCACCATGGAGGCCGGGAAATCCGAGGCCGAAAAGCCGAAGAAAAACAATCAGGATAAAGTCCAGATCAAGAAGGGCGACGTGGCCGCGGCCCTGGCGGATACGCAGTTGGTTAAAATCGAAGAGACCTATCTGACGCCGACCGAAACGCACAATCCGATCGAGATGTCCGGCACGATCGCGGTTTGGGAATCTGACAAGAAGCTGACCCTTTACGACGCCACGCAATTTTTGAAGGGTGCGCAGAACGTCATGGCGAAAGCGTTTGGCCTGGAACAGGAAGACGTGCGCGTCATTTGTCCTTTCGTTGGCGGAGCATTCGGCTGCAAAGGCGCGATTTGGATGCACGTGTTGCTGGCCGCGATGGGCGCGAAGGTCGCCGGCGTCCCGGTGAAAATGCACGTCACCCGCCGGAATATGTTTGTTGGCACCGGACATCGTACGCCCACGCGCCAAAAGCTTTCGTTAGCTGCGACCCGCGACGGCAAATTACGCGCCATGCAGCACGTCAGCGAAACGCTCACGTCACCCGTAGGCGAATTTACCGAATCGTGCGGCGCGCGTTCGACCGGGTTGATGTATGAAAGTCCGGCGATTCGCGTCGAAGAAACCATTTATCCGATCAACGTCGCGACTCCTACTTTCATGCGCGCCCCGGGTGAATGCCCCGGCACTTACGCGCTCGAATGCGCGATGGATGAACTGGCCATTGCCTTGAAGATGGATCCTGTCGCCTTGCGCGTCGCGAATCACGCGGAGAAGCATCCGACCAAGGACATTCCCTTCAGCGCGAAGTATCTCAAAGAGGCCTATCAGCTCGGGGCGGAAAAGTTTGGCTGGGCGAAACGCAATTCCCAACCCGGCTCGATGCGCGACGGCGATCTGCTCGTCGGTTGGGGAATGGCGACTGCGACATATCCCGCACACAAAATGAGCGCGGCGGCCAAAGTTGAATTGCGCTCGGACAACACCGCCACCGTGCAATGTGCCACGCACGACTTAGGCACAGGAGCGTACACCGCTTTCACGCAAATCTCCTCGGAGCAGCTCGGTCTTCCTTTCGAGAACGTCACTTTCGAGCTGGGCAAATCCGATTATCCGTTTGGTCCCGTTGCGGGCGGTTCGAATTCAACCGGAACAGTTGGAACTGCAATTCACGACGTCGCGCAACTTCTGCACAAGTCGCTCGCTGAGATTGCGGTCAAAGACACGAAATCGCCGCTCTACAATTTGAAGGCGGACGACATTGCGATGGTTTCACCCGGCCGGCTCGGATCGAAAACCGACAACGCGAAATCAGATTCTTATTCCGACATCTTAAAACGCGCCGGTCGCGATTCGATCGATGCACAATCGGAATTGAAGCCGCCCGGAGAAAACAAGAAATTCGCCTTCCAATCTTTCGGCGCCCATTTTGTCGAAGTGAAAATCGATCCGCTTCTGCCGCGAGTTCAGGTCGCGCGTGTCGTCAGCGTGATGAACTGCGGCCGTGTCGTGACCGCAAAACAGGCGCGAAGCCAGATTATGGGCGGCGTCGTTATGGGCATCGGCATGGCCCTGACCGAGGAGACCGCCTACGATCCGGGAACTGGTTTGCCGGTGACGCGTAATCTTGCCGACTACCACGTGCCGACGAATGCCGACATTCCAGAGATCGACATTCATTTCGTTGGCGAACCCGATTTCGTTTTTAATCCCATCGGCGCGCGCGGCATGGGTGAGATTGGAATTACCGGTATCGCCGCCGCGATCGCGAACGCGGTTTATCACGCCACTGGCAAACGTGTGCGCGATCTACCGATTACGCCGGACAAGTTGATCTAATCGTCCCCTCCCCGTGGAGAATTGTCATTCTGAGCGAAGCGAAGGATTGTGATCATTCTTCGACGCCCCGCGCTCCCAGCCTCGGAATAATGAGCGAGACTTCGCTGCGCGCGAAAGACAGACCGATTAGACGATGAAAGATATCCACGACATCGTTCGCGAATATCAGGCTCGGCCTAACGAGTCGTTTGCGCTCGCCACCCTGGTGCGCGCGCGAGGCTCGAGTTATCGCCAGCCGGGCGCGCGCATGCTGATCGATCGCCATCGGCGCAGCATTGGCTCATTGAGCGGCGGATGTCTGGAAGAAGAAGTCGCGACATGTGGATTCGACGTAATGGGCGATGGGCACGCGCAATTGCTTAGCTTCGACACGCGCCGCCGCTTTGGTTGTAACGGCGCGATCGACATTTTTGTTGAACGCGTCGAGGACGAATTCCTCAGCGGGCTCGCGGACTTCTCTTTAACGCGCCGGCCTTTCTCGATTGCGACCGCCTTCGCTGAAAGCGCCCGGCCGCGCGCCAGTCGCATTCTCGGATTTGGGGAGAGCGCGAGCGAGAACGCTTTCGTGCAACTCATCGATCCGCAGATTCGGCTTATCATCTTTGGCGACGGCCCGGACAGTGTGCCGCTTCGCTCACTCGCCCACACTCTTGGCTGGGCCGTGCACGCCTGTGAGCTGGCAGCGGAACTTCCGCCAGATCTCGATGCGTGGAGTGCTGTGATCGTGAAATCGCACAATTACGGACGGGACTACGCGGCGCTGCAAACACTATTGGCGCTCGATCTGCCATACGTCGGCTTGGTCGGACCTCGCGCGCGTCGCGATCAGCTGCTCGGCGATTTGCTCGAGCGCGGCGCGACGATAAATGCCGAACTCTTTGCACCCGCCGGTCTTGATCTTGCTGCGGAAGGACCGGAAGAAATCGCGCTCGCGATAATTTCTGAAATCCAACGTGTTTTTACTGGCAGCACCGGCGAATCGTTACGCCACTCGAAGCGCCCAATTCATGGACGAGGGCCTTCCCGTCTCCCTCGACCCGCTGGTTTCCAGCCGGTCGGATAGGCCGCGGACAAGATCAATCCGGGAGCACGCCCTCCGATGAATATCGCGGCGATCATTTTGGCGGCGGGAAATTCTTCGCGTCTCGGCCAGCCCAAACAGCTCGTCATGCACGATGGCGAATCACTCGTTAGGCATGCGGTTCGAGCCGCGACGGAAGTTGAATGCAATCCGATCCTCGTCGTCGTCGGCGCGCAAGCGGAGAAGGTGCGGGCCGAGCTCGAGGGACTTGATCTCGGGCTGGTCAAAAACAACGATTGGACGGAAGGAATCGCCTCCTCCATCCGAGCCGGAATCGACCATTTGATTGAAACCGCTCCGCAAATCGAAGCTGTGTTTCTTCTTGCCTGCGATCAACCTTTTGTGAACGGGACGCTTTTAAAGCAGCTGATGGATTTGCGCCTCACGACGGGCAAACAAATCGTCGCTTCAGCTTACGCGCACACTTTCGGTATCCCCGCTCTTTTCGATCGCAATTGCTTCGCCGAATTGCTCGGACTGAAAGGCGATTATGGTGCGAAACAACTCATGATCGCTCACTTTAACGACATGCCTTCGATCGATTTTCCGGCGGCTGCGATCGATATCGACACACCGGCGGATTTTCAGCACCTGTGATTTAATTTCGCGCCGCCAGTTGATCGCTTCCCGGGACGATTTCCTCCGGAGTACGCAGACAGCTAATTATTTCTCAACTCTCGGAGGCGGCTGTCCCAAATCCTTCTATAGCTCGACGCGCATCCGAGCCTATTTTCGTCCGAAGAACTTCCGGAACGATTGAAAAATGCGATTCGGAAGTGCTTCCGCCTTTTGTCCGAAAGGATCGAGCTGCTGCGCCAGCTGCGTCTGAACGCCACCGTGAATCTCGCAGGAGACATTCGGAACCTTGTCGGCAGGAAGCGTGATCTCATAGGCAGCGCCGGCCGCAACGCATTCGTTCGTGGCGAGATGATTTGAATTTCCGCAGACACTGACCTGTGCCAGCGGCATCGTTGGCTGGAATGGCTGCGCCGGATAACGCTGCGCTGCTTTCGACATTGTGCTCGTCCAGATCGGAAGAGCGAGAGCTGCTCCGTATCCGCCGGACGTAATCGTCGCCGGTTGATCGAAGCCGACCCAGACACCGCAGGTCAACGCGCTAGTGTAACCCAGGAACCATGCGTCCTTGAAATCGTTGGTTGTTCCGGTCTTGCCCGCAGCCGGCAGTTTAAAACCTAAAGAGCGCGCGCTTGCTGCGGTCCCCTGCGTCATCACTTGCTCCATTAATTGCGACGTCATCCAGGCGGCGCTGGGATCAATTCCCGGCGCGGCAATGTGCGCGGCGCGATAAATCGGATTGTGATCGGCATCATCGATCCGCTCGATGATGTAGGATTGTTTCCGCACTCCTGCATTCGGAAAAACGGTGTAAGCGGAAGTGAGATCTTTAAGATTACTTTCGAAGGAACCGATGAAGATCGCCGGCCCTTGCGGAATATTTTCACCCAGCCCGAGAGCGACCGCGTTTTTTTGCACATCGGACGCGCCGGCAAAATCACCGATCCGCACACTCATGGTGTTGCGCGAATGCACCAGGCCGTACGATGCCGGTTGGATTCCGTTGTAAGTGTTGTCGGAATTTCCCGGGCTCCAATTTCCCGCGCCGCGAATCTCGCCAGGCTGAATCGGGCCGTCATCGATGAACGCGCCCGGCAGCAATCCGCGCGTAAAGGCAAGCGCGTATACGAAGGGTTTAAAGGAAGAACCGATCTGCCGATTTGCCGGCGCGAGCGCGCGATTAAACTTGCTCTGCGCAAAGTCGCGTCCCCCCACGAGCGCGCGGATACCGCCGCTGGAATTATCAATCGCAACGACCGCGCCCTGCAAATATGGCATGGACGAATCATCGCCATCAGCCGGCGGATGATAATTCGCCCTCGCCGGGTGACGAAAGCCGGGCTGGCGTTCGACTTTAGCGAGGTGCGCTTCAAGCGCCTGCTCCGCCCCTTGCTGCACAGCCGGGTCGAGCGTGGTGTAGATGTAAAGACCGCCGAAATCTATCTGGTCCTGCGTAAGCAAAATATTGAGATCACGCTGGACCGCGTCCATCGCATAGTTCTCTTGAATTTGGGTGAGGCGTTTCGGATTTGAGGTCACTTTCGCGTTCTTCGCCTCCTTCGCCTGCATCGGGCTGATCTTCTTCAACTCCAGCATGCGATCGACAACCGCATTGCGTTGCGTTGCGGCGGCGGTGGGATTCTTGAGCGGCGAAAAGCGATTCGGGCTTCGGATCAAACCGGCGAGCAAGGCAGCTTCGGAGAGATTCAACTTCGAAGCGTTCTTACCGAAGTACGCTTGCGACGCGGTCTCGATTCCATAACAACCCGAGCCGAAATAAATCCGGTTCACATAGAGCTCGAGGATTTGATCTTTCGTGAATTGGCGCTCCAGCCGGAGCGCCACCATCGCTTCCAACATTTTCCGGCGAAGATTGCGGCCGCCGAGCGGCAGGCTATTGCGCGCGAGCTGCTGCGTGATCGTGCTCGCTCCTTCCTTGACCGAACTACTGGCGATGTTGCGATACAACGCCCGCAGAACTCCGCGCGCATCGAGACCGCCGTGCTGATAAAAACGCGTGTCCTCACGGGCCACGAGCGCATCTTTGAAAAAAGGAGAGACCTCGGCGATCGGAACGATCAGGCGATTTGCTCCGGCGAGGCGGCTGTAAATTTTTCCATCAACATCGAAGACCGTATTCCGCTCCGGCATTTCGCCGACCTTCTTGAGATCGAAGGTCTGCGCCCAAAGCCCGTAGAAGGTGACCAGTCCAAAGCCGCACGCGAGAACGAGGGCGGCTAGAATTACCTTCAGACCCAGTCGGCGTTTTCGCCTGAGGCTGTTTCGCGATGAGTCCGACACATTGCGGGCGAAAAATGTCATGACTCGTTAGACGCGAGGATGGTCAATCCTAATCGCGGAGACGATAGGGAACCTGGCAATTGCAGCTGTCGACTGTCTCCTGCAAAGACCGAGCGATCAGTCCGCGGAAAGTTCCTCGCCGTCTTCGCGGCTCGGGATTTGCATAACGAATTGCGAAAAATTAGAACCGCATCCGCACCGCGCTCTCATGCTGCTCGGTTGGGCAGGGCGCATTGATCGGGACCGCAGGCTCTTCCGCGCTGGCGCTAACAAGATTATTTTCGATCAGGTATCGCTCAACATCTTCGCCACTCACATCGGCAACCATCTTGCCGTCGATCTCGATGCAGGGTGAAAGAGGCTGACCGCTTTTCGTTTCCATTTCCCAACGAAAGGCCGGGTTCTGGATGATATCTTTTTCGGTGTAGTGGAGATTGTATTTCGCAAGCACCGCGCGCACCCCGGCGCTCCAGCCGCAGTGAGTCTTCAGGTAAGCAGTAATCTGTGGCGTTTCCATTGGGTAAACTTTAGCACGAAGCGTGAATGCGCGCAGCGATTTCCACGACGTGGCGATTCGGCAGAGCGCCCGCTTGTCGCGGGCTGGCTGAGACATTCTGCCGAGACGAAATTTGCTTGCGATTCATTTTCTGGAGGCACCCAATTCGTCTCAGTCGCTCTTCGGTCTGAGCAACGGGAAAAGAATGACGTCGCGGATCGATTCCGCGCCGGTCAGCAGCATGGTCAATCGATCGATCCCAAGGCCGAAGCCGCCGGCCGGTGGCATTCCGTGTTCGAGCGCTAGGAGAAATTCTTCGTCGAGCTTTTGCGTTTCTTCTCCGGCTTGTTCGACCAGGCGACGCCGTTGCGTCACCGGATCGTTCAGTTCCGAGTAGCCCGGCGAAATTTCCTGGCCATTGATGATCAGCTCGTAAACATCGACTAACGAGTCGTCCTCCAGGTTTTGCTTCGCCAGCGGAACAAGTTCCTTCGGGCAGTGGGTAACGAAGAGCGGGTCGAAGGTTTTTTCTTCCACCAGTTTTTCGAAAACCTGTTGCGTCACTTCGTAATCCGCCATGCGCGAATTGATTTCTACGCCCAACTCCGCGCAACGTTCGCGCCGCTTTTCGCTCGAATACTCGAACCAAGCTGGGTCGATCTCGCAAATGAGATCGCGATAACGCGCGCGCCGCCAGGGCCGCGTGAGATCAAGCGTGCGTGTGACTGCTCCGTCGGCGTTCTTGTGTTCAACGCGCAAGGAGCCAGCGACGATCTGCGCGAGATGGCAGATCAGTTCCTCGACCAGATTTGCGATCTGCTCGAAGTCCGCGTAGGCGCAATAAGCCTCGAGCATGGTGAACTCCGGATTGTGCCGGCGCGAAATTCCCTCGTTCCGAAAGTTTCGGTTGAGCTCGAAAACTTTCGTGAAACCGCCCACAAGCAGGCGCTTCAAATAGAGCTCCGGTGCGATGCGCAAATATAAATCCAGGCCGAGCGCCTTGTGATGGGTGCGAAATGGCTCCGCGGCCGCGCCGCCCGCCACCGGCTGTAACATTGGCGTCTCTACTTCGAGGTAGCCGCGCTCCTCCAGAAAGCGCCGCGTCTCACGCATGATGCGAATCCTTTTTTCGAAAACGCCGCGGGATTGCTCGTTAGTCAAAAGATCGAGATAACGCTGGCGATAACGCGCTTCGACATCCTGGAGCCCATGCCATTTTTCGGGTAACGGCCGCAGCGTTTTAGCCAAAACCTTCAACGTGGAGACCTTCAAAGTTGGCTCGCCCGTTTTGGTCAGAAAACAGGCGCCTTCCACGCCGATAAAATCCCCAAGATCGAGTAATGAAAAAATTTCCATCGCCTCCGGCCCGGCCTCTTTTGCCTGGACATAAACCTGAATGCGCCCCGTCGCGTCGCGCAGGTCTACGAAATGGCTCTTGCCCATATCGCGATGCGCGGTGATTCGGCCTGCTGCGCGTAGGACGGCGCCTTCGCTAAATTTCTCGCGTAGCTGCGCGATGTCGCCATCAATTTCGAAGGCGCCGCCGAACGGGTCGACACCATGAGACCGAAGTGAGTCAATCTTCCGCCGGCGCAGGCTGATCAGCTCGTTCTCTTCATCCATTTCCGGAACGCTGCAAAAAAGCCACGGCGAACAAAAGTGGAGCCCGCGAATCGCGCGCGACTCTCAACCACTTCGGCCTAACGAAAGATATCCGCCTAGGCGCGGCGTCGGCGCAAAAGTGCCACGCCGCCGACTGAGAGGCCCACTGCCAAAAACGCGATCGTGTTCGGCTCCGGAACCGGAAGGACCGAAATATCGAGGACGCCGGGTCCAGGGGCGCCAATAGCGCCAACAAGAGTGAGCACGCCGGTGGCAAGGTCCACCGTGTAAAGATTGTCGGAAGATGCGTCATTCTCATTGTCGGCATTGATGTAGCCGATCCCGGTGGCTCCGCTGATATCGAAACCCAGCGAAGCGCTAAACGGATTGATGCCCGCAGTGCCATCGCCAGCATTGTTCACTGTAAAAAGCATGCCGGTGTTCGGGCTTGGACTCCCATTTATTCCCCCGACTGTTACGATGACCCCACGCGCGAAATCATATGCGTAAAGGGTTGTGGGATTTCCGCCGGCGACGTTGTTGGTGTAGGCCGCACCTGCCAATAGGGGATTTCTCCCGGCGCCGACGTCTCCTGCCGCATACGCTACGTTTGTGTCTGTTCCGGCAAGTAGGCCGGTGTTAGGATCGAGACGAACATTTGAATCGTCTCCGCCGATAACCCGAATGCGATCCACCGCCGGGTTAAAATCGAAAGAAAATCGAGCGCCGGGGTTGTTCGCCGAGAGCGTCAAGCCCGATCCAACTGGCGTGGCGACGCCGCTGATCAAGTTAATCGTATAAAGCTGTGAAGCTCCGCTCTGTGCGTAGCTCAGACCATAAAGTTGCGAATTTGCGGGGCGAAAATCGATCGCGACCAGAGACTGTCCAGGAGTGATTCCGGTAATGGCAGTCAGGCTCGAAATTGTGCCTGGACTCCCGCTATCAAACGAAAACAACTGAGTGGCATCGGTGATTCCATAGATTTGCTCAGCCTGGGTGCGCGAAGCGAGGCCCAAACAAACGACCGTCAAGATGAGAGAGAGTGATGTCGAGAGAGTGAATTTTTTGTTCATGATGGTTCTGAAAAATCGCTGAGGCGCAGGTGACACGGTTTCAGCCATGTCCGGCGGTGTCAATCAAATTATCCTTCAAAGCCGTAGGATTTGTCTTCTGCGTACTGCGGGCGAGGCCTTCCGGTCGAGAGCCAGAATCGATTTGCAAAAAATCGCTCTCGCGTAACATAGTGCGCCGCGCTGCGCCAGATACCCGACGCTCTACCTCGCTTTTTTTCATGCCTCTAGATTTGCCCGAAACCACATCCAAAATCGATGGCCCACGCGTCCGACAGTTCTCCATTTTTCTGGCGAACAAAGTCGGCGCCATGCTCGAAGTGGTGAAGTTGCTTAACACTCATCATGCCGACGTCGTCGCGCTCAGCATCTCGGAATCGACCGACTCCGCGATTGCCCGGATCATGGTGAGCGATCCCGAGCGTGTCGATCGGCTCTTCCGCGAGCAAGGTATTCCATTCGGTGAATGCGAAATGCTGGTGGTGGAATTGAGCGAAGTGGCCGGGCAGTTGTCGAAATTGCTGGCCGCGTTGCTTATGGCTGAGGTCAACATTCACTTTACCTATCCACTGCTCACGCGGCCGCGCGGTTTGTGTGCGATCGCTTTGCACGTCGACGACGCAGACTGCGCTTTGTCCGTTCTGCTCGGCGAAAATTTCAAGCTTCTCAGTCAAAGCGACATCTCTCGTTAGGCAATAAGCGAATTCCATGCGCGCGACTGCTTTCAATTCGCCTGCGCGACCGGACAAAACTTTTTCCATCTCGATCGCGGTCGTTGCGATCCTGGGTGCGGCAGAGTTGCTCGCGATTGCACTCCATTTTGGCGCGCAATCGCTCACTGCGCGCCGAGCGGCGCGCGCCGCGGTGGTGGCAACCCAACCGGTTGCACCGCCAATAACCGCGCCATCCGCCGCGCCGATTGCTCCCCCCGGGCAAGTGTCGTCGCAATCCACTCCGAGCAACGCTGCCCTTTCGGTCGCGGAACATCTCTTGAAAGAAGCGACGCTTTTGCGTGAGCGCGGCGATACGACCAACGCGTTGGCGCGTTTGCAGGATGCTTCGCAGCGCGATCCGAAAAATGCCAACGTTCTCGCAGAAATGGCGATGATCTATGAGTCCATCCAACTCTTCGACCGTTCGAATGAAACCTGGCGCAAGCTTTTCGAGATAGGTCCGTCCGCGGGTGCCCTCTACGAACTAGCCGACATGAAACTGAAGGTGGGCGTGGCGCCGCCGACTACCGCCGCGGGCCCTGGGTTTGCCGGCGTTTCGCCGCTCGATGCCGGCACGACTCGGACCGATCGGGAGGGAATTCCAGACGGCTCGACCTTCGGGATTACGGAAGCATCCGTGGCGGAAAATCCCGACGCCGATGCAGAGACGAACCTGACCTTACGGGTGGGCGTAAAAGTGCGTCCGAATACCCTGATCGATCACACGAAAGTGAAGATTCAGGTTTATTTTTATGACACGGTGGACAACAACAAAGTTGCTCTGACCGACGCCGAAGTGAGTTACGAATGGCTGACGCCGAACCACGATTGGAAAGGAGCTGGCCCCGAACTTTTGGCGGTCGGTTATGTGCGCTTGAAGAACGGCGCGATTTCCTCGGAAGCGGCCATAACAGAAGCGGCCGCCGCGGTCACTCCGCCCGGCTCCGGGAAGAAAGCGCGCTCGACCAAGAAGTCCGACGGCGCTGCGGATTCGAATCGCAAATACGCCGGTTATCAGGTGCGTGTTTATTATAACGAACAGCTGCAGGACGTGAGGGCCGAGCCGACCAAGCTGCTGAATTTGTTCCCGCCACCGCTCACCCTCACTTCGCAGTGATGCAATTGCTCATCGTCCACCACGACGTTGAGGTCGGCGAAGAATTGGCCCGCATGGTGAAAGAATACACCGAGCATCAGTGCGGCTTTGCCACCACCGATGCGGGCGCGCTCGATTGGGCGCGCGGCGTGACGCGTTGCTCTTTGCTCATCACTCAACTGCAAGGCGAGGGCGTGAACGGTCTCTCGTTAGGCGCAAGTCTTTGCGACATTTTCGCCGGGATGCAGACGATGTTCCTCCCGGATTATCCTGCGTCCGAACAGCGACTCGAGATCTCACACTCGAAGATTTTTCCTGAGCCGATCGAAGGCGAGCGTTTGCTGGAAGCAATCGCGCGCGCCGATACGCAACGCCAAACCGGCCACGACCTTTTCCACGCCTTGGATGTTTTGCAGATGTGTTGTTTGGCCGAACGCAGCGGCGCCTTGCAGTTGGTGAACGGCTCCCAGACCGCAATCGTCTATTTGCTTAACGGCAGAATTGTTCACGCGGAACGCGGGTCCACCCGCGCCGTGGATGCACTCTATGAGCTGGTCTCATGGGAAGCGGTCGAGTTTGCTTACGACTACTCCGTGCGGGCGCCGGCCCAGACGATCGCGACCTCATGGGATGAAGCCATCATCGCGGCCGTAAATCGCCGCAAAGCTCAGGTCATCGGCAGCACCACAGTAGCGAATGCTCCATCCGCGCCCGCTTCATCAGAACCACAATCGAAAGCCGGCCGCTGGGGAATTTTCGGCCGTTAGGGCAGAGCCGGTACGTTATCTAGCCGAAATTAACCGTCAAAAACTACGGTCCGAAGGCGCACCCGGACCCCCTTTCTTCTCCTAGGACTTGCGTTATCCTTGCCGCCTCATGCGCCTGACGATCCTTGCCTGCTTGAGCCTTTTCGCGTCAAGCGCGCACGCTCAAATTCAGGTCGATCTCAAATTCAAACGCGTGCAGCACATCGCTTACGAGCCGGTCGTCGCCAACGTGCAGATCACAAATTTGGCTGGGCGCGACATCGAACTGCACGATGAGAACGGCCAGCACTGGTTCGGTTTCGAAATCACAGCGGACGAAGGCCGATTAATCGCACCCAATAATCAGGACCCGGAGCCGCCGTTAAAAATCGAAGCCGGCAAAACCGTCACACGCAAAGTCAATCTTACCCCGCGATTTCCGGTGCAGGAACTGGGTCCGTACCACGTGCGCGCGAATGTTTTCTTCGGCGACCTGAACAAGTTTTTTTATTCACAAACCAAAGTCTTCCAGGTCGGCGACGCACGTCCCATCTGGCAACGCACGGTTGGCGTCCCGGAAGGCCGGCCCAGCGCAGGCGCGGTCCGCACCTACTCGCTTCTCTCGAATCGCTTCCCGGATCACACCTCGCTCTATGTCCGAGTGGAAGACAAGAGCACCGGTGCGGTTTACAGCACATTTTCCC
Organism: uncultured Chthoniobacterales bacterium; assembly: GCA_964236815.1. Classification (GTDB taxonomy): domain Bacteria; phylum Verrucomicrobiota; class Verrucomicrobiia; order Chthoniobacterales; family UBA10450; genus JACCTI01. The sequence goes on from CAXSFN010000023.1 coordinate 15,571, forward strand.
TGGGCCGCATCATCGCCTTCGACGAGCCGCAAGCCGAACTCGATCAATCAAACCGATTGCATGTTCTGCATTGCGCGGCGCCGCGAACATGGGCTTACTCGCAAATCGATTTGAATGGTGAACTCATGGCCCACTCCACTTTTATGGAAACTAAAACGCGTCCGCGCTTGCGCCGGGAGCTCGACGGAGCCGTCGCAGTCAAAGGGGGCATGCTCGATGCTCCAGTGCAATCCGCCCAAAATCCTGCATCGAAACTCTCCACCCGCCCCGCTTCGATCCCATCGGATGACTAATATTTTTCGAACTCTGCGCCGTGCCTGGCCCAGCGCCCTCGCACTTTTCTTTGTCGTCGCTGCGCAAACCGCGCGTTCGCAGACCCGCCCCACCATCGTAGTCGATGCCGGCCATGGCGGCTTCGATCGTGGCGGTGTTCCTTATCAGCGGATCGGAGAAAAAAATCTCACCCTCGATGTCGCACAACGCTTGCGCAGCATCCTGCAATCGACCGGCTACCGGGTAGTCATGACTCGCGATAGCGACGTCTTCATTCCGCTCGGCACGCGCGTCGCCATCGCCAACGCCAATCGCGGCGCGACTTTCGTTTCGATTCATTTCAATTCCGCGCCCCGCTCCGGCGCCAATGGCATCGAGACCTATTATTACCGCAGCGACAGCGCAGGTCTCGCCGCCAGTATTCATCGCAACGTCGTCACCATTTCTTCCTCGGAAAATCGCGGGATTCGCCGTCGTGGCTTTTTCGTTTTGCGCCGGACCGCGATTCCATCAGTCCTGGTGGAGTGCGGATTCCTGACCAATCCAATCGAGGGCCGCGATGCGCTCAACGCCGGTTATCGCCAGAAACTTGCCGAGCAAATTGCGCGCGGGATTCGTCGCCAGCCCGCTGCCTTTAATCGGCCCATCTCGCGTTCTTCCTCCGCGTCCTCCGAAGTTTTACCGCAGCAAATGGCCGGTCCCGATTTCGTCCGTGCCACCCCGCGGGCAAAACGCTCCTCCTTTTATCACCGGTCGTCCAAACGGAGTAAGCATTCCGGCACCAGCTCGAAGAAAAAGAAATCGAGCAGCAGCAAGAAAAAGAAAAAGAAAAGCTCGGAGGATTAAGTGGAATCGCCGGTCGTTAGCTCGGCCGAAATGCGCGCAATCGAAAAGGCCGCCTTCGCTCGCGCGATCTCGGCTGAAGCGTTGATGGATGAAGCCGCCGCTGGCATCGCGCGCGCCGTTTCGAAATTTTTTGGAATGCCCGGTCGCTGCATTGTTTTCGCCGGAAAAGGAAACAATGCCGGCGACGCTTTCGCAGCCGCAAAACTGTTGCGGGAGCGCGGGTGGAAAATCGAAACACGCCTCGCCTTTCCCGAGAATCAACTCGGAGAACTTGCGCGCAAAAAACTGGTGAGCTTGCGAGGCACACGCGGCAGTGCAGAGGAGCACGAGACCGGCGCCACCATCATCCTCGACGGCCTGCTAGGCTTGGGCGCGAAGCCGCCGCTCCGTGAACCAATCAAAACCTGCTGCCGCGAAATCAATCGTCTGCGTCGCGAAGAAAACGCCTGTGTCTTCGCAATCGATTTGCCGACTGGCCTCGACGGCGATGACGCAAAAGCGGACCGCGATTGTGTCGTCGCGGATTTTACAATCACAATCGGCTTCGCCAAGCGGGGTTTGGTAACCGACCTCGCCCCAAACCTGGTCGGGCGAATCGAAGTTGTCTCGTTAGGCGAATTCAAAACGAGATCGCGAAATGAAATTGTTGCGACACCGGAGTCGCTGCGACCGCTGATGCCGCAGAGAGATTTTAACGCGCACAAAAATCAATTCGGCCGTGTCGGCATCCTTGCCGGTTCGAAGGGTTTTACCGGAGCGGCCATTCTCTGCTCGTTAGGCGCCCTACGGGCCGGGGCGGGCTTGGTCGAACTGTTCGTGCCGGAAGAAATTTATTCTGTCGTCGCGGCTCGGGCAGCGCCGGAAGCCATGGTGAAACCGATCACCTCTTACGAAAACCTTCTCGACCAGCCGGTCGATGTTTGGGGAATCGGGCCCGGGCTCGGCCGCGAGAATGCCCCCGGGATTCTCAATCTTATTGCGAAAGCGAAACAGCCGATGGTGGTCGACGCCGATGGCTTGAACATCCTCTCGGAAAACATGCGAATATTAAAGCGCGTTGCCGGTCCGCGCCTGCTCACGCCGCATCCAGGCGAGATGAAACGCTTGTTTCCATCGTTGGAAAAATCGCGCGCGAAATGGGCGCAAAAATTCTGCGCTAAATATCCGGTCGCTCTCCTCCTCAAAGGCAGCCGCACCATTGTGGCCGAACGGCACCGCGCGAGCAGCTACAACACCACCGGGAATCCTGGAATGGCGACGGGCGGAATGGGCGATGTGCTCACCGGCGTTTGTGCCGCACTCATCGCGCAAAAGCTCGCGTCTTACGATGCCGCCCGCCTCGGCGCATGGCTCTGCGGGCGCGCGGCCGAGATCGCGATCTTCAACGGCCAAGCCAGCGAGCAATCGCTCCTGCCAACGGACGTGCTCGATCAACTCGGCCGAGCCTTTCGCGAAATCTAATCGAGCGGTTCTTTAGCAGTCGTTAGTCTGCCGCAGAGCTAAATCGAGAACTTCCGCGTCCTTCGCGTAAAACTCATTTGCCTTCAGTGGCGACCAGGAGCCGCTCGAAACGCGGATCGCGCCGCAATGGATCCCAAATCCAGCGCGCGCGCAGATCGCTCTGCGTGATGCTGTAGAGCGCGCTATCGACCGCTCCCGGCGTCTTGAGCAATCGCTCGATGAGCTTCAACGCCTCGTCTTTTTCACCAACCCGCGCATAGATCAACGCCAGAAAACAATTCATGATCGCGCCGTCGAATGCGTCCTTCGATTCTGGTTTCAACTCCACCGCACGTTTGCCTTCTTTGATCGCGTCCTCTTTCCGGCCGAGAAAGGCGTAGAGAAGTCCGAGGTTGGCGTGTCGCTCCGCGTTGCCCGGCGCCTCGCGCGCCGCGCTCTCGAATTGGCCTAACGAGTCATTCAGATAACGCTCCGCCGCGGCTGCATCGCCTTTCGCCATCGCCAGGATCCCGAGCAGAAATGTTTTCGGCGTCAGTTCACTGTTGAGGTAGGAAATCTCTTCCAGTCGGCATTGGCTCAGCGCCGCGTCCGCGGCAGCGAAGTTTCGGTCGACCAGCGCTGCATCCCAGCGCGCCGCCGTTACCACCCCGTCCGGATCGACCTCTGGTGGAATCGAGGACAGGACTGACTTCAGTTTTTCGGTGGTAGCTCGCGCCCAGAAATCCACGTAAGCAGCCTGGACGCGCGTGCTAACCGAATCGGGCGCAATCGCAGAGAGCCGCTCACCGGCGCGCGCCGCTTCGCCCCAATTTCGCAGCGCGGTATTCGTGAAAAGAATGTTGCGGACGACGTTTGGATTTTGCGGATCGAGCTTCTCGACGCGCCGATAAGTCTCGAGCGCTTCCTGCCACTTGCCCTGTCGGCGACGAATCGCGGCCACAAAATACGCCGGCCCAGTGTCGTTAGGCGCGAGCCGTTCGGCGGTGGCGAAACGTTCCAAGGCGGCATCGTATTCGGATTCCAGCCAATAATGGCAAAGGCCCATCGCGAAGTGCGCTTCGCTTCCATTTGGTTGCAAGCGCAAGGCCTCCTCCGCGTCGAGTCGCGCCTTCGTTTTCCAGGAATCGACCGATTGATGAAAATGAAAAATGTCCGCGCGTGTCTTCGCCCGCAGCGCGTAAGCGAGCGCGAAATGCGCATCTTTCGCAATCGCCTGGCTGAGCAATTCTTCCGCGGTCAGGAAATCCTGCAGAAGATTGTCCGGACCTTCTTCCAGTTGCCGGGCTCGCAAATAGAGCACGTAAGCATCGGCGTTATCGGTTGGCTTGGTCTCGACGCGCGCTTTTTCTTCCGGGCTCAAGGTCGCGTGCAAGGCGCTGGAAATTTCCTTGGCCAGCTCACCCTGCAAAGTGAGCGCGTTGGAAATAGTGCGGTCGTAGCGATTTGCCCAGACGTGTCGATCTGTCTGCGCGTCAATCAACTGCACGGTTAGCACGACCTGCGATTCATCGCGCCGCACACTTCCTTCCAAAATCGTGGCCACGCCTAGTGCTTCGCCGATCTGGCGCAAATTTCGCGATTCCTTATTTCCACGATATGGCAGCGTCGAAGTGCGACTGATTACTTTCAGATCACCGATCTTAGCCAGGCTGGTCAGAATATCGTCCTGCACGCCATCGGCGAAAAAAGCGTTCGCCGGATCAGCGGTCATGTTCTCAAAAGGAAGAACCGCGATGCTTTTCTCCGGCACGGAAGATTTGTGGGTCCGGAAGCGATCGAAAAGGAGAAGCGCGACCGCAAGGACAAGAATGGCGATGACGATGAAATCGAGTTTGCGTCCCGCCGCGCGATCGATCGTTTGCCCGGCCGGCATCTCGTCGGTCCGCACGATGCCTGCGGAAGTGAATTCAAAAATCCACGCCCAGATGAGCGCGAAAGGAAATCCGGTCGCGAGCAGAACAATGATTAAACGCACCGACCAGGCCGGGACGTTAAAGAAGGGAAATACCTGCGTCGCGATCTGGATGATAAGCCAGGCCGCCGCAGCGTAGCCCACCACCGCGCGGTAAACATTGCGCCGCTTTAGCTCGGCTAGAAATTTCGTCAGGTTCACGCTCGATCCCGCGCTGGCAGTCTTATGATGGGGTCATATCCGAGCGAGTCAAAATTGTCCCGAGCGTGCGAGCGGCCTGCGAACGCTGGCGTTGCGCTGCTAAGTGCGCGCGCATTTTCAATCTTGGCCGCTGGTCAGGGATTTTCAGACGCATGTTCGCGCGAGATCACCATCTCTCCGCGGCAGTCGTCGCGACAAACAGGTGTGATGAGGGCCGCACGCGCCTTACCCGAACGCCAATCCCACCGAGCACATGTATTGTGCTGTTCCAATTCCTAGGCTTTCCCTCTCATATAGATCACCTTTCGTCGGGAAACGCGCTCGCCGAATCTCGATTCCTAGTCAAAGGTCCGGCCCTCTCTGGCTCGAACGTGGCCATGTGTTTCTTTGAGATGAGCCTGCAGAAGCGTTTTCAAGTCCTTTGGACTTAGCCGCCTGGGCAATGAGCGGGAGCGCGAGAGCCAGCTCCTTTTCAGCCGTGTGCATCTCGCCAAGTACGTCACACAAATATTGCAGCCCACGATTCCGGGCTACATCGATCCGCTTCTTGGAACGGTCCCGCCCGGCAAAAACAATCATGCCGGCCCTGCCAAGACTCGCCGGATACAAGGGAGCTAACTTAAAGCACCCGCGACACGCCTGATTCCCGCGGCAGAGGCGGTAATGCGCGAGAGAGCTACTTCTTCTTGGTGTTCTTTTCGCAATCCACCTTGGCGTTATTGCACTTTTGCATACAAATCCTTTGAACCTGCTCGCAAGTTTCATCGGGCCGGCCGCTGAGCTTGCACTTCCGCAGCTCCGTATCGCAGTTAAGACTGCAAGTCTCGAATTTCTCGGCGCAGGTTTCCACCTTAGCCGCGGCAAAGAGCATCGCCAAAGAGGCGGAGAAGAGGCATGTCGCGATTGTAATTTTTCTTTTCACAGCGCCAATTTGTTACCGGTCATCCGCCCGCGGTCGAGCACAATCTCTGGCGGCTTAAGCTTCCCAGGGCTCGGGCCGCTGTTTCATAGTTCGGCGGCCGGCGCGGAGGCCGGCGCATGCCTGTAACCCCTCTCGCCCGCTCAGCCTTTTTTTAGACGCAACGATGTAACGTCACAGTTACCCCCCATCGGTTACCTAACCCGGCTTAATGTCCTAGCTCGCTAAGCATGCGTTGCATAGGCTCCTGAGATATCTGGATAAAACCCGTGAACGGTTGGTCTAACTCCAGGATAAGCAAGGTGCCACCTGAAACGGATAACGCAGCGATGAACAGAGCTATGATGACGGTAAGGTTGCGTGGGGCGAAAAGGGCGAAGCTAAAGAAAAGGATTATAAGCCAGCAGCCAAGGATAAGAAGCATGGGGACCGAGATAGAACTGCTGGATTGCTCGTAGAGAAGCCAGCGGGTCTGGGCCAGGTCGTTGGCACTCTCGAGAGCGTGGGCTTTGAGCGCCTTTTGAAGGTCGTCGCCCGCCGCTAGTTTTTGGATGGAGTTACCCAAGTCCGCGCTACGGAAACCGGTCGGTTGGTCGCGGAGCGCGGAGGAGGCGGAAGGGTCGACCCATAGCTTGGCGATCATGCGCTCGACGATTTGCCGTAGTAGAGCGCGAGCTTCGGCGGTTTCCGGTCCGTAGTTAGCCAGCTCACGGTCGAGGAATGCGATCTTGGCCGCCATCTGCGTAGTCTCGTTCCTCTTGGTATCATAAGCCTCTTTGGCCGAGGCGACGAGTAAGCCAAGGACTAGCGCAGTCATGGTTCCAACCAGGCCCATCGAGACTTTGACCAGGTCTTTGGTTTCCCCACTAAGATGTTCCTCGGGCATGGCACCCCGCAGAAGCTGGCCGAGGAGCGCAGCGGCGAAAATACAGGCGAAGATGATCGAAGAAATTACCAAGGCACTCATGTCATCTTCTATTAAGGCGCGCCTATCGTAGCGATGACACTGTCGAAAACAATGACTGGATAATTTGCATCGCCTCAGGGCGCACGATCGACAGTTGGGCGGGGCGAATGTAAACCGGCCCTATCGTAGAAGGCTTTCTCGCCCTGGCAGGAGAGAGCTGCCTCGCTACTCGGAATCTGCGCGAGATCGGCCAAGAGCTTGGCGTGACTCACCTTTTGGAAGGGAGTGTTCGCCGCGCCGCCGATCGCGTTGTCCTGGTAGTCGATTTAATCGATACGCTTACGGGACGTCAGATCTGGGGGGACCGTTACGATAGGACCCTGGCCGATTCGATCACGCTGCAAGGCGAGCTGGCCACAGAAATTGCGAGCGCATTGCGCGCCAAACTGAGCCCCGACGAAAAGGAACGGGTGGAGACCAAGCCCACCGAAAATGCGGACGCCTATGTGCTCTACCTGCGCGCGCGCGAATACAACACCCGCCCGACCGGCTTACTGCAGGATTACCAAATGGCCGAGCGCCTTTACGCGCAGGCGATCGAGCTGGATCCGGATTTCGCGCTCGCGCACGCGCGGCTCTCCTCCGTCCTGGCCTACATTTATTTGAATTTTCAACCAACCGAGGAAATCAAAACACGCGCGCGCATGGAGGCGGAAGAATCTCTGCGTCTGCAACCGAATCTGGCAGAGGGAAATCTGGCCCGGGCGCTTTGCCTTTATTGGACGGAAAAGAATTACGAGGCCGCGCTACGCGAGATGGAAGTTGCCGCCCGGCTCTCGCCCGGAAATGCGGAGATCGACTTCTTCTCCGGCGCAATCCGCCGTCGGCAGGGCCGCTGGAAGGAAGCGCTCGCCAACATGCAACGCGCGGTCGCGCGCGACCCGCGCAACAACTTGATGGCGCGGGAAATCTTGCTGACGAATTGCCTGATGCGCGATTGGAAAGGGGCGGCGCGCGCCGGAAATCGCGCGGTCGCGCTGGCGCCCGATCTGCCAATGTTGCGCGTCGAAAGAAGTTACGTCGATATCTGGGCTCGAGGCGATGTGAAGCCGTTACGCGCCGATCTAGCCGCGGTCCCACCGGGAGTGGATCCAGATGGCGAAGTGACCTACGCGCGTTGGGATGCGGCTTCATTGGCGCGCGATTTCACCGCCGCGGAACAAGCCGTCAGCACAGCGTCTCCCGATAAAGTGATCACACCCTTCGGCGCAGTCCTGCCGAAGAATTACTTGTTAGGCTGCATCGCCTTGGCGCGCGGAGATGGGGCCCACGCCCAGTCGCTCCTGGAGTCGGCGCGGCCATCGATCGAGAAGATACAAACGGGTTTCCGGCGGACGCATTCCGGCAGGCGCAACTGGGTCTCCTCTATGCCTTTCTCGGGCGCAACGAAGACGCGATTCGGCAAGGCCGGCGGGCGGCCGAGATCCTGCCCGAATCGAAAGATGCCTACTTCGGTCCGAGCATTTCCGGAATGCTCGCGTTGATTTACGCACGCGCTGGCGAGCCCGACCAGGCCATCGGGTTGATCGAGCGACTACTCCCCTTGCCCGGCCCGCTTTCGCAAGTCTTCGAAGGCAGCATTACCTCGAGCGACCTGCGGCTGCGCTGGCAATGGGATCCGTTGCGCAAGAATGCGCGCTTCCAAAAAATCCTGGCCGCGCCCGAGCCAAAGACTCTCTACAACTAGGACTACCTAACGAGTCCTAACCAGCATTTCATTCCTTGCCTAACGACTCCTTGGCGGTCTTGTTCGCGCCGCTGATCGTCCAGACGCCGTCCGCCTCCGCGCCCTCGAAGGTATACGAAATCACGGCATAGGGATCGTCTCCTGTCCCCCAACCCACATGGAGCGAATCGCCCACTTTAAGGCCAACGCCGAAGTAAGGGCGACTGCCGGGAATGTTCCAACGCAGCCGATATGTCGTGCCGGTTTTGCGAATCAGCAGCTTGCCTTCGTAGCCGCCTTTGCCACCGGGATTGGTGCCGGTGACGGCATACTCGCCTTCCAACTCGTTCGGCGTTCCACCGCTCACGGCTTCGGTGCCTTCCAACTCGTTCGCCCCCGGCACGGTCCAGCGCCCACTCAGGGTGCCATCACCATTTATCTTATAGAATACGACACCGAAATTTTTTCCGCCCCAGCCGGAGCAGAGTTTGTTTCCATCTGCCAATCCGAGGCCCTGATAATTCCCCGCGCTAGTTTTCCATTGCAGTTCGTAAACGGCGCCGATCTTCGCGATGCGGACCGTTCCGGAATAAGGCCGGCCGGCCAACGTGCGTGCTTCTGTAATTTTCCACGTGCCAGAAAACGAATCTTCGGCCAAAGAAGAGGAACAGAAAAGGGAGAGGCCGCTCAAGGCCGCGAGGAAAATCTTGCAGGAGGCAAATCTCATGAAGCCAGCTAAGCAGATTCAAAAAGAGGAAGGCCAATCTTTTTCCCGAATTCTTTTCGGCCTAACGACTGCTTTACTGCTTCCGAACAGCGCCCTTGCGCAAACGGCCGCGCCAATGATGAAGGCGGTCGTGATGCATGAGTACGGCGGGGCGGAGGTCGCGAAATATGAAGACACGCCGCGCCCGGAGCCAAAGGAAAACGAAGCGCTCGTGAGGGTGATCGCGAGCGGAGTGAATCCGGCCGATCCATTGATCGTGGGTGGCAAATACGCGAAGGAATTCGGCACGCATCTGCCGTTGATTCCCGGTTACGACATCGCGGGCGTAGTCGAAAAGACCGGCGCGAAGATCACGAAATTAAAAGTGGGCGACGCGGTTTATGGTTATCCGCTCATGGGTGGCTCCTGGGCCGAATACGCCGTCGTGACCGAAAGCGAGGTGTCCGCGAAACCGAAATCGCTCAGCTACCTGGAGGCGGCGGCGGTCCCGCTCGCGGCCCTGACCGCATGGCAATCTCTGGTGAGCGAAGCAAAATTGAGCGCCGGTCAGACGGTGTTGATCCACGGCGGCTCAGGCGGTGTCGGAAGTTTTGCGATTCAACTCGCCAAAGCGCGCGGCACAAAAGTCATCGCGACCGCTTCGAGCGCGAATCAGGATTTGCTCCGCCAACTCGGCGCGGACGTGGCGATCGATTACACGAAACAGAAATTCGAAGAGATCGCGAAAGAGGTCGATGTCGTGCTCGATCCGATCGGCCGGGAGACGCTCGCACGTTCCTACGCGGTGGTGAAAAAAGGCGGGATTATTTGCACGCTGGTGGCGCGGCTCGACCCTGCGCAGCTGGAGAAATTTGAAATCCGCGGCGTCTCGATGTCGGTGACACCGAATGCGGAGGACCTGGCTGAGATCACAAAATTAATCGAGGCCAAAAAGATCAAACCGATAATCAGCCAGGTGCGCCCTTTGAGTGAGGGCGCGCAGGCATTGGCGCAAGCCGAGACTCATCACACGCGCGGAAAAGTGGTGCTGAAAATCGCAGAGGAACCAAAGAGCTGAGATGTGTCATCCGGAGCTTAATCATTCGTTAGGCGTGGAGCCGGCCCGCCGTCGGCCGGATGAGACTTTGTGGACTTCGCTGCGAAACAAACTGGATAAAGTATGCCCGTGACCGCAGCTGCCTTTCGCCAGTTAGCCCTCCGCTTTGCGGAAGCGGTGGAAAGCGCGCACATGGATCATCCCGATTTTCGTGTCGGCGGAAAGATCTTCGCCACCCTTTCATGCGCGGAAGATTACGGCGTGGTCATGCTTTCGCCGGAGGAGCAAAAGGAATTTGTCGACGCTGACCCGGAAGGATTTTCTCCGGTTCCTGGAGGTTGGGGTCGGAAGGGCAGCACACGAGTTCATCTGGAAAACGTGACGGTGAAAACTCTTCGCCGCGCGATGGAGTTGGCCTGGCAGAAGAGAGCGCCAAAGCGGCTGACGATTCTGGAGGAAGAGATGACCACGGATTCTCGCGGATAACATGGATGCGAAATTAGTTTTGGCCGCGCTTCCGAACCCATCGTTAATAAAGGACACATGAAAACGCCCTGCAGTGATTACACCGAAACGAAGGGCGTGATCTTTTTTGCGCGCATGCTCGATAAGCTGCGCTTGCAGGAAGATGGTCAGCTCCCGCCGGGTTATAACGTGGCCGGCTGCGGCCTTTGGGATTGTTTCGATGCGCGTTTCTGCCGGTTCTTCGGGGTTGATCCGCAGCAATTGATCGAGCAGACGCGGCAAGGCGGAAGCGACGACGAGATTCTCGAATGGTGTTTCGATAAATTCGGCCGGCCGGACGATGAGAAGATCGAATTCTGGAACACCTTCATCAGCAAACGCGGCTGGTTCGATGGCAGCACTGAAGAATTGGAAGAAACGAAACGAGCAAGTGGCTTTGGCGATCGCGCCGACATCCAAACCTGGGTCGACTATCACGACGCGGACGAAGGCCGGAGTCCGCGCTCGAAGACGAAAAATATCACTCGTTAGACCAATGGACAAAGATCAAGCCGAGAAACAGCGCGAGACGGAGATCTCGACTCACGTCTTCAGCGTTTCCTCCGGCATGGTCGGTGTTTGCCTGACGGTGATCGGTCTCATTCGTGTGGTCATTACTCTGCGCAAGATCAGCACGATCGCGGACGATCTGCTGGCGATCGACGCGCTCTTATTTTTGATCGCAAGCCTGCTTTCGTATGCGGCGTTGCGGACGCGCGCAGTTCGGCGCATGCAGTTGTTCGAGCGCATCGCGGATCGCGTTTTCATCTGCGCGATGATCTTGATGACGATCGTCTGCGGCATTCTCACCTACGCGATCTCGGCCACGGTTGAGAGCACGTTGATTAGCTTTCGTTAGGCAAAATATGCGCGGCCGAGTCCTCCTCGCTCTCCTCTGCGGAGCTAACGCGCTGCTGGCTAACGCCGCAGATTTCCATACGATCGTGGAAGCACAAAGCGGAATTCTGCTCGGCGCATCCGACGGAGCGAAGTGGGTCAAAGCAGAGAGCGCCGCGAAGCTCCTGCCGGCGAAACAAGACTTTCGCCTCTTCGATCTCACAGGCGAAATCGGCAAGGCGGAAGGCGGAAAGGCCGCGCCGGACGACCAGGTCTGTCCGGATACTTTCATCGTTCCGTTGACCCCGACGGCGGAACGTCCTGCGATCGCGCTGGCCGCTGCGTGGAATCCGCTGCCGCGAAAACCGCAGCGCGCGGATGTGACGCAACAGGGTTATCTCGATGCGACGCGAGTTTTCCTGGAAAGCCGCGGCCTGAAGAATCCGGCGGTAAAGATCAAGCAGATCATTCGGATCGATCTTGAAGGCGACGGCGAAGAAGAGGTGCTGATCAGCGCGACCAATTATCTCAAGGATGGCGACGGCGTCTTGAGCAGCGCGCGGGCGGGAGCTTATTCCTGCGTCTTTCTGCGGCGAGTGGCGAAAGGCAAAGTGCAGACGCAATTCATCGCCGGTGAGTTTTACCCGAAAGCGAAAACGTTCAATGCGCCTAACGAGTACAAGATCGGCGCAGTGCTTGACCTGAATGGCGATGGCGTCATGGAAGTGGTGGTGGAGAGCGCTTATTACGAGGGTGGCTCGACCAGCGTTTATCGCTGCACCGAAACGAAGGTGACAGAAATTCTTTCCGCCGGTTGCGGCGTTTGATGACTCGTTAGGCAGGAATATGAGGAAGATTAATTTGCAGGAAATCGAGGAGATGACCTGGACTTCACCGAAAGGAAAATTCGCCGGCGCAAGCAAGGGATTATCGGAAGCGCTCGGTCGTGATCCGGCCTCGACCGATTTGATGAAGCGACATCCCTTCGATGTGGAAATCCTGCGGCTCTCTCCCGGCCAAACGCCTTACCCGTATCACTCTCACAGCGCGCAATGGGAGTTCTATTATGTGCTCTCCGGCACGGGGAGCGCGCGGCATCAGAATGGAACGGAAGCGATCAAAACTGGCGACGCGTTTCTCTTCGGCCCGGATGAGCCGCACCAGCTCAGCAACAATGGTGCGGAGGATCTTATCGTTTGCGTGGTGGCCGACAATCCGCTTGGCGAATCCGCTCATTATCCCGACAGCAAAAAGTGGCTGGTCCGTTCACCCGAACGCAGATTGATGCGCTCAGAACCGCTGGATTATTTCGATGGCGAGGAATGACGCCGACCGCTCTCCGTGGGTCATCGCGCTCGTCCTCACCGCTGCGATAGTCATCGGAACTTTCGCCGCTGCCTCCCCGGTTGCGCCAAATTATCCGGCCACTCTTCAGGGCGGCGCGCCCTGCGGCTCATGCATCGCCCCTGCTGAGCTCGGATGGAAAACGTTCGTGCCTGAGGACAAGGATGAGGCCGGCGCTGCGCTGGAAATTTCCGGGACGATCTACCAGGCCGATGGAAAAACGCCAGCGTCCGGCATCGTTCTCTTTGTCTATCACACCGATGCGACCGGCTATTACAACAAGGACGACGATCCCAGCCATCCGCGGATTCGGGGTTGGATGCAGACGGGCCCGGACGGCAGATATCTTTTCCGCACAATCAAGCCCGCGCCGTATCCGCACCGGACCACGCCGGCCCATATCCACGCTCATTTGTACGGCGCCGGGCACTCCGAATACCCGATCGATGATTATTGGTTCGAGGGCGATCCGTTCATCAACGGCACCTCGCTCGACGTGATGCGCAAACAGGGAAGCACGCCCGCGATCGTTACATTAAAGAAGGATGGCGACGGCGTGCTCCGTGGCGTCCGCGACATCCGGCTCGCGCCAGATTCAAAGTGAAACCCGGCCCGCTGCCAGTCACTGCTTCGAAGCCGATCTTCTTTGCCACCCCGGAGAAATTTCGAGCATGGCTGGTGAAAAACCACGCCAACAAGTCCGAGCTCTGGGTCGGCTTTCATCGAAAATCTTCCGGATTGCCGAGCATCACCTGGCCCGAGTCAGTCGACGAAGCGCTCTGTGTCGGATGGATCGACGGCATTCGAAAAAGCGTGGATGACGCGAGCTACAAAATCCGTTTCACGCCTCGAAAGAAGACGAGCAACTGGAGCGCGATCAACATCGGCCGCGTCGCTGAGTTAACGAAAGAGAAGCGAATGCAGCCCGCGGGATTGCGAGCATTCGAGGCGCGACAGGAAGTGAAATCCGGCGTTTACGCGTACGAGCAACGGAAACTGGCCGCGCTCGACGCCGCCTCCGAGATGGAGTTTCGCCAACACCCGAAGGCGTGGAATTTTTTCCAGGCGCAGAGTCCGTCCTACCGAAAAGTCCTGGCCTGGTGGGTCATTAGCGCGAAACGCGTCGAGACGCGGCGGAGCCGATTGCTAAAGTTAATCGATGAATCGGAACAAGGCCGGCGCTTGCGATGAAAGCCATGCCGCAGCTCATCGCGAAAAAGTCGGCCATTAACGGAAAGGGTTGTTACGCAGCGCGGCCGATCGCGGCGCGGAAAAAAGTCGGCGAGCTCATCGGTGAGAGAATTTCAAATCGGGAAGCCGCGCGCCGAGTGGCGAATGGAGGGAAGGTTCGCATCTGCGAAATAGACGAGCGCTGGAGCATCGATGCCAGTCGCGGTGGCGACGCGACTGCATTCATCAATCATTCCTGCGCGCCGAATTGTTTCAGCCGCATCATGCGCGGCCACATGCTTTTCTTCGCCCTGCGGAAAATCGAGGCGGGCGATGAGATCACGCTCGATTACACGCCGTCGCAACATCCAGGGCGCCGCTGTACATGCGGCGCGCCGAATTGCCGCGGTGTCATGAGTTAAGATGCATCGGCTCTCCTACCTCTCGCCCAAGACGATCGTGCGGCCGAGTGCGATTCATGGACGCGGACTTTTCGCGCGCGAGAAAATCGGGAAGGACGAAATCGTGGCGGTGAAAGGCGGGCACATCATCGATCGTGAAACGCTCGCCCGATTACAACCGACGCTCGGGCCAGCGGCAATCCAGATCTCCGACGATCTCTACATTTGTCCGACCACGCCGCAGGAGCGCAAGGCTTCGATGCTGTATAGCAATCACTCGTGCGAGGCGAACCTCGGAATGCGCGGAGAGATCACATTCGTCGCGATGCGCGAGATCGCGGCAGGCGAGGAACTGACGCACGATTGGGCGATGACGGATAACGACGACAGCTCGACGACTTGTCTTTGCGGCGCGGCAAAATGCCGCGGCACTGTCACGGGCAAGGATTGGCAACGGCCCGCGGTGCAAAAACAATATGGCGATTATTTTTCGGCCTATCTGCTGGAGAAAATGCGGTGATCGGGAAAACTGTGGCATGTGCAGATGTTGGAATTTCTTCGCCGCACTCATGGCACTTTCGGTTTTGCCGGCGTTGCGCGCGGAAGGACAGGAAGCGGTCATGGAGGAGGTGATCGTGGAAGCGCCCTTCGATGTGCGGCTGCAATTGGCTAACGAGTCACACGTGCAAATCATGATTGACCGCCTCACCTTGAAAGCGGAAACGCAGCGCCCCCTTGACCTGAAAATCGCGAACCGCAATCCAGTCACGGCGTTGCTTGACCTGACAAAATACAGTCCCATCCCGCTCGGCGGAAGCGACAGTCGCGTCGACACATTTTTCCTGGAAAACTTCATGCGCGCAGATCTGAATCCGCGGATTGAAGATCCGCTCGCGCTTCGGCGTTAGCGCAGTTGCCGTTGCGAAATCTGGGGAGGCCATGCTTGAAGCATGCGGGTCGAGGCATGGAAAGCCCGGCCCGCGATCGCCTCGCCCACCACTTCTCCACGCTGCCTTCTCCCTACATTTCGGCGGTATTGATCGCCGTCATCCCGAGTTCAATCCCGATTGGCAACGCTGCGATCTCCTTGCGGCGATCTCCCCCTTTTCTCGCCGAAGTGCCAAGTCCCCTGGGCCAAGAACCGAGGCGACCGTTCTTATTTGCGAGAGCTTACTTTTGAACCGCCTTGGGATCAGCCTTGCCAGCGACGCGCACGAGCAGCTTGCGGCCTTTGAATTGGATGCCGTTCAGTTTTTTTAAAACGAGTGCGACGCGCGCTTCGGCGACATCGACCAGCGTCTTCGTGGCCTGCAAATGGATCGCGCCGATCTCGCCTTTTGGGATCGCGGTCACGCCCGCGATCACGCCGACGAAATCTCCCGGTTGCACGGAATGCGCGCGACCAACATTGAAAGCGAGTCGGACCATCCCCGCTTCGTGTGAGACGGTGCCTGCTTCTTCGCGCGGACCGCGGGGCTCGAACGGGCGATTCCGTGGCTCGTGTCTTGGGTGTTCGTAATCATCCCGGCCGCGCTCGCGCCGCTCCCCTGCGCCTGCATCGGGCCCGCGGTGATCACCGCGCTGGCGATCCTCGGGGATGACCTGGCCGCCGCGCGTTTTGTCTTCGCCTAACAAGTGGATAAGCGCGGAGGCGATGTCGGTCGGCGAATGATTTTGCTCGAGCAGACGATCGAGCAACTCGTCGTGCCGTTTGTATTCGCCCTTCTCCAGGGTTTCTCGCAAGGCCTCGGCGAAAGCGGTCGCGCGTTTGCCTTCCACTTCCTCAGCCGAGGGAATTCTTTCGCGCCGGATGCGGCTTCTTGTAAAGCGCTGGATGTTTTCCAATCGGTAAATTTCGCGCCCCGCGACGAATGTGACCGCCTTGCCGCCCTTGCCCGCGCGACCGGTTCGGCCGATGCGATGGACGTAATCTTCTCCGTCGTGCGGAAGGTCGTAATTAAACACGATCTCGATGTCATCGACGTCCAGGCCGCGCGCCGCGACATCGGTCGCGACCAGGAACTCCACCTTGCGTTTCCGAAACCGTCCCATCACGCGCTCGCGCATCGCCTGGGTCATGTCGCCGTGCAGCTTATCCGCGCCGTAGCCGCGCGCGATGAGATGCTCGGTTAGTTCGTCGACCATCATCTTGGTCGCGCAGAAAATAATCGCGAGCTTCACATCCTCGAGGTCGATTAATCGGCAAAGGACTTCGAGCTTGGAACGGCGATCGACTTCGTAGTAAACCTGCTCGATCGCGGGGACGGTCATCGCTTCCGCTTCCATCCGCACATTAACAGGATTGCGGGTGAATTTCTTGATCAACTCCTGAATCGGGCGCGGGATAGTGGCGGAAAAGAAAATGGTCTGCCGCTCGTTAGGCACTTCGCGCAGGATGGTCTTGATGTCGTCGACGAAACCCATGTCGAGCATGCGGTCGGCTTCATCGAGAATGACCATTTTGATCTGGTCGAGCTTTAGACTTTTACGTTCGAGATGATCCATGACGCGACCCGGCGTTCCGATGATGATTTGCGCGCCGGCGTGCAAGCCTTTGAATTGTCGCTCGTAGGATTGTCCGCCATAGATCGGCAGTTCGCGCACGCCGCGCTTGAAAAACGCGAGCTTCGCGATCTCTTCCGCGACCTGGACGGCGAGCTCGCGCGTCGGACAAAGAATCAGGACCTGCGGCGCGCGAATATTCGCGTCGACCAATTGAATCGCCGGGATCCCGAACGCGGCGGTCTTGCCGGATCCGGTCTGCGATTGGCCAACGACATCGGCGCCTTCAAGCAAAGCAGGGATAGCGGCGGACTGAATCGGGGAAGCTTCTTCAAAGCCCATCCGTTCGATCGCCTTCAGGATCTCCGGCGCGAGCCCAAGTTCGGAGAAGAGTTTCTTCTGCATGTCGAACTAGAGCACGGCAAACGGGGAGATGCTGCGAACTATTGCCGACGAAAAGCGTGGGAAGACTTCGAGGATAACCTGGTATTTGGCTTCTTGAAGGCTGCGCTCATCGAGGAATGAGCGAAGTTGACCGCGGCGTTACGCGATAGGCGGTTCACACTTTCCCTACCCTTGCGCAGCATTTATCGCCAAGCTGTTTGAGATGCGAAAAATAACTCCGTTTTCTGTTTCAACGACCAGGCGGACGCAGCGGCGAAGTTCTCTGTCTCCGTCTTCCGATACTCCTGGGGTCATCGCATTTCCGCCTCTTATCTGGCTGGTAAGTGCAGTAACGAGCGGGCTAGTGCACTTTACCTGGCCGAGTCCGATAATGAACTCCCATGTTTCTCGTCCTCTCGGGTTTACTCTGGGGGCGCTAGCACTGCTCCTGGCTACTTCGGCGATTCTGACGATGAGAGCAGCGGGAACTAACGTTAATCCTAACCAGCCAGCCATGACGGTGGTACGAGGGGGGCCTTACCGTTTCACCCGCAATCCGATGTATCTAGCGCTTTGTCTACTGCAGTTAGCGCTGGGATTTTTGATCGACGATTGGACTATGCTTTTATTCACGCTCCCGCTAGCTCTCCTTTTGCACCTCGGCGTCATTCTGCGAGAGGAGAAATACCTCGAAGCTAAATTTGGCGACCAGTATCTCGCTTTGAAGCGAAATGTGCGGCGCTGGATCTGAGTTACAAACGGGTTCACCTACTTCAAAGCTAGCCAGTAGGTCGTTAGTTACTCCTATCCTTCGCCATTAAATAAGAGTAACCAGAAGGCGAAGGTTCCACTTCGCGAACGAAATAAACAGATCGCTTAGCCGATAAGGAAGAAGATGGATAAGACAACCAACGCTATCATCCCTATGATGCTGGCAACCACGATCCGGCCCTGCCAACGCGCGCGACGGGCCGCTTTGGCGTAAGGAATACGCGTGAAGGCGACCATGGTATAGAGCGGCAAATAGATTCCGGGTAGTAGGCCTTCCAGCGCATGATCGAGCTTCTTCTTAGCGCGAAAGGTTTTCGACGCGGTCTTATCTCGCATCTCGATAAAATTTTCGACCGCAAGATCAGCCAGAGCATCCGCGTTCTCCTTTCGCCTGACGAAATACTCAGCGAAAGCGCCTTCGCGATTTCCTGGGTACTCAGCCAGGCACTGATCGAGAACAACGCAGTCTTCGAAAGCCGCGTTCATGCCTTGGCCGTAGAAGGGCACGACGGCGTGAGCGGCGTCGCCGACCAGGGCGATCTTATCTTTGTGAGACCAGGGCGCGCACCGGATCGTAACTAACGACCCGGTTGGATTTTCGTTAAAATCCTCCAGCAAAGTCGGCATCAGAGGGACGGCGTCGGGAAACTCTTCGTCGAAGAAGCGACGCACCTCATCGTCGGTCCTGGTAGTCGCAAAACTTCGCGGCCCTTCGAATTCCCAAAAGAGCGTGCAGGTGAAGGACCCATCAGGATTTGGCAGCGCGATCATCATGAAACTCTTGCGCGGCCAGATATGAAGGGCGTGTTTTTCCATCCGCCAGGAACCATCCGAGGCGGGCGGAATGGTGAGCTCCTTATAGCCGTGCGCGAGATAACTCTCGTGGTAATGAAAGCCGCGGATCTGCTCCTGCATTGATTTCCGAACCGCAGAGAAGGCGCCATCAACGCCGATGATTGCGTCGCCGGAAACTTGCAGGGGCTGTGAAGTCGACGTGTTGAGAAGCTGAGCGGTGGCGGATTCAAGCTCGACGCCGTTGCAACGATGGTCGAAATGGACTCGGACGTTCGGATAGCGCTGGGCGGCATCAATCACGCCGCTGTTCAGCGCGGCGCGACCGATGGAATTGATGCACTTCTGCGGGTCGCGGTCGTAGGGAGAGAAGTGGAGTTGGCCCGACTTGTCGTGAATCATGCGGCCGCGCATTGGGATGGCGTGTCGTAAAACCTCATCGGCGAGGCCGAGCTGTTCAAGGGCGTGAATCCCGCGGGTGGAAAGCGCAAGGTTGATCGATCTTCCACCTACGAAATTACCCGCGCGCGGATCGGATCTTCGTTCGTAAAGCTCGACTTCGTGGCCGCGTTTGCCCAGAAAGCCGGCGAGCAAGCCACCGGCAAGGCCGCTACCTATGAGGACAAACTTCGGCACCGGTCGAGAATCCACGAATTTCAGAACGAGGAAAGACCGAAAGCGAAGGCCGCTCGTGACATGGCACCACGGCTGCTAAAGATTCCCCCTATTTCAGATGAAACCAGCGCCGCAACCAGATAATCGCCCGGGCGAAAGCAACCAGCTTACGCTGAAAGCGATCCTGGTAGTCGATGACGACCAGCAACTCGCCACCGCTTTGCAGTGGATTTTAGCGGACGAAAATTTCCTGGTAGATGTGGCATTCGATGGCGAGGAAGCGATGCTGAAAGTGAAGGCACACGACTACGATGCCGTTATCTGCGATTTAAAAATGCCCAATCTGCGCGGCGACGATTTTTATATTCGAGCGCGCGATCTGCGACCCAACCTCTCGGACTATTTTATCTTCATTACCGGTTACGCGACGGATCCGCAGATCAGGCAATTTCTCATCAATCATGAAGTGAAGTTTCTGGTGAAGCCATTTCCGATCAACGGACTGATTCACTGTGTGAAGCAGCTCCTGGCCTGAAGCCTAGCCCGCCTGGCCTAGCACTCGTTAGGCACTCGAGGGGAAAGAACTAGGCGCCCCAGATATCGGTTAAGACTCGTTTGAAGTTAGCGCCGACGACTTTCTCGATCACGCCGCTTTTGTGTCCCCGCTGCAAAAGCGCTTCGGCGATACGCTCGATTTTTGTCGGGCTATTTAAGTCTGGGATATAGGCGGGGCGATCCTCGCCCGGCGCGCCAATGCCGGAAGCCTTCCGTTTCTCGACTTCCTGCGCCATCTCCGCCAGGTCGGATTCATCCACCGGGAAAAAAGGAACGTCGCTTCCCACGCCCACATGATCCTCCCCGCAAACCTGTAAGGCATGCTCCAAGTGTTGCAGGTAATCATCGAGCGTCGGCTGCTTAGGCGAAGCGGTAAGGTATGGCAGCATGTAGATGCCCATGACACCGCCTTTATTCGCCAAAGCTTTCATCTCGCGGTCTTCCTTGTTCCGCGGATGCATATAAACCGCGCGACAGCCGGCATGGGTAATAAGCATAGGCTTAGCTGAAGCCGCGATCCCCTCCGCCGTCGTCTCCGTATTCGCATGACTTAGATCGAGCGCGACGCCGATTTCATTCATCTTAGCTATGGCTTGGCGGCCCAGGTCGGTAAGTCCGTCCGTTTCGCCATCAAGACAACCAACTCCAAACGGACTGCGCCGATTATAACTAAGCTGC
Source organism: uncultured Chthoniobacterales bacterium (assembly GCA_964236815.1). Lineage (GTDB taxonomy): Bacteria > Verrucomicrobiota > Verrucomicrobiia > Chthoniobacterales > UBA10450 > JACCTI01. Next base: position 36,132 of record CAXSFN010000023.1, read on the forward strand.
ATCACTCGCACTCCGAGGCGGCGGAAAAGTTCAATCCGCTCGAGCTTGTCCTCCAGCATGTTGGAGGACTCGAAGGAATAAATAACGCCGAGCTTTTGTTCTTTCCGCGCGCGCTCCAGATCCGCCGATACGCGGACTTTCAGAAACACGTCTGGATACTTTTCGACTGCTTCTTCAGTGGAGGCAATGGAGGCGAGCGTCTCTTCGAAATTCCCGTTCGCACCGCCGAGGGTCGATTTGACCACGTTGACGCCGGATTCGCGAATCATCCGAACGAGTTCTTCCACATTCGATTTGGACAGTGGAAAACGAATGCCAGCGAGAGCGTTGCCATCGAGGACGAAGGCGTTGCGATAGAGCGCCTCAGCTGCCGATGAGACGCTGGAATCGGCTGCGGCCCACGTTAGCGAAGGCCGCAAGCTGGCAAGCGCGACCGTGCCACCTAGGGATTTGGCAAATTGACGGCGTGTCATGAGCAAAGGGAACTATTGAAGGTCTTATCGTCTGCGCGCCGCATTGGCAATTGTTGCCGCCAACGCGCTATAGCTGGCTCCGGGCCGCAGATCTCATCGGTGCCCGGTCAGAACCCGCGCGAATCGCCAGACTTCGTGGAAGGTGTTGTAGAGCGGAGTGGGCGCGGCGCGGATCACGTTCGGCTCGCGAAAATCGCACTTCATCCCAGCCCCCTCCAGCTCGGCAAACAATTCCTTCGGATGTTCGTGCACCAGGATCGAGAGCTGGCAGCCTCGCTCGCCGGCCGGGCAAGGAGTGATGACGGTGAAAAGGTTCGACTCCGTTTGGTCGAGCAGGAACTGAAGATAACCGGTCAGCTCGATCGATTTGGCGCGCAGCTTTTCCATTCCGCCGGCTTCATCGAAAATCGCAAATGATGAGCGCAACGGCGCCATCGATAAAATCGGCGGGTTGCTAATCTGCCAGGCGTCGGCCGACTGCACGGGAATGAATGCCGGCTCGAGGTGCATGCGAAAACGCGTCTCGGGATCATTCCCCCACCACCCAGCCAAGCGCGGCAGCTCGCGATCGGTCGCGTGCCGCTCGTGGACGAAAGCCCCCGCAACCGCACCCGGTCCAGAATTGAGATATTTGTACGAGCACCAGACCGCGAAATCGACCTTCCAGTCATGCAAGGCGAGCGGAACATTTCCGACGGCATGCGCGAGATCGATGCCGACCGCGCAGCCTCGCGCATGCGCCATCTCGGTCAGTTTTTCGATCGCGAATAACTGGCCGGTGAAAAAATTCACGCCCGCGAAAATTACCAGCGCAATCTCATCACCGTGTTTCGCCAGCGCGGCCTCGATGTCTTCCTGCCGCACGGTGAACTCGCCGTCGCGCGGACGAGCCAGGAGCAACGACTCGTTAGGCTCGAAACCGTGATGCGCGATTTGCGATTGGACCGCGTAGGTATCGGAAGGAAACGCCGGCTCCTCCATCAGGATTTTGAAGCGTGATTTCGTTGGACGATAAAACGTCGCCATCATTAGGTGGAGATTGACCGTCAGGCTGTTCATGCAAACGACTTCGGCCGGCCGCGCTCCGACCAGGCGAGCCGCTCCCGCCCGCACCGTTTCATGGTAGGAATACCAGGGAGTCAAACCGTCGAGGTGCGCGTCCACGCCGAGGTTTGCCCAGTCATCGAGCTCCTGCTCGACCAGCGCGCGCGTGGCCTTTGGCATCAAGCCTAGCGAATTGCCGACAAAATAGATAAGCGGCTCGCCGTCCCCCCTTTTTGGGAGATGGAAACGATCCCGGAAGTCCCGCAGCGAATCCTGAGCATCGAGCTGCCGCGCGAACTCTTCGTTCGTCGAGAAAGTCATGGTTCGATCGTCGCGATCACCTTGAGCTCGACCGCAATCGGCGTTGGAAGCGCGCCTACTTCGACCGTGGTCCGGGTTGGGTTTGGCTGACCCGCGCCGGCAAAAAATTCGGGATAAATCCGATTAAAAATCGCGAAATCTTTTTTCATATCGGTGAGGAAAACCGTCACATCTACAATGTCGCTCCACTTCGCTCCCGCATCTTCCAGGACGAACCGCACGTTCTCGAAAACCGCGCGGCATTGCGTCTCGATATCGTAGCTGAGGATATTACCGGCCGAGTCGAGTGTGACTCCGGGGATTTCTTTGCGGCCGCGAACGCGTGGTCCGATGCCGGAGAGGAAGAGCAAATTGCCGACGCGTTTCGCGTGAGGGAAGGCGCCGACCGGTTCGGGCGCACGTGCGCTTTCGAAAGATTCGCTCATGCGTTTTTTAGCCTCCCGCGATTGCACCAAGAATGAAAAATGGCTCCGAGCCGTTTGCGATCGCGTTCGGTAATAAAGTATCCGCGGGTTGATGTGAAACGTCCTCTTCGCAGGCGAAAAAACGAACCATCGGTCGGCGCTTCTGCGTGGTGTGATCGCGAATCGTCCCACGCAACATGGGAAATTTCGTCTCCAGCTCATCCAAAATCGCTCCCTGTGTGACGGCGCCGTCCAGTTGAAGCTCAACCTCGTCGCCGACGCGCGCCAAGGTTCGCAAATGATGCGGAAGAACGACCCGGATCATGCCAGGGTTTGCACTTCCACCGACAAAACCGCGGGCAAATCGCGCACGATCGCGTTCCAGGAATCGCCCGCGTCCGCCGAGACATAGACCTGTCCGCCGGTCGTCCCGAAATAAATCCCACAGGAGTCTAACGAGTCCACCGCCATGGCATCGCGCAGGACATTGACGTAGCAATCGCGCTGCGGGAGGCCATTTGTGAGGGCTTCCCATTCGCCGCCGCCGGAACGGCTGCGATAAACGCGCAGCTTTCCATCGGGCGGAAAATGCTCCGAGTCGCTCTTGATCGGAACCACGTAAATCGTTTCCGGTTCATGCGCGTGAATGTGAATCGGAAACCCGAAATCGCTCGGCAGATTGCCGCTCACTTCACGCCACGAATCACCCGCATCATCGCTCCGCATCACATCCCAATGCTTCTGCATGAAGAGGGTGTTCGGACGCGACGGATGCATTGCGAGATTGTGCACACAGTGACCGACTTCCGCCGTCGGGTCGGGAATGTATTGGGAACGCAAGCCCTGGTTGATTGGCTTCCAGTTCAACCCGGCGTCATCGCTGCGAAAAGCCCCGGCGGCCGAGATGGCGGTGAAGATCCGTTCCGGATTTTTAGGATCGAGTAAAATGGTGTGCAGGCACATGCCACCCGCGCCCGGCTGCCACTTTGGACCCGATTCGTGCTTGCGCAGCCCCGACAATTCCTGCCAGGAAACTCCGCCGTCTGCAGAATGAAAAAGGGCCGCGTCTTCCACGCCCGCGTAAATCGCATCGGGATCGCCTAACGAGGGCTCGAGATGCCAGACCCGCTTGAATTCCCATGGATGCTGCGTGCCGTCGTACCATTGGTGCGTCCCCGGCTCGCCATCGTAAACGAATTTATTGCTCTCTCCTTGCGGCATTCCATCATCCGAAGTTTTCGTGGACTCGTTAGGCAAAGTGCCCGGTTGCGTCCAGGTTTTGCCGCCATCATCAGACCGCTGGATGATCTGCCCAAACCAATCACTCGTTTGCGACGCGTAGATGCGGTCCGGGTTAACCGTCGAACCTTTCACGTGATAAATTTCCCAGCCGGCAAAGTGCGGGCCGCTGATCTCCCAACGGTTACGCTTTCCATCGGAAGTTAGAATGAATGCGCCTTTGCGCGTGCCGACCAGGACTCTCACCGAAGCCATGGGTTACTTTCTAATCGGCGACATCGTGAATGAATACACGGATTTTCGTTTAATTGCCGATACCCTGACCTTTGCGCGGTGAAGAAATTCGGCACCTCTTAGTGGAGTGCCAAAGTCTGGCTCGTAACTTCTCTACTTCGCGATGCAGACGTTCTTCGGCTCGGTGAAAAAACGGAGCGCTTCTTCACCTCCTTCGCGGCCGACGCCGCTTTGTTTCATGCCACCAAAAGGAACCCGCAGATCGCGCACCATCCAGCAATTGACCCAGACCGTGCCGGTATGAATCCGTTCGGCCACGCGATGGACGCGACTGAGATTTTGCGTCCAGATGCTGGAGGCGAGTCCGTAGTCGTTGTCGTTCGCATAGCCGATCACCTCTTCTTCGCTGTCGAAAGGCGTGATCGTGACCACGGGGCCGAAAATCTCTTCGCGATTCACACGGCAATGGACCGGCAAATCCGTGATGACGGTCGGCGGAAAAAAATACCCGCTCTCGCAGCGCTCGTTCACCCGCTCCGGAGACGACCCCCCCAGAGCGATCGAGCCGCCTTCCTCCCGCGCAAGATCGACGTAAAACTTCACTTTCTCGAGTTGAGTTTTTGAAACGATCGCGCCCTGGTCCGTCGTCGTTTCGAGCGGGTCGCCGATTTTCAACTTGGACGCGGCGGCGACGAATCGTTCGACGAAATCGGGATAGGCGGACCGCTCGACAAAAACGCGCGAGCCGCAGAGGCAGACCTGTCCCTGATTCGCGAAGGACGATCGCAAACTGCCCGTGATCGCTGCATCCATTTCGGCGTCGGCAAAAATAATGTTCGGATTTTTTCCGCCGAGCTCGAGCGAGACTTTCTTGAACATCGGCGCGCAAGCCTCGGCCACCTTGCGGCCGGTGACGGTGCCGCCGGTGAAAGAAATCGCGACCACATTCGGATGCGCAGTCATGGCCGAACCAACGTTCTGGCCGCTGCCATGCACGACATTGAGGACGCCATTTGGCAAACCCGCTTCGCGACAAACTTCGCCCAGAAGATAGGCGGTCATCGGCGTCAGTTCGCTCGGTTTGGCCACCGCGCAATTGCCGCAGGCGAGGGCCGGCGCAATTTTCCAGCTCAACAAATAAAGCGGCAAATTCCAGGGCGAAATCAATCCGACCACTCCGAGCGGAAGGCGCAAAGTGTAATTGAAAGCGACGCCATCGGTAACGTGCGCTTCGTTCTCGGTGTGCAGGATCGCTGTCGCGAAGAAGCGGAAATTTGAGGCGGCGCGCGGGATGTCGAGCGTGCGCGCGAGCGAGAGCGGCTTGCCGGTATCAACCGACTCTGCGAGCGCGAATTTTTCCAGATCGCGCTCAATCAAATCGGCGATGCGGAGCAAAATGCGCGAGCGATCCGCGGCCGCTGTGCGCGACCAACCCGGAAACGCTTTCGCCGCCGCAGCCACCGCCAGCTCGACATCGCGGCTGCCGCTATCAGGCACGCGCGAATAGATTTTGCCCGTAGCGGGCTCGACGTTGTCGAGATACTTCCCGTCGATCGGCTCCACGAACTGCCCGTCGATGAAATTTTCGATCTGCAAGGTCTCGTTAGGCACGCGGGCTTCTCTTATTTTGCACCAATGGCCGATCCGCTCATGTTGTCAGCCTAAAGGTAAATGGAACCCAGCGTCAAAGTCTCGATCATCATTCCCTGTTTCAATCGGGTCGATCGCACCGCGGAATGCTGGCAGGCACTGCAGGAAACGCAGCTCGCGGCAATTCCCACGGAAACGATCTTCGTGAACAACGGATCGACCGACGACACGGCGGAGTTCCTCCAAAAATTAGAGGCGAATCCTGCCGTGGTCATGATTCACAATGCGGAGAACCTCGGCTTTTCCAAAGCGAACAACCAGGCCGCGGCGCGTGCGCAAGGCGAGTTCCTGATTTTCTTGAACAACGACACCATTCCGTCAAAAGGCTGGCTCGAGCCCCTGCTTGAGCTGCTGGCTAACGAGTCCAAGGTCGGGATCGCGGGCAGCAAACTAATTTATCCCGATGGTCGGGTGCAACATGCCGGCATTATTGTTCGTGAACGAATCGAGGGAAAAAGCCAGCTGGTCTGCGACCACATTCATCGCTTGAGTCGACACGACGCGCCTTGGGTCAATCTCGAGCGCGAATACCAGGCGGTGACGGGTGCCTGCATGGCAATCAGACGCGAGACCTTTCGCCAACTGGGCGGATTCGATGAAAAATTCTTCAATGGTTATGAAGACATCGATCTCTGTTTTCGCGCGCGCGAAGCAGGTCTACGAGTGATCTACTGCCCGCAGAGTGTCGTCGTTCATCACGAATCTTCGTCGCAAGGGCGCTTTCTGAAGGACGACGAAAACACCGCGCTTTTTTCCCGCCAGTGGGGCGGACGCATCGCTTCGGACGAAAAGGAAATGTACGCCGCCGCCGGCCGGCCGAACCTGGACGAGATGCGATCCGAGTTGGTCGCGTTACGTGCCAGCCTCGAGAAGATTCAGCACTCCCGCGAGAATGCAGCCGACGAACGCGGCTGGAAGAAACTTTTCCGCAAACCGATTTTGCGCTGGCTCGGCATCGCGAAGACGCAGCGCAATCTCGCTTCCGATATCCGCGCGATTCGCAATACCCTGGTGCATCTTCGCCGCGTCACGGAAAACATGGTGATGTTGCTCGATCATCGAGACGTCGGCGAAACGGCGAAGAGACCAACGGAAGATCGTGCGGATAAGTTTCTACAGTGAGTCGCCCGATTCCGCTCCGGGCGGCGCGGAGCAATTCGTCGCCGCCCTGGCGGAAGCTCTCAGCCGATCTCACCAGGTTTGCATCGTGCACCATAAATCTTTCGAAGGAGAACAAGCCTGGGCTGGCTATTCGGGCTGCGACTTGAGCCGGGTGGAATTCCGGCAGGTCGCGCGCGAGACCGATGTGTCTCATCTCTGCCGCAATCCCTGGAAGCGATATCGCGCAGCGAAAGAATGGCGGCGTGGCCTAACGAGCGATTGCGATCTCTTCATCGGAATGTTGCACAGCAAGGCGCCGTTCTGCCGCGCGCGGAAAGGCGCGATGGTGGTTCTATTTCCGACCTATGAGCCGTTCCTGGGATTAGAAAATCCGGCCAGAACTTTAGCGCCGAAGACGAAGAGAAAAAAGAAACCCGCTACAGCAACGCGCGCCGCCTCGCCGGGCCGGGAAGGCTGGTTCGCCTCCCGGATTTTCCGCGAGCTTTACGCCAGATGGGAATGGAAACGCCGGATGGCTTCTTATTCAGTGAAGCTTTCGATCTCGGATTTCAGCCGATGCTGGACGCGGAGACGCTGGGGCATTGCAACCGATCTCCTTTATCCGCCGGTAAAAACGCCGGTCTCAGGTTTGGCGAAAGAGAATCGAATCTTGAGTGTGGGCCGTTTTGCCACGACCGGACACACGAAGAAGCAGCTCGAATTGCTTAATATCTTTCGCGAAATGAGACACGAGCTGCCCGGATGGGCCTACAGCACGGTGGGCGGCTTGAACGAGACGGAACAGGACAAACTCTACTTCGAAGGAGCGAGCAAATTTCGCGAGGAAAATTTGGTGGAGGTCTCGGCAAATGTGGAGCGCGAACAAGTTCAGAATTTGTATGCGCGCTCAAAGATTTTCTGGCACGCCGCGGGATTTGGCGACGATCACTCCGCGCAACCTGAGATGGCGGAGCATTTCGGTTTGAGCACAGTCGAGGCGATGGCGAGCGGTTGTGTCCCTGTCGTGATTAACCTGGGTGGGCAGCGCGAGATCGTGGCCCACGGGGTGAACGGCTTCCTTTGGGATTCGTTCGAGGAGCTGAAAAATTACACGCGCCTCCTTGCCGGAGACGCCGGGCTTCAGGAAAAAATGTCTGCCGCAGCGAGGCAGCGCGCCGAAGCTTTTAGCATCGATACTTGCCTGAAGAATCTCGTCCGCTACGCAGGGCTGGATCGGACGTAAGCTTTATGGCGGAAGCTCGTGTCAGCGTAATCATCCCCACCTTTAACCGCGCACGAATGCTTCCGACCGCGGTGGAAAGCGCGCGGCAAGCCGGCGGCGATCCCGAGGTGATCGTAATCGATGATGCGTCCACCGATGAGACGCCAGAGGTCTGCGCAGGTTTGCGCGATGTTCGCGTGATTCGACTGAAGAAGAATGTGGGTTTAGGTGCGGCGCGCAACGAAGGCATCAGGGAAAGCCGCGGCGAATATATCGCGCTGCTTGATGACGACGATAAGCGCTTGCCCGATTCACTCCCGGCGCAGATGCGAGCATTGGAAGCCGAGCCGGAGGCCGCATTTTGCTACGGCCGTGTCTTGATCGGAGATCCCGCGACCGGTGCTTCCACCGGCGAGTCAGTCCCAACGGAACTTCCTGTCGGCGACGTTTTTTGGAAACTGCTCCGCGGAAATTTTATCCCCGGATTGTCGGTTCTGCTCCGCCGTGCGCCGCTTTTCGCGGCGGGTCTTTTCAACTCAAGGTTGCGACAGGTGGAGGATTGGGAGCTTTGGCTGCGATTAACCGAACACCGGCCCGTCGTCGCGATCGATCGCCCGGTTGCGATCTATCGAATGTTCCAAAATGGGTCCGGGCAGCTTTCATCAAATCGAGCTCTAATGGCGCGAGCAGCCGCCGAAGTGCAGAGACGCGCCTCGCAGTTGCCCCGCGCGAAGATGGACCCAGCGCGAGCGCGCGAATGCCGTCGGCAGTTCATGGATGAGACTCGCTACGCTTTGCTGCATGAGTCGATCGATGCGCTCCTCGCCGGATCGCGCAAGCATGCCTATGCAAACCTCTTCGCGATCGCACGGTTGAGTCCGTCAGATTTTTTTGAAAACAAAGAGGCTCGCGCGCTGCTGGGTCTCTCGATCGCAACCAGGCCGCGCAATCTGCGCGATTATGAGAAGCGTCTGAAGGCGGTGCGCAAACAACTTTGGGCGAAAGGTCCCTCGAACGCCGCTCAGGTCTCGGGATGAGCGAGCTCGCGAGCACGAAGCCAGGTCCCCCGGTCAGCATCGTGACTGTTGCCTGCGACACTTACTTCTTCGTTAGGCTGCTCGTAGAAAAGGTGCGGGAATTCGCAGGCCGGGAATACGAAATCGTCCTGGTCGATCGGGGCAGCCGCGACGGCACATTGGAGTGGGCCGCTGCGCAACCGGAGGTGCGCATTGTTTCTGTCCCGCAGCGCGGCATTAGCCACGATCACGGTGAAGCTGCCGAGCAAGGTGTCCGCGTGGCTCGATACGACATCATCGCGTTCCTGGATTCCGACGCACATCCCATCAGTTCAAAGTGGCTGACGCGCACAGCAGACCAGCTCAACGAACGCTGCCGACTGGCCGGTCCGAAATATACCGGAAATCATCGCGCGAATCCTTACGGCTGGTACGTGCATCCGCATTTCATGGTCTTCTTCAAAGAGGATCTCGGCGGGAATGTGATCTTGCGAAAAGTGCGCGGCGAAGAGACCGACACCGGAGAAGAAGCGACCATCCGGCTGCTCGAGCGGGGTTTCGAAATTGAGGCCCTTCCGCTCCTATCCTGTCCGAACTTGGAGCAGAACAATCCTTATAAATGCAACTTCGGACATCCGCATTTTCCGACCGTCGGCGCCGGCGTTTTCCACGCGTGGTATGGCACGCGTGTGCACAAAGATGCCGTCGTGGTGGGACAGGAAACCGCAGGTGCAATCTCCAGCGATAGCTACCAAAAGCCTCTGCTCGAAATGCTGCGAAAGATCTACGGGCTCACTTACTAGCCCGAAGATTACGGGAGCGGTGCGTCATTCGAGCCGGCAAAGATTTGCCAATCGCGCCAATCCCAAAGCCGTTCCGGATGGAAATCGATGTTCGGCGAAGCACTCCAATCATAGACGCGCGGATTCGCCAGGGCCTGCGCCTGCACGAAAATTCCCCAGGCGCTCGCGAAAAAACCAAAAAGGAGAAACGCTTTTCGGCACGAAGTTTTCTCGATCGATTCCCACGCAGGAATAATCAGCAAAATCGCAAAAGGCAGCAGCTCGCAGAGCAATCGGGGTCCGTAACAATGCCCGCCCCACCACAATCGATTGCCCGAGGCGGCGAGCCATTCCGCGATCGCGACTAGGGTGGCGATGACGTAAATCCCGCCTGGTCCGCGGTGACGCCAGAGGGAGAATCCACTGGGAAGGGCGAGGAGAAGCACCGGACAGAAAACGAAGAGACCTCGATTCGGGCTGAAGAGCGTCCCGAGATAAGCTGAGAATCCGTTGGCATTTTCGCCTTCTGCGTGACCGATGTAGTAGGGCGGCAGGAACGTTCCCCACAAACTCCATGAGTGAAAAACGAAGACCGCGGCGCCGAGCAAAGCGATGCCGGTAAAAATCGTGAATTTTTTCCGATCCCGGAAAAGGAGTGCGATCGCGAAGGCGAATCCGGGAATGATCATGGAGGGCCGGCAAGCGAAGCCAAAGGCCAGCGGAACCGCCGCGAGCGCGGCGTAGCGTCCGTCTTTCCAAAGCCAACAACCCAGCGCGAGCGCGCAACAAAGGACGGATGCGTTATGCGACCAAAGGCCGCCGCCGTGTGTCCCGAGCTGTGGCGTGGCCAGAGCAAAGATCAAGGTGACGATCCAGACGAGGGCGTGGCGCTTGGTCAGTTGCCTAACGACTAGATAAAAGAGCGCGATCGTCGCGGCGGAAAACAATTTCGCCGCAAGCGAAGAAACGGCCGCGCAACGCTCGAAGTCATCGGGGTCTTGATCGTTCAGCCAATCGCCCATCAGCGCGATCGGAAGAGCGAGCACCGCAGTGCCGGGTGGATAGAAATTAAACCAGTGACCGTCCCTCCCCTGCTTGAGCCGATAGTCGCTCTTTAAACGACTAGCCGAGTCCTGCTCGACCCATTGGTCGAGGTTCCAATGGCCGCTTTGCAGAAGACTCAGGCTAGTCGGGATGTAATACCGGTTATCGCTGCCTAACGAGTAAGCGGCAGGCGCGTCCCACGGCAGGAGGAAAATAAAATAGGCGCTGCCCAATGCCAGAGCCTGCACCGCGGCGTGATCTCGCAGCGCAAAACAAAACCCCGCGAGCGCGATGACGAAGCAAGATACAGCCAGCCATTCTCGAAGCGGCGCGCGTTCGTCCATCCGCTGTAGCTCGAATCGCAATCCGGACTTCCCCGCCGCGACCAGCCGCGCATTTTTGGTCGCGGCTCGGGCTTTGAAAATCTTCCAGCGCGTTTCATGCGGCTGAAAAATCTTCGCGGCGGAGATCGCTTCGCCGTTTCCGTTTTGGAGCGTGACCGTGATGGGGCGGTCAATCTCGTCGCGAAGAATGACGCGATAACTCGCCTTCTTCACTGCTTCGAACGAACCGGTTGGCAATGGCGTGCCACGAATGGCCAGCGACTGTGCGCCATGAAGGAGAAGAAGAAATGCGCCAAAGCTCAGGAGCAGCAGCGCGGTCAGAAACAGCGGATTTTGCCAAGGCCGTTTCGCGACACTCACGCCACCGGTTATAGGCGCGCGCCGGGCAACAGCGATCAACTTCTTCTCAGAATCAGCTCACGCGCGCCAAGGTCTCGACAAGGTGAAATTTCACCTATCGGCGCTCATGTTCGCGCTCCTTGAGGCGCAGCCAATTTTTCAACGCCCCGCGCACGACGCCAAAACGCAGGCCGAAGCGCAGCCAACGACTACGCAAAAGATTTTCGACCTGTATTTCATCCTTCTCACGACGTGCGCGCAGCTCGGCCAATTTTTCTTCCAGCTTTAACATTTTACCTTGGAGCAATCTGATTTCTTCCAGGCTGGCTCGCGCGATTTCAGAGTGGGGCACGGATGGCGGAGATCCACCGGAATGGGCGGCCATGGCTTCGCGGTAAAGCTCTTCGTAGGCCTCCGCCATCCGCGCGCGGTCGAAATATTGGATGGTTCGTTCACGCGCCGCTGCACCTAGTCGCTCTCGCAATTTAGTGTCCGTCGCCAGACTCCGCGCTGCTTGGATTAAAGCCGGCGTATCGTTCACCGGTACAAGCATCCCTTCGGTTTCGGTGACGAAATCCGAAAGCCCGCCCACTTTGAATCCGACGATTGAAAGACCGCACGCCATCGCTTCGAGCACTGCGAGCGGGGCCGTGTCCGCGATGGACGGATACAGGAAAAAATCGAGCGCCCCGAGCGCTTCGCGCACCAATTCCGAAGAGGCGGGCGAGATCGAACGGATCCATGGTTCCGGTTCGGCATCGGAAGATCCAATATTCAAAAAGACGAGTTCCGGATAATCCGTACGCAAGGCCTGCAAAGTCGCGCGCACGTGCGACCCGCCTTTCCATGGATGAGCGAGAACGCCGGAGCGAGCGAGGCTGCCGATGATCAACGCGTCCGCTGGCAAATCGAGTTTCTGCCGGAGCGCGCGACGATCCGCGGGCCGATACAACGCAGTCTCAATTCCGTTCGGGATTAAGTGAATGGGATGGTTGCGAAAAAAGCTGCGCTGCAATTGCGAGACCATCCAGGACGACGCGCCCACCAACCAAAGACGCGAGCTATCCGCAATCAGCTTTTTGTTTTGCCAGAGCGCCGCAGTGTTATCGAAGACCGGACTCGGTCCCGGGCGATTGAGGTCGGGGCATTCGCCACAGCCCGCCTCCCAGCGCGTGCAATCAAGCGCATGCGAGCAATAACCGGTCAGCGCGTGCATGTCGTGAATTGACCAGATCAATGGCCGAATTTGGGAAAGCCCAATGAGTGAGGCCGGATGAAAAAATCCGCCGTAAAGATTGTGCGCATGGATCACGTCCGCGGCCTGCACGGCGGGATGCCTAACGAGTCGATGACTGCCTTGAAATTCGTAATCCGGCCAGCCGGCTGCGCGAAATTCTTCGCGCCGGGTCAGGTCGGGATCGGTCTCGAAACCAAGCGCGAGCGAATCGGCTTTTGTTTTATGACCAACCAAAGCGACGCTTTCATGACCGGCACCTCTTTGCATTTCTACCAGGTCGGAGACGAGCCGCTCCGCGCCGCCGTGATGATCGAAGGCATTCAAATGCACGATCGCGAGCGGGGGCGCCTTCGTGGAATTGCGTTGCTCGGTGAAAGACACGATAGGTCCCGACTCCCTAACGACTGTTCGCATGTCGAGTGCCAAACCCGAACCGCCCGAGAGTAGCTCGGATTTCCGTGGAAAAACGGTCCTGGTCACAGGCGCCGGTGGATTTATCGGCAGTCATCTCTGCGAAGCGCTCGTCCAGGCGGGGGCAAAAGTCCGCGCGCTCATCCGTTATGCTTCGCACCGCAGTATAGGCAATCTCGGGTTTCTTGCGCCTGAGATTTCGCGCGAGATCGAGATTGTGGCCGGCAACGTGGAGGACGCTGATGCCTTGCAGGAACAGGCCAGGGATTGCGCGGTTATATTCCATCTCGCGGCGTTGAGCGGCATTCCCTATTCCTACCTGGCCCCGCGTAGTTATTTACAAACCAACATCGCCGGCACGCTCAACGTCCTGGAAGCGGCGCAACGCCATCGCACTACCCGGGTCGTGCTTTGCAGCAGCTCCGAAGTCTATGGCTCCGCGCAGACGATGCCCATCGCAGAAGATCATCCGCTGCAAGCGCAATCGCCTTATTCGGCCTCCAAGATCGCGGCGGAGAAACTGGCGGAGAGTTTTCGTTGTGCCTTCTCTTTGCCGGTCGTGACAGTGCGGCCCTTTAACACCTTCGGTCCGCGCCAATCCGCGCGCGCCGTCATTCCGAGCATTATTCTGCAGGCGTTGCACGAGCCGGAAATTCAACTCGGCAATCTCACTACCACGCGGGATCTAACCTATGTTACCGACACCTGCGGTGGACTGGTGCGCGCCGGACTGGCCCCGGGCATCGAAGGACTGGTTTGCAATCTTGGCACCGGCGAAAGTATTTCGATCGAAGCGTTAGCCAGACTGATTCTCGATCGCATTGGCGTAGGAAAACCGATCAAGACCATCCGGGAACGGACCCGGCCTGCGCAGAGCGAAGTGCAAGATTTGCGGTCCGACAATCGTTTGGCCCGAGCGCAGCTCGAGTGGCAACCACTCGTTAGTCTGAATGAAGGTCTGGATCGCGCGATTGAATTCTATCGCGCGCAACCGAAGCCGGCAGGCACGGCCGATTACATCGTTTAGCAGCCGATGAAACGCGTCCTCCTTACTGGCGCGTCGGGATTTTTGGGGCGGCATCTTCAGTTAAGTCTGGCCGGACTTGGTGTAAATATCCTCGCCGTCGGGAGAGCTTCCATGGCCGACATTTCCGATTGGAAATGCTGGAGCACCGTGCTGGAGACAACAAAACCGGAAACGATCTATCACTTGTTAGGCACGACCGGGGCGCCGAACGAGACTGCGTTCGATGCCGCGCACGTGCACCCGACGAACGCGCTGCTCAGAGCGGCGTTGGAGTTGGGACTGAGCGCGGTTCCGATCTTTATCGTGGGAAGCGCGGCTGAGTACGGAAATGTCCCGAAAAGGCGCCAGCCCATCGCGGAAACAGAACTGGCGCAACCAGCCGGAGCTTATGGCCGGAGCAAGCTACGGGCGACGGAAGCCGCGCTTGAATTTTCGCGACGAGGGTTACACACCGTAGTCGTCCGGCTCTTTAATGTTTTCGGTCGCGGCATGTCCACGCGCATGATGCCCGGCAGCATCGTCGCTCAATTACGGGATAATTTTCCGCAGATAAAAACCGGCCCGCTCGAGCGCGTGCGAGATTTTCTTCGCGCCGATGTCGCGATGGATGCGTTGGCGCGACTTGGCGAAAAAGACCTCCCCGGCGGAACTATTCTGAACCTTTGCAGCGGACACGGACTGATCTTGCACGATATCGTTCGCGCGATGCTCGAGGCCGCTGGTCGCCCAAACGATCTTGTGATCGATCGCGTGGATTCGATCCGTTCCGAAGGCGTGATGCGAAGCATCGGAAGCCCCGACCGATTAGCCAAAATTCTCGGCTTCTATCCAAGCGCGCCGAGCTTAAGCGACTTCGCGCAGCTCGTCTAAAATCGCGCGGGCCGCGGTCATGCTTGCATCTTTTTTGTCGAGCGTAGCTACGATCCCGTCGAACTCCGCCACGATCGATTCACGCGCCCTTTGATCGCGCAACAACCGCACCACTGCGGCAGCGATCGCGCGGGGTTGGGCGCGGTGCTGAATAAACTCGGGAACAATTTCTCGTCCTGCCAGAACGTTCGGCATTCCCAAGTGCGGCACTTTTACCAGCAGCCGCGCCGCGAAGTAGGTCAACCAGGCCACGCGATAAACCAAAACGAACGGCAGTCGGAGGAAGGCCGCTTCCAGCGTCGCCGTTCCCGATGCGATGATGCCCACAGCGGCGCGCTGCATGATCTCGCGCGTCTCGCCCGCAATAATCCGCATCGATCCGTTCGAGATTGCGCTGATTTCTTTCGCTAAGAATTCCGAGGCAGCGGCAACTTCGAAACGTGAATTCGGTCGCTGCGCTCGGATGAGTTCCGCCGTCTGCACCATGATCGGAAAAATTTTTCGCACTTCACGCGAGCGACTGCCGGGGAACAATCCAATCAAGTCCGGATCACGGTCTGTCTTGGCGTCCGCGTTCAGCGAATCCGCCATCGGGTGTCCGACGAAAACTGTCCGCAATCCCGACTGGTTATAGAGCGCGGCCTCGAAGGGGAAAATGCAGAGCATCAGGTCGAGATACTTCGCCATTTCCGGGATGCGGCGGCGATTCCACGCCCAAACCTGCGGGCTAATGTAGTAAAGGATTTTCAATCGCGGCAGCTCGGCACGAAGCGCGCGCGCCAGCCGAAGATTAAACCCGGGATAATCGATCAGGACGACGGCGTCCGGCCTTTGCGCGCGAATCTCTTTGCGCGCAGCGGCAAATTGCCGGCGGAAGTAGCCATATTTTTTTAGGACTTCCCAGAGCCCGAGAACCGCGGATTCTGTGCTCCAGTCGATAAAGTTTTCTTCCCCGAGAGCGTGCATGCGCGGGCCGCCCCGGCCTGATAACACGACCTTCGGCTGCAATTCCCGCAGGGCCTTCATCAAGGCAGCGCCATGCGCATCGCCGCTCGCTTCTCCCGCAACGAAATAAAGGCGCTGGGTCCTACTCACATTGGCCTTCCCGCAACTTGTCATGTTGAGCGGAGCGAAACATCGCTCCGCTTAGGACGAAACGCTCGGATAAGTCGTCTTCGCCGCACGCTCGATCCGCTTCGTAATTTCCACCGCCAGTTCGAGCGCGGCAGTGGCCTGAAAGCCCGAGACCTTCGGCGCGCGCCCAGTGGTTGCGCATTCGATGAAGGAAGCGAGCTGCCGTTTGAGCGGCTCCTCCCGTTCAATCTCGACTTCGCTCCGCTCGATCCCGGTAGCCGAGCGGCGATAGATTTCGCCGGTCTGCGTCTGGTAGTCTAACGAGAGATAGGCGTCTTCCTGGAAGACGCGAATCTTGCGCATCCGCTCGGGACTGATCCGGCTGGAAGTAATGTTGGCGACGCAGCCGTTTTCGAAACGCAGTCGCGCATTCGCGATGTCTTCGCCGCGACTCAGGACTGGCACGCCGACCGCATCGATCGTCTCCACGGGCGAGCGCACCAGGTGCAGGATGATTTCGAGATCATGAATCATGAGATCGAGGACCACGCCGATATCGGTGCTGCGATTTGGATACGGAGAAAGGCGATGCGCTTCGATGAAACGCGGACGCGTCAGGCGTTCCTCGAGCGCGCTCAGGACAGGATTGAAACGCTCGACGTGGCCGACTTGCAAAACGAGCTGCCGCGCGGCCGCAAGCTCGGCCAACGCGGTCGCGTCGGTCGCTTTTTCCGCGATCGGTTTTTCGATCAGCAAATGCTTGCCGCGTTCGAGCAATTGCTTCGCGATCTCGAAATGGCTGCTGGTGGGTGTTGCGACGGAAACCGCATCGACCCGCTCGGTAAAATCCTCCAGAGATCTTGCGGCCACTACCCCGAACTCTTGCGCGAGCGTTTCCGCTTTGCCGGCGTCGGTGTCGTAAAGAGCGGCGAACTGGCCCGGATGATTTTCGGCGTAAAGCCGCGCATGATTTTTCCCGATGTGCCCGACGCCGACGACACCGATACGGAGTTTGGTCATCGCGTTACCGCAAGCTCGTTCTCGCAAAACCAATCGTAGGTGCGCGTGATTCCTTCGCGCAGCGAAACGCCGGGACGCCAGCCAAGGGCGCTCAACTTCGAAACATCCAAAAGCTTGCGCGGCGTGCCATCCGGCTTGGAAGCGTCGAAGACCAACTCACCTTCAAAGCCAATGACATCGCAGATCAATTCGACCAGCTGTCGAATCGTGATGTCTTCGCCATAACCGACATTGATGATTTCGGGCGAGTCGTAATTCTCGAGCAGGAAAACACATGCGTCCGCCATGTCATCGACATGAAGAAATTCGCGCCGCGGTTTCCCGCTTCCCCACACCATCATCTCGCGCGCGCCACTCGCTTTCGCTTCGTGCGCTTTGCGTAAGAGCGCTGGCAAAACGTGCGAAGAAGCGAGATCAAAATTGTCGTTCGGCCCGTAGAGATTTGTCGGCATGGCCGAGATATAATTCTCGCCGTATTCCTTCGCGTACGCCTGGCAAAGTTTAATCCCGGCGATCTTGGCGATGGCGTAGGCGTCATTCGTCGGCTCGAGCGGACCGGTCAGGAGCGCGCTTTCCGGGATCGGCTGCGGCGCGTGTTTCGGATAAATGCAGGAGCTGCCGAGGAACAAAAGTTTGCGGACCGCGTGCTGGTGCGCGGCGCTGATGATGTTGTTTTGCAGCCGCAGGTTATCGAGCAGGAATTCGACCGGTGAATCATTGTTCGCTTTGATTCCGCCCACCTTGGCCGCGGCGAAAATGACGACCTCCGGCTTTTCCTGCTCGAAGAAATCATAGACAGCCGTCTCGTTCGCGAGATCCAGCTCAGAGCGCTCGCGTTTCAGCAGCATGGCAAAACCATCGCGCTCGAGACGCCGGGCGATCGCGCTGCCGACCAGGCCATTGTGGCCCGCGATGAAGATCCTGTCGGTTTTTGTCATGGGGGCGAATGGAGGTTTACCATTTTCTTTTTTGAAGCCTTACGCAATCCTCACTTCGTGGCGACGCGACCAGGCAGGCTCGGAGTTCAAAAGACCTACAAACTTTTTGTCGGCGGTAAATTTGTCCGGAGCGAGAGCGGCCGCGTGTCGCCCGCGCTTGGGTCGAACGATACGGTGCTGGCAAATTACTCCCGCGCCTCGCGCAAAGATTTCCGAGATGCGGTCGTGGCGGCGCGGAAAGCGTTCCCGGGCTGGGCCAAACAGAGCGCGTATTTGCGCGGGCAAATTCTCTACCGCGCGGCCGAAATGCTGGAAATGCGGGCGGAGGAATTAAACGCGGAGCTGATTCCCGCGAACGGTTCGCGCCGCTCGGACGACGAAACCGCGCTCGCGATCGACCGGCTGGTTCATTACGCGGGCTGGACGGATAAGTATCAGCAGGTTTTCAGCGCGGTGAATCCAGTGGCGAGCTCGCACTTTAATTTCACCATGCCGGAACCGACCGGCGTGGTCGTGGTCGTGTGTCCGGAGGAACCGCCACTGGCTGCTTTCGTTTCGTTAGTCGCGCCCGTTATCCTCGCGGGCAATGCCGTTATCGCGCTCGTTTCGACGACCAAGCCACTGCCCGCACTGACCTTTTCTGAAATCATCGCGACCAGCGATCTGCCGGGCGGAGTGGTCAATGTGCTGGCGGGTGATGGCGCGGAGCTGGCACCGCATATCGCGAGTCACATGGATGTGAACGCGATCGTAGATGGATCGGACGACGACGGAATCGCGCGGGAATTGCAGAAGGGCGGGCAATTCAATGTGAAGCGTTATGTCCGGCGTGAGCTTTCGCCTGACGAGTGGCGGTCGGAGAAGGCGGAGAATCCGTATTGGATTCTCGACAGCGTGGAAATGAAAACCACCTGGCACCCGATCGGTCTGTAGCTCGCGGTGCGCGCGCTTCTCATCGTTCTCGATAGCGTCGGGATTGGCCACGCGCCGGATGCGGAAGCCTATGGAGATAGAGGGGCTAATACGCTCGGGCATATTCTTGAGCGAGTGCCGGACCTGGAACTGCCGAATCTGTATTCGTTAGGCTTGGGGGAAATTGTAGTCGGGGTCGTTGATCCTCGAGGGGACGAAGCAATCCCTCATATTCGCGCCAGCTACGGGCGGATGCGGGAACGCTCCGCGGGAAAAGACACCACCACCGGCCACTGGGAAATCGCGGGCATCATTCTTGACCAGCCATTCGCGGTCTTCGAGCGCTTCTCCGATGAGCTTGTTCGAGCAATCGAAGGCGACGCCGGTGTGGAATTCATCGGGAACTACGCGCGCAGTGGGACCACCATTCTCGACGAATTGGGCGAAGAGCATGTCCGCACCGGCAAGCCGATCCTTTACACATCGGCTGACTCGGTTTTGCAGATCGCAGCGCACGAAGATGTCATCGCGATCGAGCGGCTTTACCAAATCTGCCAGGTAGCCAGACGTCATGCGGATGAAGCGCGCATCGGTCGAGTGATCGCGCGTCCCTTTGCCGGCGCGGTCGGAAATTTTCGGCGCACTCCCCGCCGGCACGATTACTCGATGAAGCCGCCGCGCAGCGTTTTGAATGCAATCAGCGAAAGCGGCGCGGAGGTGATCGGGGTCGGAAAAATCAGCGACATCTTTGCAGGAGAAGGCATCACCAAATCCCATCCGACCGAATCGAACGCCGAAGGTATGACGCGAATCGCGGAGCTCTGGGCGCAGCTCAAGCACGGTTTGGTTTTTGCGAACCTGGTTGATTTCGACATGCTCTTCGGACATCGACGCGATCTCGCCGGTTACGCACAAGCACTTCGTGAATTCGATCTGTGGCTCGGACAATTTCTCAGCACGATTTCGCGCAACGATCTTGTCATCATCACCGCCGATCACGGGAATGATCCGACCTTTCGTGGCACCGATCACACGCGCGAGCAGGTACCGCTTTTCGTGATGCACCAAGAGCGGGCGCGAGACCTTGGCACGCGCGAATCGTTTGCGGACATCGCCGCTACTCTGGCAGAATTCTTCGGGCTCGCGCCGGAACGAGGAAACTCATGCATATCCCCAGCCTGATCGAAAAGAAGCGCGACGGCGCTGAGCTGAGCTCGGAGGAAATCTCGGAACTGATTGCGGCTTTCACCCGCGGCGAGGTGGCGGATTCTCAGATGAGCGCATGGGCCATGGCCGTTTTCTTTCGCGGGATGACGCCGAACGAAACGCAAAATCTTACCCAATCGATGATGCGCAGCGGCCGCGTCCTCGAGTATCCGGCCGGCACTCCCCCGAAAGTGGACAAGCATTCCACCGGCGGCATCGGCGATAAGGTCTCGTTAGTCCTCGCTCCCCTCCTCGCCTGCGATGAGGTCTGGGTGCCGATGATTTCCGGGCGCGGCCTCGGCATCACCGGCGGAACGCTCGACAAACTCGAAAGCATTCCTGGTTTCAATGTGAATCTGGAGGAAGCGCGTGCGCTTCAACAACTCGAGCGTATCGGCGTTTTCATGATCGGACAAACCGCCGACATATGTCCGGCCGACAAGAAACTCTATGCCCTCCGCGACGTTACCGGCACGGTCCCTTCCCAGCCATTGATTGTGGCCAGCATCATGAGCAAGAAGCTGGCGGAAAATCTCGATCGTCTCGTTCTAGACGTGAAATTCGGCAGCGGCGCTTTCATGAAAACACGCGCGGAAGCGGAGCAGCTGGCCGCGGCTATGACGGAGGTCGGCCAACTCATGAAGGTGAAGACTTCGTCGCTTCTCAGTGTGATGGATCAGCCCTTGGGACACAGCGTCGGCAACGCACTCGAAGTGGCGGAAGCAGTCGATACTTTGTTGGGCCGCGGGCCGGAAGATTTGCTCAAGCTGACGCTCGACCTGGCCGAAATGGTTTCAACTGCCCCGCGCGCTCAGCTGCAACGCTGGCTCGATGACGGAAGCGCGTGGGAAAAATTTGTCGCCATGGTCGAGCTGCAGGATGGCGATGCCAACGTTCTGGAAAAAATGAATACGCTCCACGCCGCGCCGATCACTCATCTCCTTCCTGCGCCAGCCGCTGGACTCGTTAGGCGAGTGGATGCGGAAACGATTGGCCGCGCCGCCCTCTTTCTTGGCGCGGGTCGCGCCCAGGCCAACGACACGGTCGATTTCGCAGTCGGCTTTTCGCAGATCAAGAAAATTGGCGAGCGCGTCGAGCTAAACGAACCGCTGCTCGTTATCCATGCGCGCACCGATCAGGCGCTCGCTTCGGTCATTCCTCTTTTGGAACGAGCGATCGATCTCGACTAACGACCGCGCCGCCATTTTTTCTCGGAAGAAACTCAAAATTACATACAGTCGAGCCGCACGGCGACATGGCTTACACGACTGAGTTAACGCAGGATTGTCTCGGAATCTGGCACACCGGCAGCGGCATCGTGACCGGCGCCGAATTGCTCGCGGCCAGTGTCGCGGGCCGCCAACTGGTCCAGAACACGGAAAATTTCCAATACGAGTTTGCCGATTTTTCCGCAGTGACAGCGGTAGAAATCGAGCCGGAGGAACTGAAGAAAATTGTCGAGGAGGACCGGCTCGCGGCCTTGCGACGACCGCATGCGATCGTAGTCATCGTCGCGCCCTCCGAAGAAACGCACGAGCTGGCGCGGCGATGGGAGAACCAGGTGCGGGATCTTGGCTGGACCATTCATATCTCGCGCGATCGCTCCGAGGCGGTGCAATGGTTGCGCGAATTTCTCAAGGTCGCTGACTTCGATATACCGGCGCCAGTGAAGGAAGGTGCAGGGAAAACGTGATTCGACGGGCTGCGTTTTTCTTTTGTTCCCTCGCGCTTGCCGATCTCGCCTTCGCGGAAGAGAAGACCGCGGATTCGCCGGTGCACAGTCTGATTACCTGGCTGCAACAGGAAGACGCGGAACTGCGGGGAATTCCATTTGGCGAAATTATCCTCGCTGCCACTGGAACGAAGGTGCGGCCGATCGATCCGAAAGACGAAACCGATCAGCGCGTTCTAAAGCAGCTCAGTGCCGCGCTGGATGAAGTCGTTAGGCAGGTCAATGCACCGAATCATCCGGTGCAAAATATCGCCCGCATCAACGAAGTGAGCAGTCATTTTGAGAATGCGATGCGCGATTTATTGAGCGCTGCGCCAGGCCTTGCCTGTGATTTTCCGAAGACCGCCCAAGGCCGGGTGCAGCGTTCCGGCTATCCGGATTTACGCCTGGTCGATACCGCCACGCAGCGCGTCTATTACCTCGATCCAAAACTTTACGCGCTCGGAAGCCGCGAGAGCAGTTTTCGCACGTTTTATTTCGAGCCGAGAATCACCACGAACAAAGTGCGCGACGATGCGGTGCACTTGATCCTCGGCTTCGAGCATGAAGAGCGAAAAGCCGGTCACTGGAATTTTACGCGCTGGGATGTGGTCGATCTCGCGCATTTCAAGGTGAAGCTGAAAGCGGAGTTCCAAGGCAGCAATCACGATATGTATCGCCCGGAGGCGATCGTCGCGACGAGCGCACAATCGACGCCTTAGCAGCCGACGTTCATCACGGCGGCAGGACGCGGCGCACGATCTCCTCCGCCTTCGTCGGATGGAAACTGCAACGGCGCGATTAGAACATCACGGTTGCCGAGCGACGGGCTGAAAGGGATGTTAGGCGGATGCTGGCTGAGCCACCGACCGTGCTTGAGTTCGACTCGATCGATGATGTCGTCCACGACATTGCGCAGGGCAAAATGGTGGTCGTGACCGACGATGCCGATCGCGAAAACGAAGGCGATCTGCTGATGGCGGCGGAAAAGGCCACCCCAAAAGCGGTCAATTTTATGGCGATGCACGGCCGCGGTTTGATCTGCGTGCCGGTCTCGAATGAACGCGCGGAGCAGCTCGGTTTGCAGCGGATGGTGGCGCAAAACCGTGAGATGTATCGAACTGATTTTACCGTCTCCGTGGACGCGGCGCGCGGGGTTACAACCGGCATCAGCGCGCAAGATCGCGCGGCCACGATTCAGACGATCGCGAATCCGGATTCAAAACCGGAAGACCTCATCCAGCCCGGACATATTTTCCCGCTGCGCGCGAAGGACGGCGGCGTCCTGCGTCGCGCGGGACACACGGAAGCGGCGGTCGATCTTGCGCGCATGGCCGGCCTGCAATCGGCCGGCGTGCTCTGCGAAATTTTGCACGATGACGGCACGATGGCGCGTTTGCCGGAGCTGATGGAGTTCAAGAAAAAGCATGGGCTTCGCATCTGCACTATCCAGAGCCTGATCGCGTATCGGCGGCTCAAGGAAAAGCTGATCGAGCGCGAGCAGGTGATTAAATTGCCGACCGATTACGGCGACTTCGATCTCTATCTCTACCACTCGACGGTCGATGGTTCGCATCACCTCGCGCTAGTCAAAGGGATAATCTCCGAAACAGAGCCGGTGCTGGTGCGCGTGCATAGTGAATGCCTGACTGGCGACGTCTTCGGTTCGCGGCGTTGCGATTGCGGAAATCAACTGCACGCGGCCTTGCGCCAAATTTCCGAGCAAGGAAACGGCGTTCTCGTTTACATGCGACAGGAAGGCCGCGGCATCGGACTGGCCAATAAAATTCACGCTTACAAATTGCAGGAAGAAGGCCTCGATACGGTGGAAGCGAATGCCAGGCTCGGCTTCGGAATGGACCTGCGCGATTACGGATTGGGCGCGCAAATTCTGTTCGATCTCGGCGTGCGCAAGTTCCGTTTCCTCACGAATAATCCAAAGAAGGTCGTGGGCTTGGAAGGTTACGGAATTCAGATGGTCGAGCAGGTCCCGATTCGCAGCGAGGCCAATCCCCATAACGCGAAATATCTCGAGACCAAGCGCGTCAAAATGGGCCATTTGCTTTAGCCGTCCGAATGTCCAACGCCGTCCTCCCCCGACCCCGCCTCGGCGTAAGCAAACGCGCCTTCACCCTGGTCGCGAGTCAGTTCAACGCGCGCTACGTCCAGGGCCTGGTCAATCACGCTACAGAAGAATTGCGCCGGCTCATGCCGGGGGTCGCGCTCACTTTGCACCAGGTCCCGGGTGCATTCGAAATCCCGATCGTGGTGCGCGAAGTCGCGCTGCAGAAGAAGGCGGACGCGATTTTAGCCATCGGCGTGATTCTGAAAGGCGCGACCGCGCACGCCGCGAATCTTAGCCACTCGGTCACGAATGCACTCCAGCAAATCGCACTCGAATCCGGAGTGCCTGTGATCAACGCTGTGCTCGAGATGGAGAACGAAGAGCAGGCGCGCGAGCGTTGCCTGGAAAAGAAAATCAATCGCGGAATCGAAGCCGCGCGCGCCGCGCTTGAGATCAGCAACGTCATGGCCGATCTACGCACAAAATAATATGGGCAAACGGCGGATGGCCCGGCAGGCCGCGATTCAATTCCATTTCTGGCGCGATCTTCATCGCGGCGACGCGCTCGAAAAGATGGACGACTTCTGGGATTTTTGTCCGGCCAAATCGGGCGTGCGCGAGTTCGCTCAACCGCTGATCGACGGAATGGTTGCGCATCTGCCGGACTTGGATGAGCGCATCTCCCGCTACTGCGAGAACTACGATCTCAATCGCATTTCGCCGGTGGATCGCGCCGTCCTGCGGCTCGCAATTTTTGAAATGCTTTATCGCGAAGACATCCCGCCGGTGGTTTCCATCAACGAAGCAATCGAGCTGGCCAAAACATTCGGCGGCCCGGACTCGGGAAGATTCGTCAACGGCATCCTCGATCGTGTAAAAGACGATCTTTCCCGACCGTTACGCGAGGCCACGCCGAAGGCGTCGTAATGAAAGCGCTTCTCGCTCTGGAAGACGGCAGAGTTTTCGAAGGCGAATCATTTGGCGCAATCGGCACGCGCGTCGGCGAGATTTGTTTTAACACTTCGATGACCGGTTATCAGGAAGTGCTGACTGATCCATCCTATCGCGGCCAGATCGTGGCCATGACTTATCCGCACATCGGCAACTACGGCACAAATGCGCTCGACCAGGAAAGCCGCGAGCCGCATGTGAGCGGTTTTGCGATCGAAGAGCTGAGCGAAATCCCGAGCAGTTGGCGCTCGGAACGATCGGTGGACGATTACCTGCGCGAATGGAAAATCCCCGGTGCACAAGGAATCGACACTCGTGCTTTGACCCGCCATCTGCGCGAGCGCGGCGCGATGAAAGCCTGCCTAACGAGTGATGCGCTTTCAGAGAAGGAAGCGATCGCGGAAGCGGTTCGCGGCGAAGGCGTGATCGGGATGGATTACGTCAAGGAAGTGACGACCTCTTCAGTTTACCAATGGGATCCCGAAGATCGCGCGAGCGTGCGCTGGTCAGTCGTGCAAGGCAGCGCGGGCGAAGTGCGGGCGGAGCCGCTTCCGGCGATCAAACATCGCATCGTGGCCTACGATTACGGCATCAAGGAAAACATTCTGCGCCGGCTGCGCCAGGAAGGCTTTGGCGTCACGGTGGTGCCGGCGCAAACGAGCGCCGACGAAGTTTTGGCGATGAAACCGGACGGCGTGTTTTTATCGAACGGCCCGGGAGATCCAAGCGCGCTTGATTACGCGCATGAAGCGTTGCGTGGTTTGATTGGCAAGACACCGATCTTTGGAATCTGCCTGGGACACCAGGTGCTCGGTTATGCGTTTGGCGGGCGCACCTTCAAATTAAAATTCGGACATCGCGGCGGGAATCAACCGGTGAAAGATTTACAGCGCGGCACGGTCGCGATCACTTCGCAGAATCACGGTTTCGCGGTCGATCCGGAATCCCTTCCGCCGGAAGTCGAGGTCACGCATATCAATCTCAACGACGGTACGGTCGAAGGAATGAAACATCGCGAGCTGCCGGTCTTCAGCGTGCAATATCATCCGGAAGCCGCGCCCGGCCCGAACGACGCGAGTTATTTCTTTTCGCAATTCGCGGAGCTGATCGAGTCGCAGCGCTAAGTGCGAAGGTCGCCGCTGCCTCAGCTTTTCGAGCGCAGCGCGATGACTTCCTGCATCATGAGCACGCTGTCGTGCAGCAAATGCATTTTGCTTCCATCATGGTGATTCCAACGCACCGGAATTTCGCGCATCCGCAAGCCGGCCTTCTGGGCCAGATAGAGAAACTCGACGTCGAAACCAAAACGATCGCTCTGCGCCTGCGCGAGAAGCGGACGGAACGCATCGAGCCGAAATGCCTTGAAGCCGCATTGCGTGTCCCAAAACGGCAACCCCGTCGCGACCCGGACCAGCAAGTTAAAAACACGCCCGCCATGCTCGCGATACCAGGCCTGGCGATTACCGATCAGACGCCGATCGAGCGCGCGCGACCCGAAAGTCACGTCGGCTTCACTATTAAAAATCGGCTCCAATAATTTCGGCGCTTCCTCGATCGGCGTGGAAAAATCAGCGTCGGAAAAAAGCGCGACCTGCCGCGCGGCGTGTTGCAGACCGTCTCGCACGGCGGCGCCTTTGCCGCGATTTGGTTTTTGCTCAATCACGCGCGTGTCGATCCCGCCTGCCTTTCGGAAAGCCTCTTGCACCACCGCGACGGTCGGATCGGTCGACCCGTCATCCACCACGATCACTTCGCTTTGCGGACTGTGTTCACGCAAAAAATCTAGCGCGCCGCTCAGCGTCTGGCCGATGCGGACAGCTTCATTAAAGGCGGGAATGATAAGTGAAAAAGCGGGCAACATTAGGAAGGGCATTGTTCATTTTCCGAGAGGCACTTTCTCTTTTCCCGGCTAACGAACTGGGGCAGTTTCCCCGTGAACATGGCCGAAGAGCAGAGCACGAATGCGGATGACGGCAACACGATTGAGACC
>CAXSFN010000024.1:0-61381 GCA_964236815.1 uncultured Chthoniobacterales bacterium
CACCGAACAGCTCCTGGCGTTCGACAAGATTTTAGTGACGGGCAAAGCGCTCGAGCTTTTGGCGGGCAGGACCACAAAGGAATGAACGAACATTTCGATATCATCCAGACCGCGTCGCTGACGGAGAAGGCTTCGCTCTTGAGCGAGAAGCTGAACAAGTACGTCTTCCGCGTTGCGCCGCACGCCAACAAGATTCAGATCAAGCAGGCGATCGAAAAGCTCTTCAACAAAAAAGTCGTGGACGTGAATACCTGCAACTACGCCGGCAAGAAGAAGCGCCAACGCACGGCAAATTTCGGCCGGAAGGCGCATTGGAAAAAAGCCATCGTGACCCTGAAGGAAGGCGAGAAGATCGATCTCGTCTAACAAGTTATGGCACTACGTAAATTTCGCCCGCTCACGCCGACCCTTCGGTTCTCGACGCTTCCTGCCTTTGAGGAAATCTCGAAATCCAAGCCGCACAAAAGCCTTACTGAAGTTAAGAAACGCTCCGGCGGCCGAAATAATCGCGGCCGCTTGACCTCGCGTCATATCGGCGGCGGACATAAGCAGAAGTACCGCAAGGTGGACTTCAAACGCCGCAAGCATGGCGTGGCAGCTGAAGTTGTCGGGATCGAGTACGACCCGAATCGCTCGGCGCGGATCGCCCTTATTAAGTACACCGACGGCGAGATGAGTTACATCCTCGCGCCGGACGGTCTTGCGAAAGGTGCGCGTGTCATGGCAGGGCCGACAGCAACGCCAGACCTTGGAAATTCACTTCCTCTCAGCGCAATACCGTTGGGCGCAAATATTCATAACATCGAGCTCGCACCGGGACGTGGGGGCCAAGTCGCGCGGAGCGCTGGGCAACAAGCGACTTTGAGTAACCGCGAAGCTGGATACGCGCTGGTAAAGTTACCTTCAGGCGAAATTCGCCGGATTCACGACACCTGTTGCGCCACGATCGGCCAAGTCGGCAACGTCGATCATATGAATGTAGTGAGCGGCAAAGCCGGCCGGACACGATGGCTGGGGAAACGCCCGCATGTTCGCGGCATGGTGATGAATCCAATCGATCACCCGAACGGTGGCGGCCAAGGTAAATCTAAAGGCGGTGGCGGGCGCCAGCACTTAACGAGTCCTTGGGGTCAGCTTGCGAAGGGTTTCAAGACCCGCTCGAAGCACAAGCCGAGCGACAGTTTCATCATGCAGGATCGCCGCGTCGGGCGGAAAAAATAATTTGATATGGGCAGATCGCTAAAAAAAGGACCGTTCGTGGAAGGACATCTTCTCGAGAAAATCGATAAGATGAATTCCTCGGGCATCAAAAAGCCGATCAAGACCTGGTCGCGCCGATCGATGGTGACGCCGGATTTTGTTGGTCACACCTTCCTGGTTCATAACGGGAAGATTTTCCAGTCTGTCTTCGTGACGGAAAACATGGTTGGGCACAAGCTGGGCGAATTTTCGGCAACACGAATCTTTAAGAAACACGGTTCGCACACCGCGAAGGTGACGAAATAGTGATGTGAATTTTCGATCTGCGATTTTCGAGCTGCGATTGCCTGCTAAAGCACTCGTTAGGCGAAAAGCGATGATCGGGTTGTTAGGGTGTGTCGTCTCAGCTGGAGAGCTGGCGGCACAGGGAAATAGTTCTTTGTCAGAATCCAATATTGGTGAGATGCGCAAGCAGCTCGAGGTCCAGCATGAGTCTGTAAAGACGCTGACCGAGAGCTTGGCGGAGTCGAATGCGGAGGCGGAATTATTCCGCCGCAAGTATTCGGATCTGGAGTTGCGGATGGAAGCGCTGGGGCTTGATGCGGCAAACAAGGACCGCGCGAAACTCGAGCAGCGTTTGCTGGCGGCGGTGAGCGATTTGCAGTTGGCGCAAAAAGAGCGCGAGCGATATCGGGATCAGATGCTGCGTTTGAGTGAGGCGATGTTGCAGTTGCTCAAGACTTCAACCGGCGGCGATGCGAAGGGGCGGATGGAGTTAGAGGCGCAACTGCGGAGCACGAATGAGTTGATCGCGAAAGCGAATCAAGTTGAGCCGCAGGCTGACCTGATGGACGGCAGCGTGATCAGCGTGAAAGACGAGTGGTCGTTGGTGGTGGGAAACCTTGGCGAGAAACAGGGCGTAAAAATCGGAATGCCATTGCGCGTGGTGCGTAATGACAAAACGATCGCGACGCTGCGAGTGGTGGATGTGCGCCAAAAGATTTGCGGCGCGGTTATTCAGGAAATGGATTCGGAAAAAGACAAAATAAAGGTGGGTGATCGGCTCCAGGCCGACGCGCGCCAGAATGCGAGTTTAAAATAAATGGAAGTTCGATCGATATACAGATACGCGAAGATTTCGGCCTTTAAGGTGCGCGAAGTTACCCGCGAGATTCAGGGCCTGCCGGTTTCGGCAGCGCTCGATATCGTCGCGTTCAGTCCGAAAAAAGCGGCGGGGTTAATTAGCAAGACGCTGAAGAGCGCGGTCGCGAATGCGGAGAACAACGCGAATCTGCGGGTCGATGGATTGGTCGTAAAAGAAGCGACCGTCGGCGAAGGCCCAACGATGAAGCGGATGATGGCGCGCGCACGCGGAAGTGGCAGCCGAATCCTGAAACGGAGCAGCCACATCCGAATCATTTTGACGGACGAGATCGAGATCAAGACGCGCGATAAAAAGAAGAGCGGAAAGAAATCCGGCGCGAAAAAATCGGCAAAAAAAACTGTGCGCCCGGCTATGCCGCAAGCGGCGAAGGTGACTGCGCCGGCTGAACTCGAGCAGCCTAACGAGCAGAAATCAGAAAGCTAATTCATGGGACAGAAAGTTAATCCAATTGGGTTTCGCCTCGCAGTTAATCACGACTGGCGCTCGCGCTGGTATGCGTCGCCGCAGGATTTGCCTGGGTTTTTGCACAGCGATATCGAGATCCGGAATTACGTGAAGAAGAAGCTGCAGTTCGCGGCAGTCTCGAAGATCATCATCGAGCGCGCTTGGAATAGTATCCGAGTCACCATTCATACTGCACGTCCCGGCATCGTGATCGGACGCAAAGGCGCCGAGATCGAGAAGATGACCGAAGAGATTTCGAAGATGGCGCAGGGCAAACAGATCAAGATCGATATTCAGGAGATCAAGACGCCGGAACTCGACGCGCAGCTCGTGGCGGAGAACGTCGCGCTGCAAATCGAACGCCGTATCGCCTATCGCCGCGCGATGAAAAAAGCGGTGCAGGTAGCGATGGATTTTGGCGCGCAGGGAATTCGTTTGCGTAGCTCGGGCCGCTTAAACGGCGCGGAAATTTCGCGCTCGGAATGGTATCGCGAGGGCAAGGTGCCGCTTCATACTTTGCGCACGCCAATTGATTACGGCTTTGCCGAAGCGAATACGGTCTACGGAAAGATCGGCGTGAAATGCTGGCTCTGTAAGAAGGAAGAAGCGCCGGTCGAACAGCCACAGGGCGTCCCGCCGCCGCCCGAGCCCGCGACGGTCTAACAAGTAAATTTTTTAAGGAAACACTGCCATGCCATTGATGCCCAAACGCGTGAAGTATCGGAAGACCCAGCGGGGAAGCCGCAAGGGTACGGCTTCGCGCAATCTCCGAATCGACTTCGGCGAATTCGGATTGCAGACGCTGGAACGCGCATGGATCACGAACACGCAAATCGAGGCCGCGCGTGTTGCGTTGACCCGCAACATGAAACGCAAAGGCAAACTCTGGATCCGGATTTTTCCAGACAAGTCGGTTACTTCGCGCCCTCCGGAAACGCGAATGGGTAAAGGTAAAGGCCAGCCCGAGTATTGGGTTGCGACGGTCAAACCCGGTAACATTTTGTTCGAGCTCGACGGCGTGACGGAATCGGTCGCGCGCGAGTCGTTGCGTCTTGCGGCCGATAAGTTGCCGGTGCGGACGAAATTTTTGACGCGTCACCATGTGGCCGCAGCCTAACGAATCATGAAATTCAAAGAAATCAGCGAGATGACCTCGGATGAGCTGGTGACGAAGAAGCGCGATCTTCGCCAGGAGAGTTTGCATCTGCGTTTGCAGCAGAAAAGCGGGCAACTCGAACAGCCGAGCCGGTTGCGTTTGTTGCGCCGCCAGGTGGCGCAAGTCGAGACCGTGCTTTCGCAACGCGCGCAGAAGACGGAGACGAAATAAATTTTATGGCCGACGAGACTCAGGAACAAACCGCGACCGCACCAGCGGAAGCAGCGAAGCGTGCCACGCGCAAGACGCGAACGGGCGAAGTGATTTCGAGCGGGATGAACAAGACGATCGTAGTCCGCACCACGACCCGTGTGCCGCATCGCAAGTTCGGCAAGATCGTGAAACAGATGAGAAAATTCTACGCCCACGACGAAGAGAATAAGGCCAAGACCGGTGACACGGTGCGCATCATGGAGACACGCCCGCTCAGCAAATTGAAGCGCTGGCGCCTGGTGGAAGTGGTCGCGAAGTAGCCTAACGAGGAATAAGATTTTATGGTCCAGATCAGATCCAGACTCGACGTGGCGGATAACAGCGGAGCCCGCATGGCTACGATGATCGGCGTCATCGGGCAGGGAACGAGTCAGACGGCTGGCATCGGCGACGTCATCGTGGCCAACGTGAAAGAAGCGAGCGCGACCGGCACGGTGAAAAAAGGCGAAGTAGTGCGCGCCGTGTTAGTGCGCACGCGGCAGCCAATCAAACGTGATGACGGCTCAGTCCTGCGTTTCGACAACAACGCGATCGTGATTATCGACAAAGATTTGAACCCGCGCGGCACCCGCATTTTCGGACCGGTCGCGCGCGAATTGCGTGAGCGCAATTTCATGAAAATTGTCTCGCTTGCTCCGGAAGTTTTATGAGCCGCATCAAGTTGCACGTCCGCAAGGGCGACCAGGTGGAAGTCATTTCCGGAAACTTCAAAGGTTCATCCGGGAAGGTGCTTGAAGTGATCGCGCGCAAGCAGCGGGTTCTGGTTGAGGGCGTGCGAATGATCAAAAAACATTTGCGCAAATCGCAGGATAATCCGCAGGGAAAAATCGCGGAGCGCGAAGGTCCGATTCACATCTCGAATGTGAAGGTGCTGGAGCGAACGGAACGCAACGGCAAAAAAGATTCAAAGGCGAAGGCGGCCAAGCCGAAAGCTGAGAAGAAAAAAACGCCTGCCAAGAAGAAGGCCGCGAAGGAAGAGGCCTAAGCGATGAAGAACGAATTTTATCAGGACTACAAAGATCGCGTGATTCCAGCGTTGCAGAAGCATCACGGATATAAGAACGCGCACCAGATTCCTAAAGTGGAGAAGGTGGTGATCAACACGTGCGTCGGCTCGCAGTCGGACGTGAAGCAGGCCTTGGAGGACGCGAAAGCTGAGCTCGCATTGATCAGCGGACAGAAGCCCGCCGAGACTCGCGCGAAAAAGAGCATCGCGAATTTCAAGTTGCGCGGTGAGCAGGCAATCGGCGCGAAGGTGACGTTGCGCGGCGAGCATATGTACGAATTTCTCGAGCGTTTGATCAAAACTGCGCTTCCCCGTATTCGCGATTTTCGTGGGGTATCGCCGAAGGCTTTTGATGGCCACGGCAACTACACCCTAGGCGTTCCGGACCAGGCGATTTTTCCTGAAGTTGAGCTCGACAAAATCAAGCGCAACATCGGTTTTGATGTTACCATCGTCACCACCGCGGAAACAAACGAAGAGGCCAAGTCGCTCCTGAGCGAGATGGGAATGCCCTTCAGCGATCGCGCGAAGAAACCTGCCGCAGCCGCTGCGGCCTAACGAATAATGAGCACAGTTACCGATCCTATTGCCGATCTTCTGGCCCGCGTGCGCAATGCCGCCGCAGCGCAGAAGCACGAGATGTTTGTGCCGTATTCGAAGATCAAGGCGGAGATTATCCGCATCTTAAAGGAAGAGGGTTACATCACCGATTTCGTGCTCGATAACGAAGGCGCGCATCCGCGGATCAAGATCACAAACAAGATCGCCAATCGCACGAGCGCGATCACGGGTTTGAAACGCGTCAGCCGGCCGGGCTTGCGGCGCTACGTTGGCGCACAGGAAATCCCGCGGGTCCTTGGCGGGATGGGCGTCTCGATTCTCTCCACGCCGCGCGGAATTCTTTCTGGTCGC
The DNA here is from genome assembly GCA_964236815.1 of uncultured Chthoniobacterales bacterium. Classification (GTDB taxonomy): domain Bacteria; phylum Verrucomicrobiota; class Verrucomicrobiia; order Chthoniobacterales; family UBA10450; genus JACCTI01. The sequence continues at coordinate 6,097 of CAXSFN010000024.1, forward strand.
GAAGCGAAAAAGCAAAATGTCGGCGGCGAGCTTCTCGCTTACATTTGGTAACGCCTAACGAGTTATGTCACGAATTGGAAACAAAGCGGTCGAGATTCCCGACAAAGTAAAAGTGAGCATCGGCAACGATGGCGCGGTCGCAGTTGAGGGACCGAAGGGAAAGTTGAATTGGAAATTGCCGCGCGATATCACGGCCAGCGTAGCGGAGAACAAGGTCTCGCTAGTCCGCGGCGCCGAGACGCGCAGTGTGAAAGCGTTGCACGGACTTTCCCGCAGCCTCGTGAATAACATGATTCTGGGAGTGAGCACCGGATTCACGAAAGACCTCATCATTGAGGGCGTGGGTTTCAAAGCGGCAGTGCAAGGACAGGTATTGAATATCAGCCTCGGTTTTTCGCACCCGATTTTGTTTCCGATTCCAAAGGAAATCAAAATCACCGTAACGGAAAACACTAAAATCAACGTCGCGGGCATCGATAAAAAAGTTGTCGGGCAAGTGGCGGCCGACATTCGCCGCTATTACCCGCCCGAACCCTACAAAGGCAAAGGCGTCCGTTACTCGGATGAGGTTGTTCGCCGTAAGGAAGGCAAGACGGTCCAATAATATGAAGACCGATCGTAAAGAAATCAGGCACCGCATACACACTCGGATCCGGAAACGGGTCAGCGGAACCGCGGAGCGTCCGCGTTTAGCTGTCCATTTTTCGGGTAAACACGTTTACGCCCAAGTGATCGATGACGACGCAGGCAAGACGCTCGCTTCGGCGGGCACGACCGAGAAGTCGCTCGCCGGCAAAGGGAAAGCGGGCGCTAATCGCGCGTCCGCTGAGAAGGTCGGCAAAGCGGTGGCGGAACGGTTGCTGGCGACGAAGATTGACCAGGTCATTTTCGACCGGGGCGGTTTCCAGTATCACGGAAAAGTAAAGGCGCTGGCCGACGCGGCACGCGAAGGCGGACTCAAATTTTAGAAAATAAGTAATGGCTCAACAACAAGGCGGCGGTCGGCAGCGCGAACGCCAGACAGACAAAAGTTCGGCGGCGCGGGGCGAAACGACTGAGAAAGTCGTGTTTATTAACCGTTGCGCCAAGGTCGTCAAAGGCGGTCGTCGTTTCAGTTTCAGCGCGCTGATTGTGGCCGGAGATCACGACGGCAGTGTCGGGGTTGGATTCGGCAAAGCGAACGAAGTGGCGGAAGCGATTCGCAAAGCCTCTGAAGCTGCGCGCAAAGGAATGGAAAAAGTTTCAGTGCACGAAAACACGATTCCACATGAAACGATCGGCGAATTCGGTGGAGGTCGCGTTTTGCTGCGGCCTGCTTCGCCGGGGACCGGTGTTATCGCCGGCGGTGGTGTGCGCGCCGTGGTGGAAGCAGCGGGAATTAAAGATGTGCTCGCGAAGTCGCTCGGATCGAGCAATCACTCAAATGTGGTTAAAGCCACGATCGAAGCGTTGCGAGGATTGCGCCGGAAAGACGAGATTTTCAAAACCCGCGGCATTCGTCCTACAATGGCGACGAACGATGGAAAGGCTGAGCAATCATGATGCGGTTGCATAACATGCGGCCGCGTCCGGGTTCACGTCATCGCGTGAAGCGGCTCGGGATTGGTGAAAGCTCCGGCCACGGCAAGACGAGCGGCAAAGGCCATAAGGGCCAGAAAGCGCGCTCGGGGGGAAGTATTCGTCTTGGATTTGAAGGCGGACAGATGCCGCTGATCCGTCGTTTGCCGAAGCGGGGATTTAACAACGCCGCCTTCCACAAGACTTATGCGGTCGTGAACCTCGATGCGCTAAATGCCTTCGAGAAGGGAACGACGGTGAACGAGAAGTTGTTGCGCGATTCAAATCTGGTTCGTGGCAAGGTCGCCGGTCTGAAAATCCTCGGTGCAGGCGAACTCAAGCATGCGCTTACAATCGAAGCCGACAAGGTGAGCGCCGGCGCGCGCGAGAAAATCGAAAAGGCTGGCGGCACCGTAAACCTGCGTGAGCCTCGCGGTCCTCAAGGGCCACGTGTCGCTGCTGCGGAAGCGCGTGTCTCTGCCGAGGAATCCACGTCTCCGTCCAAGCCGGCTGCGAAGAAATCTCCCGCCCAAAAGACGGCCGCGAAAAAGGCAGGCGCGAAGAAAACATCTTCCAAGAAGAGCTAACGTCGTTCGATGGTTTCGGCGTTTCTCAATAGTGTAAAAATCCCGGAACTCCGCCGGCGAATCCTTTTCACGCTGGCCGTGATCGTGATCGTGCGGCTGGGCGCGGCGATCAGCACGCCGGGCGTCAATCCCGCGGTTTTGCAGGAGTGGTTCCGCAGTGCGCTCTCGGAAAAATCCGGCGGCGGAGTCGCGGCGCTCTTCAATCTATTCAGCGGCGGTGCGCTGGAAAATTGCGCGATCTTCTCGTTAGGCATCATGCCTTACATCAGCGCTTCGATCATGCTGCAGTTGCTCACCGCGGTCGTCCCGCGTCTTGGCAAACTGGCGCGCGAAGATGGTGGCCGCCAAAAGATCATGCAGATGACGCGGTATGCGACGGTGGTGCTTTGTATCGTGCAGGGTTATCTGCTTTCGGTTTCCTTCCAGCATCCGGAGGCATATCAAACGATGCTTCCGGGCATCACCGACACGGTGCAGCGGATGGGTGTTCCACTCGTGGCCGATCTAGGAATTATGTTCCGGATTGTAACGGTGCTTTCGCTGACCTCCGGCACGCTTTTTTTAATGTGGCTCGGTGATCAAATTACGGAGCGTGGCATCGGTAACGGCATCTCGCTTATCATCACCGTCGGCATCGTGGCTCGCTTGCCTGCAGCTTTGGCTCAAGCGTGGAAGACCTTCGTTCCATCCGGAGTGAATGGAACCAGTCAGGTTAATCCAGCCATTCTTGTTTTGATGATCGCATTCCTCTTCATCGTGATCGCGGCAGTCATCGCGGTCACGCAAGGCGTACGGAAAATCACCGTGCAGTACGCGAAGCGAGTAGTGGGCCGGAAGATGTATGGCGGACAGACGCAGTACATGCCTTTGAAGGTGAACTATGCAGGGGTGATGCCGATCATCTTTGCCTGGGCGCTTCTTTTATTTCCGACCACCATCGTCGGGATGGCTTTTCAAAACAGCCGCGTCGCACGACAAGTTTCGGACGCGCTCGCGCATGGCTGGCCGCACTACGTGGTCCTCGCGTTGATGATTTTCTTCTTCAGTTATTTTTGGGTGGCAACCCAATTCCAACCTTCGCAAATCGCGGACGATCTGAAGAAATACGGCGGTTATATTCCTGGTGTCCGGCCAGGCAAACCGACAGCTGATTTTCTCGATTTCACGATGACACGGCTGACTTTCGCGGGCGCGATCTTTCTTACTTTAATCGCCATCTTGCCCAGCCTCCTCAGCCAGGGATTGAATGTGCCGCAGATCACCGCGCAATTTTTCGGCGGGACCAGTTTGCTCATTATCGTCGGCGTGATGCTCGACACGATGCGGCAAGTAGAGACGCATTTAATTCAGCGGCACTATGACGGATTCCTGCGCAAGGGCCGCATTCGTGGCGCTCGATTCGATCGCGCTTCCTATAATCGCGGAGATGCGGCGCCGGGAACGACGTTGATGTGGCTGTATGTCGGCATCGCCGTCCTCGTGATCGGCGGAGTCGCGATCTTCGTTTACGGACGGTCGTGAAACGGCGACTCGTTCTTTTAGGCGCGCCGGGTTCCGGAAAAGGAACTCAGGCGGAAATGATCACGCGGCATTTTGGAATACCGGTCACCTCACCCGGCGCGATTTTGCGGCGCGAGCGGGATTTGGGGACGGCGCTGGGAGCTGAAACCGCCGAGACCGCCCAACGCGGCGATCTCGTCCCCGACAAAATCATTGTCGGATTGATCGAAGATTGGCTGCGTTTGCACGGCGGCCACGGATTTGTCTTCGATGGTTTTCCGCGGACCACGCCACAGGCGGAAAGCTTGCAAAATATTCTTACGCGTCATCGAACGCCATTGGACCTGGCGATCTGGCTGGAAGTTTCCGAGGACACGGTGGGCGATCGCATTTCGCATCGCCTACAATGCCAATCCTGCGGATTCACCACGAGCGAAACGAGTGCGGTTTTCGCCGAGCGCCCGGTTTGTCCCTATTGCGATGGGCCGTTAATCAAGCGCTCGGATGATGGCGCAACGGTGCTGCAGCATCGGCTCGAGGAATATAACAACAAGACTCAACCGCTTGCCGCATTCTATGAAAGCAGTGGTGCTCTTCGTCGGGTCGACGGAAATCGCGACCGAGATGCCGTCTTCGCCGACATCTCGCATTTGGTCGAGCAGAAAACATGATTCCGATCAAAAGCGCGCGCGAGGTCGAGAAGATGCGGCAATCCTGCCGAACGGCGCGCGAGATTCTGGAGCGAGTCAGTGAACTTGTCCGACCGGGAATCACGACGAAAGAAGTCGATGAGGCCGCGGCCGATCTGATGAGCGAAGCCGGAGTGAAGAGCGCGTTCCTGGGGTACCGGCTCGGGCATCGCGTCTTTCCTGGAAACATTTGCATTTCGCTCAACGACGAGATCGTTCACGGCATCGGCGGTCAGCGTCGCGTCCAGTACGGCGACATCGTTAAATTGGACATCGGCGTGATTGAAAATGGCTGGGTGGGGGACACGGCTTCAACCGTTCAAGTCGGAATGATCGACAACCGCACCGAGAAGCTTTTGCGCGTGACAGAAAGCGCGCTTAATCGGGCGATTCCTTTCGCGCGCGAAGGAATGCGTCTGGGCGATTTGTGCGCCGAGATCGAGAGCGAAGCGGTCAGGAATGGATTTTCGGTCGTGCGCGAATTCGTTGGTCACGGTGTGGGACGTAAATTGCATGAAGAACCGCAAGTACCGAATTACGGCAAGCGGGGGAGCGGTCCGCGCCTGAAAGCGGGTATGACGTTGGCGATCGAACCGATGATCAATGCGGGCACGGCCGCGGTGCGTTTACTTGAAGATGGCTGGACGGTTTGCACGGCGGATGGAATGCCGTCGGCGCATTACGAGCACACCGTTTTGATCACAAAAGCGGAGCCGGAGATCCTGACGCTGTGCGGCAAGCCGCAGTTGAATTAGGAGCGAGAAAATGAGGATTTCGCATGTTGCCAGCCGGAAAAGTTCTGCTACCAGTTCAGACCTACGATTTGTCGAACAGGCGAAGGACTTTTCGCCAGCAGTGACATCGCGGAGCTGATCTCCGCGTTTTTCATTTCGACGATCGACGCCAATATGAAAGTGCGACCTTCAGTTAAGAGACTTTGTGTAGCGTGCAAGATCGTGAAGCGCAAAAATGTTGTGCGCGTGATCTGCACGAACCCGCGCCATAAGCAGCGCCAGGGCTAGGAGAAATTTATGCCGCGATTACTTGGAGTTGAAATCCCTTCGGAGAAACGCATCGAAGCGTCCTTAACATACATTTACGGCATCGGTCCGACGACGGCGAAACGCGTCCTCGAACAGACAAATATCGACCCAAACCTGCGCGCGAATAAGCTGACTCCGCAGCAGTTGAACGACATCATCCACGCGATCACGGGGAACAAAATTTTGATCGAAGGCGATCTGCGCCGCGAGTTGCAGGGGAATTTGAAGCGCTTACAAGCGATTAATTCCTACCGTGGAATTCGCCATCGGCGCGGGTTGCCGGTTCGTGGCCAGCGCACTTCGACCAATGCCCGCACGCGCAAAGGACCGCGCAAAACGGTTGGTGTAATTCGGAACAAGGACGCCAAGGCGGGCAAGGTCTAACGAACGCAGCATTAGGATTTAGAGATGGCAGAACCAGACGAGAAGAAACCCGCCGAAGAAAAGAAACCGGCGAAGAAGAAAGTTTCGAAGCCCGAAGCAGTAGCTTCTGAAGCGACTGCGGAGAATTCCAAAAGCGACTCGGCCCCATCAGAGCCAGCCGCTGCTCCCGAACAAACTGCTGCTGCGGTCACAGAGACTGCGGCTCCTGCGCCAGCTGCCACCAAGCCTGCCAAAAAAACGCCGAAGGCGAAAAAGGAAGAGGCCGCACCTGAGCCACCGAAAGAGAATCTCTCCCTCGACCCGAACGATGTCGAGAAGCCGAAGATCATCAAAGCGAAGGGAAGTAAGAATATTCACGCCGGCATCGCGCATGTTCTTTCCACCTTTAACAACACGATCGTCACCATCACCGACATGAGTGGCAACGTCATCGGTTGGTCGAGCGCGGGTAAGGTGGGTTTTAAAGGTTCGCGCAAGAGTACCGCTTACGCCGCTCAGATGGTGGCGCAGGATGCGTCCCGCCAGGCGATGGGCCACGGCTTGAAAGAAGTCGAAGTACTGGTCAGAGGTCCGGGCGCGGGACGTGAGTCAGCCGTGCGCGCTCTTCAGGCGATCGGGCTCGATCTTACCGTCATCCGCGATGTCACCCCTGTTCCGCATAACGGCTGCCGGCCACCAAAACAGCGCCGCGTTTAACGTCGAACATCCAACATCGAACTTCGAACATTGAACTTGTAAATGGGCAGATATACCGGACCGAAAACCAAAGTGAGCCGCCGCTATGGCGTGCCGCTCTTTGGACCATCGAAATCTCTCGAGCGGAAAAATTATCCGCCTGGAATGCACGGGCCCAAGGGATCTCGTCGCAAACAATCCGACTACGCGGTCGCTTTAGGCGAAAAGCAGAAGCTTCGTTACCAGTACGGATTGCTCGAAAAACAATTTCGCCGCATCTTCCAAACCGCGCTGCAAAAACGCGGTGTGACGGGCGAGACACTTTTGCAATTACTCGAGACTCGCCTCGATAACGTCGTTTTCCGTCTTGGCCTCGCGAACACCCGGAGCGGCGCGCGCCAGCTGGTTTCGCACGGGCACGTGCAGGTCAATGGACGCAACGTCAATATTTCTTCCTACAACGTAAAGGCCGGCGACGAGGTCAAGATCAAGGACAAGCCGAAGTCGCGTCAGCTCGCGTTGCGAAACCTGGAGCTTACTCAGATCGCTCCGGTGCCGGATTGGCTGGTGGCAGATCGCGATGCGCTGAGCGGGAAGATCGCGCGCATTCCTTTGCGCGATGAAATGCAGCCCATGGTCAACGAGCAGTTGATCGTCGAGTTGTATTCCCGCTAATTTTACAACTCTTCCGCCAGCTCGAGCGCTTTGCTGTAGCTCCGGCGCTGGAGGAAGTGGCGTAGTTGTGGATCGAGGTTTGGCGGCAGCTGCCGTTCGATTTTTTCGATCCTCTCGGAAACCTCCTGCAGCCGCGCCATGTGTCCGTCCGCGTCGCGCCGGCTTTCTTCATCGGCAATAATCGCGAGCCGCTCGCGCAGAGCATTAGCTAAATCGACCAGCGTTGCGTTCACCCGAAAATTTGGAACACGCGCTGCTTTGACACAAGGCGCATGTCGCCGACAGAACAAAAGCACATCCTGATCGTGGATGACGATGTCGGTCTGATGCGGATCACCCGCGAAGCGTTAACCTCGTTTTTGAAATGCGAGGTCGATACTTCCCCGAAACCCGAATACGGATTCGAGCTGGTTCTGAAAAAAAACTACGATCTCCTGATCTTCGATTTTTCGATGCCGATGATCGATGGCGCGATGCTGTATTTCTTGATCGGTAAAGCTTTCGAAAATGCTCAGCCGCCGCGGCGCTTGCCGCCCCTCCTCCTCGTGACAGGCCGGGGAGAGGAACCGCGCGCGCAGGAGCTCCTGAAGGAGCCGGGCGTGCATGGCTTGATCACGAAACCGTTTGCGATCAATCGGCTCCTCCAAAAAGTGAGGGAATGCGTGCCGGGAGTTTCGGCCGCGTAAGAGCTGCTGCTATTTCGACTCGCTGGGTGTGGCCTCAGCCAGGAGCTGCCGTCGCGCTTCGAGCCAATCTTTAGCGGCGTCCCCTTCCAGTTCCATTTGCGAGCGGTGTTCCGCGATGAAATAAGCGCGAAGCCGGATCTCGTTGTCGGTGGGTTCGTACGCGCTTTTCCCGCGCTTGGCACGGGACGAGGCGGACTTTCCGGCCGCGCGTTTCGCTTCCTCTTTTTTGGAGGCGATTTTGCCCGCGGGCGCCTTCGAGCCTTTGCTTCTTTTTCTGGGCGTTGGCATTCCTGGAGCGCTGGGTGGCGTGTCCTGCCCGGCACCGTTGCTTTGTTCGATTTTGGTATTTTTGGCCACGATAATTTAAATTTGTTCGAGACCGTTCACCGCCATGGGAAGCGTTGGCAAGTGGATTCTCAAAGCGGTTGCATCGGCGACGGATTTGCGGACGGTGCGCGCGTGCGCCACTTCGTCTTCCGTTGGATTGCGACGACCATTGCGGTCGTGATCGCGACCAAACTTCTCCCCGGAGTGCGGGTGGATGATTTCGGCAGCTTGATCGCGGCCGCGCTTCTTCTCGGCATCCTGAATGCTTTTGTGCGTCCCGTGCTTCTGATTTTAAGTGCGCCGCTGATCTTGCTCTCGTTAGGCTTTTTCATTCTGATCGTGAACGCGCTCATGCTTTATTGGGTGCCTACGTTTGTTCCGGGGTTCCACGTTGATGGTTTTGGCACCGCGTTCTGGGGCGCGATCGTGGTCGGACTCATCAGCTGGATGCTAAGCGCCTTTTTCCGCGGCAGCGATGGCCGCGTCCACGTGCTCACCCATCACACCAAGATCAAAAGCGTGCAGGGACGCGTCATCGACCCGGAGAAGGATCGGCTGCGATGACGTATTGCCTTGGAATGGCCTGCCGCAGCGGCGCGATTTTTCTCTCCGATTCACGCACCAGCGCGGGAATGGACAACATCACCCTGCGCAGCAAAATGCGCCTATTCGAGAAGCCGGGAGATCGGGTGATTTGCATCATGAGCTCGGGCAATCTCTCCCTCACGCAAGCCACTCTGGCCATGATCGATGAAGACCTGATGCTGGGCGATGGCGATCCGCGCAAAAAGACGATCATGAACCGGCAGACGTTTTATGAAACGGTGCGCTACATCGGTTCCAAAGTGCGCGCGGTGGAAAAACGCGACCGCGCCGCATTAGAGGCGGATGGTTTTTCTTTCAACATCAACCTCATCGTCGGCGGCCAACTGGCGGGAATGGCGACTGAGATTCACCTCATTTATCCCCAGGGAAACAGCATTCACGCCACGCGCGAGTCGCCATTCCTTCAGATCGGCGAAACGAAATACGGCAAGCCGATTCTCGATCGTGGGTTCAGCTACGAAACGCGACTGGCCGATGCAGTAAAATTCGGCGTTGTCTCGCTCGACGCCACGATGAAGAGCAATGTCTCGGTCGGGCCGCCGGTGGATATTCTTTGTTACAAAACCGATTCGCTCCAGGCGAACATGCGTACGCGCTTGGAGGAAGACGATCCGTATCTGGAGGAAATCGGACACAAATGGCAGAACGGGATCATCAAGCTGATCAACGAAATGCCCGAGCCAAGCTTCCGCAAGAAGGCTGCGCTTCGTTACGCCAGCGCGGCCTGAGACAAGCGGATGATGTTCGGCGACGACGCGGCCGGCTCCGCCCGGGTGCGAGTAAAGATTTGCGGAATCACGAATGCTCGCGATGCCGAAGCCGCGATCGAGGCGGGAGCGGATGCGCTCGGATTCAACGGCTACGCGAAAAGTAAACGGTACCTTAATTTGCGAAGCGCGGCGGAGTGGATCGAGAAGTTGCCGTCCCATGTCACTAGAATCGCTGTGTTGGTGAATCCGAATCTGGAGGAGGCGAAGGCGATCGCACGTCTTTCCGGCTTCGATGGATTGCAACTACACGGGAACGAAACGGCGGAGTTCTGCGCCAGCCTAACGAGAGATAACATTCCCTTCGCCAAGGCGATTCCCGCCAGCGAGCCGGGCCGGATAAAGGAGGCGCGCTCCTTTGGCACCCACGCGATCGTGCTTGATTCCGGTGGCGGAGATTCATTCGGGGGAACAGGGACGGTTTTCCCCTGGGAAATCGCGAGAACCTTCCGCCAGTCACATCCGGATTTACGCGTGATCCTTGCCGGCGGTCTCACGCCGGAAAATGTCGCCCGGGCCGTGGCCGAGGTGTGGCCATATGCGGTGGACGTCACCACTGGTGTGGAAAGCTCGCCCGGGCGCAAGGATGCCCATAAGCTGCGAGAATTCCTCAAAGCGGCGCGCTCGGTTTCTTTTTAGGAATCGCTGTCCGCATCGCTCAATCGCAGGCGCTTTCGTCTACCCGGGCGTTTTGGTGCTGGTCTGCTTCCTGCTTTAAACGCAGCCGCAGTTCCAACTCCTCAACTTATGCCCACAAGTTCAAAACAATTTCTCTGCGGGGCGGCCTTGCTGAGCGCCATTACCTTATCGCAAGCCCAGGTTGCTTCGCCTGTGCCCGCGGCGCCCGCGAGTCCAGCGATCGCCGCGCCGACGGGCGCCACCGCCGGTAAAATCGGCGACGCTTCCTCCATGATGTTAGTGCAAGCGGCCAGTGCACCGGCCGCCCCAACCCCGGCAGCCGCGGTTGCGCCGGCTCCCGGTACGGAAACTGAACCAGCGTTCGACGCGAACGCGGTCGGAGTGCGCGAATTTCAAGGCGATGACGTGGGCCAGGTCCTGCGGCTACTCGCGCGCCAATCCAAGATTAACATGGTGGTGAGCGATCAAATTCCTCCGGCCACCACGGTAACGATGCGTCTGGAAGGTGTGACCGCGCTGGAAGCCATCGCGATCATCGTAAAAGCCAAAGGTCTTTTCATGGATAAGATCGAGAACGTTTATTACGTCAAGACTGCGGCCGAACGGACGGCGGAACCAACCGAGAGCGATAGTTTCCAATTCAGTTATTCGCGCGCGAAAGACACAGCGCCTTTGGTCGCCGCGCAGTTGCAAAGCAAAGACGCCCCGCAGGTGGATGAGCGCACCAATACGATGTTTTATCGCGAGACGCGCAGCAACATCGACAATATCCGCAAGCTTCTCACGCAAATCGACAAGCCGACCAGGCAGGTCATGATCGAGGCGCGGCTGGTCGAAGTGACCGCGAATCCGAAGCAAAATTTCGGGATCGATTGGACGGGAACGTTCTCCAACAAAACCGTCGGCTATGGTCCGAATACCGGGAGTACTTTTCAGGTGCCGAGCTCGAACAATAATTTGATCGGCAATTTCGGGAACCTGCTGGCGGGTCAATTCGCCATCCTCAGCGTCCCGCAGTTTTCGGCTACTCTAAACGCGATCAACCAGGATGCGGACGCGGAGTTCCTAGCGAATCCACGCGTGGTCACGGCGGATAATCAGCAGGCGAAGATCGAGATCATTCGCAACCAGCCAGTGCCGCAGTTGAACTTCAACGAGCAGACGGCAACCGCTGTCTTCGGTGGCTTCCAGGACAAGAAATTCGGCAATACCCTGGTGGTGCGCCCTTCCGTCAACAAAGACAACTTTGTGACCCTGATGGTGAAGCCCGAGATCAGCAATAAAATCGGCGACCAAGCCTTCGACTTTGCCGGCGCGCACGTCACCAGCCCGATCATCGACACCCGCACCCTAGATTCCAACGTCTTGATCAAGAGTGGTGACACCCTTGCCATCGGTGGCCTCTTGCAGGACGAGACGACCAAATCGCGCACCAAGGTACCGCTTTTGGGTGATATTCCCGGACTCGGGTATTTTTTCCAAAACCGGTCTAACGAACGGGTGAAGCGCAACCTTTTGGTCTTCGTTACGCCGACGATTCTCGACCAGCACTACGGCACCGGACTTGAAGACCAGGTAAGCGGATTGCATCACAGCGGCGAAGAATTTGCAGAACCGAACGGTTGGAGAAACAACGCCAAAGGCGCCATTCGCATCCTGCCGACTTCGAATCGCCAGAATGTCGCAGATTATCCGAAACCGGGAACGCCGCCGGCGCCGGCGCGCGATGGGAATAAGGTGCGCTTCATGGCCGACGCAAAAGACCGGGAATTTTAAAAATTGGATTGTGGGGGTTGAGAGGGGGCGAGCAACCCGAGTGGGTCTCGCCCTCTCTTCTTTTTTTCAAACCCTTTCGATTTACCCTTCATCTAAACCTGCTGGAATGAAGATGTGTGAGGGTAAGGAAAAGCGCAGGATTAAAGCTTATTCGGCTGCAAGATAGGCTCGCAGTTTCAGCCGCAATTCCGTGCGCGCGCGAAAGAGCAGGCTTTTCACCGCGGGGACAGATTGCTCCAGGACATCAGCGATTTGTTCATAGCTGAGTTCTTCATACCGACGCAGCACGACGGCCATGCGTTGTGTTTCCGGCAGCGCCGCAATCGCAGAGTCGATTTCACTTTGCAGTTCACCTTCCAATAATGATGCGTCGGGAGTTTGTCCGCGCTCATCTCGGAGTTGGAGCTCTTCGCCTTCCGGCTCAATCTGCAGTGGTGTAGTGGCGTGTCGTTTTCTGCGCCGCAGCTCGTTGAAGACAAGATTGCGCGTGATCTTCAATAGCCAGGTCGTGAACTTAGCCCGCGGCACATAACGATGGGCGCTTTTCCAAACGCGCACGAAAACCTGCTGCGCGATATCCTCGACTTCCGCGTTGTTCCCGAGCATGCGACCGACCGTGCCCGCGACCAGCATCTGATGTTTTTCGACCAGAGTTTCGAATGCCGCTGTATCGCTCGCGCTCACCAAGCTCATAAGTCGAATGTCCTCGAGGTCGGCGTCGGAATATCCCGCGGGCGTTGGATCTTGGCGGGACATCGGTGAATTCGACGCGTTCAGGACGTGAGTATTTAGAATAAACCCAGCGATTCGAAGTTGGTCGCGTCGCTTCTCTTAATACGCGCGCCGGGGTCGTTTCTGTTGCACGTGCCAGAGAGCATGTGCATCATTGCTCGCGGCCAAGTTTGCGCGCAAATCCGATGAATTTCTCACTCATTCCAGACGAACTGAGAACCATTGCCGACAAGGTCGAAGCTGGTCTCCGTCTCAGCGACGCGGATGCGTTCCAACTTTATTCGTCGAACGACCTGAACGCGCTCGGGATTATGGCCACGGCCGTGCGCGAGCGGAAGAATGGCAACTTCGCCACCTACATTCTCAACCGCTACATCAACTACTCGAACGTCTGTATTCTCTCCTGTCAGTTTTGCGCTTTCGCCGCGCGCAAGCGCGATCCTCACGCCTTCGAACAGGCGATCGATGAAATCGTCGCCGCGGTTCAAGAGGCGCTTCGCCTCGGCATTACTGAAGTGCACATGGTCGGCGGTTTGCATCCCACCCTGAAAAAGGATTGGTATCTCACATTGTTACAGAATCTCCGGGCGCTCGATCCCGATCTGATCATCAAAGCTTTTACCGCGATCGAGATTCGCCACTTGGCCGCTCGCGTCTTTAAACTTTCGATCCGCGATACGCTTGAAGTATTGCGCGCTGCAGGATTGGGCGCGCTCACCGGTGGCGGCGCTGAGATTTTCGATGCCGGTGTCCGCGATCAACTCTGCCGCGGCAAAGAAAGCGCTGCCGAGTGGATCGATGTCCACCGCATCTGGCATCACATGGGCGGCCGCAGCACGGCCACCATGCTCTACGGTCACATCGAGACCCTGCCGCATCGAATCGATCATTTGCGGCAGCTGCGCGAATTGCAGGACGAGACCGGCGGCTTCACCGGCTTTGTCCCGTTCGCCTTCGAGCCGCAGACGGAAGTCCTCGCGCACGTGAAACGCGCGTCCGCGGTCGAGCAGCTTCGCAATCTCGCCGTCAGCCGCATTTACCTCGATAATTTCGATCATCTCACTGCTTACTGGGTCTCAATGGGGCTGCCGCTCGCGCAGCTCTCTCTCAGTTACGGCGTGGACGATTTGCATGGCACCATTATGGAAGAAAAAATCTTCCATATGGCCGGGGCGAAGACGCCGCAGGAACAAACAGTCAAGACCCTCGAGCATGTCATTATCGAAGCGGGCCGAATCCCGATGCAGCGGGACAGTTACTACCATCATCTCGGCTCGGCTCGCCCGAGACCGACGGAAGACGAGCCGGCACTGGCTTGCGCGTGACGCGGCCTAACGAGTCATTGAGGCTCGGCTGCGTCAAGTACCTCAACGCCCGCCCGCTAATTTACGGCTGGCCGGAATCTGTCGAGTTCGATCATCCCAGTGCGCTTTGCCGTAAACTGGGTGACCGCGAATTAGACGCGGCCTTCGTCTCCAGTTTCGAATTCCTGCGCCAGCCGATCTACTCCATCGTTGATGACGTTGCAGTTGGATCCGATGGGCCGGTGCGATCCGTGTTTGTTGCCTACCACGGCGATCTCGATGACGTCGAAGGCATTGTGCTCGATCCCGCCTCGCGGACTTCCGTGAATCTCCTGCGCTGCCTCCTGGCCGAAAACGAGCTAAAGCCTCGCCTTCTTCCATTCCGTCCAAAGAGCGCGCCAACCGCGGCGCAAGCGCGATTGCTGATCGGCGATCAAGCTATTCGCTTCCGAAAAAAAAACGGGAGTGCCTGGAATTATTGGGACCTGGGCGCGGCATGGAAAGAGGTGACCGGTTTGCCCTTCGTCTTCGCGCTTTGGTTGATCCGGCCCGAAGTGGAGCAGGCGAGTGATCTGGCCGATCGCCTTCGTGCGCAACGCGATCAAAATTTGGCGCAACTCGATCAACTCATCGCGCAGGAAAAAGAATTCTCTCCAGAATTCTGCGCCCATTATTTTCGCGAGTGCCTTCGGTTTGGATTCGCGGCGCGCGAGAAAGAAGGTCTCTTGAAGTTCCGTTTCTTATGCGAAAAACACGGACTTCTCCCGGCCAACCGCGCGCCCCTGCGACTGGTCTGACAAGTTCACTGCGGATCGGGATCTCGGGCTGGACTTACGCGGGATGGCGCGGCGTTTTCTATCCCAAAGGGCTCGCGCAGCAGAAAGAACTGGAGTTCGCGAGCCGGCAGCACAACACGATCGAGATCAACGGTTCATTTTATTCGCTGCAGCGCCCGTCGAGCTACCAACATTGGTATGCGGAAACGCCCTCAGGTTTTGTCTTCGCGATCAAAGGACCCCGCTTCGTCACGCACATGAAAAAGCTGCGAGAAGTCGAGACGCCGCTGGCAAATTTCTTCGCTTCCGGCTTGCTCGCCTTGCGCGAAAAGCTTGGGCCGATTTTGTGGCAATTCCCGCCGAACTTCGGGTGGAACGAGGAGCGCTTTCGCCATTTTTTCGCACTCCTTCCGGCGAATACGCGGGAAGCGGCGAAATTAGCGAAGCATCACAATGAAAAGCTTAAGCACGGCGCCATCATCGAGACGGATATCAACCGCCGCCTGCGCTACGCGGTCGAGATTCGGCATCCCAGCTTTCTCGTTCCGGAGTTTTTTGCCCTCCTGCGCGAATACAAAATCGCTTTCGTTTTCGCCGACACCGCGGGCAAGTGGCCCTACGCCGAAGAACTCACCGCAGATTTTGTTTACCTTCGTTTGCACGGTTCGGAGCAACTTTATGTCAGCGGATATTCCGATCGAGAACTGGAATCATGGGCCTCGCGCATCCGGCGATGGCGGGGCGGAAAGAAAGCGCGCGACACATACGTTTACTTCGATAACGACGCCAAAGTTCACGCTCCTTTCGATGCGGCCCGTCTTGCGCAAAGACTTTCGCAGACCTCGTGACTGCGCGGCTACGCCTTGTCACTGATTGTGCGCGCGATAAATTCCGCAGTGGAAAGACGCTGGATCATCAAACCGCCGCTCGCGCAGGAGCAGCGTGCTATTTCCTGGACCGATCTTTGCGGCTTGCCTTGCATCGTGAGTCTTTTGCAAAGCAAAGGCTTCGGTTGTGCGGACGAAGTAAGCGCGTTTCTGCAACCGCGTCTCGGCTCACTTCGTGACCCATTTTTGTTGCCGAACATGCAGCTCGCGGTCGACCGAATTTTGCGGGCAATTGATCGCGGAGAACGCATCGTTCTTTTCGGCGATTACGATGTCGACGGCGTGACTTCCCTCGCCTTGCTCGCCGAAATGCTGCGAGCTTACAGAAGAGCGCCCGCGCTTTTCCTGCCCCTTCGCATTGAGGAAGGCTACGGACTCAGTCGCGAAAGCGTTGAGCGGTGCTGGCAACTCCATCAGCCGCAGCTTTTAATCGCGGTCGATTGCGGCACCTCCTCGATCGAGGAAATCGCGGAGCTAAAGCGGCGCGGCGCGGACGTGATCGTTTTGGATCATCATGAGCCGAAAGCTGCGTTGCCGGATTGCGTCGCAGTCGTGAATCCGAAAATTTCGGCAGAGTGTGCCTTTCGTTATCTTTGCAGCGCGGGCGTCGTCTTTAAACTTTGTCATGCACTCTTGAAGACGCGTCCTGCAGAAGGGTTCGATCTCAAAGCGCATCTCGATCTGGTCGCGCTCGGCACCGTCGCCGATATTGTTCCGCTAGAGGGCGAGAACCGCACGCTCGTCCACCACGGATTGCGACAGATCCTGCGCGCGCAGCGTCCCGGCATTCGCAAACTTAAAGAGGTCGCCGGCGTGCGTAACCAGATTTCCACGGAAGACATCGGCTTCCGGCTCGGGCCGCGCTTGAATGCTGCGGGCCGTCTCGAGACCGCGGAAAAGGCGCTGCGCCTCCTCCTGACCGAAGATGACCACGAAGCATCGGAGCTGGCCGCGTTGCTTGATCTGCAGAATCGGGAGCGGCAAGCGGTCGAGAAAGAAATATTTTTCGCGGCGGACGAACAACTCGCGAAGTATTTCGATCCGGCGCGCGAAGCCGCGATCGTGGTGGGTGCGCGCGACTGGCATCCTGGAGTTCTTGGCATTGTCGCCTCCAGGCTCGTCCGAAAATATCACCGGCCCACGGTCGTCATTGGTTTCGACAAGAATGGAATTGGAAAAGGAAGCGGTCGAAGCATCGCCGGTCTCTCGTTAGTCGAAGCGCTCGGTCGAACAGAGAAATTCTTGGAGAAATTTGGAGGTCACGAAATGGCGGCTGGGCTGACGATGAAGGAGGAAAATTTTTCAAGTTTTGCGGAGGCTTTTCGTCGGGCCGCTCGCGACCTCTTGTCTGACGAAGACTTGCAACCGTGTCTGCATTTGCATCATGAGCTGAAACTTTCGGAGCTAAATTTCGATCTGCTCCTTTGGCATGATGCGCTGCAGCCATTCGGGAGCGGCAACCCGCAGCCGACTTTTTTTGCGCGGGAAGTGGAACCGGCAATTGCACCGCAGGTTTTGAAGGAGAAGCATCTCCTCTTGCGCCTACGGCAACGAAATCATCATACCCGCGCCATCTATTTCGACGGCGCGAATGCCTCCCTTCCCCAGCCGCCATGGGACGTCGCTTTTCGGATTCACGCGGATGAATACGAGGGCGAACGACGCCTGCGGGTGCAGGTGGAAGCGCTGCGGACCGGGGCGCCATTTTAGCGATGGAACTGGCCACGCGACTGGAAGACTGCGAATGGGTCCCGCGGGCGCGGCTCACACCTTTGCGTCGGCTCGAAATCGAGACGGTCGAAGACTTGTTAGGCCATTACCCTCGCCGGCACGAGGACCGGACGGAATTCGCGGGTTTTCCGCGTGATGAAAGTGAGACGCCGATTTGTATCTGCGGCGAGGTCACGAAAACTTCGCTGCGTCGTTTCGGCGGGTGGAAGAAAATTTTCGAAGCCACTCTGCAGGAATCGGACGCGAACGCGCTCAGTCAGCCGATTACGTTGCGCTGGTTCAATCTGCATTACGTCCAGAAGATGATCGCGACCGGCCAGCGCCTGGTTGTCTTCGGCAAACCGCGACTGCGTGGGCAGCGGCTTTGCATGGAACATCCGGAATTCGAAGTGATCGAAAATGACGACGAGTTATCGATTCATTTCCGCCGCATCACGCCGATCTATTCGGCGACGGAAGGAATCTCGCAGCGCGTTTTTCGCGGCCTGATTTTTCACGCGCTGGAAAATCTGAGTGAGGGTGAAGTTGAAACTGTGCTGCCGAGAAATCACGGCACGGGCGAACGCCGGTCGGCTTTGCAGCAAATCCACTTTCCCGAGAGCGCCGAGGCATTGGCTGCGGCCCGTCAGCACCTGGTCTTCTCGGAATTTTTCGCCCTGCAGATGGCAATCGCAACCCGGCGCGCGCAAGCCTCCTCGCGTCCGGGCGAACCGCATTGTGGAAGTGGCCAGCTGCAGGAAAAATTCCTGCGCGGTTTGCCCTTTGACCTCACCGATGCGCAGACGCGCGTTCTTTCTGAGATCCGCCGCGATCTCGCCTCGGCGCAGCCGATGAATCGTCTTCTCCAAGGTGACGTCGGCTCCGGAAAAACCGTCGTGGCGATCGGCGCTATTTTGCTCGCGGTTGAAGCGGGATTTCAAACCGCGCTCATGGCTCCGACTCAAATCTTGGCCGAGCAACATTACGCCGTCTTGCGTCGCTGGCTCGAACCGCTCGGAATTCAAATTGCCTTGCGAACCGGGAGCCGGCGGGAAGATAACGCGCCGCTCCCGCTTTTCGAGGGCACGGGAAAGGAGAATCTGGGGAGCGCATGCTTGCAGCATGCTGGCGATGGCATTCTGCCAGCGCGAACTTTTGTTGGCGAGGTCGCGGCGGAAAACGCGCACTACTCCAAGCGACGTCTCCCACATTTCGAAAAGCCTTGGGCGAT
The DNA here is from genome assembly GCA_964236815.1 of uncultured Chthoniobacterales bacterium. GTDB lineage: Bacteria > Verrucomicrobiota > Verrucomicrobiia > Chthoniobacterales > UBA10450 > JACCTI01. Next base: position 24,648 of record CAXSFN010000024.1, read on the forward strand.
TTATGCGCTGACCATCTCAACCCTGCGTCGCCGGTGTCTCAGCCCGGAGGCGCGAACCATTGTAATGGACGCGTGGCGGCATTTTAACGGTTTGCGTTACGAACTTTTCGCGCTCTGCGTGATGCCGGATCACGTGCACGCTTTGTTCCAACCGTGGCCGAAAGAGAATGGAGCAGGGGACAACCAAGCTTTCTGGCCGCTAGCCGAACTCATGCGGTCGCTGAAAACTTTCACCGCGAAACGGATTAATGAGTTGGAGGGAAAGGCGGGCTCGGTCTGGGAAAAGGAGACCTTCGATCGTTTTATTCGATCGGATCGGGATTTGGCGGAGAAATTCGCTTACATCGTGAGCAATCCCTGGAAATCTGGTCTCGTCCCGCCTTCAGAGGATTATGCCTGGGTTTGGACAGCGGAGGACGAAGCGCTCAGCGAAAAAAGTTCGTCTCGGCAGAATGCCTCGACCAGCACGCTGCAAGCGTGCGCGCCCCAGATCCGCAAGTCGGACTCGCCTCATATCGTCGTCGGCACGCATGCTCTCCTTTACGAAGGCGTGGAATTTCAGGATCTCGGACTCGTGGTTATTGATGAACAACATAAATTTGGCGTCTCGCAGCGTGCCCGCCTAACGAGTCGTGAGCCGGCGCCGGATGTTCTCGTCATGACCGCGACGCCGATTCCGCGCACCCTGACGATGACGATTTATGGCGATCTTGATGTTTCGACGATCGATCAGATGCCGGCGAATCGCGGAAAGATTATCACGGCGGTGCGCGGGACGGAGAAACTTGGCGAGGTGTTGAAGTTTTTGCGCGAGCAATTGGAAGGAGGACGGCAAGCCTACATCATTTATCCGCTGATCGAAGAGAGCGATAAGCTGGATGTGAAAGCGGCAGCAGCTGAATTCGAAGTCTGGCGGGAACGGTTACGGCCCTTTCACTGCGATCTGCTTCATGGCCGGATCCCCGCCCCTGAAAAGCAGGCGATCATGGAACGATTTGGGCGCGGCGAAACGAGCGCGCTCATCAGCACGACCGTGATCGAGGTGGGCGTGGATGTTCCGAATGCGACCGTGATGTTGGTTGAAAACGCGGAACGTTTCGGTCTGGCGCAGTTGCATCAATTGCGGGGGCGGATCGGCCGCGGCAAGCACAAGTCTTATTGCATTCTCTTCAGTGACGACAAATCATCGGAAGTGGCGGCGAAATTGACGGTCCTGGAAAAAACGAGCGATGGTTTCGAAGTGGCGGAAGCGGATTGGGACCAGCGGGGTCCGGGGGATTTGCTTGGCACCGCGCAGAGCGGTTTGCCTGCGCTGCAGATCGGAAACTTAAAGACCGATATGCAATTAATGCACCGCGCACGAGCGGCCGCGAATGCGATTATGGAATGGGATCCGCGCCTGGAAGCGCCAGAGAATCAACGTTTCCGCAAGTTGGTTGTCGAAGAAGAGGGACGAAGCTTTTCCCACGTTAGCTGATGAAAAATCTGATCAAATTTCTTCTCTTTGTCGGCCTCCTGGCCGCCGGCATTTCCGCCCTTTACGACTACCGGCTCAAGCATGGTGGTTTGAACATCATCGCGCGAGCGACGCCGGAGAAATACACGCTCGCGTCCTCGCCCAATGTCGATCCGAAAACAATCCCAACGCTTGATGCACTTAACCGGGAACGTCGCGCGCTTGTCTCCAGCGTGCTGCCCGCAGTGGTGAGCATCAAGACGTCGAAACGAATGCCAATGCGACGCCAATCCGGCATGGATCCATTCGAGTTTTTCTATCGGAACTCGCGCCAGTTCCGAAATCCGAACGAGCAGGCCATGGTCCAGAACTCGTTAGGCTCCGGCGTGGTCGTGTCGGCGGAGGGGCACATCATTACAAACAACCACGTCGTCGATCAGGTGGACGAGATCGAAGTGCAGATGAGCGATGGCCGAACGAAGAAGGCACGGCTCGTCGGAGCGGATGCGCAAGTCGATCTGGCAGTCCTGAAAATCGACGACCCGAGCGTCAAGCCGCTGAAGTTTGGCGATTCCGATATCGTGCAGGCGGGTGATTTCGTGCTCGCGATCGGTAACCCATTTGGATTCGAGGAAACCGTCACGGACGGAATCATCAGTTCGAAAGGCCGGCCGAATCGCGCCGACATGTTTGGCGATTATTTGCAAACCAACGCCGCGATTAATCCGGGCAATAGCGGCGGTCCGCTGATCAATCTTCAGGGCGAGATCATCGGCATCAATACCGCGATCATTTCCCGCAGCGGCGGTTCGCAGGGCATCGGTTTTGCGATACCGGCAAATTCGGTCAAGAGCGCGCTGGAGAGTTTGCTGAAGCAGGGTCGCATCATCCGCGGTTACCTTGGAATTTTGATGGGCTCGTCGCCGAACGGTCAACCGGAGACGCGCGCGGATGGCGTGCTGGTGCAGCAAGTCCTCCCCGGGTCGCCTGCGGCCGATGCGCAAATCCAACCTGGCGACGTGATCAAGAAATTCGACGGCCATGATGTCCGCACCTTTCCGGAATTGCGCAGCTTGGTTTCGCAAACGGAGCTGAACAAAAAAATCGAGCTCGAGATCACGCGCAACGGAAAGCCTTTGAAAGTCGCGACCGAACTGAGGGAGCAGACGGTCGATTCTCTCAATGCGCGTCTTGCCCCCCGGCAGCCAAATCAACAACTCCAGCCACCCGCGCCGCAGCAGCAGCCGCCTGAAAATCCGGACGAGGACGATTTGCAGGATCAGGCCCCGCTCGCTGGCGTGGAAGTACAGGAATTAACGCCGGACCTGGCGCGTTCTCTGGACGTGCCGGGCGGTGTGCGTGGTGTCGTGATCACAAAAGCGAACGATGCAAGCGAGCTGCGAAAGGGCGACGTGATCGAGGAAGTGAACCAGCAGCCTGTAACGAGCGTGGCCGAATACCGAAGGGTAGTGGGCGCCTTGGATCCGGAAGGGACGCAGGTTCTTTCGGTTTGCCGGCGCCGCACCCGCTCCTTCGTTGTTCTGCGCGCTCGTTAGGCCAGCGCCATTACCGCGGATGCGTAACGAGCGGCCGTTATAAAAGTTCGGCGATTTGCACAGCATTGAGCGCCGCGCCCTTCAGGAGTTGGTCGCCCGAAACCCACAACGCGAGCCCATTCTCGAGCGCACAATCGAGCCGCACGCGGCCGACCTGACAATTATCTTTTCCCGCCGCTGCGAGGGGCATGGGATAGACATTGCGTTGCGGTTCGTCGAGAAGATCAAGGCCTGGCGCTTCTGCCAGGATTGCGCGCGCTTCCTCCACCGAAACCTTTCGCTCGAATTCCGCGCTGACCGCCACCGAGTGCGCGCGATAAACCGGCACACGAACGCAAGTCACTGACGCGCAAAATTTCGGCAGATGCATGATACGGCGGCCTTCATTCTGCATCTTCATTTCTTCTTTGGTGTAACCGTCCGGAAGGAACCCATCGACGTGGGGTAAAACATTGAAGGCAATCGGATGCGGATAGACTTCCGCGACCGGAATGCCGTTCTCGCGCGAGGCTTCCACTTGATTTTTCAATTCGGCAATGGCGCGCGCACCGCTTCCGGAGACCGCTTGATAGCTTGAAGCGAAGACTCGCCGCAGGCCGAAAGCGAGATGCAATGGATGCAGCGCCATCAACGCTACCGCGGTCGTGCAGTTGGGATTCGCGATCACGCCCCGATGTTCGGCCACATCACGGCCGTTAATTTCTGGAATCACGAGCGGCACTTCCGGTTCCATCCGGAAGACGGAGGAGTTATCGATCACAATCGCACCGGCATTGCGAGCGATCGGAACAAACTTGCGCGAGATATTTCCTCCGGCGCTAAAGAAGGCGAGATCGATCCCCACAAAGGAATCCTCACGCAATTCTTCGACTGGGAATGCTTCGTCGCGAAACCTGGCCTGCTTTCCCGCGGAACGCGCGGAAGCGAGGAGCTTGATCCGTCCCACTGGAAAGGCGCGGCGCACCATGACATCGAGTAGCTCGACGCCGACCGCGCCCGTCGCACCGACAACGGCAACGTGATAGCTTTTTTTCAATGGCGGTCGCACTTTAGGGCTGCTCCATGTTGAAGAAAAGCGCGCAGGCCAGCATTCACATTTCCGTTGCGAAGCAGCGGCTCATTCTGAAACGCGGCCGCAAAATCCTGCGCACGTTTTCAATTTCCACCTCCCGTTTCGGCCTCGGCAGTGATGAGGGAAGTATGAAGACGCCGCTCGGTCGATTTCGTATCGCCGAGAAATTCGGCGAAGGCCTGCCGCAAGGCACGGCCTTCAAAAGCCGCGAGCCAGTGAAGGCATCCGCGAAAATGCTGCGCTCAGACGATCTCATCATGTCGCGCATTTTGTGGCTCGATGGTTTGGACGCCGGAAATGCCAATAGCCACGAGCGCTTTATCTACATCCACGGCACCAACCACGAGGATCAGATCGGCCAGCCCGCGAGTCACGGTTGCATTCGGATGAAAAACTCCGAGGTGGCAGAGCTCTTCGATCTTGTCGCGATCGGGACGCCGGTCGTGATCGCGTCCGGCAAAGCAGCCCTAACGCGTCCGAAAAAGGTGAGAAAAGCGTTGCGCAGGAGAAGTGGCCAGCCTACATGACGGCAGCAACTAGCTCGGAAAGGGGGCGATAGATTAAATGAAAATTTTCAAAGCGATCATGATTTTGGCCATCGCGGCCAGTGCGCTGAGCCTGGGGGCTTGCGCTCAGAAGAAAGAGACCATGTCCAACAGCTCAGGGTCCAGCAGCACCTACTCGAAGTAGTCGCAATCTCAGTTGTCCGGCTCCGGATAGCTTTCACGAAAAGGCCAGGCCGTCTATCGGTCTGGCCTTTTTCCTTGGAATGGCGACGCGCCGCGCGCAGTAATTCGTGGCGACAAAAATGGCGTCGCTCCCCTAAAATGCACACATGGAATTAAGCGGTCAGCCGTTAACTCTCGCCGAGATCGCGCGGGTGGCGGTCGAGGGCGAAGAAGTGAAGATCGCTTCTTCGGCGCATGCGCGCATCAAAGCGTCGCGGGAAGTGATTGAAGCAATCACGACGTCGGATGCAGTCGTCTATGGCGTGAACACCGGCTTCGGAAAACTTTCCGAAGTTCATATCGCGCGCGGGGATTTGCGGCAGCTCCAGCTCAACCTCGTCCGCAGTCATTCCTGCGGCATCGGCCGTCCGCTGAGCGAACCAGAAGTGCGCGCCATGCTCTTGCTCCGCGCCAATGTCCTTACTCTCGGCTTTAGCGGTATTCGCCTGGAAGTGATCGAGCTGCTCGTGCAGATGCTGAACCGCGGCGTGCATCCGGTTGTGCCGGAAAAGGGATCCGTCGGGGCCAGTGGTGATCTCGCGCCACTCGCGCATCTCTCGTTAGGCTTGATTGGCGAAGGCGAAGTTTTTTACAACGGAGAACGTATCGCGAGCGCAACCGCATTGGAGCGCGCCGGCCTTTCGGCTGTGACCCTGGAAGCGAAAGAAGGGCTCGCGCTTTTAAACGGCACGCAAGCGATGCACGCGGTTGGAGGTTTGGCTTTGCTCCGCGCAAAACGCTTGTCCCGCGTCGCGGATGTCATCGGCGCGATGACGCTGGATGCATTGAAGGGAACGCCGACCGCCTTCGATTCCCGCATTCAGGACGCGCGTCCGCATCCCGGTCAGCAGGCAGCGGCGGAGCATCTTTGCGCGCTCCTGCGCGGAAGCGAAATTCGGGAATCGCACAAGACCGGCGACCCGCGCGTGCAGGATGCCTACAGTCTTCGCTGCATGCCGCAGGTTCACGGCGCGGTCCGCGGCGCGCTCGCGCATTGCGAAGAAGTGCTCGCGATTGAATCAGGTTCCGCGACCGACAATCCGCTCGTCTTCACCGACAACGGCGTTGTCCTCTCCGGGGGAAATTTCCACGGTGCTCCTGTCGCACTTGCGCTCGATTATGCTGCGATCGCACTGACCGATCTGATGAGCATGAGCGAGCGCCGGACCGATCGCCTGATCAATCCGGATACGAGCGAAGGTCTGCCCGCGTTCCTCGCGCCGCGCGCGGGGATGCAGTCCGGTTTCATGATTCCGCACGTCGCGGCGGTGGCGCTTTTGAATGAGGCGAAGATTCTCGCGCATCCGGCGAGCGTTGATAATCTGCCGACTTCCGGTGGCAAAGAAGATCACGTTTCCATGGGCATGACGGCGGCTTTGAAGCTGCGCACGATTGTCGAAAACGCGGAGAGTCTGTTCGCGATTGAATTGCTCGCAGCAGCGACGGCGTTGGAATATCGGCGGCCGCTCAAGTCTGGTGCGGGGGTCGAACGCGCCTACGGAAAGCTGCGTAGTTTCGTTCTGCCGCTCACGGATGACCGCGCCATGTCTGAGGAAATCGAGCGCGTCTCTCTGGCGATTCGCGCGGGCGATTTCGACAGCGAGGGCGAAAGAATATGAGCGGCGCGCGCGTCATTCGAGCGCCACGCGGCGCGGAGCTCAGCTGCAAAGGCTGGCATCAGGAAGCGGCACTCCGGATGTTAATGAACAATCTCGACCCTGAGGTGGCGGAAGCGCCGGACGAGCTCATCGTTTACGGGGGAACCGGAAGAGCGGCGCGCAGTTGGGAGGCGTTCGACGCGATCGTGCGTTCTCTCCGCGAGCTGGAGAATGATGAAACGCTGCTCGTACAATCCGGTAAACCAGTGGGGCTTTTCAAAACGCACGAGGAGGCGCCGCGCGTCCTGATCGCAAATTCGAATCTGGTTGGGCAATGGTCGAATTACTCGGAGTTCAATCGTCTCGAACGTCTAGGCCTGACCATGTATGGGCAGATGACGGCGGGCTCGTGGATCTACATCGGCAGCCAGGGAATCGTGCAGGGCACCTTCGAAACTTTCAGTGCTGCGGCTGTCCGCCACTTCGGCGGCTCGCTCGAAGGAAAACTTATCGTCTCTGGCGGGATGGGTGGAATGGGCGGCGCGCAACCGCTCGCGGCTACGATGACGGGCGCTGTCTTCCTCGGGATCGACGTCGATCCGAAGCGAATCGAGAAACGCCTAACGAGTGGTTATTGCGATAAAATCGCGCGCTCGCTCGATGAAGCGATGGGAATGCTCGAGAAAGCGCGCGCCGGGAAGAAAGCGCTTTCGGTCGGCCTGGTTGGCAATTGCGCCGACGTCCTCCCAGAGATGGTGCAGCGCGGAATCGTTCCCGATATCCTGACCGATCAAACGAGCGCGCACGACGCGCTTAATGGTTATGTGCCGAATGGAATGAGCTTGCCGGAAGCGTTGGAATTGCGCGTCTCCGATCCTCCCGGCTACATCGCGCTTTCGATGAAATCAATGGCGGTGCAGGTCGAAGCGATGCTCGCGTTGCAAAGAAAAGGCGCGATCACTTTCGATTACGGAAACAATATTCGCACACAGGCGAAGAAGGCTGGGGTGGAGAACGCATTCGATATTCCAGGCTTCGTCCCGGAATACATCCGGCCTCTCTTTTGTGAAGGAAAAGGGCCGTTTCGCTGGGTGGCGTTGAGTGGCGACCCGGCCGATATCGCGCGGACCGATCGGCTCGCGCTGGAGATGTTTCCGAAGAACGAAATCCTGGCGCGCTGGATGAAATTGGCGCAGGAGCGAATTCATTTTCAGGGTCTGCCCGCGCGCATTTGCTGGCTCGGGTTTGGTGAGCGGGCCGAGTTTGGCGTGGCCATGAATGAACTCGTTAGGCGCGGCGAACTGAAAGCGCCGATTGTGATTGGACGCGATCACCTCGATACCGGTTCGGTCGCGTCGCCCTATCGCGAAACCGAAGGCATGCTCGACGGAAGCGACGCGATTGCCGACTGGCCATTTCTTAATGCGCTGATCAACACATCCGCGGGCGCGTCATGGATTTCGATTCACAACGGCGGCGGTGTCGGCATCGGTTATTCGCAACATGCCGGCATGGTGGTGGTGGCTGACGGCAGCGAAAGTTCGCGCCGAAGACTGGAACGCGTCCTAACAAGTGATCCAGGAATGGGTGTGCTCCGTCACGCCGATGCGGGCTATTCTCGGGCGATTGAGTTCGCGGAGACACGCGAGATTAAAATTCCGATGAAGCCGCGATTGCGGGATTGATATGCAAAAAATCATCGAATGCGTTCCGAATTTTTCCGAGGGTCGCGATCCGGAGATCATTCGACAGATCACGGCGGCGATAGAATCAGCGGACGGCATTTCGCTGCTCGATGTCGATCCGGGCGCGAGCACTAACCGGACGGTAGTGACCTTTGTCGGCGCGCTGGAAGTGATCGTGGAAGCGGCGTTTCGCGGAATTAAAAAGGCGTCGGAGCTGATCGACATGAGCAAACAAAAAGGCGCTCATCCGCGGATGGGCGCGACGGATGTTTGCCCATTTATCCCGGTGAGTAACGTGAGTTGGAAAGAAGCGATTGCGTGCGCGAATGAGTTGGGAAAACGCGTCGGCGAGGAGTTGAAAATCCCAGTTTACCTCTACGAGAAAGCGGCGAAGAATCCGGCTCGTTCCAATCTCTCGATTATTCGCGCCGGAGAATACGAAGGCTTTTTCGAGAAGATCAAAGAGCCGGCGTGGCAACCAGATTACGGTCCCGCCATTTTCAACGCGAGAGCGGGTGCCACCGTTATTGGCGCGCGAGAATTTCTGGTCGCCTACAACGTGAATCTTAATACGCGAGCCGTGCGGCGCGCCACTTCAGTCGCGTTCGACGTGCGAGAGAATGGCCGGGTCAAAACCGAGGACGGCACGCCACAGGGAAGAAAAGTGATCGGAAGCGATGGAGAACCGGTGCGTGTGCCAGGGATGTTAAAGCACGTCAAAGCCATTGGCTGGTACGTCGAGGAGTATGGAATGGCGCAGGTTTCAATGAATCTGACGAACCTCGAAGAGACGCCTTTGCACGCAGCGTTCAATGCCTGCGACGAAGCGGCGGCCAAAAGGGGTTTAAGAGTCACCGGTTCGGAAGTGGTGGGGATGCTGCCGAAAAGATGTCTGGTCGAGGCGGGGAAATATTTTCTGCGGAAGCAAAATTGGTCCGAAGGCGCTGCAGAAGAGGAGCTGATCGAGATCGCGATTCGCTCGATGGGGTTGAGCGAACTGAAGAAGTTCGACCCAAAAGAAAAAATCATCGAATACAAGATGGAATCCGCAAACAGGCCTCTGGTGAAGATGAACCTGCGGCAGTTCTGTAACGAGACGCTGAGCGATTCGCCCGCACCGGGAGGCGGTTCGGTTGCGGCTTTGATGGGCGCGCTCGGGGTCTCGTTAGGCGGAATGGTCGCTAACCTCTCGGCCGGAAAGCGCGGCTGGGATGCCAAGCTCGGTTACTTCAGCGAGTGCGCGACGAAGGCGCAGCGACTGAAGGACGAACTGCTTTTTTTGGTCGATGAAGACACGGCTGCTTTCAACAAAGTGATGGCTGCCTTCGCGCTGCCGAAGGACTCGGCGGAAGAAAAAGCCGCGCGCTCCGCGGCCATCCAGAAGGCGAATCAATATGCGGCGGAGATTCCGCTGCGCGTAATGGAGACGGCTTCGGAGGCCTATCCGATTCTCGCCCAAATGGCGGAAGAGGGTAACCCGGCTTCGATCTCGGATGTCGGGGTAGGCCTGCTCGCGTTGCGCGCTGCCATCGAAGGCGCGGCGATGAATGTCCGGATCAATCTGGCAGGCTTGAAAGATGAGAAAGCCCGAAGCGTTCTCCAGGATAAAGTTGCGAAAATCAGAACCGAGAGTGACTCCAGTTTTAAAGCGGTCGAACAAGCGGTGGAACGGAAGCTAGCGCAATGAGGCCTGGGCGCAGGACGCGCGTTTGATTCGCGAGGATCCAAATTGGCCGCGCGCTTCGCAATGGCTCGCGGCGGGAGCGAAGGGAAATCACACCGGGTTTCTTTCCGTGCTCGGCGTGCCATTGAACGGCTCGGCCCCGAACGGCCGTTGCGACGAAATGCCGGCGGCAGTGCGCGCGGCGCTCGCGCACTACAGTCTCTACGACGCGGATAATGGTGCGGATGTCGGCGGGATCGGCGTGCGCGATTTTGGTGATATCACGCTCGCGGGCAGCTCCGCGGAAGGAAACTTTTTTCGCTGTGTCGACGTGATGAAACGTGCCCACATCGGCGACTCCACTATCCTGCTCGGCGGCGATAGCGCCGTCACGCGGCCCGGCGTTCATTCGCTGGGATTTCCGCTGGAGCGATGTGGTTTGCTCGCCTTCGATGCGCACTACGATCTCTGCGATCTGGAGCAGGGCCTAACGAGTAATAACTCCGTCCGCGCTTTGCTGCGGGACGGAGTTCCGGGCGCGAACATTACGCAAATAGGAATCCAACCGTTCGCAAACTCCCCCGCCTACGCGCGGGTGGCGCGCGATGAAGGCATCACGATCGTAACCGCGGAGGAAGTTTATCTGCATGGGATCGTTCCCGTGGTGAGTCACGCGCTCGCGGGATTGTCGGAACGCGCGGAGGCCCTCTACGTGAATCTGGACATGGATGTGCTCGATCGTGTTTTCGCGCCGGCCTGCGCCGGCTCGCGACCGGGCGGTTTGGCGCCGTGGATGATGCGTCAGGCCGCGCGCATTTGCGGCCAGCATTCGCGTGTCCTCGTGATGGACATCGTGGAAGTCGATCCGACAAAAGATGTGGCGGAGGCAACCTGCCTGGCAGCGGCTTCGTTTCTTCTCGCCTTCACTTCGGGAATGGCGAGTTGTGTGACGAAGTGAAGACGCTCGTCGTCATCAACGCTTCCCAGCTCGTGACGCTTGCTGGATCGAAGCGGCCACGTGTCGGCGCTGAAATGCGCGAGCTCGGCATCGTGTCCGATGGCGGGATGATTGTTCGCGATGGGGTCGTCGTCGCAACCGGAACATCTTCGGAGATCGCGCGGACCGCTTCCCCCGACGCGACTTTCATTGAAGCCAACGGCCGCGTCGTTTTGCCGGGATTCGTCGATGCCCATACGCATCCGGTCTTTGCGGGCAATCGTGTCGACGAATTCGAGATGCGCGCGAGCGGGGCGAGTTATGAAGAAATCGCAGCCGGCGGTGGCGGCATTCGTTCGACTGTGCGCAAGACGCGTGCGGCTTCGGTGGAGCAACTTCTGCAGCAAGCGCTCAAACACGCGAGTTGGTTTCTGCAATGCGGCACGACCACGGTGGAAGCGAAGTCGGGCTACGGACTTTCGCTCGAGGCCGAGCTGAAACTGCTCCGGGTCATCCGCGATCTGAACGTGGAAACGCCGCTCGAACTCGTGCCGACATTTCTCGGCGCGCATGCCGTGCCGGAAGAGTTTCAAGATGAACCCAAGCGTTACGTAGAGCTGGTGATGCACGAGATGCTGCCACGCGTCCAAGCGGAAAATCTCGCTGAATACTGCGACATCTTCTGCGAGCGCGGCTACTTCGATCTGGAAACGTCGCGCCGGATCTTGACTGCGGCGAAACAACATGGGCTCGGTTTGCGCATGCACGTCGATCAGTTGACGAATTCGGGCGGCGCTGAACTGGCCGCGGAGCTGGGCGCGGCGACGGCGGATCATCTCGAACAAACGGAAGACGTAGGAATTGCCGCGCTAGTGCGCGCCGGAGTGCAGCCGGTGTTGTTGCCGGGATCAGTTTACTCGTTAGGAAAAACGCGGTACCCGCGAGCGCGCGCGATGATCGATGCGGGGCTCGCGGTCGTGCTGGCGACGGACTTCAATCCCGGTTCTTCACCCACGCCTTCCATGCCGGAGATTCTATCCTTAGCCGCGACGCAGATGAAGATGACGCCCGCGGAAGGTGTCACCGCTGCGACGATCAACGCCGCCTATACGTTGAAGCGTGGCGATAAAATTGGATCGCTCGAAGCGGGGAAGCTTGCGAATTTCAGCATCTTCGACTGCGAAGATTATCGCGAGATCGCTTACTATTTCGGTATCCCACAAACGCACTCGGTTTTTGTGCGGGGCGAGCGCGTTTTCTAGACAATCGTTAGTCGCAATCAATGCCGGAACGGCGGTTCGTTTGCGCATCCGAGAGCGTGCCGCTAACGTCGCACGCTCATGAAAGTCGAAGTCGAAACGCAGCCGCAAAGTGTCGCTACTCTCCGAATCGAGTTGCCGCCGGAAGAGGTGCGCAAGGAATGGGATGCGATCGCGGCGAACTACGCGCGCTACGCGCGCATCCCCGGTTATCGCGCAGGCAAAGTTCCCAAGCCGGTGATCGAGAAAAAATTCCGAAAGGAAATCCAGGACGAGCTGACGAAGAAACTTGTCTCGAAAAGTTATCACGAAGCTGTCGCGCAACAGCAGCTCCGGGTGGTTTCATTGACGAATCTCGAAGACGTGGAGTTCGGCGACGATCGCTCGATGCGGTTCCGCGCCACCGTCATCACCGCGCCGGAATTCGAACTCCCGGATTACAAATCGATTCCGGTTGAGTTGCCTGCGGCGGAAGTGAACGAGGGCGAAGTCAACGCAGCGCTCGAGCGTTTACGCGATCAATCGGCCGACTTTACCGACGTGCTGGAGCGGGCGCTGGCGATGGAAGATTTCGCGGTGCTCGACTTTGAAGGCGCGGTGGATGGCATCGCAATCGCCGATCTCGTCCCGCAGGCCAGTAAGAACCTGCACGGCGGCAAAAAATTCTGGCTGCGCGTCGCGCCCGATAATTTTCTGCCGCAATTTTCCGAGCAGATCGTCGGAATGAAGCCGGGCGAGATGCGCAGTGTGCAGGTTGAATTCCCCGCGGATTTCGCGGTTACGGAACTGGCCGGAAAGAAAGCGGATTACGCAGTCACGTTGAACGAGATCAAGCAGAAGGTCTTGCCGGAATTGGACGACGCGTTGGCGGAAAAATTAATGCCGGGAAAAACGCTCGCGGACGTGCGCCACATGCTGGAGCACGATCTCGAGCACGAGAAGGAACATCAGATCGAGCGCGCGAAGGAAGCGGGTATCGTAAAATTTCTGAGCGAGCAGATCACTTTCGATCTACCGCCGACGCTGTTGAAAAACGAAACACGCCGGGCTTTGAACGAGCTGGTGCATCGCAATCGCGAGCGCGGAGTGCCGGACGAACTGCTGAAGGGGAAGGAAAAGGAACTCATCGAAGGTGCGGGATCGCTCGCCGGTCATCGATTGAAAACGAACTTCATTCTGCATCGCATCGCCGAACGCGAGAAGATTCAGATCACGCGCGATGAGGTCGATGCGCGGATTCGCGAACAGGCCTTGCAGTACAATATGACGGCGGAAAAAATGCGGAAGGAGCTGGAAGAACACGACCGTCTGGATGGCCTGGCGGAGGAACTTCTGCTGGGCAAAACCCTTGATTTTCTGAAGGCCAATGTTAGCGTCCAGCCGCTTGCAGAAGCGCAGCAGATCGATGCTTCGGCGACGGAAAAATCATGACTTTCTCAAACGAAAATCGTTCGCAGTCCGTGCTCATTCCGATGGTGGTCGAGCAGACTGGGCGAGGCGAGCGCAGTTACGACATCTATTCGCGGCTCCTGAAGGACCGGATCATTTTTATTGGCACTGCGATTGACGACCACATTGCGAATCTGGTCATCGCGCAGTTGCTCTTCCTGCAAATGGAAGACGGGAAGAAGGACATCAGCCTCTATATCAATTCGCCGGGCGGATCGGTTACTTCCGGTCTCGCGATCTACGATACGATGCAGTTTTTGACCTGCGATGTGACGACCTATTGTCTGGGGATGGCGGCGAGCATGGGCGCGGTTTTGCTGGCGGCTGGTACAAAAGGGAAGCGATTCGCGCTGCCAAATTCCGACATCATGATTCATCAGGTCTCGGGCGGCGCCCAGGGCCAGGCGAGCGACGTGGAGCGGACGGTGGAATACATGTTCAAGCTCAAGAAACGCCTGATCAAAATTCTGTCCGCGCATACCGGACAGCCGGAAGAGAAGGTGCGGCTCGATTCCGATCGCGATTATTTTCTATCGGCGGCCGAAGCCAAAGATTACGGGTTAGTGGACGAAGTGATCAAATCGCGAAAAGAAGCCAAGCTTCTGGAAGGAGCCGTGCCGGAGCGCTCCACGGCCATCGCGGAAGCTGCCTTGCCCCACAAAGTAGAGGAATAGAAGCTGCTTTTAGGCCGGTAATTTTATGGCGCGCGCTTCCAATCTCACGATGTGCTCCTTCTGTGGCAAAAGCCACGCGGAAGTACGGAAACTGATTGCCGGTCCGGGTGTCTATATTTGCGACAGTTGCATCAACGTCTGCAAAAGCATTCTCGATAAAGAGCTGAATGAAGACGCGCGGCGGCAATCGTCGAACATTCGCGTCCCGAAGCCGGTCGAGATTCGGCGCTCGCTCGATCAATATGTGATCGGTCAGGATACCGCGAAGAAGACGCTTTCGGTCGCGGTTCATAATCATTTCAAGCGCGTCATGCAAAGCGCGCCACCGGCCGATTCGTCGGCTGCGTTTCAGCCGGATCCGTTTGCGGACGTGGAGATCGAGAAGAGTAATATTTTGCTGATCGGTCCCACCGGTTCCGGCAAAACGCTGCTTGCGAAAACGCTCGCGAAGATTCTCGATGTGCCATTCTGCATCGCGGATGCGACGACTTTAACTGAAGCGGGATACGTCGGGGAAGACGTTGAGAACATTATCCTGCGCCTCCTACAGAATGCTGATTACGATGTGAAGCGCGCTGAGATCGGCGTGGTTTATATCGACGAAATCGACAAGATCGGGCGCAAAACCGATAACGTCAGCATCACGCGCGACGTCTCCGGGGAAGGTGTGCAGCAGGCGTTGCTCAAGATTCTCGAAGGCAGCACCTGCAATGTTCCGCCGCAGGGCGGCCGCAAACATCCGCACCAGGAATACATCCAGGTTAATACCGAGAAAATTTTGTTTATCTGCGGCGGCGCCTTTGTGGGACTCGACAAGATTGTCCAGAAACGCATCGGCAGTCGGACGATGGGATTTAACGGCCCGACGCTCGAGGTGGAGGAAGCGGTCGCGAAACAAGCCGTGCGGCAGGTCGAGCCGGAAGATTTGCTCAGCTTTGGAATGATCCCGGAATTTATCGGGCGCTTACCGGTGGTGACGGCACTCGACGCGTTAACCGAAGAAGAGATGGTCATGATTCTGACCGACACGAAGAACGCGATGATCAAGCAGTACACCAAGCTCTTCTCCATGGAAGGTGTGCGTTTGAGCGTGACGAAAGATGCGCTGAAGGCACTGGCTGCGCAGGCTGTGACGAAGGGAACTGGAGCGCGGGCGCTGCGTTCCATGCTCGAGCGCATCATGCTCGACATTATGTATGACGTGCCGAGCCGTGAAGACATCGCGGAGGTCACGATCAATCGCGCGGTGGTGGAAGGAAAAAAACTTCCGCTCATTCGCAAGAAGCAGGACAAGGACGCGGCTTAAGCATACGTTCGTCGCCTTGCGATGAACGTGGTCGTGATCAACACCGGGACCGAGCTCCTGCTCGGGAGCGTGCTGAACACGCATTTAAATTTTATCGCGCGGGAAATTTTTCCGCTTGGCTTGCGCGTTGCGCGGCAACTTACGGTCCCGGATGGAAGAGCGATCCGCGACGCGCTGGCCGAAGCTCTCGCAGAAGCGGATATTATTTTCCTCACCGGCGGTCTGGGGCCGACGACTGATGACATCACGCGTGAAAGCGCCGCGGAATTACTGAGGCGCGAATTGCGGCGCGACGCGGTGGTCGCGGAGGCAATCACGCAGCGATTGCGAAAACGCGGATTTCCGATGACCGACCGCATCCTTCGTCAGGCCGATGTGCCGGAAGGCGCAACGGTTTTACACAACGCGAATGGCACCGCGCCTGGTTTGTATCTTGCGACCGAAACGGCGCATCTATTTCTGCTTCCCGGACCGCCGCGAGAATTAGAACCGATGTTTCGCGAATCAGTCCTGCCGATTCTTCACCAGGTGGTCAAAATCGATGCGGCGATTGAATGCCGCACCTTCCGCTTGACTGGAGTGGGAGAGTCGATCGTGGAAGCGGCGGTCGGGGAAAAAATTCTCGCGCTGGAGGAGGTGGAGCTGGGCTACTGCTCACGGCTTGGCGAAGTGGACGTGCGTTTACTTGGTCGGCGAGAGCGTTTGGAGGAAGCGGAACAATTTATCCGCGCGGCTTTTCCGAAATCGATTTACTCGACCGCGGATGAGCGCCTGGAAGAAGTGGTGGTGCGTTTGCTCGCTGAGAAAGCGGAAACGGTCGCGACCGCCGAATCGTGCACCGGCGGTTATCTGGCAAATCGCCTAACGAATGTTCCGGGCGCCTCGGCCGTGTTTCCCGCTGGTTACGTGACTTACTCGAATGAAGCGAAGATCGCCGCCTTGGGCATCGACCCTGCGCTCATTGAAGAACATGGCGCGTTGAGTCGAGTTGTGGCGGGTGCGATGGCTGAGGGTGCATTGCGGAATGCCGGCACCACTCATGCATTGGCTACGACAGGCGTCGCCGGGCCAGGCGGTGGGAGCGAGAAAAAACCCGTAGGAACTGTCTTCGTCGCGCTCTCTTCCGCGGGCGCAAAAACGGATGTGCAGCGCTTTCGATTTCTTTCGGAGCGCGAGAGCTTCAAGCGACTAGCCAGCCAGGCTGCGCTCGAAATGTTGCGGCAGAAGTTATTGTAGCTGGGTGCGTCTCGCGGCCTGCAGGCCGGTGGGAACAGCGACGCTACTCAGTCCCGCATCACCTCAACGGGCGTGCCGACTTTGACCTTCGCGTAAAATAATTCGGCGCCTTGTCCCGGCATTCGGATGCAGCCGTGCGAGGCCGGATACCCGGGAAGAATTCCCACGTGCATGCCAACGCCGTCGCCGGTGAGCCGCATGAACCAAAGCATGGGCGCGCCGACGTAATGGGTGCCACTCGGTGCGGAATCGATCTTCAAACTCACGCCGCTGCGAACAGTGCGGCCACCGCGATCCTTGAAATCGCCGTAAACACTCGAGCGATGATCCTTGTCCTTCTCCAATACGGAAAACTTACCGGTCGGTGTCATGCCCGCGCGCTTTCCAGACGAAATCGGGCTATCGATCGCGATCTGATCGCCGTGGAGGAGATACGCGCGTTGCTTGGTCAGGTTCACGACCACGTGCGCCTGGTCGGGCGTAAGACCATCATAGATGGATTTGTTAATATTGATCGGCGGTTGCCGGCTGATCAACTCGGACGCTTTTTTCATTGGCCCGGTCGATACCGGCGGTGGCGCGGGTTGTCCGGGACGTGCGAAGCCGGGCTTGGAGGTGGTAGCGCGCGGCGCTTGCGCGAACAAGGCGGGGACGCTTAAGGAGAACAAAAGCGCGGCAAGGATAAAAGAGCGAGGGGTCACGCGGTTCAATGTGCGTAAGTGTTCACGCGCTGCAACCACCCTGCAAGCCAGCGCGATTCCTTTCGTTCCGGGGGCGAATTTTGCACACGTCGTTCGAGCACGCGCGAGGCCGAGAGTGCAAACTCCCGTCCGGCGTCGCCTTGGTTATTTTCATTCATACCTTGGAGGACTTGATACAGGCCCCATCCTTGCCCGTGATAGCGCTCGGTGTCGAGCAGACCTTCACCTTTAAAATTCACATAATCGACCAGGGCGTAACAACCTTGCGCGGTGCTCGCGACTCCATCGAAATGCTGCTGCACCTGCGCTCGTTCTGCCGCCGGCGCATTCGCGAGCATTTTCGGTAGCGCCTCTCTTAATCGTTGCACGAGAAAATCGGCCTGTAGATCGATCGTATCGGCCAGGAATTTTCGCAGTTCTTTCATAGGCGTGGAATCATTGGCCGCCACGAATTGAGATCTCGTACTCCAGGGACAACCGCTGCTTCGATTAGCGGAAACGATCTCCGGTAATTTCGCGCCTCGTCCGGCCGCGAAACGTGCGTAATGCGGGAAACTTTCTTCAAACGGCCCGCCCGCGCCTTTCGGGTACCAGATGAAATGGCCGATGCCGAGCGAGGCGAAATTTTCGCCCGCGTTCCACGAAGTCAGACCCGCGATCGTGCCGGCGCATTCGTTCTGCCAGATTTTGCGGCCAATGCGCATCGACTCCGCGCGCGAAAGCTCGAATGCATCTGCGTGAATAATACAGAGGACGATGCTCGCGACGATCCAACCGCTAGCGCATCGCCTTGACGCCCGCCGCCGCTTGATTAGCCTGCACCCTTCCACGGCGCGGCTGCATGATGCGGACGCAGCTTTCGTTGGTTTATTCCTCATGAAACATCTTTGCATTTTACTCGGCGCAGCTCTGCTCACCGTCTCCGCGTCCGCGCAGCAACCACAACTAAAGGACGAAAAAGACAAGGTTAGTTACAGTATCGGGCTTGATATTGGAAATACGTTTAAGAAACAAAATATGGAGATCAACGCCGATGTTTTACTCTCCGGATTGAAAGACGGCATGAGCGGCAACAAGGCTCTTATGACGGAAGCAGAAGTTAAAGACACCATGACCGCTTATTCAAAAACCATGATGGATAAACAAGCCAGCGCAGCGAAAGAGGCAGCCGCGAAGAACGGCGCGATAGGTGAGAAATTTCTCGCGGAAAATAAGGGCAAAGAGGGTGTGAAGACGACCGCGAGCGGTTTGCAATACAAGGTGCTGAAGGAGGGCAGCGGCACCAGCCCGAAGGAAACCGACTCAGTCGTGACGCATTACAAAGGGACGCTGATTAACGGCACGGAGTTCGATAGTTCGTATAAACGCAATGAGCCGGCCACTTTCCCGGTTAATCGCGTGATCAAAGGATGGACCGAAGCGCTCCAGTTAATGAAGCCCGGCGCGAAATATCAGCTCTTCGTTCCCGCAGCCCTCGCCTACGGCGAACGTGGCGCCGGTCAGGACATCGGGCCTAACGAAACACTTATCTTCGAGGTCGAGCTGCTCAGCATTCAGCCTAACGAGACCAAAGCTGCCGGCGCTACGCCGGTGGCTCCAGCAGAAAAGCCGAAGGATTCCAAACCGAAAGACAAATAAGGGTATTCTGTTAGGCCGCGGTCTCCCACGCCAGCCGCGGCGCGTCGCCCCACAGGTCTTCCAGGCTGTAGAACTCGCGCTTCTCAGCGTGGAAGATGTGCACGATCACTTGCATGTAATCGAGCACGATCCACTGGCTGGCAGGAAAGCCATCCACCGCCACGGGGCGCGTCGCGTAGTTCTGTTTTAGCTGCGCTTCGATCTCTCCCGCGATCGCTTTGATCTGCGGCTCAGAGTTCGCCGAACAAATTACGAAGAAATCAGTGAAAGTTGAGATCTCTCGCAGATCCATCACGACGATCTCTTCCGCCTTCTTGTTCGACGCGAGCTCGGCGCACGTTCTGGCTAGTTCTTCTGAGGTTATTTCTCGGACTCCCGGTAAAGCTGCCGCCGCTGGATGATTTCTTCGACCGCCGGCGGAACGAAGTAACGAACGGATCGCTGCGTGGCAACTCTGTTTCTGATTTCGGTCGCGGAAATGTCGATCAAGCGGTGAATGGTGGGGAACTCGGAGAGGACGGGCGTTTTGCCGCGATCAAGCACGACGAATTGCACCAGCCGGCGCAATTCCGAAAGACGATGCCAGGTGTCGAGCCGCGGCAAATTATCGGAGCCAAGCAGGTAATAAATCTCGGCGCCGGAATTGCCCCGGCGGAATTCTTCTACGGTGTCGAGAGTGTAAGAGGGCGGAGGACGATTCACTTCCATCTCGTCGATCGAAAAGCGCGCTTCGTCTTTGATCGCCGCACGCAGCATCTCAAGCCGGATGAGGGCATCGGTCGGCTCCTGTTCGATTTTATGCGGCGAAAGGGCGGCAGGAATGAAGATCACCCGATCGAGGCCCAGCCTTTCCAACGCCTCGCGGGCCAGGATCAAATGTGCGTAGTGAATTGGATCGAACGTCCCGCCGTAGAGCCCAATCTTTTTCGCCACGGCCGAATTTAGCCGTGGAATGATTTTTTCACGCATCCTAAGTTCCGAGCCTCATGAAGCCCGATCAGCTTGGCCAGCTCCTGCTTACCGGTGTTCCCGGCACGGAACTCGATTCCGCAACCGCCGCCCTCTTCAAGAAGGTGCAGCCGGGCGGTTTCATCCTCTTTGGTCGCAATATCACGGGCGCGACGCAGCTTCGAAAATTGATCGATGACTTGCGGAACATTTCCGAGCGCGAGCCGATTATCACGATCGACCAGGAAGGCGGTCGTGTTTCGCGATTGCGTTTGATCGGAAATGAACCGCCGAACGCGCAGCAGTTGCGCGACAAAGGCGAGCTTGCACTCGTTAGGCAGCATGGTGAAATCACGGGCCGGCTGCTGCGTTTGTTTGGGTTCAATCTCGATCTCTGTCCGGTGCTCGATATTTCGTTTGATGACGAAGCGGATAATTCCCTGCGCGGGCGGTGCTACGGAAGAGATGTGGAAGAAGTGGTGCGCCTGGCCGGCGCCTTCAACGACGCGCTCCGCAAAGAAGGCATCGCCAGCTGCGGCAAACATTTTCCCGGCTATTCCGCGGCACAAGTCGATGCGCATCATGATCTGCCGCGCATCGATCGTTCGCTTGAGGAGCTGGAGACGAATGAGCTGGCTGTCTTCCGTCGGTTCGCGTCCACCGTGGACTCCATGATGATTTGTCACGGTTGGTATCCATCGTTCGAGAAGGAAAAACTACCGGCCTCATTCTCGCGCCGCGTCGTTCAGGATTTACTTCGCAAGGAAATGAAGTTCGACGGTTTGGTTATGACTGACGATCTCGACATGGGCGCGATCTACAACGAGTACGGGCTCGAAGAAACGATTCAGCGCGCGCTCCATGCTGGCAATGATCTCGCCATGATTTGTCATCGCATCGATGCGATCGAGGACGCGCGCGCCGCGTTGGCGGGCGTGGAGAAAGGCGAGCTGCAGCGCGCGCTGGATAATGTGGAAAAATTTAAAAGCCGAATGTCGCCCCCGCACGAGTTTTCCGAAGCGGCCTTCCGGAAAATCGACGATGAGATTTGGGATCTGCGGGTTGCCGTTCTTGGCGATGAAGCGGCCGCGCTTCGCAGTGCGGAAGACGGGAAGCGCTCGCCGGTTGAAACTTATTAAAGAATGCGAGCCGCGACTCGAGATGACGAACGCGAGGCGAGCGCTTGCCATAATTGACGCCAATAGTGGGAGCCCATAACCTTCGCGCGTGCAGCCCGAACTCGAGCAATTGCTCATCCTCCAGGACCGCGATCAGAAGATCCGGCAAATTCGCGCGGAGGTGAAATCGCTCCCATCGCAACGCGCGCAGCTCGACGGCCAGATCGCGGCGACTGCCGCTGGATTGGAAGCGATCAAGCAGAAAGCGCGGCTGGCAGAAGTCGAGCGGAAGAGAATGGAATTGGACGTTGGGACCCGCACCGAAAGTATTAACCGGCTCAAGACCCAGCAGTACGAAACGCGCAAGAATGACGAGTTCCGTGCGATCGGAAACGAGATTGAACGCTACGCCAAAGAGATCTCGCAGATTGAGGATCAGGAGCTCGAAGTGATGGATCAGTTGGATAAGTTAAAAGTCGAAGTCGCCGCCGAAGAAAAGCGCACGACGGCTGCGAGAGAATCGTTCTCCCGTCAGGGCACCGATCTCGAAGAGAAGTCGCTCGCACTGGACGCCCGCTTGGCGGAATTAACCAAAGAGCGCGCCACGATCGCGGACAACGTGGACGAAGATTTGTTGAGCAGATTCGAGCGTCTGTTTGCCAGCAAAGGCGACGCCGCAGTCGTCCCGCTCGAGCATGAGGTTTGCACCGGTTGTCACATGAAAATCACGGCGCAAACCGCGCATCGCGTGAAGAACGGGAAAGAAATCGCGAGCTGCGAACAGTGCGGACGGATTCTCTATTTGGCGGACTGACGCGGAGCGGCGCGCCCCGTGCAGCAGGCAAGCCGAAGCATGTGCCTCTGGATTGGATCAAACGTTGAAACGAAACTCCACCACGTCGCCGTCTTTCACGACGTATTCTTTGCCTTCGATCCGGAGCTTACCGGCTTCGCGCGCTTTGGCGGAGGAGCCGAGGGAAATGAGATCGTCATAATGCACGACCTCTGCCGCGATAAAACCGCGTTCGAAATCAGTGTGGATCACCCCGGCTGCGGCCGGCGCCTTGTCGCCTTCGTGAATCGTCCAGGCGCGCGTTTCTTTTTCGCCCGTCGTCAGGTAAGTGCGTAGGCCTAACAAGTGATAGACCGCGCGGATCAAGGCGCTCACTCCGCTGCCGCTTACCCCGAGATCGCGGAGATATTCCTGCGCTTCCGCATCGCTTAGATCGACCAGTTCACTCTCGATTTGAGCGCTGATTACGACCGCCTCGCTCCCAAAATGATTCCGCGCGTATTCCTCGACTGCGCGGACATGCGGTGAGGCCGCCTCCGCCAGATCGGATTCCGCCACGTTGCAGGCGAATAGAGTTGGCTTCGACGTCAGCAGGAAGAAATCGCGCGCGGTCACCTTCTCGTCGTCGCTCAAAATGGCGGTGATTGCAGGTTTGCCCTCGTCCAGATGCGGCAACAGTTTCTCGATCACGGCGCTTTCCGCTTTCGCTGTTTTGGAACCAGCGCGCAGTTCCTTTTGCAAACGATCCAGCCGCTTCTGCAGCGACGCGAGATCGGCCAGAACCAGCTCTGTATTTATCACTTCAATATCACGCACCGGATCAATCGTGCCGCTAACATGATGGATGTCGCCGTTTTCAAAACAGCGCACCACCTGCACGATCGCGTTCACCTCGCGGATATGGCTGAGGAATTGGTTGCCTAATCCTTCACCGGAGCTCGCGCCTTTCACCAAGCCGGCGATATCGACGAACTCGATCGCCGCCGGAATTAATTTCTGGGAACTGGATAATTTCGAGAGCACTTCGAGTCGCGGATCGGGCACCGTTACAACGCCAAGATTCGGATCGATCGTGCAGAAGGGATAGTTTGCCGCCTGCGCTTTGCGGCTGCGGGTGACGGCGTTGAAGAGGGTGGATTTTCCTACGTTAGGCAGGCCGACGATTCCAGCGCTGAGCATAAGGCGCGAAGGTTAATGCGGTCGGCGCGTGGCCGCAATCACGCGTGAAAAATCGGGCCGGCGGGATTCGAACCCGCGACCTCTTGAACCCCATTCAAGCGCACTACCAAGCTGTGCTACGACCCGACGCGCGGGAACTATCGGCTGCGCGTCTTCGGCTTGCCAAGCAAAGTTTTGATCGCGCAGCGAAGTGCTCACTCCGGGCGAGTGCACTCCCGGGTCATGGCGTTGTTCATTAACCACAGAGGTCACAGAGATCCCTGAGCTAGGATGAATGTTGTTCCCTACGCGAACCCCTGCTCGGCGGTAAAACTCTGGGCGAGCGCGCCTCAGGCAATTTGCGGAAGCAGAATTGCCAACAACTCCGAAATCTTCACGCGTTCCTGCTTCATCGAATCACGATGTCGCAAGGTAACGGTATCGCGCAGCTCGTCACCCTTCTCGCCCAGGGTTTCGAAATCAATCGTTAGGCCAAAAGGCGTCCCCGCTTCGTCCTGTCTCCGATAACGCCGCCCGATCGCTCCGCCTTCATCGTAGAAGACCATCATCTGCGGCCGGAGAAGCGCCTGCACTTCGCGCGCTTTCGCCACCAGTTCCGGTTTGTTTTTCAATAACGGAAAGACGCCCACTTTGATCGGCGCCATCCGGGGATGGAAACGCAAGACCGTACGGGTCTCGGATTTCCCCTTCTCATCCGTCACTGTTTCTTCATCGAACGCTTCGCAAAGAAGCGCGAGCACCGTGCGATCGACGCCCGCGCTTGGTTCGATCACGTGCGGGACAAATTTTTTTTTCGTTTCCTCGTCGAAATACTCCAGTGGCTTGCCGCTGGCGGTCTGATGTTGGGTGAGATCGTAATCGGTGCGATAGGCCACACCCTCGAGCTCCTGCACGCCGAACGGAAACTCATATTCGATATCGTAGGTACCCTTCGAATAAAACGCACGGTCCGCGTCCGGCACGGTAAGGACACGCAGGGTGCTGCGCGGAATGCCGATGTTCTCGTAGAACTTAAGCCGCTCTTCCAGCCAGTAATCTAACAACCGCATTCCCTCCGTCGGAGCACAAAAATATTCCAGCTCCATCTGCTCGAATTCCCGTGAGCGAAAAATGAAATTGCGGGGATTGATCTCGTTCCGAAACGCCTTCCCGATCTGAGCGATGCCGAAGGGCACTTTCTTGCGCGCGGTATCGAGCACATTCTTGAACTGCACGAAGATGGATTGCGCCGTCTCGGGCCGGAGATATGCCGTCGAATTTTCATCCTCTTTCGCGCCCATGTTAGTGCGAAACATGAGATTGAAAGCGGACGCCTCTGTCAGATCTTTGCCGCCGCAATTTGGACACTGCTTCACTCCGTTCTTCTCCGGAATCTGATCGGCGCGCAGGCGAGCCTGGCACGTCCGGCAATCCACCATCGGATCGGTAAAAGTCTCCTCATGTCCGCTCGCTTTCAGCACCGCGCGATGCGTCAGGATCGAGCCATCCATCCCAACAACGTCATCGCGTTCGCGCACCATCACACGCCACCAATAGTCTTTCAGGTTACGCTTAAGCTCGACTCCGAGCGGGCCGTAATCCCAGACGCCATTGAGTCCGCCGTATATCTCGCTCGCCTGGAAAATGAACCCGCGCCGCTTGCACAAGCTCACGATCTTCTCCATCCGCTGCGCGTTCTGCTGTGGCTGTTGCTCGGCACTCATCGCCGGAATAAGTGGGACACTGCATCGCCTTTAGCAACAGCAACTTCATCGGCTTCGCTCGCAAGCTTCGTCTCGGCAAGGCGAGGTCGTGCGGGACCGATTCTTCCTGTCGATCTGGACGCCATCGCAGCTTCCGATTGGTCGCAGCAGAAGCGGACCAAGACTGGCGCTAACAATTACTGGCGCTAAGGCCGCGAATCCTGACAAGATCAAAGAGCCCTTATGAAACATACTATAGAATTCTCTCCGGGTTCCGGTGCCCGCTGCTTGTTCTTTCTCCTCGCACTCATCGTTTGCGGGAGCGGCGCAGAGGCCGCGGATAAGACAATCACTTCGCGCACAGCCGAGGTCGACGGCGTCCAACTCCACTACCTTACCGCCGGCAAAGGGCCGACGGTGATCCTGTTGCACGGCTATGCGGAAACTTCCCGTATGTGGCGACCGATTATGCCGTTGCTGGCGGAGACATTTACCGTGATCGCGCCCGATCTCCCGGGCATCGGCGACTCCTCCATTCCCGCGAGTGGTATCGATATGGTAACTTCGGCGAAGCGCATTCACTCTCTTGTCCGCTCGTTAGGCAAAGAGAAGGCAAGAGTCGTCGGGCACGACATCGGTCTGATGGTTGCCTATGCTTATGCGGCCCAGTTTCCCGCGGAGACGGAGAAGCTCGTCCTGATGGACGCCTTTCTTCCGGGCGTGCGCGGTTGGGAGCCCATCTACAACGATCCCAACATCTGGCATTTTCGTTTCACCGGAGAATATCCCGAAGCGCTGGTGAAAGGACGGGAGCGGACTTACTTCGAATACTTCTGGAATGTGCTCGCGGCCGACAAGACGCGCTCGCTCCCGGAAACTGATCGCAAAGCCTACGCGGAAGCTTATGCCCGGCCGGGAAGGATGCGCGCGGCCTGGGCTTATTTCGCTTCCTGGCCGCAACTCGCGAAGGATTTTGCGCAACTGGCGCAGACTAAACTGAGCATGCCGGTGCTAGCGATCGGCGGCGACAGGTCGTTGGGTGCTCAGCTGGGCGAACAAGCGAAGTTAGTCGCGGATGACGTGACCGTTATTGTGCTCAAGGATGCCGGCCATTGGATCCTGGAAGAAAAACCGAAGGAAACGACCGACGCGTTAGTGAAGTTTCTTTAACCGCGCGGTTCTACCGGTTGAGGCGGACTGAGTCTAGAGCGTGTCATGCACTTTCCGATTTGGGCGCGCGCGTAGTAGCGCCAAATGCTTTAGGGCTGTCTGGCAAGAGGCCGCTCCGTGGCGCGAGCTTCCAGCTTGCGAGATTGGTCGGTGGGAAGTTTGGAATCTCGCAAGCTGGGAAGCTCGCGCCACGGAGGCTCGGACCTGCTGGTCAGCCGACGCGCTCTGGACAGCGACTATCCTGGCTCGCCCTGTGCCTGGCTCGGACTTAACCGACCCACGTGCATGACACTCTAGGCGAGCTCCTACGAGCGAGGATTCTTCTTTCTATCGGTACGGCGGCGAAGGAGGAGGAGAAAGCACGTGAAAGCGATCGCGGTCGAAGCCCAGATCTTCGATTCTGGAACCGATAGCGTTTGTGGGCCGGTGATTTGGTTAGTGTCCAAGGTAACGGCGCCATTGATCGCCAGGGCCCGGCCGTAGAGATCCGCCCCAGTTCCGAAGCTGATGCTTTGGTTAGCAATCATGTTCCCGTAGGAAAAGCTGTTGCTGCCGATGGTGGCTGAGGTGCCGATCTGCCAGAAGACATCGAGCGAATCCCCATTCAAGACTGTGATCGCCGAGCCGATTGCTATAGTAAAGGTGGTCCCGATTTGGAAGTGAAAGACAGCATTCGGATCGCCGCCGGTGTCGAGGGCTAGGATGCCGGACAGTTGAGCTGAGGTATCGAAATGGTAGATGCCGGGTGTAAGAGTTAGGCCGCCCAAGTCCATACCGGTTAGGTTGGTTGTTAACGTCTCGTTGGCCAGGGTAGTGTAAGCCGTAAGTGCATCGGCGTGCGCTTGGTTAGCAAGGGCATCGTTGATATGAAGGGAACCGTCGATGATCGTTCCTGGAGGGAATCCCGTCACTGAGGGGCCCGGACTTAGCGCGATATTGCCGGCGATAGTGGTCGCGCCCGTGCTGGTGATGGTGGAACCAGCGAGCACGGTCACGTTCTGCGCCACTCCAAGGGAAATTTCCGCGATCGCGGCAGTCCAGGAGCCAACCAGTAGACCGGCAACGAGCAGTGCCAAGGATGCCCTTCCGCATCTAAACGAAAGTCTCTGCGAGGGCATGAGAGCTAGAAGCTCACTCGCAAGCCGACATTAACGCTATGCAAATTATAGTTTCGACGGGCTAGTTCGCCAGAATAGTAGGTGAAGATAGCTAGGTTGGACGTCAATTGGGCGGAGACACCTGCATCGAGTCGCAATCCATCGCGACCAATCTCCGGGCCGCGCACCGTAAACGGGTAAGCGGAGGTAAATCCCGCATCAATGCTCGATGTGCTCGTTAGGTACTCATGCTCCCACTGCGCACGCACTTCAGGAGTGAAAATAACCCGGCCAACCTTCGCAGTGTAAGAAGCCCTTAGTCCAAGGGCTGATTGCAGTGAATCCTCCCGCTGCGAATCAAACCATAACGAACCAAATGCGCCTTCTTCGGAAAAGCTATCGATTCCGACATTACTGTAACGAAGTGAAGCGACCGGGCCGATGGTAAAGGCGCCGAAGTGAAAATCGTATCCGGTTCCGAGTAAGGCATTGAAGTCGGACTCGTTAGTGTCGCCGCGCGCGAATCCGCCTGCGGTTAAGCGCCGAGTGTCGATCGAGCCGTAGCCGCCGCCGACAATCCCATTCACATAGAATCCCTGGCTATAGTAGGTGCCGTAGAGATTCAGTTTTCCGCTATCGCCGTTGATCCGGCCGCCGAGATTCAAATCGGCTGAGGTATTGGCATAACCCAGAGCAGCGCCCAGCACGAAGTGGCTGGTAAGTCGGTAATCGGCTCCGACCGTGACGCCGCCGGTGTTAAAGGAAGAACCGCGCGCGACGCTGGTGCTTTCCAAATCGACCCATTCGCCGCTACCGGAAATGAAGAAACCCCAGCGCTTGTCGTGCGCCGTCATTGGCGCGGAAGACATGACTTCTTTTCCGTCTGCGCTCTGCATGTCCTTGCTGTCGATGTAGCGTGGGGCGCGGTTGTCGGTGACAGCGAAACTGGAATCGCTGAAGCCGGTTGCTCCCTGCCGCACGTCCCATAAGCGGTGTTCAATATTGTCCAGCTGCACATGGACGACCGCGAAACCGATGTCGAAGATCGAGGCCAGGTCTTCCGGTGAGAGAAGGTCGAGCGCACCTGGCAGCTGTGAAGGCGGCAAAGCAGCGAGCCGCAGAATAAGATCGTTATCGGGATGCTCAATCGCCAGACGATCGAGCGTGTGCACGACCGCTAGTTGGTTAGGAGTAAGCGGGGTCGAGCTTCCGGGAGTGGCGGTCGGGCTTGAACCGGGCGATGGCGTTGGCGTGGCACCCGGCGACGGGGTGGGCGTAGCACCTGGTGATGGGGTTGGAGTTGGCCCTGGCGTAGCGGTTGGGCCGGGAGTTGCAGTTGGACTGGCAGTTGGGCCGGATGTCGCGGTTGGCGTAGCAGTCGGCCCTGGAGTTGCCGTTGGGGCAGGAGTGGCGGTTGGGTCCGGAGTTGCTGTCGGTCCGGGGGTTGGAGTTGCAGTCGGTCCTGGCGTCGCAGTTGGAGTTGCCGTCGGTGCGGGAGTCGCAGTCGGACTTGGCGTGGGTGTGGGCGCGGTGATGATGTTGTTATCCAGTGTGACGGCTCCGTTGAGTGCGAGCGCTCTGCCTTGCAGCGCGGCTCCGGTGTTGAGAGTGATGCTTTGGTCGGCAATGATAGTGCCGTAAAAAGAGCTCCCCGCTCCCAAAGTCGCCGAGGTACCGACCTGCCAAAAGATGTTCACCGAGTTGCCGTTCAGCAGTGTGATCGAGGAAGCAGAATCGGCCGTGAGGGTGGTGCCGATTTGGAAATGAAAAGCAGCATCAGGATTACCGCCGGTGTCGAGCTTCAACATTCCGGTCAATTGCGCGAAAGTATCGAACTTGTAAGTGCCGGGCATCAGGGTGAGCCCGCCGAGGTTTATTCCGGTCAGGTTGTTCGTAGGCATTTCTGCCGCTAGTTGGTTGTAAGCCGCGAGCGCGCCGGCGTGGGCTTGGTTCGCCACGGCGTCATTGATGTGGATCGCTCCGTTAACGATCGCGCCAGGCGGGAAGCCCGTGATGGCCGTGCCAGGGGTGAGCGCGACGTTGCCACTGATAGTGGTCGCCCCCGTGTTAGTGATAGTAGAGGCACCTAAGATGGCAACGTCCTCCGCTCCGCCTAAAGGAATGATTTGAGCCGTGGCGGGCCATGACGCCACGAGGAAACCAAACAGAATGAAAGCTATCGTTTTGGGCGCCGCGGCACAATCTGACATGCTCCGGCTGGAGCAGGTCCTGTGCGACAGCGGGCGGTATGTCCTTGGAGAGCGGCTGGGGTCCCGAAGTCCAGATAAATTTCTCTAAGATTCCACCGTCTCTGCGTTTAACTTTCCGCATGATTTACCACTGCATTCGCTATACGATCGACCCGCAAAAGCTGGCCGATTTCGAAGTCTACTCACGCCGCTGGATGGAAGCCGGGATCATTCGACGCTGCGGCGGCGAGCCGCTTGGCTATTTTCTACCGAAGAAGGGGTACGGAGGAGCGGATAATATCGCCATGACCCTGATTGGTTTCGAAAGCCTTGCGGCCTACGAGGAATATCGAAAGAAGTTGGTGGCTGATCCTGAAGCGAAGGAGAACGTGGAGTTCGCGAAGCGTTCGGGTTGCATCCTTATCGAGGATCGCTCCTACTTTTACCGCGTGGGCGGCGACGAGACAGGCAACGTCTAGGTCTTGTTTGTTCGCGCTGGTGAAATCATTTGGAAGCTGTCGCGGGCGAGCGAAGGTGGAAGTCTTATGGGAAACAGCCAAGGCAGAGATAACGTAAAAAAACGCGCCGCTCGTCGCAAAAAGACCGAGCGCCTCGCGCTCGCTAAAACGAGCACTGCGAAGAAGGCGAAAAAGTAAGGGTTGGCCTGGGAAAGGGCCGGAGAAACTCCGAGCCAATCGCTGCGTTATCGATTGAGGATCTTCGCGGTTCTTTCCGTCTCCTAACGCCTAACGAGTGCTCGTAACCCGAACCTCGGGCCGGTAAGTAATCCGAACGAGCAATTCACCATGGCCGCCGCGCGCCTTGGGCATTCCCTCGTTCGGGATACGGATGATCTCCCCGCGCTTCACCCGCGGCGGTATTTGCACTCGGAGCAAACCCCCGGTCGGGCGTTCGATCATTTCCGTTCCACCACCTTCCGCCCGCTGCGAGTTGATGCGCAGATCGCATCGAAGATCCGAACCGCGAATTTTAAAGCGGAAACCTGGCAACGGCTTCAGGCGAAGCTCGACCACACCGCCGTCGATGGCTGCTAAGCGCGGCACCCGGAGACGCGTGCCCGGCGCGGTGCCGGCATGAATATGGATGCGGTAAGATTCCTCGCCCTTCGGATTAGCGGGATCTCTCACTTGCACGTTGACGGTTGTCCCACGCAGGAAGTCTTCGATTCGCACTCGCACGTCCTGCTTGATATTGCGTTCGATCTTCGCCGCGCGCCCGCGGGCCGCAGACTGGCTGGTGAGATTGCATTCATGATCGTAACTCCGGCGACGGGCCGGATCGCTTAGAACCTCATACGCGGCGTTCAACTGCTGAATCCTAACGCGTCCAGGAGTTGAGTTTGGTTTTACGTCCGGATGGTGACGTTTCGCCAGGCGCCGATAAGCATCCCTTATTTCCATTCCAGTGCAGTTGGGATCAAGTCCGAGGGTCTGGTAGTGGTTGGGATCGGGAGCGCTGATCCTTCCAGACTAAGGAGAGTCAGGGCGGTCGACAACTCTGAGGTTTAGATTAGTCGAAGGTGGCGCGCTGCCTAACGAAACAACCCGAATGATCACGTGCTATTCGGAGTTATGCGACGATAGTAGGCGCTCTCATGCCCTTTCGTGCCCTGAAACTTTCTCCGCAAATTCTCACCGCTATCCAGGAGGCTGGTTATACCGAACCGACTCCTATCCAGCTGGCCGCTATTCCCGAAGTGCTCGCGGGCCGTGATGTCATCGGCATTGCTCAAACCGGAACCGGTAAAACGGCCGCATTTGTGCTGCCAATTTTAACGAAACTCGCCGGCTCGACGCTAAACGCACACGGCCGCGGCATGCGTGCGCTGATCGTTGCCCCGACGCGGGAACTAGTGGTGCAGATCGAGGAAAACGTGCGCGCCTACGCGAAGCATCTTCCCGTGCGGATGGCGACGATTTTCGGCGGGGTAAGTGAGCGACCGCAGATCGAGGCGCTTCGTTCTGGCGTCGACCTGGTAGTCGCGACGCCGGGACGATTGATCGATCTGATGGGCCAGCGCCATGTGAATTTTTCCGGAATAGAATTCCTCGTCCTTGATGAGGCCGACCGCATGCTCGACATGGGTTTTTTGCCGCCGATTCGGCAGATAGTGAGAGCGCTCCCGCAAAAACGGCAGACGTTGATGTTCTCAGCTACCCTCTCGCGCGAGATCGAAGCGCTCACGCATGAGTTCCAACGCTCGCCGAAAGTGATCGAGATCGGACGGCGCGCAAACCCGGCGGAGACTGTGACGCAATTCGTTTACGAAGTCCGTCCGCATTTGAAACCGGCGTTGCTCTTGCACTTGTTAGGCGATCCGAAGTTCGACACCATTTTGATTTTCACGCGCACGAAACACGGCGCGGACCGGATCGCACGCCGCCTCGAAGGCAGCGGAATCAAGACAGGCACGATCCATTCAAATCGTTCGCAAAATCAACGGTTGCGTGCCTTAAAAGATTTTAAGTCGGGCGCGGTGCGCGTGCTGGTCGCGACCGATATCGCTGCGCGCGGTATCGATGTAGATGGGATCTCGCATGTCGTGAACTACGACTTCCCGATGCACTCGGAGGATTATGTGCACCGAATCGGACGCACCGGTCGTGCGCATGCGGTGGGCGATGCGATTAGTTTTGTCACCTCGGAAGACCAAGGGTCTTTGCGCGCGCTGGAACGCTTCATTGGCCGCGGGATCGTGCGGAGGAAAGCGGAAGGTTTCGATTACAATGCGGCTGCGCCGCCTCGGGAAGAACGGGGCAGGGGAACGGCACGCCCGTCGCAAGCCAAGATCGAGCCGCGCTTACCCGGGAATTCACCACGAGGAAGCGGCGAGCCGACGCGTCGCGGCGGCTTCGCGCGGAATGGTTCTGCGCCGCAACGCAGCTCGTGGGGACGGTCCCGCTCTCGATAGCTGCGCATCACGACGACTGCATGCGAGTGCGGCCTTGAGTATGAGCCGGGACTTTGAGGAGCTGGCCTACCACCAGACGCCGCTCGGGGAGCTGACCTTACGAAGGCGACGCATGCTCTCGTTAGGTGGTATCGATGTTTATGAAGTGAAGCTCGGTGACGCGTTCCTCATGTCGAGCTTGTTCCATGAGGTGGAGGTAGCGCTCGCTCACCTCGGATTAGCGGAGTTAGCTGGTGAGCGGTGGGATGTGGTAGTGGGCGGACTCGGCCTCGGCTATACGGCTCGTGCCGCGCTCGAGCATCGCGAGGTTGCCTCACTCCTCGTGCTCGACGCCTTGCAGCCTGTGATCGATTGGCACCAGGGCAGCTTAGTGCCCCTTGGCGCAGAACTCACCGGCGACCGTCGCGCGAAGTTAGTGCAGGCCGACTTCTTTGCGCGGGTTCGATCAAGCGAGGGCTTTGATTCGGAGCAACCCGGCCGGCTGTTTCACGCCGTGCTTTTGGATATCGATCACTCGCCGCGCGACCTTCTGGACCCGCAGAACGCGTCGTTTTATCAGCCGGACGCGCTGCGTGCGCTGGCCGCCCAGTTACATCCCGGCGGTGTCTTTGCTCTCTGGTCGGATGAACCCCCGGATGAAGAATTTCTCACCATTCTCGACACCGCCTTTGCCACCTCGCGTGCTCACGTAGTCACCTTTCCGAATCCAGTCCTAGACGACGTATCAGCCAGCACCGTTTACGTCGCCTGCAAAGCCGGGTGATAAATCCGCGAGGCGGATAGTGAAATGGTGACTTGTTAGGATCACGCAAACTTTCGTAAAGATAGCGGAACAGGATGCGCATCGCATCGCGCAGCCCGTGAGAGAGAAAGGATGAACATGCTCGATATGCCCTTCATGCCGACCTATCGCCTGCGTCCGCTACGTATCAGCTCCCAAGTCATCTTGGTTATAATTGGCCTGTGGGGCCTGGCGGCCTGCACAACAGTCTCCACCCGAAATGAAGACCCTGCCTCTGGGCAGGTAAACGGTATGCTTTATTACCTTCCGATCGGAAAGATCACGATCGTAGGGGAGTTCAAGGACTTGGGCGAAATGAAGAAGCCGGTACCCGATTCGGAGAAGAGTAAATCGGGAGGCGACGGAGGCGCTGGCGAGGAAGGAACAATAAAGATCGCTCAGTTGGTGGTGTCGATTACGCCCGAAGTGGAAGCTGATGAACGCGAGGGTGTCTGCTACGCCACCCCGCAAGCTAATTACCTGTTCGATGATGAAGTCCAGGTGACGGTGAACGCGAAACATCTTCTCAATACCGGCAATGTCACCACCGAAGACAAGACCGTCCAAATTGTAGCGGAGCTCGTTTCCGATGTCGCGGATGTAACTAAGGGATTTTCGAAACCTACGCCGCCCACGATAAACCGGCTGCCGTTCCACTATTCCTTTCATCCTTCCAATCGGGGCGAACGTGAACGTGTCCAACAAGAGCTAGCGGACCGCAACATCGGATTTACAGTCGAAGGCGTCCCGACCTCTGATGGCAAAACGGAAGTAGTAACCGGGAAGAATCTGAAGCAGCTCGACAAGGAGGGACTTCTCTTTCGACCGGCTATGTCTTATCGAGTCAGGCTTACCTTCTATAGCGCGGATCCGTCCGGAAAGCGGGACCGGGTCGCGCTCCTTGACAACACGCAGCAGTTTATTCTGCCTGATGTGCACCGTCTCTATGAGATGAGCTATCCTAGAGTTGCGTTCGTGAAACGGATCAAGAACGTAAGCTTCAGCGAAGGTATGTTGACGGATTACCATCAGACCACGCCCAGTCCGATCTATGGTTTCTTAGGTATCCCCAAAGCCATCATCAAGGCGGTGGTGCCGATACCGGGAGACTGAACATTCTACAGTCTGCAAACCAGACTCACGCCTTGCCGCCGAAAGTCACGTGGTCATCCAGGTCCAGGTAATCGAACCACGTCTTCACGTCTTCGCGCGTCTTGCTGAGATCGCCGACCCGCTTGGTGAAATGCTCCAGAGTTTCCACGTCGCCATCCGGGCCGCGCTCGCTTAGCCAGGAACTCCAGTGCTGGATTTCCCATGGCGTGCGTTTGAGCGGTGCGTTTTGCTCGATCCAGCTCAGGATTTCGCCATCACCTTTTCCGCCGGCGAGTTCGTTCTTGAGCGCTTCAGCCGTGATGCCGGTGAAACGAAACCAATGATGGTCCATCGGATTGTTGTATTTGTATTCGCCCGCTATACCGGCGATTTCGGCCCGGCCTTTATCGAGCATGCGGGCGAGCATAACGTAACCGCCGAGTCGCACGCGGGGACTGCGTGGAGGGCGTTGTGTGAGGTTCGGAGCGTCCTTTGAGCTGGAGTTCATGAGAGCAACATAGCAGCAGCTTTTGGTTCGTCACTTGCGCTTGGACGCGCCGCCTAGTTGGGCGTGTCGCGGGCAGGTCACCAGGTGATCGTTGACCATGCCGGTCGCCTGCATCAGGGCATAGCAAATGGTCGGGCCCACGAACTTAAATCCACGCCGTAGCAGGTCGCGACTCATCGCATCGGATTCTGCGCTCCGCGCTGGTATGTGCGGACCATTTCGCCAGTGATTTTGCCTGGGTTTACCGCCGACGAAGCTCCAAAGGTAATCATCGAAGGTAGCTTCCTGCTGCAGCTTCAGTAGCGCCCGTGCGTTCTGGATCGTGGCAGCAATCTTGAGTCGATTTCGGACAATGCCCGTGTCGGCGAGCAGTCGCTTCACATCGCTCGCACCGTATTGCGCGATCTTCTCGGCGTTAAAGCCACTGAAGGCTTTCCGATAATTTTCGCGCTTCTTTAAAACCGTAATCCAACTCAACCCCGCCTGCGCGCCTTCGAGGATAAGGAATTCAAACAGCTTCCGTTCAGCGTGCACCGGCACGCCCCATTCCTCATCATGGTAAGTGATAGCTGGTTCGACCGTAGCCCAGGGACAACGCGGCATTCTTGAAAGGTGCGCGATATCCGCGAAAATTGAACCGCAAACTACGAGAGGCGATCCGTTCGATAGATCGAACACTAGGTTCGTCGCGAATCGCGGAGCATAGCGCTCACTTGTTGACCAGCGCCTGCGGCATCGCAATGATCGAGTAAGCGATCCTCTCTCTGTTAGTCGATCTCCGCGCTCCAAACTGTCCCGGTGTATTTCCCTTCGCGATAGGTGATCGGGACGCGATCGCCGACCTTTACTTTCTCGTATCGCGCCTTATCTGCATATACCCCGATGAGGCGTCCATCGGAGACCAGTTGCACCTTTACGAGCCATTGCTCGTTAGGCATCGCGCGTGGATCCTTGCTCGTGCCACGCGCATCTTTGTCCATCACGTAGCCGTCGACTTCGATCTCATTCGGCGCGAGCTCCCGCGCCGTCTCTACTTCCTTATCCGGCGCTAATTCGTCCGAAGGTGTGGGTGAAGAGCCGGCCTCGTTCGCCTGCTCGTTAGGCGTTTCGTGAATTTCCGCCGCGTCGATATGCTCTTTCGCGAGCACGATTGCCTCGCCGTTTTTTTTCCAACAACCGGCCAGGCTGACCAGGACGATTAGTCCGGCCGCGAATCTGCTCAGAGAGCGATAGCGATTCCGAGTAAGATCAGCAGGCATTTCCCACGATGGCCGAACAAAAGTTTTGCGGGCAAGCGGTTCGAGTAACTCAGGTCGGACCTGCACAGGCTGTAAGTCGACCAGGTGACGAGTTTCTACAACGTGCCGGCGTCGTAGGCCTGCTCGCCGTGGAGGGATGCGTCCAAGCCTAAGTCCTCGTCCGCTTCGGAGACTTTCACTGTCGTGACTAAGTTAACCACCGCTAGCATGGCGTAAGTGAAGAGAAAGGCGTACAGCGATGCGCCGATGACCGCGACGCATTGCACGAGAAAAAAGTGCGAACCACCTGCGAGTAAGCCGTCCGCGCCCGCCGCATTCATCGCTTTCGAGGCGAAAACGCCCAGCAAAATTACGCCAAGGCAACCACCGATTCCGTGCACGCCCCAGACATCGAGCGCATCATCCCAGCCAAGTTTATTCTTCAAGTGGACTGCTAGGTAGCAAACCACTCCCGCTGCCATGCCGATGATCGCGGCTGAGGGTAACGAAACGAAACCGGCGGCGGGCGTGATCGTGGCCAGGCCCGCGACTGCGCCAGTAAGTAGCCCGACGAACTTTGGTTTGCGTTGCACGGTCCATTCAATCGTGAGCCAAACGATGGCCGCAAAAGAGGCAGCGACATCCGTGTTCAGGAAGGCGAGGCCGGTGATTGCGTTTACGTCCAATTCACTTCCTGCGTTGAACCCGTACCAACCAAACCAAAGGAGTCCAGTCCCGATAGCTATAAGCGGCACGCTATTTGGCGGCGATTCCCGGTCGCGCCGACGTCCCACGTAAAAGACGGAAGCGAGCGCGGCAAAACCGGCGGTGGCATGGACGACGATGCCTCCGGCGAAATCAAGCACACCGTAATGCGCGAGTAACCCTCCGCCCCAGACCATGTGCGCGAACGGGTAGTAGACCAGCAGCTGCCAGAGAACGAGAAAGGCGAGGTATGCTTTGAAGGTGATTCGATTAACAAACGCTCCGGTAATGAGCGCGGGCGTGATGATGGCGAACATCATCTGGTAAGCCATGAAGACGAACTC
>CAXSFN010000025.1:0-61095 GCA_964236815.1 uncultured Chthoniobacterales bacterium
CCGACGCCAGCATCTAACCAGGCGATGCAGCGAATTCCATTCGATGACTCAGGACAGGCTAACTGGGCCGCTCCGCGTTCTAGCTTTCGATGACTTCCACATCTAACCGGCAGCGACGCTCGCGGATTGCTTCGCTGCGCAGCTTAGTCACCGCTACTCTTCGCGGTTTGGCCGTTTATCGCGAGCGATTGCTGATCTTAAGTCCTGTTAGGTCGAGAACGGAAACGCAATGAAACGCACATGGACAATTATCGGCGTAAGTGATGTTCCGGCGAGCCTTAAGTGGTACCAGGCGCTGCTTGGTCTGCCGGAGACTGCGCCCGCCCATAACGACTTCGGACAAGTCCTCGACTCCGATGGAACGGTCTTGCTCTGCCTTCACGAGTGGGGCGCCCATGAGCATCCGTCTTTGATGAGCCCAGATCACGCGCAGCCTGGCAACGGCTTACTTTTGTTTTTTCGGGTCGATGATTTCGACAAAGCGTTGCCAAGAGCACGCGCTCTCGGCGCTCGGCTCGATGAGGAGCCTCACATCAACCCGAAGACCCGAACTACAGAGTTCTCACTCCGAGATCCAGACGGGTATTACGTCACGATCAGTACGCTCTCTGCTTCCTAGCCGAATAAGGCTCAATAAAGAGTGGCTCTAGCGCGGTGTTGCTTGTTTGTGCGACGGCGGGTTCGTGGTTGGGCCTATCCACATCGCCGGTCGATGTGCTCAAAAGAAGCCTGAACGGAGGCGGGCCTAACCAAGCGATGCAGCGAACCAACAGGCTGACCCGCGTTGACTTAGCCGTAGAGTAACGAAGCTTTGATTTACTTGGGAGGGGGGCCTCTAACTGGCGGTCGATCGGAAGCCCTCTATGCGTCGTCTTAGTTAGACTGAGGGGGCAGTTGCTCCTTCGATGGGCTTAGCTTGAGACCCAGCATGCCGGCGATGCTTGGGGGCGCTGGAGTTCTCTCGTCGTCGTCGATCTCGGTTGTGATCGATTTGACCATATCGGAGACGGAGGCGCGGTAATGCTGGAAGGTCCATTCTCCGTCGCGATAATCGGCGATGAGGATGAAGTCGGTGTGCGAGATGGTTTGCTCGGTCTCGAGGTCGACGACGTTTTCGCCGCCATGGATGACAGCGGTCCAGGGAACGCTGCCGGCAAATGTCCTCCTCATGTCAACCGAGACATCGTAATAGAAGGTGTTCATGGGAGCGGCCGGCCTGGCGGGCAGGCGCTCGATCCTTTGCCGCAATTCGGCAGCAGCTTTGTCCCGCACAGCATCGGGATCGGGCGCGGGCTGGGCGAGAGCTTTAGCCGGAGCGGGAGGCAAGGGAGCGCGTGTGGCCGAGCCGGCATTGATAAAATGGACGACAAGCGTCGCGAGGAGAACGAATCCAAGGCAACCCGCACCTAACCAAATCAATGTCTGTGGTTTCGGCCAAGCGGAAGCGATGAATGACTGCAGTAAGCGAATCTGCTTTGAAAGACTGGCTGGTTCCGAAGCAGGGACTGGCTCGGAAGGGACGCTGGGCCGCGCATCCCATGCTTTATCGCCAAGCAGATCGGCGAGAGGCTGCCAAGTTTCCATCCCGTCATACCAATAGAAGTCGGAAGGCCGCAGCTCGCCGGCGCGCGCACGCCGCGCTAATTCCTCGCGCGGGTATTCTCCGATCTCCGCTCCGTCGCGCGCGATGAAAATATTCACTGCGCGATTGCTAGCGAGTGGGCTGCGCGAAAGCAAATCCGGAGTGATCGATCGATGGCCCGCCGTTTTCCGGGCGTGACATGCCAACGCGTCCAAGTCACGATCCGCGCACCCTATGCAATCATTTCAGTTAGCCCTTGTGCCGGGCGCAATCGCCGGCGTGATCACCATCTTCACCAGTTGGCTTTGGATGGGAGTTATCTTCCACCGTTATCAGCAGACCACCCCAAATACCTGGCGGCCGGAAGGAAGGAAGAGCTATTTGTTTTCCGCCATCATTCATTTTTTCGCCTCGATTGCGATCGCCACACTTTTCCTGCTGGTGGGGCGGACCTTCGGCGGTGTGTTTGGCGGTGGAATCGATCGAGCCTGCGCTTTCGGCGCGATCGTTTGGCTGGCAATGGCGGCGCCGGTGGCCCTCGAGGCTGCGGTTTACGTTAATCTTCATCCGCTGGTGGTGGTTGGTCAGTTACTCGATTGGCTTACGACCTCGGTGGTGGCTTGCGCGCTTGCGGCCTGGTGGCGCGACACCTAGAGCCGATGCTGAAGGCGGCGTTTTGCGATCGCCGCTGTGTTTTTGATCACTCCGGCCCGAGAGCTGGCCGGCCCCACACTCTAAGTCTTCGCCTACCTAACGAGTAGTAGGATAGAAGGCTCCGTTACCCTCGTCGAAGTAACGCTTGTCGCCGACGGTGGAGACTTTTATCGTTTGGCGCCATTTTCCGTTAGGGAACTCGCGTGCCGTTTCCATGATCTCGGGCTCGGCTATTGGCGTTGAGATCTCATCGGTGACGAGCGCTTCGGAGAGGATCCGGCCGTCGAGCGGCGCGCGCGAGGTAATCCCGAGAAGATGGAGAATGGTGGGCGCGACATCGATGTTGCCGCTGGGTAGTTCATCGACGTAGCCGCGACGGAAATCGGGACCGGCGGCAATGAGGGTGTTGTGCAAATCGAACTTGCTGAGGGTGGCGTGAGTCCCTTTTCCGGCGGTGCGGTTCCAATCGGCCATGATCATGCCGGGCGCGCCGAATTCATTCACTTTTTCGTTCCAACGAAACGACACGATCACGTCGGGACCATCTGTTTTATCGAGGTGGGCGTCCTGCAAGGTAAAGGCGCCTTCAATTTTATTTCGCGCGAAAATAACGCCGGCAAAATCGGATTGCTGCAACCATGCGACCAACCGGCCGGTCACCTCTTCATCATGGCCAGTAACATAGTAGAAGGTGGTGCCGCCGTTCCCGACCACGAGAATAGCACCGGGCCGCGCTTCGTCCCCGATGTTCTTGAGCGCGTGAAAACCGGCTGCATTCAAGAGCGCGGGAATATCGACTGAGCGTTCGATGGTGGAAAATCCGTGGTCGGAGACGACAAAGACATCGGTGTCGGCGCGCGTGTCTTTCGCCTTTAGCGTTTGGATGACGCGGCCAAGCATGGCGTCCGAGTTTGCGATCCCACTCAAAACTTTCGGGGAGCCTGGGGCCGTCTCGTGCGCGGTGAAATCGGGATCGCTCAACCAGAGGAGCGAAAATGCGGGAACTTCTTCTTTCCAAAACGAATCGAGCAAGGCAGAGGTCGTCCATCCATCTTGAGCGATGTTTGGGAATGACTTGGCGGGGAATGTGCCTAAGGAGTCGAGCAACGTCTTTTGCGCCGCAGCCGGGAGCGCAGTGCCCGCGGTGAGGCTGGGAAATTTTCGCCCTCCTTCGGCGGCGCGATCGCGCGGGCGGTCGAAAAGTGTCGCGACCCATTTGGTTCCTGCCACTGCAGTTCGACCGCCGGAGGCCTGGACCAGTTCCGGAATTGTGGGCAAGGCGAGATATTTGCCGCCGGAAATTTCGTCTGCTTTGCGGATAGTTTCGGTGACCGCGGTATCGATCGGATTCGAGCGATCAAGCTCGGGACGATATTCATTGTTCCCGATGACGCCGCTGCGTTGCGGAAAAACGCCGGTGGCAAGCGCGGTGCCATTTACATTGGTCAAGCTGGGCCAGACGGAATGGTGATGGCGAAAGGTCGTCCCTTCGTGAGCGAGCTTCCAGAGATTCGGTGTTCCTTTTTCGCTGACAAAGTCGGGCCGCATCCCATCCCACACGATCAGGACGACATGCCTGGCATTTCCGGAGGCGGGCGCGACCCAGCAAAGTGCGAGGGCGAGAAAGATGACAGGTCGCATCGCTCAGCGACCCGCGAAAAGGAAATGGTCTAACGAGTAATAGCCCGGTCCGAGCAGAATTAAAACCAGCATGAGAATGGCGAGATTAAGCGCGTATTCATTTCCGGGCGGATTATTCGTAATCAGATAACCCCCACCTTTGTGACCGATGGAAGCTGCTACGGCCATGGCGATGAGACAAAAAAATGCTGCGATGCGAGTGCCGAGGCCGAGCGCGATCAAACTCCCGCCGATCAGCTCCGATAACATGGCGGTGCGCGCCTGCATCGCAGGCAAAGGCAGGCCGAGCGATCTCAGCCAGGAGGTGAAGCCGGTCATATTACCGGGCCCGACGACGCCGAGCTTTCCAAGTCCGTGGACGATAAAGCAAAGGCCAAGCGTGATTCGAAGAATCAAAACGGCGAGATGAAAAAGAGAAGGAGGCGAGGAGTTCAGGAAGTCCGGCAGATTCACCATTCCAATCGAATCCAAATCTCGCCGCCGGTCGAGCGTGGAAACTGTTTATTGCAGTTTCGAGCACGGAGCTGAAGGTCACGCGACGAATCGGATCTCCGCCGCTCCCGACGTCGATCTATCGTTAGGCCGTGAGCTTTGCGCTGGACAGGTGCCAACGAACCGACACATGCTCGATCAGAATCGAGAAGAGAAACTTCCTTGAAATTGACTCGCCATTTTCTTCCAACCTGTGTGGCTGCGGCGGGCTTGTTCTTAATGGAGCCTGCTTTTGCCTCGAAGAGTTCCTCGAAGGAAGCGCGCGTCACGCAGATCGTTCGTGAAGTGAAGTTGCTTCCCGCGGAAGCTGATACACGCGACGCCGCGATGAATGATCGCGTCGCCGAAAACACCGGCGTGCGAACCGGGAATCAAGCGCGCTCCGAGTTAACCTTCACCGATCTGACGATCACGCGGCTGGGTGCGAATTCGATTTACAGCTATGGCCGAGGAGGCCGGGACGTGGAATTCGGTGGAGGCTCAATCTTGCTGCGCGTGCCGAAGGATTCTGGCGGAGCGAAGATCACGGGTGCGATAGTGAGCGTGGCGGTTACCGGCACCACCTTGATTTTGGAAAACGCGCGTGGCGGCCGCAGTAAATTGTACATGCTGGAAGGCGGGGCGCGTCTTGCTTTGGTGAGAAATCCTTCCGAGACCCGCTTCGTGCAGGCTGGGCAGCTGCTCGATGTTCCCGCAGGCGCGACCACGCTGCCAAATCCGGTGAATTTCGATCTGAATCAGCTCATGCAATCGCATCCGCTGATCGTCGGATTTCCGCCGTTGCCGAGCCAGGGTCTGATTGCTGCAGTCGCGAGTCGACAAAAGCCATCACCCGGGCCTGACGAGCCGATTTACCAGGGACAGCCCGTCGGCGGTGGTCCAGTGGTGACGAGCGGAGGGATCGGACTGCCGGGACTGCAGTTACCGCCGGGGATTTTCGGCGGCTCGAGCGGCGGGGTGAGGAATCCCGCTGGCACAAGTAACCCGAACGGCTATCCGAATGGCGGCTCACCGCTCCCTAACCGGGGCCGGACGAGCAAAGCGTCCAAGTCGGCGAACGACCCGAAAAGCACGCCGCCTCCCGTTCGGTAACACGCCAGGCGCTCCCGGCGGTTTGGGAAAAGAAGCTACCCCGCATGGATTCGAACCATGAATAACGCCTCCAAAGGGCGCTGTGTTACCGTTACACCACGGGGTATCTTAAGAGGCTTGCCAGAGCGAGAAACAAAATAGTCTCCCATCTGTCTCTCGTTTCGCTGGGTGTGCCTCCATAGTTCCTGCTGCTCGGACTATGGCAGAACAATAGCCTGCTGCGCAACTGGCAGGCCGCGCTTGTTTGGGCGGCAGGCGAGCCGTGGCTGATGCGATGCGAGAATGTGAGTCGGCGCTTATTTTGCCGACATTGGCGGCGAAGCCATCGCGCTCGGAGTAGGCGTCGTTAGCTCCTGCGAACTGGCTGGCGGAGCGATTACTGCATCATCGATATACATATTCTCAGCGCCTCCCAGATTCACCCCGGACCAAACAATCTGGGCCGAGAGACAACCGGCAGGCACGGTCCACTTCAAGGTCGTCTTGGCATAGCTGGATGAGCTAACCGTAGCCGGCCCGTAAATGTAACCTGAGTGAGTTACATCGTAGATCGCCCAGCTAGGGCCATGCCCAGGAACATCGTTCTTGCTCCAAAAGCTCGCCGTCATCACGTCGCCGGGAGTAACGGCGAAGTTCTGTCGAATCGACATCTTCGAGTCCGAATTCCGGTAGACCCGATAGGCGTGGTCGCCACTGTGCTTATCCGTTGAGGGGAAAACAAAGCCGTTACTATTATCCACCGTCCAACCCGGCCAGGTAGCAACGTCATTATAGACGTCAACCGCCCCAGTGAAACTTTCGAATCCAGGATTAACCAGGACGTTTTCCGAGCCAGGCGCAACTACCACCCCAGTCAATCCGCTGTAAGCCGTGGCACTGCCTTCGCTGTTAGTCGCGGTTACGGCCAGCTTGAGTTTCGCTCCTAGCTGTCCGCCGGCCAGCACATAAGTCATCGCAGTGGCGGAGCTAATGTTAGAACAACTCGATCCGCTCTCATCACAGGCCATCCATTGTTCACTAAAGGTCGGCAGAGGGTAAGCGCTCCAGCTTCCCGGCGTACCGGCAAGCGTTTGGCCTATGACCGCCACGCCCTCCACCAACGGAGGCGTGTTGTTTGAAGGACTGGCAGGAACGGAACCAGTATTAAGCGGATGCGGATAGGTGTAAGGCGTGTAGCCGGGGGGCGCGGCGCTTTCGCCGTCCGAGACGAAAAAATCACGATCAAGCTGAGTGAGAGATGAGTCGCCGTTGACCCATGAGCCACTGTCGATCGAAGACTTACCTGCGTTAGCCCACCCGCGCACCGGCCAGTAGCCGGCTTGCTGGCAGTCTTTGTAATTAGAGTCGTTTAAAGGTGCAGTAAGCAATTTCCCAGTCACACAGGAGCGACATCCTTCCAAGGCGAAGGCCGAGCCTGCACAGTGAGTTTGCAGAATCGCTCCAGCCTGGACCTGCGCGGAACCTATCTTAGTGAGGCTATTGTGATGGACCAGCGCGGTGCCGCCGCGAATCATGACAAGGTAATTAACCACTCCGTTATCGACAGTGAAGGAGTTCTCGTAAATTTCGCCCTGCAGAAATGACTGCATGTAATCCTCGGCCGTAGCGCCGGAGTCGCGCCCGTGCCAGCCGCTGCACAAGGCGGACGTCGCTTTGGCAACAATGAATTGGTTATGCCTGATAACTACTTTCCCGGCAAAGTTTCCGTCGTTGATGGTGCTGTTGTGAATGATGCAATCTTCGACGAAAACGTTATCGATCGTACCCCAGACTGGAACATGGCTGTTAGTCCATCGCCGGTCTGGCGAATCGGCGTTTTGCCGGATGTGAAAGGTCCCGAAAGTTAGATCGCAATGATCGATTAATCCAAACGGGCCATAGCCACCGGTCGAGAAAATTCCTCCTACCCACGCGAACGCACTAGGGCTGTTGCTGCCGTTAACATACAAGTTAGTGAAACGAAAGCAGACGCCGCTGCCGGTGATATTGAAGAAGGAGTTAATCGAAGCCCAACCGGTAAACCGAAAATCCTGTATCGTCGTTACCTTGTTAGCCCCGCCAGCAAGCACGATCCCCTGTCCGCCGGCGCAGGTGCTAGTGATAGTTGCGCGATTGCTAGGGCTAGCACTCTTCCAGGTGAACTTCCGCCCCACATCGATGACGAGTAGCTTGTCACCTAGCGCGATGGTATCGCCCGGCGCGCCCGAGGTGAGCACCCAGCCGTCCTCCTTCTTACCCCTTAT
This sequence comes from uncultured Chthoniobacterales bacterium, assembly GCA_964236815.1. Classification (GTDB taxonomy): domain Bacteria; phylum Verrucomicrobiota; class Verrucomicrobiia; order Chthoniobacterales; family UBA10450; genus JACCTI01. The sequence goes on from CAXSFN010000025.1 coordinate 7,705, forward strand.
CGCCGCGATCGCGGCTTGGATGTCGCTATAACTGTTATCGCTTGTGCCTGTCTTGTTCCCATTGTTCAGACTGTAAGCGCAAAGGTCGCTGCCTAATGAGAGAAGTAACCCGAAGACTACAATTGCAATGCGGCTCTGGATTGGATTCAAGCAGGGTTCATTTACTAGTAAGATCGCCAGAGGCAACCATGGTTTGCCAATCGGACACGGCTTCCCGGAAAGATCCGGGTACTATGACGGTGTAATCCGACTAGAGCGAGTCATGCACTTGGATGGGTGAAGTCCGAGCCAGGCACAGGCTCAGCCAGGATAGTCGCTGTCCAGAGCGCGTCGGCTGACCAGCAGGTCCGAGCCTCCGTGGCGCGAGCTTCCAGCTTGCGAGATTGGTCGGTGGGGAAGTTTTGAATCTCGCAAGCTGGGAAGCTCGCGCCACGGAGCGGCCTCTTGCCAGACAGCCCTAAAGCAATTGGCGCTACTCCGCGCGCGCCCAATCGGAAAGTGCATGACACGCTCTGGTGTTGCGGGATCGAGTAGCACGCCGGCCCCGTCGCTGATCGCGCGCTCTCTTATCGGACGCCTACGCCCTGTCCCATCGAGGCCAGCGCAAGCACGGCACGGACGCTGGCCAGATACTCTTTTGGCCCAAGAGGCTTTTGCACAAAACCAGCCAGCCCCGCATCGAGCATGTGATTCAATCGCTCCTGCTGCACGTACCCGGTGCAAAGCATGACGCGGACGTCAGGCCGCATCGCGCGAAGGCGGTGGAAGGTTTCTTCGCCATCCATCAGCGGCATATTCAGATCGAGCAGGATGAGGTCGAAATCTTGCGGGCTGACGCGGAAGAGATCGAGGCACTCGAAGCCGGAGGGTGCGGTTACGACTTCATAACCGGCGTCACGTAGGAGTTCGCCGGTGAGAATGAGCAGCATCTTTTCATCGTCCACCACCATGATGCGTTGCTTTGGCTGATAGACGACCTTATGCGTCGGCGTTTTCCGGCGGGTGAACTCCGGATGCAGGACGATCTTTCCGTTCGCATTTCCGGAAAGCGCGACCAACCCAGTCGTGACTTCAGCCGCGCGCGTTATGCTGGTGCGCAGCATGGAAAAATATTCTTTCGCGCCCGGTTTACCTTCCCAAATATTTTCGATCAGCGTGCTGGTCCCGAGGATGATTTGGAGAAGATTATTCAGCTCGCTCGCAATTTCGGGCGAAGCGAGTTCCGCTCCCTGGGGCGAAGAGGTCTCATCAGGGTCGTTTGGCTCTGTCGGGGTCATGATCGAACCAATGTAAAAAGCAGAGGACGTGCCGCCGCTTTTCCAGAAGGACAGCGTGATTGATCGTTCGCAAAATGACCAAAGCGGCTTAGCTTCCAGTTGCGTGGAAATGAACGAGTTAAACATCAACGATTTGCGAGCGACGATCGCCGAACAGGAGATCATCCGCGGTCTTAGTCTGACTGTGCCGAAGGGCGAGATTCACGCCATCATGGGACCGAACGGCTCCGGTAAAAGCACACTGGCCAAGGTGTTGGCCGGTCACCCGGATTATAAAGTGACGGGCGGCTCGGTCACCATGGATGGGGAGGATCTTCTCGGGCTAGCCCCCGATGAAAGAGCGCGGCGCGGAGTTTTTCTCGCATTCCAATACCCGAACGAAATCCCGGGAGTAACAATTGCTAATTTCCTTCGCGCGGCTTTGCAGGCGCGCTTGCCGGAAGGCGAGGAGCTGGAGGCGACAGATTATTACGCCAGACTTTACGAGAAGATGGATCTGCTGGAAATGGACCGCTCCTTCACCTCTCGCTCGGTCAACGAGGGTTTCTCCGGCGGCGAAAAAAAACGGAACGAGATTCTGCAATTGGCCATGCTCGAGCCGAAATACGCCGTCCTGGATGAAACCGATAGCGGCCTGGATATCGACGCGCTCAAGATTGTGGCAAACGGAGTCAACTCTTTGCGCGGACCAAATCTGGGCGTGCTTTTGATTACGCATTATCAGCGGCTGCTCGATTACATCGTGCCGGATCACGTGCACGTCATGGTGCAGGGAAGGATCGTGATGAGCGGCGGCAAAAATCTCGCCTTGGAGCTGGAAGAAAAAGGCTACGACTGGGTGCGCGACGACATCGCCGAGCCCGCCGTTGCCTAACAAAGGAAATTATGGTCAGCGAAATATCACCACTCGAAATCGAACGGAACGCGGGCAATTTCGCCTATCCGGAAACGCATCTTCATGATGCCGGCATCGGCCTCAGCGAAGATACGATTCATTACATTTCGAACATCAAAGAAGATCCGGATTGGGTCCGTGAATTCCGGCTCAATGCCTACAAGACTTTCCTGAGCAAACCGATGCCGACGCATTGGGCGAGCCACGATTTGGAGGCGATCGTTTTCGAAAACATCCGCTACTACCTGAGCGGCGGGACGCAGCCAAAGCGCAACTGGGAGGACGTGCCGGAAGATGTAAAGCGCACTTTCGAACGTCTCGGAATTCCTGAGCAGGAACGAAAATTTCTCGCGGGTGTCGAAGCGCAGTTCGATAGCGAAGCGGTCTATTCCAACATCAAAAAGGCAGTCGGCGAACAGGGCGTCATTTTTGTCGGCAGCGCCGATGGCCTGAAAAATCATCCGGAGATTTTCCGGAAGTGGTTCGGCAAAGTCATCCCGACCGGCGACAACAAATTCAGCGCGCTCAACTCCGCGGTTTTCAGCGGCGGCTCATTCATTTACGTCCCACCGGGCGTTAAAGTGAAGCATCCGTTGCAGGCTTACTTCCGGATCAACGCCGAGAATTTCGGGCAGTTCGAACGCACGCTTATCATTGTCGATGAAGGCGCGGAGCTGACTTACATGGAAGGCTGCACCGCGCCGAAGTTCAACACCGCGACATTGCACAGCGCAGTGGTCGAGTTGGTCGCGCTGAAGGGTGCGAAGATTCAATACATTACTGTCCAGAACTGGTCGGCGAATGTTTTCAATCTCGTGACCAAACGCGCGATCGCGCACGAGGAAGCCGAAGTGAAGTGGATCGATTGCAACATCGGCTCACGCCTTACGATGAAATATCCGGGCGTCGTTTTGAAAGGTCGCAAGGCGCGCGGCGAAGTTCTTTCCATCGCGCTCGCCAGCAACGGCCAACATCAGGACACCGGCGCCAAGATGGTCCACGCCGCCGATGAAACGACGAGCAACATCATTTCGAAGTCGATCAGCATCGGCACCGGCCGCGCCACTTACCGCGGCCTGGTCCACGTGCCGAAACATCTGAAGAACTGCAAGAACAACACCGAGTGCGACGCGCTTTTGATCAACGCCAACAGCCGCACCGACACCTACCCCGCGATTACGGTCCGCGGCACCGGGAATTCCGTGCAGCACGAAGCCAGCGTCTCGCAGGTTTCGGCCGAACAAATCTTCTACATGCAGCAGCGCGGCTTAAGCGAAGCGCAAGCGATGAGTCTGAGCGTAAATGGATTCGTCAACGACCTCGTCCGCCAATTCCCGATGGAATACAGCGTCGAGCTCAAGCGCCTGATCGAGCTTGAGATGGAAGGCTCGGTCGGCTAACTTCCGCCCGCAGAGAAGAGCGAGGCGCGGCGGTCTTCGGGCCGCCGTTCGCGTCTCTGCCCCCGGCTATGAGCATCGTCAGCGCTGTCCTCGATGAAGTAATCGAACTGGTCTCGCCGCAGGCGAAATCTGCCTCGATTCTTTCCGGCATTTCCGCGGGGCAAAACGGCGAGCTGCCGGGGTGGTTCCGCGCGCGACAGCAGGAAGCGTGGACGCGGTTCGAGGCTATGCCGATGCCGTTGCGCAAAGATCAGGCCTGGCGTTTCTCGAATGTGAACGCGCTCGAGCTTGAGCCGTTTTCGATCAGCACCGCGCCGGAGCCTAATGAGCGGCAGGAAATTCTCGAACGCTCGCAGTCGCTCGAACAAGTCGCCGGCCGTTTGATTTTCGCCGACGACCACCTGCTCCGTCACGACCCTCTTTCGGAAGAATTGCGAGAACAGGGCGTGATCCTAAAACCGCTCGAGCGCGGTCTGCTCGAACACGAGGATCTTTTCCGCAAACATTTCATGACGCAGCCGACGGCGTTGGGTTCGGCCAAGTTCGCGGCGCTGCACGAATCGTTCGTTAGGGCGGGCACCTTCGTCTACGTCCCGCGCGGCGTGGAAGTCGCGCTGCCGATCGAGATTCACCATTGGCTGAACGCCGAGAACGCCGCCGTCTTTCCGCACACCTTGTTGATCGCGGAAGAGCTTTCCAAGGTCACGGTGATGGAGCATTTCCATTCCGTGCATTCAGGTCGCGCGGGATTCGCGTGTGGTGTGAACGATCTTGTCGCCGGCCGCGGAGCGAAAATCAGTTACGTCTGCGCGCAGACCTGGGGTGAGAACGTTCTCTCTATACAGATGAATGCGACGAGCGCGGAACGCGATGCTTCCGCGACGAGTTTGAATGTGCATCTCGGCGGCGCTTATTCGCGCTTCGAAAGTCTAAGCCGTCTTATCGGCGAAGGCGCGCGGAGCGATCTGCTTTCTGTTTCTGTCGGACAAGGCACGCAGGAATTCGACGCCCGCACCCTGCAGGATCACGTCTCCCCGCACACCACGAGCGATCTGCTTTACAAAAATTCGTTGAGCGATCGTTCGCGGAATACTTTCGGCGGTTTGATTCGGGTCGAGCCGCACGCGCATTTCACCGATGCCTACCAAACGGTGCGTAATGTCCTCTTGAGCGATGAGGCGGAGGCGAACTCGATGCCGGGTCTCGAAATCCTGGCCGATAATGTGAAATGCAGTCATGGCGCGACCTCCGGCCAATTGAATGAGGACGAGCTTTTTTATCTTCTCGCCCGCGGCATCCCAGCCTCGGCAGCGCGGCACCTACTCGTCAGCGGATTTTTGAATGAGGTGGTCGCGCGTCTGCAGCATCCCGCGATCTCAGAGAAGATCCACGAGCTGATCGAGAAGAAATTCGCTCGCGCGACTCGTTAGGCAAAATCTCCAAGCTTTCTCGCCATGCGCGTCTTGATCGTTGATGACGAAGTGCGCCTCTCGCGCCACGTCACCTCTGCTCTGACCGAGGCCGGGCACGATCCGGTCTCGATCCACGACGGCGAAACGGCCTTGCTGAAGGCGGCGGAGACATCGTTCGATCTGATCGTGCTCGATGTCGGTTTGCCCGGGATCGACGGCTTCGAAGTCCTGCGACGATTGCGCGCGCTTCACATCATGACTCGCGTGCTCATGCTGACCGCGCGGGGCGAGCTGAACGATCGGCTGAAAGGTTTGAAGCTCGGAGCGGACGATTATTTGCCGAAGCCATTCGCGATGCAGGAATTAGTCGCGCGCGTCCGTGCCTTGAGTCGTCGCTTCGCTGAAGAACCGGCGCTCGTGCTGCGCGCGGGCGATTTGTCTTTGAATGTAGCCAACCAGGCGGTGCGCCGCGGAGATCGTGAAATCGAACTTTCCGCCCGAGAGCTAACGTTGTTGAAGGTTTTGATGCGCGAACCCGGCCGCGTTTTCACGCGCACGGAATTGTGCGAGCGGGTCTGGGAACGCGAGCACGAGTACGACACTAAACTGGTCGAAGTTTTTGTGGGGCGACTGCGCAAAAAAATCGGCCCGCCGCCGTTAATCGAGACGGTCCGGCATATCGGTTACACGATTCCAGCCACGTCTTCGTAGCGGCGGTCTGCGACCGCCGACACATTCGCTGTCTTCTCGCGCTCATTGGTCGTAGGCCGCCGCTACAAAAGAATTCAAATGTTCCTCGGCAAGGCGGTGCTTTTTGGGATAGGCGCGATCTGGTATCGCTACACCACAGAAGCGGTTTCACACAGACGCGCTCCCAACCGAATCGTGGAACAGGGCGAGCATCGAGTGACTGGCTCCATGTAATTGTTTTCCATCTACGGCGCGGGCGAGATGTCATAGATCTCCATCAAACCAATACCGGTAGTGTTATCTTTTCCCCGTAACAGTATCGTGGTTCCTCCCGCCGGAAGGGTGAGCCGGAGGGCGGCTTCCGCGGGATCCGGCGGCGTCATCTCGGACGGAATGGCGGAGATTCCCGTGGCTTGATCCTGCCAGTTATCATTCTCGGCAATGATCTCGCCGTTGGCGTTTACCACACGCAAAGTCGGATCGGCCAAACGTCCCTGCACTGGCGTGCCCCCTACGTTCAATGACGGACCGAGACCGCGCACCACAACCTCCGCACCCGATGGAGCCACGATGGTGCCGCCGATCATCAGGTTGTCGCCGTTATCGACATAGGCGCGCGCGCTCAAATTAGCCAAACGCGAGTTCGCCGTGGGATTCAGATCGTAAGTCTCGACCACCGCGATGCCGTTGCTTTCGTTCTGGCCGCGGACGATCGCTGTGTAAGCACCGGGACTCAATGTTCGTATCATCGCAGGTTCATGCGGATCGGTTGGCTGCAATCCGCTATTCGCAATCTCCGTGAGCTCCGCTTCGGGGGTCTGGCTCCAGTCATCGTTGAAAGCGATCTGCGCGCCGGTGGTGTCGTACAAGGCGAGGGTCGGATCCGCCAGACGGCCGGCGAGCGGCTTGCCATCGATCTGGATGGAATTGCCGATCGCGCGCATCAGTACCCTCTTAGGCTCGCTCCCGGTGATAATGAGACCGCCGATCATGACATTGTCGCCGTTGAGGACGCGCGCGCGATTGGAGAGATTGAGTAAACGCGGGGTTTCTAAAACTGGAACCGGCGCTGGCGTCAGCCCGATGATGTCCGCCAACGACGCGGGCACGACGGCGACGAGCGTGCCAGTTGCATGACTGAATTCAAGCGGCCGATCCACAGTCAACGAAGTGCCCGCGATAATTCGACGGACTTCCTGTGTTGCCTCGCCTGGCGCGATGACAATCGCCTGGCCGGGGGTAAACCAGGTCTCAAGATGGCCAGCCAATTCAGCGGCGAAGAGCTGGGGCAGATCGACAATCGGCAAGACCCGGGCGCCCGCCGGAACGTCCACGCCCAAACCGCTGGTGGGGACAAGAGAAACCGTCGGCGGCAGACTCCCGACATTAGTCGTGACCCACTGGCTGCCATTGAAGATTTCAATGACGTCTAACGAGGAATCGTCGGATTGGTCCCTGACGCTGCTTCGTGAGAAACTCTGGAAGCTCGGCCGGTTGCTGGGCTGGCCGCTGGCTTGTCGCGCCAGGACTGCGTTGCTCGAATTGTTAATTGTGTAGTTGAATTTTGGTCCCCATAAGAATGGCGCCAGCAAACGACGATCGGGGAACTTGGCTTGGAAATAAGCAAACGCGCTCTCGATGTCGGCGAGGGTTGCTCGCGTTCGCGATTTCAACCCGGCCTCGAAGGATATTAGGTAATCTCGCCCTGTCGTAGGGAAGCGAGTTAGTCTTTGGTCAATACGCACCGCGCGGGTAGTGGCGCCCGAGACTTCAAGAAGCGCTTTTTCGCCACGGAGATAGCCCGCGATCTGATTTATCTTTGCTTTAAAAACTGTCTGGCCATCCCGAATCCACGTGATCGTTTCGGGGTGTTGAAGTCCGCAACAGCGGCGCATCGCATCATATAGCTTAAAGGCTGTATCAGAATCGAGCGGGCTCCCATCAAGAAAGGAAAAGTGGACCCAATCGATGTCCCCCGCGATGTAGCGGAAGGCACCATCGGCATCCTGCATTTTCGGGAGATAAAAGATCGGCTTGCCTTCTTCCGCGAAGCGCTCGAAGCGGAAACCGCGATTTGGCCCGATGCCGATCGGATTGGGCACACCGTTATCGAGATAATTTCCCGCTACAGGAATTCCGCCGCCCGTGGCCACCGGCCGTGACCACGCTTCAAAGAGCGGCACGAACTCCTCGAACTCAGCGCGCCGAGTTTTAGCACGGCTCAATACTGCAGCGATCACCTCTTCTTGATGGCCTTGGCTTGCGAGCCGCGCCCGGATGATCTCGTCCGGCGGGGGCATGAAGATTGGGGTAATACCCTTCGGATTGAGACGATTTCCGTTTTTGCCGAGAATGGCCGGAATGTCGTCGCCCAGAATGAGCAAGTCGAGATCAGTCAACCCTTTTGGTTTCATTGCTTCGGGTTTCCAGACTGCCTCGCGCAGCGCATCGATGAGCTCAAACGCTTCCGGTGAGCGTTCGCGCAAATAACCGATCACGCCGAATCGGCGAAAGACATCCTGCATGTTACGGAGGTTTTCGCCCCCCACACCCCAGTGCTTGATCGTGATGGCCTCACTGACCGGCCCGGATTCGACGGCGCGGAGGAACTCTTCCTGAACGTTGAGGGCTGTACCTAGCGCTTCCGAATCCGCCAAGAGGACCGCCTCTGCGGCTTTCGTATACTTGGTAAACTTCGGCGTCGGGAACGTGGACGTGATCAGCTCAAGGCTGACATGTCCTGCGACGCGGCCCCACTCTTGCGTGATGGCCGCCGGATTATCTGAAGCGTAGGCGGTTTCAAATCCCTGAAAAAACGAATACGTCGCCTGCTGTACAAACGTCCTCGCTCCCGCGATGTCTTCACATTCACGTTCGTCGGGAATAAAAAGAAGGTTGCGCCTTAGAACCTCGTCGCACAGGGAGAGGATGAATTCATCCCGCTGACCCGGCGACATGTTTTTCCACGTCGTTACCGCTAATTCGCTAGCTTCCCAGACCGCACGGGAACCGTTACCGATCGCGTCGGCCAATAGCGTCGGGTCCGCTGAAATAGTACCGGCCAATCGGCCGAGACCGCCGATGGCATCGAAGGCGTCGTAGGTCCATTGGCCCATCCCTTCCAAAGCACCGACGTCGAACGCCTCCAACTTCTCATAGCCGGTCAAGGGAGGCGGAGCCGGCGGCCGACTAAAATCCTGGATGACGCGTATAGTCGCCTCATCCCCGAGCCAGCCTCCCCACGTGCTCTTGATTAAGATGTCATCGGCTGTGACTGCGGTTTTCTCACCGGTGGCATTATCCACGAGAAAGGCTCGTTCCAAGCCCACCCATTTAGCCGTGCCCGAGGGAGCGCCGTCTTTGTCGGTTAAAATCTTTCCGCTTAGTATCTCGGTGCTGTTCGCGTCCAGCGTATGGTCGTGGACGAAGGGCGGATCCACCGCACGGCCAGCGTCACTGGTTAGATCGGCACCAAAGGCATTTAAATGCTTCTCCGCCTGCATACCGTAGAATTTCAGGGTGCTGTTGCTGGTGAGGTTCTGCACCGAGGCGAACACGCCTAGAACGCTTCCAGGTTGGAGAAAGAAAGCCCCGTTGTTTTGGTTCGTGATCGCGCTCGACGGAAGGTAATCCAGGTCAATCTCGACAGGATAAGTCGCGCCCACGGCGATGGGCGCACCATGCGCGCTTATGTCGAAACCTTGCGACGAACCAACCGCGGCTCCGCTAACTAAAGCGACGAATTCCCACCGGCCATTTTGATTGATCTGAAGAGCGAACTCCCGCGTAACAGTCTGGCCCGGTGCCAGCGTGCCGAAGAGTATCGGGAACTCGCCCGCGACCGCGATTCGGCCTAGGACATCTGATGTGTCACGCGCCCGCGGATCGATACCTTGCAGGCTTGCAATCACTGACTGGTCGCTCGTGTTCGTCACTGTGACTTCTACCTTCGGCGAAACAAGGTTACCCTTGGCGTCGGTTATCTGCCCCTCATCATCGAGCAGCATGTTCACGATGGGCTGGCCATCGACGAGAGGTTTCGCGCGCAACGTCACTTCCAGCGGCGAAATAAGGATGTCTTTGACCGCGTTCAACGTGCCCGAGGAGCCAGCCGAGCCGGAGTAGGAGAGCGAACTTATCAGCTTTGTCTGTCCGCGCTTGTCGGTCGTCACGACGACCGGGAAAGATTGAGTCGGATTTGTCGGTGTTAGCTGAAAAGGCGGCGGCACCTCACCCGCATCCACTGTCAGAATAGCGTCCGTCGGCAGACCCGATAGCGGCTGCTCCTGCAAGAGAGGATCGGCAAAAGTGACAGTCAGCGTTTCGGGACTGGAGGCCGTCACCGTAACAGTCGCAACGAAGGTGTCGCCGGGGTTGTAGTGAGTCTCAGGGATGTCGATGGAAAGTGACACGATGGGCCCGCCAAAGATGTAGGCCGCGCCGTTGTCACGGTAGTTGAATTGGTAATGGAAGACGCCCCCAACGATGATATTGGGGCCGTTGATTCCTACACTCGACCCGATTCGGTCATCATTTCCGCCGTCCGCCGCGACCAGGTAGTCCTGCATGCTCCAAGTCGTTCCGCTTCGGGTGAAAACATAAGCCGAGCCTTGGGTCGGAACCGTAATGGTATCTAAGGATGCGCCGACGACCGCCTTTTCGCCCTCGATAGCCACGCTCGTTCCGAAGTTATCGCGCTTTTCCGGGTCCGATGAAAATAGCTTTTGTTGCAGACTCCAAGTTGTTCCATTCCGGACATAGATCGCAGCTGCGCCAAAATACTCACTGGCTGGATTCGGAATGTAGCCCATGATCATGGTTTCACCGCTGATTGCCACTGGCCCCGGATTTCTGCCGTAACTGCCAGAGACCAAAGAGCCGAGAAACGGCGTGTGCGCTTGAAGGCTCCAGGTCGTGCCATCTCGGACAAAGATATAGGCCGACCCAGATAATCCGGCGGCTACGATGGTGTCGCCGCTGATCGCCGCGCTGTAGCCTAAAGAGCTGTTATAATCGGGCGTTGGAGCGACACTCAACTTCTGCTGCAGGCTCCATGACTGGCCGCTTCTGACGAAAACATAGATGGCGTATGGACCATAGAGGTAGTTAGTGGTCTGAAGGATCACGGCCGTGTCACCATCGACAGCAACCGCACGGCCGAAGGAATTTTCCGTACGCTCTTCCGGAGAGCTAAGTTCCTGTTGCTGACTCCAAGTCTCGCCGTTTCTGACGAAGACATATGCCCTTCCCAGCCGAAAGTCTGGATCCGAACTTAGGCGACTATGATAATTAAGCGCTCCGACAATCACCGTGTCCCCATCTATCGCCACGCTCCAGCCGAACCAATCACCCTTCAATCCATCGGACGGAGTCAACTCTTGTTGCTCAATCCAGTTGCTTCCGTTTCGGACGAAAATATAAGCCGCGCCTTGATCCACATTTCCGGCGGCGGGCGCGCCGACAATCGCGGTGTCGCCGCTGATGGCGACACTCGTCCCGAAGCGATCACTTGCCGCACCATCCGAGGCCGCCAGTTTTGTTACTGACCCGAAAGTCGGATCGATCGTCACCGGATAGACCGCCGAGCCATCTTCTACTTCCAGCCACACTTCGCCGCCGTTCGCTTCGCTTCGCATTCGGGCGGTGAGATTTTTTCCGTTGGCGTCCCAGACCTTCAGCTTCTGGTAGCGCAGGACCTTTTTTCCATCATTGGTGGAAAGCGTCAGCTTTTTCCCTTCTGCGTCGGTTCGCGCAATGAGTTCGCCATCTACCCTCATGACCAAACGCAAAGGTGCATGGTTCACTCGTGCACCAGGAGCCTCTTGCAAAACGAAACCGTGCTCGATTCCCGCAGGATTATTGACAAACCATTCGGTCAGATTTTGCGCTTCCCGCTTCAGTTCGACCCGATTTCCACTCGTCTTCAAATCGCCCGTCGCCGCTGGTGTTTGATTGCCACCGTAACCGAAACTCTGCAGTCGCCAGTTCGAGGTCCAGGCGTTCTCCTTCGCGGTGGATTTCAACTGCCAGCCTTCGGCCGTGAAATTCATCTGCAGGCCGTTCGCCGCGTTTCGGGCGATGGCGCTTGCGCCATCAGTTTCGATCCGGTAACCGGCTGCCGCGACCGCGTCCGCGAGCGAATTGTAATTGCCGTCTTTTCGAAGCTGATCGACCGCTGCTTCACCGCGCAAGGTCCCTAGATTGGCAGCCGTAGCGGACGGTGTGTTTTTCGAGAATAGGACGGTAGCGGCGAGGGCGCCGAGCCGAAGGATGTGCTGTATCTTGCGCATGGGTTTGGCCTTAAATTTTTGGATTCCACCGAACAAGGCGCAAAAACACGCGCAAAGGTGCCAACTTTTTTTGCGCCTTGCCAAGGAGCGGAGTTGCCAAGGTTTACGGCGGAAGCGTAGATGAGATACCGTTAGCAGGTTAGACCCGCGGGCAGTGTCTGGGTCCCGAACCCCATCTGACGTATGAGTTCCTCTTCACCCCGGCAGCAAGTCACCGAAATCCTGGTCGATTGGAGCAAAGGCAACCGGGAGGCAGCGGCGAATTTAATGCCCCTGGTTTATGATGAGCTGCGCCGGATCGCGCGTGGTTACCTCCAACGAGAGCGTAGCGATCATACTCTGCAGGCTACTGGATTGGTGCATGAGGCCTACCTCCGGTTAGTGGATCAAACTGTGGCTACGTGGCAAAATCGCGCTCATTTCTTCGGCGTCGCCGCTCAGGTCATGCGCCGGATTCTGGTCGATCACGCCCGTCGCGTTCGCAGCGAAAAACGGGGCGGGAGTTGGGACAAGGTGGAATTCAAGGAAGAGCTGTTAATCTCTCCGGGCCGCCATGTGGATCTGATCGCGCTTGATGAGTCTCTCCAAAATCTGGCCAAGCTCAATGCGCGGCAAAGTCAGGTGGTCGAGCTGCGTTTCTTCGGTGGGCTCACCATGGAAGAAGTGGGCGAGGTACTCGATATCTCGTCACGCACAGTGAAACGGGAATGGCGCATCGCAAAAGCCTGGCTGCGACGCGAGATCGCAGGAGAGATGGAGTCGGCCAGTGCAGAGTGACCGCTGGCAGCAGGTCACCGACCTTTTCGACGCGGCCGCCGAAATGACCGAGCCGGAGCGGACGCGATTCCTCCAGGAAGAATGCGCCGGCGATCATGAGTTGCTGGCCGAAATTGAATCGCTCCTCGCTTCGCACGAGCAAGCATCCCAGTTCATCGAACAATCGATCGCGACCGTTCCGCTGGAAGTGTTTTCCGAAACGAGGAACGATCGAAGTGGCGAACAGTTCGGCACCTATCGAATCATCCGCGAGATCGGGCGCGGCGGTCTCGGCACCGTTTATTTAGCGGAGCGCGCGGATGATGAATATCGCAAAGAGGTCGCGCTGAAACTCGTTAGGCGCGGATTGGATACGGAGGATATTCTCCGGCGTTTTCGGCACGAGCGTCAAATCCTGGCGCAGCTCGATCATCCAAATATCGCGGGCCTGCTCGACGGCGGCACGAGCGATGACGGGCGGCCGTATTTCGTCATGGAATACGTCAAAGGCGAAACGATCGGTGCCTATTGCGAAAGGCGGTCGCTTGATCTTCGCGTCCGACTCGAGCTTTTTCGCAAAGTCTGCGCCGCCGTTACCTACGCGCACCAAAATCTGGTCATCCATCGCGATCTCAAGCCTTCAAACATTCTGGTTACGCCTGAAGGCGAACCGAAGCTGCTCGACTTCGGCATTGCCAAACTCTTAACCGCAGACGCGAACGCTTTCACCGAGACGATCCCCACCTTGCGAGTGCTTACGCCGGATTACGCCAGCCCGGAACAAATCCGCGGCGAGAAAATTACGACTGCCAGCGATGTCTATTCGTTAGGCGTGCTGCTCTATGAATTACTCAGTGGCGAGAAGCCCTATCGGCTCAAGACAGGCACGAGCGATGAACTGACCCGCGCCATTGCCGAGCAGGAACCGGCACGGCCGAAATCGCTGTCGGGCGATCTGGCTAATATCGTCACCATGGCAATGCGCAAGGAAACGACGCGCCGTTATGCCTCGGTCGAGCAAATGTCGGCAGACATTCTTCGCTATCTCGAGCAACGGCCGGTCATTGCCCGGCGCGACACGCTCGCCTATCGCGCGGGAAAATTCGTTAGGCGAAACAAAGTCGGCGTTCTCGCTGCGGTTCTCGTCATCAGCGCGATTTTCGCGGGGATGATCGCGACGCTCTGGGAATCACACCTTGCCCGGCGCGAGCGCGCGCGCGCGGAGGGACGTTTCAACGACGTCCGCAAACTCGCCAACTCCAATCTCTTCGAGGTTTATCCCGAGGTCGAAAATCTCGAAGGCTCGCTCAAGGCGCGCGAGGCGATTCTGAAAAACACGCTGACTTATCTCGATAGCCTGGCGAAGGAAGCGCATGGCGATCCTGATTTGCAAAGCGAGCTCGCCACCGCCTACGAAAAAGTGGGCGACGTGCAGGGCGCGCTCAACACTTCCAATCTCGGGAAAATCGAAGCTGCGCTCGATAGTTACGCGAAGGGGCGTGCGCTGCGCGCTTCGGTCTTCGAACAACGGCCGAACGACGTCGCGGCGAAAGATCGGCTGGCCAACAATTACTACATCGCGGCGCGCACTCTTTGGAACGATGGCCAAACCAAAAGAGCGGAAGAGACTTTCGAGCAGGGATTGAAGCTGCGCCGCGAGCTCGTCGCCTCCCAACCGGCTTCGGTGGAATACAAAAATCGCCTGGCCACTTTGCTGATCGATTACGGCGCCATTCCCACCTTCAACGCGGAAACCGAAAAGGCGCTCACTCTCTTCAACGAAGCCCTCGTCATCATCCGTGAACTGCGCGAGCGCGATCCACAGAACAGCGATTTCAAGAAAACACGCGCGCGCGTTTTGCGCATCTATAGCAAAGCGCTGGGCAAAAACGGCGATTACGCGGGCGGGCAGGAGGCGCTGGCGGAAGCGTTAACTCTCAGCCGAGAATTAGCGCAGGAGTTCCCGCAGGATTTTCGGATGCAACGCAGTGTCTGGCTCACGCAGAACGTAATCTGTGAATTATTGATCGATAAAGGCGATAGCCCTCGAGCAGTCGCTGGCTGCGAAGGAACGATCGAGTTTCCCAAAACCGCTCTTGCGCATGAGCCAGAGAACAGTGTGGTCGCATACGATCTGGCGATTTCGTATTTCGATATCGCCCGCGCTCATCGGCTTGCTGGAAACTTCCCCGAGACCATCGAGCAGGCGCAACGCGCCGTAGAAGTCATGTCTGCGCTTAGCGCGAAATCTCCCGGCAACACGGAATACCAGCGCAACCTTGCGGTTTATCGAACGGAAGCAGCGCGCGCGGAAATTGCGCTCGGACGCGCCGATGAAGCGCTGGCCACGCTCGAAGAGGTGCGCGCCATCCTTCGCCCCATCGCTGCCGCCAGTCCGAAGGAGTTCACCTATCAAAGCGATCTCGCCTCGGCGCAACGTCTCAGCGCCCAAGCTCTGCATCAAAGAGGCGACAATGCGCAAGCGCTGGAAGTGATCGGAAAGGCGATCGCGATTTTCCAACAACTGCGCGAGGCAAAGGCGATCCCCGACGCGGACAAAGGCCTGCTCGCCGAGCTGGAGCAGGAACGAGCCGAGTACGCGAAGTAGTCGTTAGGCTGCCGATGAGATCGGTGACGACGAGATGGGAGATATCTACTCGGGCTAAGAATTCTAACGATCTGAAGCAGCGGTCAGTCAATCTTCTGCGGTTTGCTTCAGCGGCTTCCTGAACGCAGTGGTTGAGCAATGTAGAACCTCGGAGGTCGCGGATAGATTCACAGATTGATCGAAGCCGGGTTCACCCGCAGCACTCGTTAGGCTATTTTCTCTTTGCTCATGAAGCGCGGCTACCGGCGTTTCCGATTTCCTGGCTTTAAGGCCCGTTCGGGATTTCATAAATTTCCACTAAGGCGATGCCCGTAGTACCATTCACGCCACGCAGAAGCATGGTGGTCGCGCCGGCGGGCAGGGTAACGCGGAGCGCTGCTTCCATCGGATTCGCTGGCGCGAGATTGGCATTTTCGACGGCCATCGCATTCGCCGGATCGGATTGCCAGTTGTCGTTCTCCGCGATGGTGGCTCCGTTCGCGTTAACTAACTGCAGGGTCGGATCGGCCAGCCTATCGGATATAGGCGTGCCGTTCACCGCGAGCGAGGGACCGAGTCCGCGCACCACCACGTCCACGCCCGCACCAGCCACCATCGCGCCGCCGATCATAAGATTATCTCCGGTATCGACGAAGCCACGTGTGCTCAGGTTTGCCAGGCGCGCCACGCTGGTCGGGACGAGGTCGTAGGCTTCAACCACCGCGATGCCGGTGCTTTCAGCTTTGCCCCGAACAATCGCGGTGTAGGCGCCGGGCGCGAGCGTGCGCAAAATGGCCGGCTCTTTGGGATCGTTTGGTTGAAGACCGCTGTTTTGAATATCGCTGCGTTCAGGTTCGGGGGCATCGCCCCAGTTATCGTTATAAGCGATCTGCATTCCGCTGGCATCGTGCAGCGACAAGGTCGGATCTGTCAGGCGACCGGCGACCGGCGTGCCGTTGACCTGCATCGAGTCGCCGATCGCGCGGAAGATGACGCGTTTGGGTTCGTTCCCGATGATGATGACGCCGGCGATCAGCACTTTGTCTCCGGTCAAAACGCGACCGCGGGTGGAGAGATTCAGGAGACGCGGCTGGAGCTCGAAGGCGCCGATGTCCGAGCCGTCGCTCCCATTGGCGTTGGCTACTGACGGATAATCGACCGGCCGGGGGCGGCCGCGCTGATCGGTGGTCAGGTCGCCGGCGTTGCCATGATCGATCGCGGCGC
Source organism: uncultured Chthoniobacterales bacterium (assembly GCA_964236815.1). GTDB lineage: Bacteria > Verrucomicrobiota > Verrucomicrobiia > Chthoniobacterales > UBA10450 > JACCTI01. The sequence continues at coordinate 24,236 of CAXSFN010000025.1, forward strand.
TCGGTCCGGCAAAGGCGTGAGTCTGAGTCGGCCCGCCGTTATCGGCTAAGGGCGCGAGGTTGGGATCGACGCCGGTGATATTGGTGGCGGTGTCGCCGGTGATGGTCGCGCCAGTGGTGTCTCCAAATAAGTTGTAGCCGGACGAGTTAAGAAAACCACCCAGGTCTGGCGAGGTCCCGCTGCCAGCTGTGTTGTGCGCGACGATTGTGTTGCGGAAAGTGGTTGCTCCCGAATCAGACTGTTCGTTCCCGTATCCGCCGACACTTCCGTTAGCAGTATTGTTAGTGATCGTTGAACTGATGATATTGACGGTGCTGGAAGTCGCTGTGTCACCGTCAAGCTTTTGCTCGTAAATGCCACCGTAACTACGCCCGGCGGTATTTTCGCTGATCGTCGAGTTGATTATACTTATACCTGAAGCTGATATCCCATACGCTATGCCGCCTCCGTCTCCCGTGCTGCCCGCTGCCGTATTCCCGCTGATGGTGGATCTCAATATAGTTGTGTTACGTCCGCGGATATTAAGCCCGCCGCCGACGTTGTTTTGATTGTTCGAGTTGCAAAGATTATTTGAGATCGTCGAATCGGTGATGTTCAGAAACGAAGTTGCCTGGAATGGAACATTCTTAATGCCGCCACCCGTGGTCGCACAGGAATTTCCGATCACTGTGGAATTGGTGATGGTGAGCTGACCGGTGTCGCCGTTCAGAATACCCCCGCCGTCGCCTCCCTTGTTGGGGTCTTGGCTGCTCATGACGACGTTGTCGCGGATGATCGAATTGGTTATCGCTGTTGCACCGGAATTAAGTATTCCGCCGGCACCGGTGTAATTTCCGTAGTTTCCTAACGATTGGTTACTCGAAACGAGCGAGCCGCTGATACTGGCTGTACCTCGCGTGATGGCAATGCCACCGCCATCGGCCGACGCCGAATTGGTGGTGATGGTTGAATCAGAAATATTCACCGTACCGTCGATACTCGCGATGCCCCCACCGATATTGCCGGCGGTGTTTGTACCGAAGCCCTGATTATTTGAGATAAGGCATTTCACTACGTTCAAAGTGCCGCCGCTTTCGTTGGCAACGCCACCTCCGCCACCACCGCTCCCGCCCGTGACATTTCCGGTCACGACGACGTTGGTGATGTTCAAGGTGCCGTAATTCCGAATTGCGCCACCGCGCGCGCCGCTGACCCTGCCTGCCGTGAGCGTCATGTCGCTCATCGAGCACATCCTGCCGGCGCTGATCTGGAAAATCCGGGTGACGTTGTTTCCGCTAATGGTGAGCAGATTTGCACCCGGGCCGGTGATGGTCAGGGGCATGTTGTCCGCCGCGTCGATCGTAATGACGGAAGCGAGGGTAATGGTTTGCGCAGAGCTGAAGATGGCGGGGTCGAAGACAATCGTATCCGCGCCAGCAGCGGCGTTCGCGTCCAGGACTGCCTGCCGCAAGCTGCCCGCGCCGCTGTCGTTGGTGTTGCTCACGGTGAAGGTCGCTGCTGTGGTCTTCCCGACGGTCAAGATAATGACGAGGGCCATGAGCAGAGACTTGGACAAAGTGAATTTGCCCAATTGGGAAGTAAGTGTTTTGCGCGCCATATCCCTACAAGCGAAATCCCGCGGCGAACTGTGCCAAAAAAGATCCTTTCAGAGGAGACAGCTCGATTCAGCCCTCTTACGCTTCGCTTAGATTCAGCGCGAAGAATTCCGCTCAACGCCCAAAGTCGTGACTACCCTCACGAGCAGTGAGGAATTGTAATTAAGTCAGGGGTAAACTACTCGGTAAAAGCGCCGCGCGAGATTGGTGCTGTCGCTGAACTGAAGTTCCATTCGCATCGGCGCTCGGAGCGCGGATCCGGTTAGGATCAAAAGGCACGAGCAGATCGTGCGTCGCTTGAATTTTGTTCAGAGCAGAAGGAACACCCACCCCTTGAATCGTGACCGTAGAGCCCGGCCTTCGTGATCGACCGCTGGATCGCAAACGCCCTAAGGGCATTGGGCGAGAATCTGGCGCAGCGGGGCGCCTATGAGCCTGAAGAGCAGTTCTTGTGAGAAACCCGGAGACCTTGGCGGGGGTGGGCGATTGGAGAAGTTCCAGGAGGCGCAGAAACAAAAAGATCAGCCGCAATAATCAATTCGTCGCCGGCGCAGGCGCTTCTGGAACCGGAGCCCCTTCCAGGCCGCGGCGTTTCAAGAGCGGTTCGATATACGGCGCGCGGCCGACCATGTTGCGGAAAAGGTTGAGCGCTTCGTCGCTCCCGCCGCGGGAGAGAAGGGTCTTACGAAAACGATCGCCGTTTGCTCTCGTTAGGCCACCGTGTTGGTTAAACCACTCGACGGTGTCGGCATCGAGCACCTCGCTCCAGATGTAGGAATAATATCCGGCAGAATATCCGCCGGAAAAGCTGTGCGAAAAATAAGTGCTGCGATAACGCGGCGGCACCACGGCCAGATCGACTCCGGCTTTTTGCAAAGCCTTCGCTTCGAAGCCCAAGGTGTCGTTAGGCACTTCCTCGGGTTTGAGTTGGTGCCAGGCCTGATCGAGCAGAGTGGCGGAAAGATACTCGGTGGTCTTGAACCCCTGATTGAACTTTTCCGCCGCAAAAACTTTATCGAGTAACTCGGTCGGCATCGGCTCGCCGGTCTGGTAATGTTTGGCGTAATTCTTCAGCACCTCCGGATAAGGCCGCCACATTTCGTTTACCTGCGATGGGTATTCGACGAAATCGCGTGGCACGCTTGCGCCGCTAAAACGCGGATATTTCACCGCGGAAAACATGCCGTGAAGGGCGTGTCCGAATTCGTGGAAAGCGGTTTTTGTTTCGTCCCAAGTCAGCAAGGTCGGCTCGCCTGCAGGCGGCTTTGGAATGTTGAGATGATTGGCGATGACCGGTTTTGTGCCGAGCAGCTTTGACTGGCCCACGTAACCGCTGGCCCAGGCGCCACCGCGTTTCGAGGGCCGCGCATAATAATCGGCCATAAAGAGCGCGAGCGGGGAGCCATCGGCGTTGAACACCTCAAAAACGCGAACGTCCGGCAGATAAGTCGGCAGATCTTTTCGTTCTTTGAAGGTGATGCCGTATTCCTTGGTTGCGGCAAAGAAAACGCCATCGATCAACACATGATTGAGCTCGAGGTAGGGACGCAATTGCGATTCGTCAAAATCGTATCGCGCTTTGCGGACCTGCTCGGAGTAAAAATCCCAATCCCAGGAGGCGAGCCGAAACCCGCCGTTTTGCTGATCGATCACCGCCTGCATGTCGGCGATCTCCTTACGTGCGTTTGCCACCGCCGGCGGCGTGACATCAGCGAGCATTTTATTTACCGTCTCCACGTTGCCGGCGGTTTGATCTTCCAGCTGATAGGCGGCGTGGTTGGCGTAGCCCAGAAGGGTGGCGCGTTCCGCGCGGAGTCGCGCGATCTTCGAAACTATTTCGCGATTATCGAACTCGCCGCCTTTGCTGTTACGGCCGAGCGAAGCTTCCATGATGCGCTGACGAAGCGCGCGATTTTTTAAGGAATCCAGCGGCGGCTGGCTGGTAGTGTTCTGTAAACGTATCGCGAATTTGCCTTCCTTACCCTCGTCTTTAGCCGCGGCCGCAGCGGCAGCGATAGCGATTTCGGATAGACCATCCAGCTCCTCCTTGCTCTCGACCACGACGGAGGAAGCGTTCTTTTCTTTCAGTACGTTTTGCTCAAACGCGGTCTGCAAAGTCGCGAGCTCCGCATTCATTGCTTTCAATTTCGTCTTGTCCGCGTCGGACAATTTAGCGCCCGCGCGCACGAAATCCTTGTAATAACGCTCGAGCAGGAATTTGGATTCCGGGTCCAGACCGAGCTTGTCGCGGTCGTCGTGCAATTTTTGCACGCGCGCGAAGAGCGCTCCGTTCAGCCGAATTGCGTCCTGATGCGCGGCCAGTTTAGGCGACAACTCTTTGTCGATTTTCTGCATGGCCGGATTGGTATTACAGCCGTTCAAGTTTGCGAAAGTGCCGTAGGCACGCCGGAGAAGACGTCCGCTTTTTTCCAATGCCACGATCGTGTTCTCAAAAGCGGGCTTCTCTTTTTGGGTGGCGATCTTTTCGACTTCTTTCAATTGTTCCGCCATGCCCTGCTCGATCGCGGGGAGAAAATGCTCGTCCTTGATCCGATCGAAAGGCGGGAACTGGTAAGGCAGTATGCTCTCGCTCAGGAGAGGATTTGCGCTCGCGGAATCTTTAGGCGCGGCGCTGGGAGGAGCCGCGGTGGCTGAGGAAAAATTACTCATGGCAAAGATGCTGAAAAACAACGCGAAGAGACGAGCGACGGAGTGATGCTTCATATGAAAAATATTTGCTTTTCAACGGTGACCGTTCCGTTGCCAACGTCAATTTGGAATCGAATATCGAGCCTATAGCTCCCAACGCGGGCGATTGCCCGCCATACCCAAGGAAGATCCCTAAGCCTCGTCGCCGCCTTCGGCGAAGTTCCCGAGCTTGCGAAATTTTTCGTAGCGCTTCTTCAACATTTCCTCGGTGGAGAGAGCGGTCATGCGCTCGAGATTCCGGCGAAGCGCGGTGCCGAGATGCGCCGCGGCGAGATCGTGGTCGCGATGCGCGCCGCCTTCGGGCTCCGGCACCACTTCGTCCACGACGCCGAGTCCCATTAAGTTGTCCGCGGTCAGCTTGAGCGCTTCCGCGGCTTCGGGCGCGTGGCGGCGGTCCTTCCACAAAATCGCGGAGCAAGCTTCCGGACTGATGACGGAATAATAGGCGTTCTCTAAAATCAAAACGCGATCCGCCACGCCAATGCCGAGCGCGCCACCAGATCCGCCTTCACCGATCACAGCCGCAACGATCGGAACTTTGAGATTCATCATTTCGCGCAGGTTAACGGCGATCGCTTCCGCGATGTGGCGTTCCTCCGAACCGATGCCGGGATACGCGCCCGGCGTGTCGATCAAGGAAATCACAGGCAAACCAAACTTTTCCGCCATGCGCATGAGGCGAAGCGCCTTGCGGTAACCTTCCGGATAAGCGCAGCCGAAATTCCGCAGCACATTTTCCTTCGTGTCGCGGCCTTTTTGTTGCGAGATAACAACGCACCGGCGCGAGCCGATTTTCGCCAGACCGCAGGGCATCGCTCGGTCGTCGCCGAAGACGCGATCGCCATGCAACTCGACCCAATCGGTGAAGCAGCGATGGACGTAATCGAGCGCGAATGGACGTTGTACATGCCGCGCGATCTGGACTCGCTGCCACGCGGTCAGGTTGTCGTAAATCTCGCGGCGGGTTTCGCGGATTTTATTCTCCATCGAGTCGACTTCGGTCTCGAAATCGAATTCGTGCTCGTTGGAATGATTCTTCAAATCCTGCAGGCGGCGCTGCAATTCCAGGATCGGCTTTTCGAAATCAAGCGGCTGGACGTCCATCGGGGCAGTGGAAAGCTGTGAAGTTAAGCGGTGAGCGATCGCGCGATGGAAGATCCGCCAGGGATGTTCTCCCTGTTCAATCCCTCAACCTAGTCCGTAATGGTGACAGCGGTCTTGCCGTTGACAAGGCCGCTCAATTCTTCCACGTCGGCCGCAGCCAGCCCAAACCCACTCGGCGGGGGTGCGATCGCGCCAGCGGTCCGTCCCGGCTGCGGCTCGGAGTAGAGAATGCAACCCGGAGTGTTGAGCCGAATCCAACGCACGCTGCCGATATATTCTTTGCTGCCGAAACCGACGCGCTTGTCACCTTTCCACGCCATCACTTCGGCGACCTTGGTCGCGAGCCGCGGTGGTTGTTTGCCGGCGAGCTTGATCGTGCGAATCCGGTAGCGCTTAAAGAAATTTCCGCGATCGAGCAGCACGACGGTTTGAGTTTTGCGCTGGATGAAAATCGAAAAATCCGGATGCGAAATCAGAAGGCGGTCGCCGATCCGGAGCATACCGCCGCTGATGTTATTGGTGCGCATGATCAGCTCCGGCGTGCTCTTGGTTTTGGCCGCGACTCGAGCCAGAACGTCGCCGCGTTTGACGGTATATTCTTGCTTCTCCGGCGACGGATATTTCGAGAGCAGGATCTCCATGTTAATGTCGCCTAACAAGTCCTTGGCCTCTTCGGTGTGAAGGCCGGTCGGAAATTTTTGCAGGAAACTGGTCAGGGCGGAGCGCGCTTCCGCCAGCTTACCTTCCTGCCGAAGCTGGCCTGCCGCCTGGAATTCGGGCAGGCTGATATCGATCTTCGGTTCGTCCGGGACGTCGCCACGTTGCTCGGCCCGGACCGCCATCTCGGGCTTGATGATGATGTGATAACCGAAGAACGCGGCGCTGCCGAAAATCACCACCGCCAAAAGTAGGGCGAAAAGCCATTTCATGAAGTGCACGCAGAGCGAGGCGACACACTAATTGTCATCCTGAGCGAAGCGAAGAATCTCTGACTATTTCCGGTCACCCAGCGCCGAAAAAGTCAGCTGTTTCGCTTCGCTCAACATGACAAGGAGCGGAAGCGGCGCTGCTAAATATTCTCTTCGCCTGCGCCCGGCCAGGTGAAATGGCAATCCTGACAGTAGAATTCTTTCGGGAAAATCTTGAGCGCGAAGAGAATGCCAGCCAGCCAGGGCGTAAGAAACTTTCGGGTTAACTGCGGGTACTCGATCCGCGGCGATTGGCATTGCGGGCAGCGGATGGCGACGCCGATGTCTGGATCGGACGATTCCCATTCTTGCAGGAGATTATTGGCCGCTTCGAAATCATCTTCATCCACCAGGACTTTTGCGCTGGCTGGCGGCGTTCCCATCCCGGCGGCGGCTTGCAGACGACCTCCGGTATGAATGTCGGCTTTCAGTCCCGCCTCCTGCAGTCGGGTCTTGAGATGCTTCGCCTTGGCCGGCTCGTTATAGGTCGCAATCGTCATCATAGAAGTCGTTCCTCGCTTGCCGTGAGATAAACATCAAGGGACGAAGAATGGCAAGATCGGCGCGAATACTGTTACTTCGCCCGCCTCACGCCGGCCTGTCATCCTGAGCCGCGGAGACGGCGAAGGATCTCGCAACTGCAGTCCACGTGTCTTGCCTGGAAGGGAATCGAACTGCAATTGCGAGATCCTTCGGCGCGCTTTGCCAGCCTCAGGATGACAAACGATAAGACCCGGCGAGGCTGGATCGTTCGTTAGGGCGAATTAATCGGCGGCCACCATTTATAGAGCATTAGGTAAACCAGGACGCCGGTGACCGAAACGTAGAGCCAGATCGGCATCGTCCATTTGCCGATGCGACGATGTTTATCCCAGCGCCGCCGGAAAACCGGCACGACCGTGATAATGACGAGCGGTAGAATCGCGAACGCGAGCAGGACGTGCGTGATGAGAATGGTGAAGTAAATCGGCCGGATAATGCCATGTCCAGAGAAGAGGGTGGACTGCCCGCCGCGCAGGTAATGGTAAGTGAGATAGCAACCCAGAAAAATCGTCGAGGTGATAATGGCGGCGATCATGCAGATGACGTGGCGTTGCCACGACCCGCGCCGGATGTGAAACCAACCCACGGTGATGAGCACGGTGGCAAGCGCGTTCAGCGAAGCGTTCACCGCCGGCAGATCGGAAATGGTCATGTTGAGAGTATAGGTCACATTTGGCCGACGAGTCGCGCAGGACCAGCCTTGAAATCACACGCGCGCCGCGCGACTGAAAATTGTGCCGCCAGTCTTGCACTACCCTCCCAAGTCGCGGCGTTCTTCCGGCTCGTTCTACCGCCGCTGGACCTGGCGGAAACAAGTCGCCGCTAGTGGAACCAGGCTTTTTTTCCTCGCGCTTTTTTCGCTGCTCGTTTGGGGCGGCTGGTATTTGGCAAACAAGGGACTGGGGCGCCAATTCCGCACCACCGTGGTGGAAGAATTGCGCAAGCGCGGCATCGAGACTTCCGTGCGCCGACTCACGCTCGATCCCTTTCGCGGTCTCGTAGCGCAGGACCTTCGTATTTACGATTTTAATAATCGCGACGTGCCGCTCGCGGTCATCAGCGAAGTTTCGCTCGATCTCAATTACGCCGCGCTCCTCCATCACCAGCCGTTTCTGAATGCGATCGACGTCCGCGGCGCCAACCTCACTTTCCCCGGTCCGCGGCGGGAACCGAACGCGCCCCGCGCGCAACTGCAGCAATTTCGCGCGCATGTTTATTTTCCGCCCAACCAAATTTACATCAGCCAGGCCGAAGGAATTTTTTGCGGCGTCCATCTTTCGGCCACTGGCCAACTACTGAACCGCGCCGATTACAAACCGACGCGGGAAGTCACCGCGGCGGAGTGGGCCCAACGAATGGATCTGTTGCAAGGCGTCGCGCTCGAGCTGGGCCGTTTCAATTTCGCAGGCGGACCGCCCGCGCTTCAGGTTCAATTTAGCGGCGACCTCGCGGAGATGGAGAACGCGCATCTCGAAGGGACGTTGCGCGGCGAACGGATGCAGCGTGGCGCTTACGAAATTAAGAATTTCACCGCGGCGATAGAGTGGGCTCAGCAAAGATTGAATCTCGCGCAGCTCGAATGGACCGATGCCGCGGGCGGGTTTTCCGGACGCGCCAGTTGGAACACGCTGACGAAGCTGGGGGATTTCCAGGCGCAAAGCTCGATCAGCTTCAGGCAATTCGCCGAGGCCTTCGGATTTGGGAATTTTTTCGCGGAGCTGAATTTTGAATCTCCGCCGGCGATCGAACTTTCCGGGACCGCGAATTTTTCCGAAGCGCAGCCGAGTTGGAGCGCGATCGGCCGCGTGCAGCTGGGCGGGTTCACTTACAAGACCGTGCCGTTTCTTGGCCTAACGAGTGATTTTTCCTGGGATGGCCGCCGCACCATGTTGCGCGATCTCCACCTTCGCCACGGGAGCGGCGAGCTCTCGGCCGATCTGCTCGATCTTCCCGGCGACTTCCGTCTCAACTTCGAAAGCTCGATCAGCCCGGCCGCGTTGCGTGCGCTCGTCCCGGAAGGTTTGCAGCAATTCGTGAGCGAATGGGAAATACCAAAGTCGCCCGCAATCAGGCTAAGCTTGCGCGGAACTTCGCGCGATCCGGACACCTGGACGGGCGATGGCACCCTCGCGTTGCAACGCACGCGCTTCCGCGGCGTCTGGATGAATAGCGCGCATGCGAATCTGCATCTGGGCGACGGCGCGCTTTCCTTCCGCGAGTTGCGCGTAACGCGTGATGAGGGCGTCGGCACCGGCTCGTTCACCTACGATTACAAACGCCACGAGGTTCGTCTTGAAAACGTAAAGAGCACCCTGCGCCCGAGTGATGCGATCTACTGGGTCGAGCCCAAGCTTTTCAAAGTGGTTGTGCCTTACAAGTTCCACAGTCCCCCGAGCATCGCGGCTAATGGCGTGGTGCAATTCCACGGCGGAAAAGAGACGCGACTCGAGATCGCGATCGATGCTCCGGGCGGAATGGGCTACGTCTTTCTCGGCAAGACGCTGCCGCTCGAGCGCGTGCACGGCGATCTCCTTATCACCGACGATCGCGTGCAAATTCGCGAAGTAGCGGGCGCGCTTTTCGGGGGCACCGTGCGCGGCACGGCCGACATCTCCGTGGCAAAAAACGATCCACACTATAATGCTTCCGTGGTGGTGGACGGCGTCGATTTTCCGCGCCTGACTGATCTCTATTTTAAATATAAAACCGCGCGCGGGCTGCTTTCCGGCACCTACGATTTTCAAGGATTAGGCGACGATACGCGGGCCATGCGCGGCGCGGGAAAAATCAAAGTCTCGAATGGCGACGTCTTCGCCATTCCTGTTTTCGGTCCGCTCTCTGGGCTGATTTCGGCCCTCATCCCCGGCACCGGCTACAGCATCGCGAAGCAGGCCACCGCCAGCTTCAACATCAAAGAGGGTGTCATTCGGACCGACGATTTCAAGGTCGCGGGCAAACTCTTTAGCATGGTCGGCCACGGGGACATCCATTTTCTCGACAACAAACTCGACTTCGACATTCGGATCGACGCGAGCGGCCCGGGCGTCTTGCTCACACCGGTTTACAGCCTCTTCGAATACAAAGGCGAAGGCTCGCTTTCGAAACCCAACTGGCACCCGAAAAATTTTTGATTGTTCGCTTCGCCGGCCTTGGAATGACCCAAGATGTTGCATCCTAAATCGAAAATTCTTCTTGGCGCTCACATGTCGATTGGCGGCGGATTGCATCGCGCGATCGAGCGTTCGCAATCGATCGAGGCGACGGCAATGCAGATCTTCGTGAAGAATAATATGCAGTGGTTCGCGCGACCGTTGGAGCGCACAGAGATCGCGGCCTTTCTGCGGCACGCGCAACGGAAACAATTGAGCGCGGCTTTTGCGCATTCCAATTATTTGATTAACCTCGCCGCGACCAATCCGCAATTTCACGCGAATTCACTGCGCGCTTTGGCGGAAGAACTCGTTAGGGCAGATAAGCTCGAATTGCCTTTTCTGGTTCTGCATCCGGGCGCGCATTTGGGCGCGGGCGAAGAGGCCGGGCTCGATCGAATCGTGAATTCGATCGACGCGGTTCATAGGGTTTTGCGCAAAACAAAAACTAAGATCGCGCTCGAAACGACCGCGGGACAAGGATCGTGCCTGGGCGATAAGTTCGAGCAGCTTGCGCACGTGATCGAGAATGTACGGGAGCCGGAACGCCTCTGTGTTTGCCTCGACACCGCGCACGTCTTCGCTGCCGGTTATGATATCGGAACGGAAGCCGCGACGAAAAAGATGTTCGCCGAATTTGATCGCGTCATCGGACTCGACCGACTCGCGGCCTTGCATTTGAATGACTCGAAGACCGCGCGCGGTTCACGGGTGGATCGTCACGAGCACATCGGAAAAGGACAGATCGGCTTGGATGCTTTTCGTTTCATCATGCGCGACAAACGTCTCCGAAAAATTCCGAAAGTTCTCGAAACCCCAAAAGGAAAAGAGCTGCTGGAGGATATCGAGAATCTAAAAACGCTCCGCGAACTCGCCGCCACGCGCGCATCGCCATCCTGAGCCGCGAAGACGACGAAGGACCTCACAATCCGCGGCTCGGAATCAAAAACAGCGGCTGCTTATTTAATCAGCCGAATCGTCATCGGATAACGATAGAGCTTTCCATCATTCGCCTGGATCGAAGCGACGATAACTAACACAACATCGAGCAGGTGGATGAGGCCGAAGAGCGGTAAAAGTAGAAACCCAACCAGAACGAAAATGAGCAGGCCGCAAATAATTCCGAGTGCGACCGCATAAATCAGCATCGAAAGCTGGAAGTTGATCGATTCTTTTCCGTGCTCGTCCACTTCCGGAAACTGATCGCGCTTCAGGAGCCAAATAACGAGCGGTCCGATGATATGACCAACGGCGGGGACGAAGAATCCAACCAAGGCACTTGCGTGGCATAGAACCGTCCAAGTTCGCGCGTCTCTCCGGGTTTCTGGAAGTGTTTCCATCTCAGTCTGCTTTCACGCGTTCGATGTGCGCCCCGAGCGCGCCAAGTTTTTCATCCAGATGTTCGTAGCCGCGATCGATGTGATAAACGCGGCTGATTTCCGTCACGCCGTCGGCCTTTAAACCAGCGAGGACAAGCGCCGCGGAGGCGCGCAGATCGCTCGCCATCACCGGTGCGCCGGTAAGTTTTTCCACTCCGTGAATCACGGCGGTCGGACCTTCGATCTCCACCTGCGCGCCCATTCGCTTCAGCTCGGCCAGATGCATGTAGCGCTGCGGGAAAATATTTTCCGTGACCACGCTGATGCCCTCGGTGGTGGAAAGCAGCGCGCACATTTGCGCCTGCATATCGGTCGGGAAACCAGGATACGGTTGCGTCCCGATTTCAATCGGCTTGGAAGCGCCATTTGGCGAAACGGAGATGGAACGCTCCGTCGTTGTGATCTTGTAGCCGGCATCGATCAGCGCGGTCGTGACTGCGCTGACATGGCGTGGCTCGACTCGGGTCACTGTCACTCCTTTGCCGCAAATCGCGCCCGCGACGAGAAATGTTCCCGCTTCGATTCGATCCGGAATGATGTCGTGCTCCGCGCCATGAAGTTCTTTCACCCCTTCAATAATCAAACGCCCCGTGCCCGCGCCTTCGATTTTCGCGCCCATCTTGTTCAAGAAATCTGCCAGATCACAGACTTCCGGTTCAGAGGCCGCGCCTTCAATCACGGTCGTGCCTTCCGCCAGAACCGCAGCCATCATGACATTGTCGGTGCCAAGAACGGTGGGGCCGAATTTGCCCCGCAAGTTGATGACTGCTCCCTGCAATTTCGGCGCAAAAACTTTGACGTTGCCATTCTCCACCCGCACCGCCGCACCGAGCGCTTCAAATCCCATCAGGTGCAAATCGATCGGCCGGTCGCCGATGATGCAGCCACCCGGGAGCGAAACCGTCGCTTCACCGCAACGCGCTAGAAGCGGACCGAGCACGCAAACCGATGCACGCATTTTTCGCACGACATCGTATGGCGCGACCGATTCGATTTTCTCCGCCGTGACTGAGACCGTCCCGCTGGCGCGTTCCACATCCGCGCCGAGATGGGTCAGGATTTGCACCATGTAATTCGTATCGCTCAGGTCGGGCACGTGACGGAGCACGCATGGCTCGCGCGTGAGCAGGGTCGCAGCCAGGATCGGCAAGGCGGAATTTTTCGATCCGCTGATCTTGATCGAGCCGGAAAGAGGATGGCCGCCGTGAATGAGAATTTTATCCATGCCGCGCGAAGAGGAACCGTGTCACACCGGCATAATCCTGTCGCGCCGAAATGTCGTGGTAATTCTGCTCGGCCAGAAATTGCGAAAGCGCTTCGGCCTGGCCGATTCCAATCTCGAGCGCGAGCATTCCACCGGCGCTCAGAAAAGGCGGCGCGGTTTCGATTAATTTCCGAATCAGTTCGTCGCCTTTCGTTCCACCAAAGAGCGCAGTCTCCGGATCGCGTAACACTTCGGATGCGAGAGTGCCTTTGTCTGCCGTTGGCACGTAGGGAAGATTGGCCACGATCAGATCGAACACGTCCGTCACGGAAGTCATCAGGTCGCTTTGTTGGAATTGAACGCGCTCGGTCATCTCGAGGCGGGTTGCGTTTTCGCGGGCCAAAGCGAGAGCCTCCTCGGAGATATCGACGGCTTGCACAACTGCTTCGCGCAGGGCTGAGGCCAGGCTGAGGGCGATCACACCGCTGCCTGTACCGACATCGAGAACTTTGCCTCCGCTCCCGGCGAATTGATTTTGAATTTCGGATTTCAGGAGCAGGTCGACCAGCTCTTCCGTTTCCGGCCGCGGAATCAGGGCACGCTTATCGCAAAGAAAAGTGTGCCCGCAAAACTCCACTGTGCCTAACAAGTGTTGAAGCGGCTCGCCCTGGCCGCGACGACGGACCAGCTCGCGCAACGGCGCCAGCTCGGCTTCCAGCAGGGCCCGCTCGAATTCCATATACAGCTCGATGCGTTTCTTGCCTAACGAGTGAGCGAGCAGGTGCTCGGCATTTAAGCGCGGGCTTTCGATCTCGCGCTTTTTGAAATAAGCGGCTGTGGATTGCAGCACTTCCAAGACGGTCATTGCGCTCGCCGGCGATTATACTCGGAGCGAAATTCTTCCAGACGCGGAACATCGCTCATATCTTTCACGCGCCCGGTCGCCCGTTTGCTCGCGATGATGTCGTCTAGCGCCGCGACCGGAAACCGCCCATTCTCCATCACCGAGCGGGCTTTGGCCGAGGCAAAGTTATCAATTCCATCGGGCGCGTGGATGAGATCGAGCGCGAAGGGTCCGTCCTTCATCAGGATAATTTCGCTGCCACTCAGAATGGAAATCGTCAGCGTAGGCTCCAATTTAAAACCGAGAATGCGAAGCGCCCGTAAGACCCGCTCCGCGTTCTCGCGCGAACGCGGCAGGAATATATCGACGTCCTGCGTTGTCTCCGGGTAACCGAGCAGAATCGCACCACTCTTTCCGATGAAAAGATAATCGACCCCTTCCGCTGCAAAAGCTGCCGCCAATTCCTCCGCTTGCGCAGGCGTGAATTTATTTTCCGGCATGCGGCGCGCGCCGGTATCCAAGATAGGATGGAAGCTGCATCTCGCACCACGCGCGATATTCCGCCATCGTAGGAAAAGCGCGCATGCCGACATCGTCCAGAACAGGTTTATGCACGTGGCAAAAACCGTATTTGATCCGAGTCATGACATCGCGCGCGAGCTGCTGCCGGCATTGTTCGCGCCAGGCTTCGTTTTCCGCCAAATCCATTTAGGCAGAATACGGAGACGACGAGATATTGCCATCGGCGATGGCGACGATCCTAGGTAGGGCTGGTCGCCGCCGATCCGGGAACTTGAAACTTGAGCGCGCGGTCCGCGGCGCGCGGCCGGCGTCTCGCGTGACGTTGCTACGCCTTAGGCCGTCAGCGCGGATTCTTTCAGTCGCTCCTGCAAATCCGCGGCTTGTAACGCGGCGATCATCTCGCCGAGGTCGCCTTCGATCACGCGGTCGAGATTATAAAGGGTAAGGCCGATGCGGTGATCGGTGATGCGGTTCTGCGGGAAATTATAGGTGCGGATTTTTTCTTCGCGGCCGCCGGAACCGATTTGCGTTTTGCGATGGGCGGAATATTTCGCCTCTTCTTCGCGTTGCTTATCTTCGAGCAAACGCGCGCGCATGATGCTGAGCGCTTTCTCTTTATTCTTCTGCTGGCTGCGACCGTCCTGGCAGCGCACGATGCGGCCGGTCGGAATGTGCATGACTTGCACGGCAGAATCGGTCGTATTCACGCCCTGACCGCCTGGCCCGCCGGCGCGGCAGACTTCAATCCGGAGATCTTCCGGTTTGAGATTGATGTCGATGTCTTCTGCTTCGGGCAGGACCGCGACAGTGGCAGTGGAAGTATGAATGCGGCCTTGCGCTTCGGTGGCGGGAACGCGTTGCACGCGATGGACACCGCTTTCGAAGCGCAGTTTCTGGAAAACACTTTCACCGGAGACTTTGAAAATCGCTTCGCGCAATCCGCCCATCTCTGACGGACTCGATTCGAGATCTTCAATCTTTAAACCCGCCGTCTCAGCATGCCGGTGATACATCCGATACAAATCCGCGGCAAAGATGGCTGCTTCGCTTCCGCCAGTGCCGGCACGGATTTCGATAATGGCGTCGCGATTTTCATTTTCATCCGGAGGAAGGAGGGCAATTTGAAAATTCTGTTTCAGATCTGCGACTCGTTTTTCGAGCGCGGGAATTTCTTCCTGCGCCATCTGCGCGAGATCGGCGTCCGGCGAACCGGAAAGCTCGCGATTGTCGTCAAGCTGACGGCGCGCCGTTTCAAGATCGGTCGCGAGGGTGAGCATCTGCTTCACGCTGGAATGCTCGCGCATCGCCTCACTGGCGCGTTTTCGATTTTCGAATAGCGCGGGGTCCGCGATCTCGCGTTCGAGTTCTTCGAAGCGGGCCCGCTTGCGCTCAATCAAACTATGGAAGTCCATAAACAAAAACGGCGATTGCACCCGCGGGCGCAATCACCGTTCGAAGGCTGAATCAGCTAAGCTTTTTGAGCGCGAGTCGCCTTGGTGCTCCCGTAGCGGCGGGTAAATTTCTCTACCCGGCCCGCGGTATCGACAAACTTTTGCTCGCCGGTAAAAAACGGATGGCAGGCGGCGCAGATGCCGATTTTGATGTCCGAGCGCGTGGAACGTGTGTGATAAACCGCACCGCAAGCGCAGGAGATTTCGGTCTCGTTATAATCAGGATGAATGTCCGCTTTCATGAAGGAAAATGAGCGCCAAGCTAGACGCGCAATCGTTCCCGCGCAAGAGACGACGAACGGCGGAGCGGACGCTTTGCTGCAGGCGTGGACCGCGACGGTTTCGCGAAAAGGAGACGCCCCCGCGATTTACGATACGAGCGGCAAGATCGCGCGCGGCTTCCGTCAGATCGCGGAAGAAGTGAAGATTTTTGAGCGGAGGATGCTCGCTAAATTTCCGCCTGGTTCGGTCATTGCCATCCAAATCGGAAACCATCCGTCGTGGCCGGCATTACTGCTGGCGTGTTTGCGGAGCGAGCTCGTCGTCCTTCCGCTGGAACGCAGCATCTCGGAGAGGGAACGCGAGGTCGCGTTGAAACTTTGCCACGCGGCCGCGGTGATCAGAGAGGGTGGTCGAGGATTCAACGGCTTCTTCGCGTCGCGGCGAAAAAATTTGCCTAACGAATGGGGAAATTCTCGACCCTCGCTCTTGAAGCTAACTTCCGGCACCACGGCGGTGCCGCGCGCGATCCGCTTTCGCAGCGGGCAACTGCTGGCGGATTGCAGACAGATTTGCGACACGATGGGCATTACGGATGACGATCTGAACTTCGCGGTCATTCCGCTTTCGCATTCCTATGGCTTCAGCAACGCACTCACCCCGCTGATCGTGCGCGGGGTGCCGATGGTCTTGAGTCAGGACCGAATGCCGCGCGCGATCCTGGACGATCTCGTTCGAACAAAGGCGACCGTCTTCCACGGCATGCCTGTTTTTTATCAGGCCCTGAGCGAAATGGAATCGCCGCCGCCGCTTCTGCATCTGCGGCTCTGTATTTCCGCGGGTGCGCCGCTGCCGTTACGCGTCGCGCAAAAATTCCGGGCAAAATTCGGCCTGACGATTCATTCTTTTTACGGCTCTTCGGAGTGCGGTGGCATTTGCTACGATCGCGAGGCCGCGCTGGTGGAGGAGGGATTTGTCGGCGCCGCATTGCAGAGTGTGCGTTTGAATTTTCTCGAACCGGAGAGTGGCGGCGGACAGGTTGAAGTCCATTCCCTAGCAGCGGGCGAAGGTTATTTCCCCGAGCCGGAAGAAGAAAAATTGCGCGCCGGCCGTTTCGTTCCCGACGATTTGCTTTTTCGTGAGACAAAGGGGTTTCGGATTGTCGGCCGGGTCTCGGATGTCATCAATGTTGCCGGAAAAAAGGTGCACCCGGGAGAAGTCGAAGCAGTTCTTCTCGCTTTCGCAGGCGTACGGCAGGCGGTCGTCTTCGGCCGCATATCCACTCAGCGTAACGAAGAGATTGTGGCTTGTGTGGTGGTTGAACTTGCCGTCAGCGAAACCGAATTAATGCTGTTTTGCCGGCATTACTTAAGCACCTGGCAAGTGCCGCGCCGGATATTGTTCGTAGACGAAATCCCGGTGACGGAGCGCGGCAAGGTCAGCCGGCGCGAATTAGCGGAAAAATTTTCTTCGTAACCGCCAGTTAAGAAAGAGACACTCACTTCCGCGACAGATTCCGAATTAAATAAAAACCCAACTAACATGCGAAAACTATTCATTCCCGCACTCGCCGCTCTCGCCATTCTCGCCGTTTTCAGCAGCTGTACCACGACGGTGCGCTCGCCCAGCGGCCGTTCGGCTTCCATTGGCACGACGACCCACGGTTAATTCCGTGCTCCGTGAAAACGGAGAAGTAGACCAGCTAACAGCTCTCAGCATTCGCGGGGATTTCCCGGCGAAAATGCTTTTCATTTGGTGAGAAGCAGGCATCTCTAGACGCTAACTGTCGGGCCAGCAGCGCCTCGCCTGACTCTTGCTTGCGCTTGAATTTGTGAACGGACCATCCCCATCAGCATTCGATCAGGGTGGGCGGGTTCTCGTTCTCGCGCCGGACGAACATCTGGCAAATGCGGTTCTCGCCGCTCTGCGCGAAGCTGCGCCCGGGGCCGAGGTCGATCTTGCTCATAGTCTGGAGGAAGCGCAGCTAGTGGTCGTTCATCAACGGCCGGATCTTTTCGTGCTCGATGTCGATGCCACTTACGATCTGGGACAGGAGTTCCTTTACGATCTGCGCACGAGTCATCCCAACGCCCGCGCCATTGTCCTGACGGCGGTGCATTTCGCGGCTCACCGCGAGCGCGCGGCAGGTCTGGGCGCGATTCATTTTCTCGAGAAACCATTTCCGCACGGCGACTTCGTTACTCTGGTGGAGGCCCTCCTGCACCCGGGCGGAGGACAGGAAGGTGAAAAATTCCAAGGCACGCTGAGCGATCTCCACATGGCGGATATCATCCAGCTCAAATGCATGAGCGGTGCGACTTCCGTCCTCGAATTTACCGGACCGCACGGCGAGAAAGCGCGCGTCTTTTTCGAGGAAGGCCAGGTGCGGCATGCGACCGCGCCGAACCAAATCGGGATCGAGGCCTTCAATCAAATTGTCCATTGGCGCGGCGGAATGATTTCGGAAGTTGCGGGCGCTGGGCCAAGCCCGCGCACGATCGATCTCGATTGGCAGATTTTGCTAATGGATGCTGTGCGCAAGATCGATGAGGCCAGCGGCGCGAGCAGTAATGGCCAGACAGGTCGCGATACGGCCACGCCGGGACAACGCAAAGTTCTCGTCATCGACGACAGCGTGATGCTGCTCAACTTCGTGAGAGAGATTTTGGCGGAAGCGAACTACCAGGTCGTCGCCGCACCCACGGCCGAAGAGGGTTTGCGCGCTGCCGCTGCTGAAACGCCACACCTCATTCTGCTTGATTATGTCCTGCCCGATATGAAAGGGGATGAGGTTCTGGGTCGTCTTTTGGAATCACCGTCCACCGCGGAGGTGCCGGTGGTTTACATGTCGGGGTTCGGGGCCGATTTACAGTCGGATCCAAAGCAGCATCCGAACATGATCGGCTCGCTGAACAAACCTTTTACCTCCGAGCTTTTGCTCAAAACCGTCGAGAATCACATGCCTAAAGACAGTGCTGAAACGAGCGCGCCTTCGCCGCAATTTGCAAACGAGCCGGCTCAGGAAACGGAAACCGCGGAGAATGGTGGGAGCGGGGAGAAGAATTTCGAAGTTGCGCCGGAACCCGCACCGGCCACGGCAGCCGAAGCTTTCGCCGAACCAAATCCAGCGCCTGAGGCAGCAACCGAGACGATCGAAACTGCGGCGGGTGGTGGAGATGATGCCTGGTGGACCGCGCCGCCGCCAGCGGCTGAAGTCTGGTCGGAAGCAGCTACAGAAATATCGCAGCCAATCTCTTCGCCTGTAGTTTCCGAGCCGATTTCGGGCAACGCCTACTTCTGCGGCGACACCAGCTTCTTTTCCCTTAACTGGGCCTTGCACGCTATCGGCAGCCAGAAGCTCACCGGAACGTTGCGCTCATTTTGGGACAAGGAACCGGTCGATCTCCTGGCGCATGACGGCAAAATACTCCTGGTGACGACGCGTGATCCAGAGCTCTACTGCCCGGAAGCGCCGATCACGTTGGTAAACATCGACGAGGAAAAAACGGCGCAAGCTCGCCAGCAACAGCGCGAGACGGGACGTCCCTTGTTCGTCGCGCTGGCCGAAGACGGATTGATCATTCGCGAACCGGCCGTGCAACTGGTGCAGCATTACGGGCAAAAACTTTTCGCCCAACTTTGGAGCGCGCCGCGCGTCCGTTTTGTTTTCGAACAAAGCAACGAGGTCCCCGCCTACGCCGAAAGTCTGCACGCGGAAGAAGATGTCGACCATTGGGCGCTGGGCACTTTGCGTTTCATCCAATTCCAGGAGCTAGGCGACAAAGCGAACTACGATCCCGCTTCCATTCCCGCCTACACGCGGGACGGTTTCCAGCGCGTGCAACGGCTCCGCCTCACGGTCGCGGAAGCGCAGTTTGCTTCGCAATTCAACGGTACTCGCTCCATCGCGCAAATCGCAAAAAATCTTCGGCTCGATCTGAAATTCGCGCGCCTTACGCTCTTCCGTTTCCTTGCTTTGGAGATCGTCGAGTGCTGGCCTCCCGCCCTCACCGCCGCCAAGCACGAAAAGCGAGGTGTCTTTGGTCGAATCTTCGGCGAATAGTCTCGTAGCCGCCGCCCGGCTTTCGAGATGCCGAAATCGCAGATTTCCCCTTCCGCTGAAGCGCCGAGTAACGTCGTCCCGCTTCCTGACCTCGCGCCGGCCGATCCTCTCTCTCGTTTCTCCGCGCCGGAAAATTTCATCAGTCGCGAGCTAAGCTGGCTCGAATTTAATCGCCGAGTTCTCGAGGAAGCGCAGGACCCGACCCAGCCGCTCCTCGAGCGGGTAAAGTTCCTCACCATCTTCAGCTCGAACCTCGATGAGTTTTTCGAAATTCGCGTCGCTGGCATCAAACAGCAGATCGAAAGCGAAACCAGCGACGTCGGTCCGGACGGCTTGACGCCGAGCGATACTTTCAACGCCATCCAGCGGACCACGAAAGAACTGGTCGCGACTCAGTATGGTCTGTGGCGTGACGAGCTGGTCCCGGCGCTGGCGGAAAACAATATTCGCGTTTACGACGTGGCCAAACTGAGCGCGAAACGCGCGAGCTGGGCGCGGCGTTATTTCCAGGATGAAGTCTTCCCGCTCCTCACGCCGCTCGCGGTCGATGCCAGCCATCCTTTTCCGCAGCTCCTGAACAAGAGCCATAATTTGCTCGTGCGCGCGCAGGCCGAAAAAGGCGGCGAATTGTTGCACGCCATCGTGCAGGTCCCGCGCGTTTTGCCGCGCCTCATCCTCATGCCGCGAGTGAAAGATGATGAGCCTTGGGATTACATTTATCTCGCCACGCTGATCAGACAAAACATCGCGGATCTGTTTCCCGGTTTGCTTCTCGATGGCGTCCATGCTTTTCGCGTGACGCGAAACAGCGATCTCTACATTGACGAGGAAGAAGCGGACAACCTGCTGCGCAGCATCGAGCAGGAACTGCGGCGATCCAGCCGTGGTAACGCGGTCCGATTGGAAGTGGAAGCGGATTGTCCGAAAGATTTCCGCGAGCTGCTCCTCGAATTTTTCAATCTGAGCGAAGCCGATCTTTATCGGTTAGACGGCCCGCTCACCATGACGCATCTCGCGCCGCTCTTGAGTAACGACGCGTTTGCGAATCTCAAAGATCGCGTCTTTCAACCGGTGCGCGATCCCGCGCTGCCCGCACATGCCAATCTCTTCGAAGTCATGCGCAAACAGGATGTGCTCTTGCATCATCCGTATGAAAGCTTCGATCCGATTGTCGAGTTGATCGAAGCTGCCGCGGAAGATCCGCTAGTGCTAGCGCTGAAGATCACGCTCTATCGCACGAGCGGCGATTCGCCAATCGTGGCCGCGCTGATTCTGGCCGCGAATGCCGGTAAACAAGTCACCGCGCTGGTCGAGTTACGCGCGCGTTTCGACGAAGCGGCCAACATCCAATGGGCGCGCCGCCTCGAAGAGGCGGGCGCGCATGTCGTCTACGGCGTGGTCGGATTGAAGACGCATTGCAAAGCGCTTCTCATCGTCCGTCGCGACACCGATCGCCTTCGTCATTACATCCACCTCGGCACAGGGAATTATCATCATCGGACGGCACGAATTTATACCGACTTCAGTTTGTTGACTACGAACTCGAAGTTAACCGAAGAGCTCGCCCTTGTTTTCAATACCCTAACAGGTCTGGCCAGTTATCCCGGAATGGAAAAACTGATGGTGGCCCCATTCGATTTGAGCAATCGGGTCAAAGGTTTGATCGAGCGCGAGCGGGACCACGCCCTTGCCGGCAAAAAAGCGCGAATGATCGTGAAATTAAATTCGCTCGTCGATCCGGAGATCATCGAAAAACTTTACGAGGCTTCCTGCGCTGGGGTGCAGATCGATCTGATCGTGCGCGGAATTTGTTGTTTGCGTCCGAAAATGCCGAACCTGAGCGAAAATATTCGCGTCATCAGCATCGTCGGCCGTTTCCTCGAGCACAGCCGCGTTTATTATTTCGAGAACAACGGCGAGCCCGCCCTCTATTTGGCGAGCGCGGATTGGATGCCGCGAAATTTTGTCCGCCGCGTCGAGATTGCGTTTCCGGTCGAAGATCCCGCGCTGCGCGACGAGGTCATCAACGACATTTTGCCTAGCTTCCTGACCGACCACGTCAAAGCGCGCGAGCTGCAAGCCGATGGCAATTATGTCCGTTTGAAAACCGAGGAAGGTCAGCCGCGTTCGCAGGCGCAATTGCATTTCCGCGAGCGTTCCCGCAAGCAGGCGAAAAAATTAGCGGACTCGCAAAAGCCGGCCGCGCTGAAACTCGCGCCGATCATGACTCCACCGCGAAAGGAGCGGCCATGAAGAAAATTCTCGTGGTCGATATTGGCGGAACGCACGTCAAGCTCATGATCTCGCGGACGGAAAAACGAAAGTTCGATTCCGGAATGAAACTGAGCCCGCGCCAATTAACCTCGGAGATCAAGATGATCACGAAGGATTGGGAATTCGATCGCGTCTCGCTCGGATTTCCTTCTGTGGTGGAGGCGAACCGGATCATGAAAGATCCCAAGCATCTCGCGAAAGGCTGGGTCGGTTGGGATTTCAAGAAGTCGTTAGGCAAACCGACTCGCGTGATCAACGATGCTGCCATGCAAGCCCTCGGCAGCTATCACGGCCAGCGGATGCTTTTTCTTGGGCTCGGCACCGGACTCGGCTCGACGTTGATCTGGGACAGGAACGTCCTTCCGCTCGAGCTGGGCGATCTGCCATATCCGGGCTGGGAAAAAATTGAAGACGCACTCGGTAAAATCGGGTTGGAGAAGTTAGGCAAGAAAGCGTGGGAGCGCGGGGTGCGAAGCGCGGTCGCGCAGCTGAAGCTGTCGTTTGTCGCCGACTACGTCGTGCTCGGCGGTGGCAACGCGAAAATCCTGGGCGAAGTGCCAAAAGGATTCGAGGTCGGCCACAATCGGAACGCATATCTCGGCGGCTGCAAGCTGTGGGAGACCGATGTGCGGACGCGCCGGCCGAAGTGGAATATTATTTCCTGAGTGCCTTAGTCAGCGCGCCTTCGAGGCAGGCAATCGCAAGAACGACTCGTTAGGCTAACTCTGCCCGAAAGCGGCGGCCCGGCTTCCGCAATGCTAGCGAGCTATTCAATTACTACGGTCTTCGGATCGAAACTCGGTTCCGGGAATCGCGGATTCATCTTTTCGAGCGTCGCGACCACCGTTTCAAACACGGCCAGATTACGAAACCATTTCCGATTCGCCGGCACGATGTGCCAGGGCGCGTCCTCGGTCGTGCATTCGTTAATGACCGCTTCATAGGCCAGCTGGTAATCATCCCAGAGCAAGCGTTCCTTCAAATCGCCCGGGTTAAATTTCCAAATCTTCTGCGGATCTTTCAGCCGCGCCTCCAGCCGTTCCTTTTGTTCGTCCTTTGAAATGTGCAGGAAGAATTTCACAATCGTGACCCCATTGCGCACCAACAGACGTTCGAAAGCCTTGATATCTTCGCAGCGCTCGCGCCAAACCGTATCGGTAATCTGCTGGTGCACCCGCGGCACCAGCACGTCCTCGTAATGTGAGCGATTCCAGATCCCGATCACACCTTTGCGCGGCGTGTGTTGATGCACCCGCCAGAGATAATCGTGATCCCATTCCTCGGCTGATGGATATTTGAAGTTGGTCAGTTGCAGCCCGTTCGGGTCGAGACCGCCGCAGAGCTTTTTGATCGCGCCATCTTTTCCCCCGGTGTCCATCGCCTGCATCACGATGAGCAAACTGCGCGCGTGCTCCGCGTAGAGCGGTTGCTGTAATTCCGCCAGGCGCTCGGCCAGTTTCGCGACCCGCTTTTCCGCTTTGTTTTTCGAGCCGTGGCCCGCCTCATCGGGATCGATTTCGGCCAACGTAATCTTATGGCCGGGCGCGATGATGACCGCGCCCTTCGGCGGTTTTACCTCGCGGGAAATTGGTTTCAGCGAAGCTGAGTCAGTGTCTGGTTCGCGCAAAGCGTTCTCAAGATAGCATGAGCGCCGCGCATCTCATTTCATCGCGCGAGAGTCGGCGGCTCCACCGCGCGTGGAAGATTCGAAAGAGAAAGGTCCGATTGCAGGGCGCGCTCCAGATTTTCGATGTGGAGCCGCGCCATCGAAACATATTCCTCATCGTCGGCATTGATGTTCGCCATCGCGCGCACCGAAGCCTCATCGTGCTCGCGAAAAATGTGCGCCGTTCGCAGCGCGCGCTCGTTTTCCATCCCGAGCTCGAGCAACGCACCGACGCTTAAATCCAACGCGCTCCCGAGTGTTTCGCGATAAACATCCTTCACGCCGCGGCGCAAGAACTCGTAGGCATGCTGCCGGCTGATCGCGCGCGCCAGAATGTGCAGTTGTGGAAAATTCTCGTGCACTAGATCGACCAGCTCGAGCGCCTTGTCTTCATCGTCGATCGCGATCACGAAGATGCGCGCTTTCTCCGCGCCGGCGGTGCGCAACAAATCCAAGCGAGTCGCGTCACCGTAAAATGATTTGAGGCCGAAACGGCGCAACGTTTCCACCTGCTCGGCATCGCTATCCAGCACGGTCGTGCCGAAGCCATTCGCGCGCAGGAGCCGCGCGACGATGTGACCGAAACGTCCGGCACCCGCCAGGATGACCGGATTATCATGCTCGTCGATTTCGTCCGGTTCGCGCGCGGGCAGGACGCTGCTAAAGCGGCGTTGTACGAAACGATCGTTGATCGTCATGAGCAGCGGCGCGGCTGCCATCGTCAACGCCACACTGGCGACGAGTAGATTTGCCACCTCCGCCGTGAGCACGCCGTTCTGCGTCGCGAACGAGCAGAGCACGAAGGCGAACTCGCCGCCTTGCGCGAGCGCAAAGGCAAAAAGATAACGCTGCGTTGGCTCCAGGCGCGAGAAGCGGCTCGCCACCAGCAGCACAACGAACTTCAAGACAAGCACGCCAACCACGAGTGCCGCGACGGTGCTGGGGTGTCCCACGATCAATGAAAAATTTATTCCCGCACCGACCGAGATGAAAAACAAACCGAGCAACAATCCTTTGAACGGCTCGATGTCGGCTTCGAGTTGATGCCGGTATTCGCTTTCCGCGAGCACGACGCCGGCAAGAAATGCGCCCAACGCCGGCGACAATCCAACGCGCTGCATCAGGAGCGCGATCCCCACGACGAGCAGCAATGCCGTGACGGTAAACATCTCGCGCAGATGCGTAGCCGCGATGTAACGGAAGAACGGCCGCAGCAAAAACCGTCCCGCAAAGATGACCGCCGCGATCGCGGCCAGGACAAGCAATGCATGTTGCCAACCCGGCAAGTTTTCGAGCGGGTGGTGTTCCGATGACGCGTTCCCGGTTGGCGCGACCGTAGCAAGCAACGGAAGCAAAGCCAAAATCGGAAGGACGGCGATGTCCTGAAACAAGAGGACAGCGAAGGCGGCTTTTCCGCCCGCAGTTCGCATCTGGTCCTTCTCCGTTAGCAACTGCAGGACGATGGCGGTCGAAGACATCGCGACGATGAAACCAATCGCGACCGCCACCTGCCAAACCATCCCAAACCAAATTGCCAATCCGGCCCCCGCCGCTGCCGTGCCGAGCACTTGCGCGCTGCCGAGACCGAGGATCGGGCCGCGCATTTTCCAAAGGACCGCGGGCCGTAATTCCAGACCGATAACGAACAGCATCATGACCACGCCGAACTCGGCCACGTGCATGACGTCGCCGCCTTCGAAGCCGACCAGCCGCAAACCGAACGGCCCGATCACGACTCCCGCGAGGAGGTAACCGAGAACCGAGCCAAGCCCGAGTCGTTTCGCCAGCGGGACCGAAATCACCGCCGCGAGCAGGTAAATGAAAATTTGAAAGAAGCTCACCGTTCTACGCGCATGATTTGCCTAACCAGAGATAGGTCAACGCGAAACAACGAAGAGCGGACGCGAACCGGACCACTACCAGGGAGGGGACTCGAACCCCTAAGGATTGCTCCACCAGATCCTAAGTCTGGCGCGTCTGCCAATTTCGCCACCCTGGCTCGTTGATTTTACGAGGGAAGAAGCCCGAACCGGAAAATTTGAATTGTCCGCGTGCTAGAATTTGTACTACGGGAAAATGACCGGCCGCAATTTGTCGAGCGGCGCCATTACTATTCCGGTTCACCGGCCGCAGTTTATCCCCGCCAGCGATTCACGCAATCGACGAGTCCCGGGGTTCTATTTCGAAACAACTGCCGTCATCCTGAGTTAACCCTTGAGGACGAAGGCGCCTAACTGGACAACTCGCTCTGGAAAGCCCCCTTTTACGAACCGGGAAAAAATCGCCAAGTCGAAAACTATCTCGTTAGACCGGTTCCGATCTCGGATGAGTTTTATCTTTTATGGGGAGGCGGCATAGGACGGTTGTGCCTTTTCTGCTTTCAGGCTTGATCTCGAGAGTTCCGCCGATGGCGTTCGCGCGGTACTGCATCATGTGAATGCCCATGCCGGGAGTGATCTTATCCGACTTAGCCTTGCCGTTGTCGTGGACCCTGAGGACGACCTGCCGGCCTTCGCGTGCGAGACTTATCACGATCTTACTGGCGTGTGCATGTTTGCTCGCATTCGTGAGCGCTTCCTGCGCAATGCGGTAAAGATTAACCGCGATATTTTCTTCGAGACGAAGGGAGCGTGGCACTTCGCAAAGGCACGGAATTTTTTCCTGGAGGCGTGAGCAGAGTTCGCGTAACGCGGAAGGCAATCCGGCGGAGAGTTCGAACGGCTGCAACCCACGCGCGAGGTCGCGGGCCAGCCCGGCATTGGCGTTCACCATCTCGGCGGCTTCCTGCAGTGCGTCGGCCGCCTGCAGCGCTACAGACGCTTCTGGATCTTCGGCCCGGAATGACTTTGCTCGCGAATGAAGAAGTAGGGCGGTCGCGGTCAGTTCCTGGCAGAGGCTATCGTGCAAGTCCTGACTAATCCGGGCGCGCTCACGCTCCGTCACCTGTAGGATTTCGCGCTCGAGAGACTGCCGCTGCTTCATCTCCGCGCCGAGCGTGTCGTTCATCGTTTGCAACTCGGAGGTGCGTGCACGGACGCGACCTTCCAGTTCGTCATGCGCGCGGCGTAGCTGATCCTCCGCATTACGAACCTCGGTCGAGTCCCGCGCGATCTTGGCGTAACCGCGCAGTTCGCCGCTTTCATAATCGAGCCGATGCATCACACCATCCACCCAGATGCGCGAACGATCCTTGCGCACATGCCAGCGGCGGTCGGGTGCGGAACCGTCGGCGCGGGCGATCGCCATTTCTTTTTCTTCCGCTTCATTAGCCTGATCTTCCGGCGTGAAAATGATCTCACCGCTCTTGCCCAGCGCTTCATCCGCGCTCCAGCCGAAGACGCGCTCGGCGCCTTCGTTCCAATAAATAATGTGATTGCTCGGATCGAGCATCATCATCGCGTAATCCGGCGCGCCTTCGACGACAAGGCGCAGCTTCTCTTCGCTCTCGCGCAAAGCTTCCGTGCGCTCGTGATCCTCGGTCACATCCTGGACCACGCCAGCTACGCGATAGACTTCACCAGCTTCGTTACGGATCGGGAAACCGGTATCGCGCATCCAGCGGATCTCGCCGTCCGACTTGCGAATAATACGATACTGCACGGTGTAGGATTCGCCGCGCAGGACGATTGGCATCGCTTCGGCCGCTTGCGCGCGGTCGTCCGGATGCACCGTATTTCGCCAATGTTCCGGATCGAGCATGATCGCGTCGCGCGATTCGCCCCACATTTTTTCGTAAACCGGATTGAGATATTCAACTCGGCGGGTTCGCGCATCGACGATCCAGAAAACATCGGCGGAATTTTCCGCGAATTGGCGGAAGCGTTCTTCGCTTAGACGTAACTTTTCCTGCACGAGGACGCGTTCGCCGATCGCTTCCAGAATCGCTAGAACGTAGAGCGGTTCGCCTGCTGCGTTCTTGACCAGAGTAGCGGTCATGTTGCCCCAGACGATTTCGCCGCCTTTGCGGATGAAACGTTTCTCCAAAGTGTAATCGGCGATTTCGCCCGCCATCAATTTTGCGCTGAGCGTTTCTTCCTTTGCCACATCGTCAGGATGAGTCACATCGCGCACGCCCATCTTTAAGAGCTCGGCCTCGGTATAACCGCTGAGGGCGCAGGCGCCGGGATTGATCGCGAGAAAACGCCCGTCGGCCGCGACCTGCACGATGCCGATGTGCGCCTGTTCGAACATGGCGCGATAACGCGCTTCGCTTTCGCGCAATTCCTCCTCTGCTTGTTTGCGCCGCGTGATTTCGATGAAGGTCGCGACCACGCCGGCGATGCGATCTTCCGCCGTGCGATAAGGCGCGATCCGGACCAAATACCAATGCCCTTCGCCCACGCGCACTTCGCGCTCAACTGTGTGCAAACTATCCAGCACCGTCATGGCGTCAGCGATCACATCCTCGTAATGGAGCTTGTGCGTGATGTCGGAGAGCGGCCGGTTGATATCGGCGGGGAGGAGATTAAAAATTTTCTGCGCGCTCGGAGTAAAGCGATGGATGCGCAGGTCCCGGGTCAAAAAGATGGTTCCGATGTCGGTCGAAGCCATCAGGTTGTTCAAGTCGGTATTAGCCAGCCTCAGCTCTTCCACGCTGCCCTTCAGCTCGCTGTTAACCGTGCTCAGCTCTTCGTTGACCGACTGCAATTCTTCCTTGCTCGTCTCCAATTCCTCGGTCGTGGAACGCAACTCCTCGTTCATCGCCTGCAGCTCTTCGTTAGAAGCCTTCAACTCTTCGCTGCCCGCTTCGTATTGCTGGACCGTGAAGCTGAGCTGCTCTTTCAAATACTGAATCTCGTCATCAAGTCCGCGCGTGACGTCGCTCTGCTTCGCCGGCGCCGTGGAACGCAAAGGCGCGTCCGTGTGCGGTTCGAACAGGACCAGAAAAAACTTCTCGTTCGGCGCGCCTTCCACCCGCCGCACCTGCAGGGAGATCGTTTCGCTCCGGCCATCGAAATGGACCGTTTGCGGTGCGCTCGTCACCGTCAGCTCGTCGTCCTGCGCGGCCCGGAAAAGCGCAGTCCGCAGTTCGATCTGCAAAGCCGGATTGATCAGGCGAAAAATATTCGAGGAGGGCTCGCCCGCGCTGATCTGCAGATACCGCCCGGCCCTCGGTGAAAGATGGACCACTTCGTGATCGATATTAACGACCAGCGAAGGCGGCGCGTATTGCTCGAGCAATTTCAAATGCAGTTCGCCGAAGAGCGCCGCGCGCCGTTCTTGCCCTGCGAGAGCGTCGGTTTCGGTTTTGGTGGCCGCTTCTGCCACTGTGCTTTTGTCGAGAGCCGGCAAGAGCCGCGCGAGCTTTGGGCCTCTGGCGCGGTTGCCGCCTTCGCCCGCGCGCAGCGGCAGCATCGGCACCTTCCAGCTCGGCCGTGGGACCGATCGCCTAACGAATAATCGATGCTTCGCGTCCACCGGCGAAAAAAGTCCCTGCACATTGCTGCTCTCCGAGCCGCCAATGAAAAGCAGAGCGCCTGAGCGCAACGCGAAATGGAAAATATCGAAGACACTGTCCTGCGCTTTCGGGTTGAGATAAATGAGCAGATTCCGGCAGGAAATGAGATCAAGCCGTGAAAACGGCGCATCGCTCAGCAGATTGTGCGACGCGAAAAGCACCTTCTCCCGCAACGCCTTTCTCACCCGATACCGTCCGTGGTCCCTCGCGAAAAAACGCCGGAGTCGCTCCTGCGAAACGTCCGCCTCGATTGTCGATGGATACAAACCATCGCGCGCTTCGTGCACCGCCTGGTCGTCGATGTCGCTGGCGAAAATCTGAACTGAAGGCGGCGCCTCCAGCCGCTCCGCGTGTTCGCAGAGCAACATCGCGATCGAGTAGGCTTCCTCGCCTGTCGCACATCCAGGGACCCAGACGCGAATCTGGTCGTCTTTGCTTTTGCCCGCGAAGAGCTGCGGAACGTTGGCCTCCAAGGCCGAGAACGATTCCTGATCGCGGAAAAAGTGCGTCACCCCAATGAGCAAATCCTGTAGAAGCGCGCGCGCCTCCGCCGGATGCTTGCGCAGGAATTCCAAATAATGCGGGATGGTCTCGACTGAGTTCACCTGCAGCCGGCGCGCGATCCGCCGTAGCACCGTGGCGCGTTTGTAATGCGCGAAATCGTGGCCGGTCTGCGCGCGCAAATGCGCCAGCACTTCGCCGAGCGCGGACTCATCTTCGGATGCGCGCGTTTCGTCGGAAACAGTTTCGCCGCCTGCCGCGCTCTGGTCTTTTACATCCGGCTCGGTCGCTTCCGGAATTTCCGGAGGCAGTTTCATCCGGTCCTCGTTCGCCACGAACTCCATCAACTTCGCCGGCATTTCCGAAACTGACAGCACCCAGTCCACCATCCCGGTATTAATCGCCATCAGAGGCATGCTTTGGTGCTCCGCCTCGTTTGGATCTTGTGCGATCGTCACCCCGCCTTGCGCACGGATGTGTTTCAATCCAATTGCGCCATCCGAATCCGTCCCGGAAAGGATCACGCACAAACCGCGTTGCCCATACGCCTGCGCCAAGGTCCGAAAAAAAAGATCGATCGTCACCCTGCGTCCTTGCGCCTGTTGCCGCGCGACCAGGCGCAGCGTGCTGTCCTCGAAGGCGAGCTGATGATTTGGCGGAATCACATAGACGTGATTCGGTTTCACCTTCACCGGCTCGGTCACCTGCGCCACCGGCATCGGTGTTTTCTGCTGGATGATCGCGGCCAGGTTGCTCTCGTGTTCCGGCGAAAGATGCATCACCACCACGAAAGCCAGTCCGCTCTCCGCCGGCATGTCGGAGAAGAACTGCTGCAAGACAGCCACTCCGCCAGCCGACGCGCCGAGCCCCACTACCGCCGAAGGCTCATTCGGATCGCGCCGCTTCAAAGCGCCCTTGCGCGCATTCTCGCTCGACTCATCCGTCGCGGCGGGATCGAGCGTTTTTGTTGGTGATTCTTTGTCGGGCATCGATTGAGGAGCGCAGTCCCACTATCGCATGGATAAATCTATCCTCCGTAATTAAACGAAGCTCCAGAGACTGGCGGCCCCACCGTTCTACTACCGCGCGACTCTATTCTCGGAGGGCCTTTGGGCCCACAGGGCTTACAGAGCATAGGAATTTCTTCTACGGCGCCTTCGGTTAGCATCCCTATAGTCAGCGACTCGCACGCTCGATTAAAGAATAGCCATGCGGAAAACTTTTCCCTTGGAAGAGCGGCTCGCCATCCTGCGCACGGCCGACCTGGATCGAAAATGGTATGCGGTGGACGACAGACGCGTCTGCGCGGTTTGCGACCGGAAGTTCACTGGCCGGCAAATTGATATCACCCTTTTGCGTAACGGCGGATATCGCCTGACTTGTCCGACAGCGGATTGTCCTTCGAATATCAGCCATTGGTTTCTCTATGAGCTTTCGCCGGCGCGGTCTTCGCAGAGCGACTCGCGCTAGGGGGATGGGGCTCCTTACTCCAAGACTCTCCTCGGACCGATGAAACCGCCTCGTCAACCTTCTACCCAACCCGCTCCGTTCTCGCCCCCGCCCTCGCCGCCGAGAGACCGGGCCTATGCCGGAACCTATCTTTGTCCCGCTTGTGGTGAAGAGGTAAGTCGGACTGATGTGGCAGCCGTGCTCGCTCATCACCAACATGTTCTTCACCCGGACTTCTTCGGCAACGGAAGCCATAAGGAGTCGATGCAACGCGGCGACGCAAAGACAGGTCGTTCTAGGTAACTCCGCTAGCTTGAGGGTTAGTTAGACTTAGGGATCCGATTAGCGTTTTGTTGCCGCATTGCGGTTGAAAGCCGGGCTGTGCTACAGGTTAGTGAAGCCTGCGCTTTCCTGAAAAATGCCATTCCGGTTCGGGCTCAGAAATGGTTAAGCTGCGAAGCAAGCCATATGCAAACCCGGCCTATCCGCTTTCTTCGCCGAATAGTTGTTGTTGGATGCAAAGAAAATCTTAGAACGAAAAATAGCGAATTTCTTACGGCTAACGAATTTCTGCGCGCGATTCCGTGGCATGCCAGAACCTGCACTAGCTTCGCAAAAAAACAGTGATTCACCGTGCCTCCGCCGGAGGTCCTTTCTTAAGTATGCCGGCCTTGGTTTGGGAGTAGCGGCGTTCGGGACAATCTCCCGGCGCGCGCAGGCTCAAGCTGGCGGTGGTGTAAGTCTGGGCTCAGGCGACATCGCAGTTCTTAACTTCGCTTACGCCTTGGAGCAAATGGAAGCCGCCTTCTACGCTCGAGTTACTAACTCATTTTATTCCGGCGCCAGTAGCAAAGGAACGATCCTCGCACGCACCCGACCATTCATTCGCTCCAGCGCGCCCGCCCGTAGCTGACCTGTTATCGATCCTGAGACAACGCCTCGCGACTAATATCACTCGACTCGGCATAGACGCTGAGACCTATGCGTGCAGCCATGAATAAAGGTCTAACCATGAAATGGGACAGACAGATATGAAACGTTATCTCCAGCCTTTGCTCGACAAGATCAATTCCGGTGAAATCGACCTTCTTTCGTTATTACTCACAACCGTCCCCTCGAAGAAGGCCCCGAGTTCTATAAGACCTTCCGAGACATGAAGGATGGACGCATAAAGGTCGTCCTCAACCCTAAGAAAAAAAATATGGCACTATTCGGCAAAGACAAACCGCAGCCCGCGGCGAACGGCATAACTCTCGCAGAAGCGCAACGCGCGGTGGAAGCAGCGCGGCGCAAAGCAGAAGAGATTGGCGTGATGCAAAACATCGCGGTGGTCGATGAAGGGAACCAACTCAAAGCATTTGTGCGCATGGACGGCGCCTGGTTAGGCTCGATCGACATCGCGATCAGCAAAGCGAAAACCGCGCGTGGCTTTGACATGACAAGCGAGGCGCTGGGTAAGATGTCGCAACCAAAGGAGCCGATCTTCGGCATCCACACGACAAACGATGGGAGCGTGGTGATTTTCGGTGGCGGCATTCCGCTCCAGCGAGGTAACCGTGTGGTCGGAGCGATCGGAGTTTCCGGCGGTCTAGTGCCGCAGGATATCGAAGTGGCGGAGGCGGGCGTGGATGCATTCTCAGGTAAGGATTGAGCCGCGTCGCTATGAGTTACACCCGCTATCGCGACGACTTGGAAACGATCGCACCCGACGAACACGAAACACACCAAAAAATCTTCGAGGTGATGGAAGAAGGATTTAACATCACTCGCGAGAAGTATAAAGGCCGCGGGGTGCGGATTTCGCACGCGAAGGCACACGGGCTGGTCGAAGGCGAGCTGGTCGTACGGGACGATCTTCCGCCAGAACTCGCACAAGGTCTCTTTGTTCCTGGGGCCACTTATCCTGTGCTCGTTCGCATCTCGCATGCGCCGGGAGAGCTAGTCGATGACTCGAAGGTTTCCACCCCGCGCGGAATCGCGATCAAGGTCTTCCAGGTGGAGGGCGCGAAGCTGCCGCCGTTCGAGACCATCAAGACACAGGACTTTGTCTTCGATACCGGCAAGGAGTTCATCACCGGTGGGCCGAAGGCTTTCCTGCAAGCATTCAAACCAAACGCTAAGATCGCGCCCAAGTTATCCTCGACCACGAAAGGATTGGTCTCGGATATTTCGCGGGCAACCAATACCGCACTCGATGCGGTAGGACTTGGCTCGAGCAAGCTCGACTTCTTCGGCCATCCCAAACGCCATCCAATGTCGGAGCCTTACTTCTCGCAAACGCCTTACCGCTACGGCGACTACGTGGCCAAGCTAGGAGTTATCCCGAACAACTCAGCCCTCCGCAGTTTATCCGACCAAGCCTACGATCCCGAGACTTACAATGCCCTGCGCGAGGCGACGGTGGAGTTCTTTCGCACCAACTCAGCCGAGTTTGACTTCGTCGTGCAACTCAATGCCGATCCCGAAAAAATGCCGATCGAGGATGCGACTGTTCCCTGGTCGGAAGAACGATCGCCCTTTCGCGCGGTGGCGCGTTTGATTCTTCCTGCGCAGGAGGCTTATGACGCCGCGCGCAAGAATCTGGTAGAAGGGGATTACTCATTTTCGCCGGCGCATTCCTTGGTAGCACATCGGCCGCTGGGCGGAATCAATCGCGCGCGCCTGGCGGTTTATGCAGTCTTGGCGGACTTGCGCCGTCGGACAAATAACCGCCCGACCGAGGAGCCGGCCGCTCCGCCCGACCGATAGGACTCATGCGGTACCAGAAGACATCGTTACTTAAGGTCGGCTACCTCGAGCCCGTGCATAACAAAGGATATATGTCGATTCTCCATTTTCCCGCTCGGGCGTTTACGCGCTGACAGGTCTCGTCCCTTTTCTGGTTAGTCGGCCTTTGTCGGCCGAGCCGAATGCGCAGATGCAGAAGGTCCTTACGGCCTACAAACTGATAAGCCCTTTGCCGCTGGATAAGGCTACTCCTACGGTGGCCCGTCTCGCGCCTTCCATGTCGGCTGCGGCCAAGGCAGTCATGCTAAAGGAAGGCAAGAAGCGCCTACTTTTACCGGCCAGAACGAAGACACCAAAATCCCTAGTTCGGATGGCGACATCGACGCGCGCATTTATACCCCAGTTGGCAACGGACCTTTCCCGGTCGTCCTCTTCATTCACGGCGGCGGCCGGGTCATCGCCGACCTTGATGTCTATGATAGCAGCGCACGCGTTCTTTGTGAAATGACCAAGGCGCTGGTTATCTCGACCGATTATCGCACGGCGTCGGAACACAAGTTTCTTCCTCGCACGACGACACTTTCGCGGCCTACCAGTGGACCTTGGAGAATGCCGCTCAGCATAAGGTGGATCCCCGGAAAGTAGCGGTGGCCGGTGAAAGCGCCCGAGGCAACATGGCCGCGCGATCTGTTACAGCGCGCATGAGAAGAATGTGCATATGCCGGTGCATCTGGTCCTCATCTATCCGGTGACTGACACTTAGACCGACACACCCTCTTACACGGAGAACCAGCATACCGTTCCTTGAGCGCCAAAGGAATGAAATGGTTCTTCGGCTACGAGCTAACCGATCCAGCGGACGGAGACAACCCGCGTATCGCCCTTCTCCGCCAGACCGATATGAAAGGCCTTCCTCCAGCGACCATCATTGTGGCTGAGATCGATCCTTTGCGCTCGGAAGGCAGAGCCTATGCAGATAAGCTGAAGGCGGCTGGCGTAGCCGTGACCTATAAGCTCTACCCGGGAGTAACTCATAAGTTCTTCCGGATGGGCGCGATCATCGATGAAGCGAAGAATGCCGAGATGTTAGCCGCTGCCGAATTGAAGAAGGCTTTTGGGAAGTAAGCGGTCACCTTTTCGCCCGGGAGGCCGCCGGTGCCCGGCGACGAGATAGACGTTGTGACTAAATCAGCGACTGCGCTCGGAATCGGTTGAAAAGGCCGGCCGTTGCTGCGCATTTCCCGTAGCGGATCGCTTAGAACGAACGGGCTTTCCAAGCCCGGCCTCGCTTGCGGCTGCGTTACGAGTTACGGCCGCCTTCGTCTTTTCCGAAATGCTCGTCGGTTCGGACTCCGTCTCGTAGTCGGGAAACGCTTATTCAGACTCCTTTAAATCTTTCGGTTACTTCTCCGCGCAGCCAGGCAAACAAAACCACCCCGCATCCGACCCAGATCATCCAGAGCGACTGGTCCCACGCGCCGATCGCGATCACGATCATCCCTAGTAGGCGAATCGCTTCCATCAGATGCGACATTGATCGCGCAACGTATTTCCCAAAGACTGATTGTCGATAAGGCTCAAGATTAGCAAATCGAATCAGGAGAAGAGAGACCAGAGGCGGCGGGACCAGCATGATGACAAGGGCCAAACCCAAATGGTGGTGCCACAAGGGATATAAAGAGCCGAAGCCCGCACCTGCGTCGGTGAGAAGTTTGAGCGGATGGATCTGGTGATACAGGTATTTTTCTCTGCGAGTCATCGCGCGGAAGAATACGGCCGCTGCGCCCTCTTGAAAATGCCAGTCCAGCTCGGCTCTGGCTAGTAGTCAGGTGCTCGGAGCGTGCGCCTTCGGGGGAGTGCAGGCGACCAGCCTGTAGCGCTTCAAAGTCTTTGGTCGATCGATCGAAAGCTCAAACAGAACGTCTGAGAATCTCCTTTAATGTTCAGCGTGTGCTGCGCCCC
Organism: uncultured Chthoniobacterales bacterium; assembly: GCA_964236815.1. Lineage (GTDB taxonomy): Bacteria > Verrucomicrobiota > Verrucomicrobiia > Chthoniobacterales > UBA10450 > JACCTI01. The sequence goes on from CAXSFN010000025.1 coordinate 60,023, forward strand.
TCGGCGTTTATCGGTTCCGCGGCGACTCCTTTGAAGGGGTTTCTGTCTCTGTCACGTCCATAAATCGCCGCGAGCTTGCGGCCGATTGTCTGTGCGCTTCGTGTTCATTCCACCCGTGAATCGCGCCGCCGATGACGAGGCCGCCGAGCCCGCGAGAAGAAGGATAGGAATATATTTGTGAGTAATGATGGCGTCAGGGAGACTGATCAGGAGACCGAAGCGCAGGCCGATTATCCAGCCCGGACAGGACGGGAGTTGGACGCAGCCGATGACAAAACCGATCGCAAACCGGCTGGCGAACGCGCCCAGAGCGCGGTCGTCTTGTCGGGAAAATACATCGGCAACATCAAGCGGATGTCGATTAACCCAAACACGACACCGCAGATAAGACCTCGGACGACTTTAGACATACAGACTACTTCTTCCGCCGGTTATCCGGCTCTTTCGCGACGCCTTCGAAGGCTTTGCCAGCGCTCCTCACGACGAGTTAGTGGAGGTAAAATCCCCCTGCCTTTCCATCCTTGACGCTCAATGTCGAGAGAACGTCATCTCCGCCGTCCTTGAAGCGTAACCGCCACAAGTGAACTTTGTAGCCGTGCTGGTTCATCTCGCCCAGATACTTCGAATCGTAGCCTTGCTTGGCGCGCGGCTCGATCTGCTTGCTCACGCCCTCCAACATAGGCTGCGTCAGCGCCGCTTTCATGGCGGCATCACATTCGGCAATAAAGCCTTCATAGCTATTGGACACCGTTGCTGCCATCAAGTTCTTGAAAATGGTCTGTGTCGCTTGATCGGGTTCGGCATACGCGGAAACAGTCGTAAACACGGCTGCCGCTGCGATAATCGCGGATTTGATGAGTTTGTTCATACTGGTTAGCTTTATTTTTTGTGTGGACTTATGATCGGGTGCTTTGAGGCCTAACGAGACCCAAGATCAGCGACCGCTGGCGAGAGCGTGTGGCTGCGGGGTGAATGTAAAGTCATCGAAAGCTAGAACGCGGAGCGGCCCAGTTAGCCCGTCCTGAGTCATCGAATGGAATTCGCTGCATCGCCTGGTTAGATGCTGGCGTCGG
>CAXSFN010000026.1:0-59713 GCA_964236815.1 uncultured Chthoniobacterales bacterium
GGTCACTGGTGTAAGTGCAGTAATGTATTCAGCTAAGTGATACTAATAACTCGTTTGGCTTGGTCATTTACTTTTCAATTAACCCGTCGCGCCGGTCGCGAGACTGGTGCGACGGTAAATTGAGGGGAATGACATTAAATAAAACGAAGCCTTATACTGTTGGAATAACTTCCTGTATGTAGATATCAGAGAATCAGCGATGGTTCTTTTTAGGTGGTCACCAGAGATACCGTCTCGTGCTTGCGTCGCTGAGAAAGCAGCGAAATGCCAGTTCGGCACGGACCTCTGGTGATCTTAGCGCAGTGGCCCCACCCGTTCCCATTCCGAACACGGAAGTGAAACGCTGCAGCCCCGATGGTAGTGCGACGATAGGTTGTGCGAGAGTAGGACGTCGCCAGAACAAAACGCCCGCTGAGGAAACTTAGCGGGCGTTTTGCTTTGCAAGTTTAGTCGAGTCTGATGTACGCGAACTGGTCTTTCACTTCATTCCAAAATGCTCCGGCAGATTCCGCTTTAAGCAGATCCCCATACATAGAGCGCGGAACATCAAGGTAGCGGTAAGTTCCTCCCCCTCGGAATTCCACGTCAAGAGTTCGCATGTCGCGGTTGTAGGTAACTGCGCTAATCGCCGCCGACTCTAGCAACACCCGCGTTTTCATTTGCCGGTGCAAAGTTAAGAAATGCTTTGCGGCATGGGCGAACTCTTCTCGAAGCGCGGATATGTCGGGCACTCGTGCTTTAGAAATAATTGTCGCGATCTCTTCATCGTTCCATCCAGATTGAGAAGCGATAAACCTGGCGTCAGCGATATCCTGCGGATCATCTCGCATCAGTTTGCTCAGAAAGAGATCGGCATCCCCCAAACGGAAAACGGTAAGTTCTTGCCAAGGCCGCGGGATTTGGACTCGCTGCTGCCTCCACCTCGGCGTGATGATTACTTGGGCCTCGGTGAAGAGATGCGTCAGGTAAAGACCCCGTTCCTGAAACTCCGCATTGAGTTCATTAACCGCATCCCAAAAGTTCGTCTGCTGCAGTTCCGCATCCTGGTGCAGCCAAAGAACAACATCGACGTCGTTGCTCCTGAAATACTCCGGCGGTGCCTTTTTGAAACCTAAGGCGAGTGCGGCTCGTCCGTAAATCGTCAGCTCAACCGGCTTATTAAGCTTCGCATCCAACGCGGATAGAATTTCCTCTGCGTTATTCACGAGACCAAGGCCCAACTTCCATCGCTAACTCCTCCGTTCTTCATTCCCGGCTCCGCTAGCCGGGTGTAGTGGAGGAGGGACGAAGCTGGTGCCCTTTCGTCCCTAAACTTCCGATGAATCTGGGTCCAAAGAGGATGGTTAGACTCTACCTTACACGCCTGCCGCGCGAGTTCCGCGAGGATAAAACCGACTCGTTCGCGGATCGCGAGATTCGTCAACTGCCGAAAATTCACCGCTTCGCGCGAAATCAGCTGTGCAGCTAGTCGCAAGATCTGTGGTCTGTCGCGATTTTGTGGCAACAAAAGCCCAACTACCAGTTCCTCATTCGTTAGCTCGGTAAAGGTGGGGACGACGGGTGCGGCAGCTGCCGTTTTCCGCACGACGATGCGCGCTCCACGTCCATTCGCGACATCGACCAGCCAGTCCTCCAGGACTGGCGCATCACTCCGACTACGCTGCCACAAACGATGCAGCTTCATCCGCAATGGAGAGACGTGGCAAGTCTGGCCTAAACGCTCCGCCAATGTGATCTCCTCGGCCACCCGCCCAAGATATGTGCTCGGTTGGAATTTCCAACTGTGCTTTCCGCCGCGAAAGGCTCCCTACTCGAAGCGTTTACAAGGCCTAACGATACCCGGCTTTCGAATCGTAGGTTAATGAAAACTAAAGCATTCAGTCTAGCGACAGTCATCGCCCTCTCCCTCAGCAGCTTCAGTCTTGCCGGCCCTAATAAGACCTACCAGGTCACCGGTCCCATTCTGGAGATGAACGATCAGATGGTGGCGGTGCAGAAGGGCAAAGAGCGTTGGGAAATCGCGAAGGATGCGAGCACCAAAGCGAATGGCGAGACCAAGGTTGGTGACAAAGTCACGATCACTTACACGATGACGGCGACCGAAATTGAAGCCAAGCCGCTGAAAGGCGATAAGTCCGCCAAGGCGGAAGGAACGCACGCGGAAGCGAGCCCAGCCAAGAAATAGCACTCGTTAGGCTAAGCGGCCGTCAGCGACGGCGGCCGCTTCCTCCACCGAACAAGCCGCCGAGGACGCCGCGGATGAGCTGGCGTCCGATTTGGCTGCTGGCGGCGCGCATCGCGCTTTTGGCCATGCTAGTCGCGACAGAATCATGGATGGCGCCCCGCGGTCCTATGGTCGGTTGAAAAATAGAGCCGACCTTTTCCATGACTGAAGTCTTTTCCGTCGACGGCGCCGAATTCGCGGAAGGCTGATTCGCAGCCGGAGCAGATCCCGCGTTTTGCTGCGCCCGCGTCTGCAATTTTTCGTAGGCCGATTCGCGATCCACCGTTTTCTCGTAATGACCGGCAACGGCCGATGAGCTGATGATCTGCTTGCGTTGCTCGGGCGTAATCGCGCCGAGCTGGCTGCGTGGCGGAATGATTTTCGCCCGCTCCACTACGGTCGGCTTGCCATCCTCATCCAACATCGAGACAAGCGCTTCGCCGACGCCCAATTCGGTCAGAACCTGCTCGACCTTCAGTTTTGGATTTTGCCGGAACGTTTGCGCCGCCGCTGCCACCGCTTTCTGGTCGCGCGGAGTAAAAGCACGAAGCGCATGCTGCACTCGATTACCGAGCTGGCCGAGCACGACATCGGGGATGTCGAGCGGGTTTTGACTCACGAAATAAACTCCAACACCTTTCGAGCGAATCAGCCTAACGACTTGTTCGATCTTTTCTTCGAGCGCTTTTTCGATATCGGCAAAAAGCAGATGCGCTTCGTCGAAAAAGAAAACGAGCTTGGGTTTTTCCGGGTCGCCCACTTCAGGCAGCCGTTCGAACAGTTCGGAGAGCAGCCACAATAAAAACGTTGCGTAAACTTTCGGCGACTGCTGCATCAGTTTTTCCGCCGCGAGAATATTGATCACGCCTTTGCCGCTTTGCGTTTGGATCAAATCATCCAGATCGAGCGCGGGTTCACCAAAAAACTTGTCGGCTCCTTGCGTTTCGAGCGCGAGGAGGTTGCGCTGGATGGCTCCTGCGCTGGCCGCGGAAACATTGCCATATTGCGTTTTGAATAGGTCCGCATTCTCAGCCACATATTGCAGCATCGAACGCAGATCTTTCAGATCGAGCAGGAGCATTCCGTTGTCGTCCGCGATTTTGAAGACCAGGTTAAGCACGCCTTCCTGGGTGTCGTTCAAATCAAGCAAACGCCCGAGCAAAAGCGGTCCCATCTCGGAGACGGTCGCGCGCACCGGATGGCCGTTCTCGCCAAAGACATCCCAGAAAACGACCGGCGACGCCTCGCCTTTGAAGTCGGTAATCCCGAGCTCTTTCGCACGCTCCACGATCTTCGGGTTATTCCCGCCGACCTGACTAATTCCAGCGAGGTCGCCTTTCACGTCCGCCATAAAAACCGGGATGCCGCGCGCGCTGAAGTTCTCCGCCAGCGTTTGCAACGTCACGGTCTTGCCCGTGCCAGTGGCGCCGGCGATGAGGCCGTGACGGTTAGCCATCTTCGGCAGGAGGTAGATGGGCTGTTTGTTCGCTTGCGCGATGAGGATGGGGTCATTCATGGGCAGCTCCGCGGGATCGGTGAGAATATTTCTTGTCCAGCGAACCGGGAAGCAAGAGCATTCGCCCACTTCACATGTTTTTCGCCGCCTTCTTCTTCGCGCTCTTTGTCGTGGTCGGCGCCGTTTATTTTCTTTCGAATCGAAAACAGAATCGCGCCCCGGGCTTGCGCGCTGCGATGGCGATCATCGCGATCCTGATCGTGATCGCGATTTTCTGGATTTACCGATCGCGTTACGCCGGCTAGAGCGTGTCATGCACTTTCCGATTGGGCGCGCGTAGCAGCGCCCAATGCTTTAGGGCTGTCTGGCATCAGGCCGCTCCGTGGCGCGAGCTTCTAGCTTGCGAGATTGGTCGGTGGGGAAGTTTTGCATCTCGCAAGCTGGGAAGCTCGCGCCACGGAGGCTCGGACCTGCTGGTCAGCCGACGCGCTCAGGGACAGCGACTATCCTGGCTCGCCCTGCGCCTGGCTCGGACTTAACCGACCCACGTGCATGACACCCTCTAAGTCGCGGCGACCGAATCCTCCGGCGCTTCCGCCGGCATCACATCGACCGGTGCGGCCTCGATCGCAGTGATCTCGAACGAGCCTGAGCCTTGATCAGTTTGGAGGCTAACCTTTTCCCCAACCTTATGTCCGAGCAGTGTCTGTCCGATCGCGGTCTGGTAAGAAATGATTTGCCGATCCGGGTCGCCATCCCATGCACCGAGAAGCGTGTAAACTTCTTCCTGACCGGAGCTGGAATCTCGCAGCTTAACGATTGTTCCGATCGAAACCTGTGACGTGTCTGGGTTTTCAAAATCCGTCCCACGCGCCTGATGCAGCGCCGCTTCCAGTTCGGACTTACGCCGCATTAGAACAGCCTGCATTTCTTTGGCCGCCTTGAATTCAAAATTCTCGCGCAGATCGCCATACGAACGCGCCACGCCAATCTCTTTGCTGTTCTCGGGGATCTTCTTTTTTACCAGCTCTTCGTATTCGGCTTTGCGCTTGTCGAGGCTGCTCCAGGAAACGACGAGCGATTCAGTCTTATCTTCTTTTTGCTCGCCCGTGATCACGCTTTCGAGCTCCGGATATAATTTGATGATGCGCGCCAGGAGCGAGCGTTTCGTCAGCTCATCGAAGACAGGCGTGAGCATCAGGCGCCGCATCGCATCGCGGGCGGTGCTCGTCTCCGCGCCCGTGAACATATCGGAAATCAATTCGCGATCGTCGAGCAGGAGATCGCGCAACTTACTGCCGCGACTGTTCTCGTTATGCTGATCGCGCTCCAGCGCGGAAAGGATCGCGCCTAACAAGTCCGGCGCGACCAGATCGCGCCATTCCCCATCGCGTTCTTTGCAAAGCCAGAAAAGCATCTCGCTCGTGGCCGAATGTTCCCGGATGGCGCGTTGGAAATAGGCGCGCAAATCCGCCTGTTGCCCGGTCTCGGCGAAAACGCGCGGGATCTGCGAGACCGCGCGCGCATGATTCGATTGCATCAGCTTCAAGGCGCGAGTCCCCCACTCTGCGCCAAGCGCGGCGGGCAAAGCGTGCAGGACGCGTTTCTCTTTCGCGGATGGCAACTTGGGTAGAATCGCGACCAGTTTCCCCTCCTCTTCCGCGATGATGCGGCCAATTGTCAGGTCGGGGTTATTGCCCTTGAGCGCCGGTGAACGGGCCAGAAAATCGTCGCGCGCCATGACCAGCTCAAGGGTGAAAGCCGGATTGAAACGCTGATTGCGCGCCGCGGCTTCTTCAATTGCGTCGACTAACGGCTGCAACTGCGCGGAGGGATCTTCAAACTCACTCTGCAGCTTGATGATCTGATCCAGGGCCGCAGTCTGATCCTTCGGCTGTCGCGCGTTATTGAAAGCCGCGACCAACTCATCCGCGCGCGAAACCTTTTCCGCGCGCAGTTGAATCGGTTCCGTCTTCTTCGCCGGGATGTGAAAGTAGCCTTCCTTCTTCAGCGTCTTCGTGGTGGAACTCCACCAGCGTTTCCATTCCGCTTCATTAAAGAGATCGCCGATCATCATCTGGCTGATCTGCGTCACCGTGGCCGAGCCTCCGAGGCTTTCGAGAATGTTCCGCACCACACCGGCGGGATCCTTTTTCATCTGCTCCTTCACCGCGGCGAGGCCGGTCGCTTTTCGCGCAAGAAAATGCTCCGGCGGGATCGGGGTCAGATTATCGGCCGCATACGCGAGCTGCATCGGATGCGCCTTCTTACCTTGGAAATTAATCAGGATCTGATTGAGCAGAAGATTCCACTCCGCCACCTTCCCGAAGCCCCAGCTTTTGTGCAGGCAGAAGGTGCCGGGCTTTAATTTCTCCAAGTGATCCGCCGCTTTCGCGGTCAGCTTTCCCGATTCGATTAATTTCTCCAGTTCGGCATCCATGCGCGGAGGGTGAAATTACGGGGAAGCCGGCGTAGCGCCAGAAAAAAGTCGAAGCAGCGGGCCGGGCACCCGTTTTGCTTTTGCGTTGCACTCAGATTGCGACATGGAACTTTACGCGCCCGTGCCACTTTGGTTTTGGATCGCCTTCCACCTCGGCGTGTTCGTTGTTCTGGCGATCGACCTTGTTGGTTTCAATCGCAAGGCTCACGTCGTCACCATCAAAGAAGCGTCGATCTGGAGCGTGGTCTGGGTCGCCCTCTCTCTCGGTTTCAATCTGCTCGTCTGGCACCTGAAAGGCACGGACGCCGCGGTCGATTTCTTCACCGGCTACGTGATCGAGTACTCGCTCAGCGTCGACAATATTTTCGTTTTCGTTCTGATCTTCACCTACTTTCAGGTGCGCCGGAAATACCAGCATCGTGTACTGGTTTGGGGAATCATCGGCGCGCTCGTCATGCGCGGACTGATGATCTGGCTCGGCGTCGCGCTGGTCGAGCGCTTCTCCTGGATCCTCTATATCTTCGGCGCCTTTCTCCTCGTCACTGGCGTGCGGATGCTTGTCAGTCACGGCGAAGAGATCGACCTCGAGAGCAACTTCGTCCTGCGTTTTTGCAGGCGCTGGATGCGAGTCACGCCGGATTATCACGGCCAAAGTTTTATCGTACGGCAAGGGGGGCATTTGATGCTCACCCCGCTCGCGCTCGTCTTGATCGTGATCGACATCATGGACCTGGTCTTCGCAGTCGATTCCATCCCCGCGGTCTTCGCCATCACCCAGGATGAATTCATTATCTACACCTCGAACATCTGCGCCATCCTCGGGCTGCGTTCACTCTACTTCGTCCTCGCGCACGTCATCGATCGATTCATTTATTTGAAAACCGGGCTCGCGATTGTGCTTGGTTTCGTCGGATTGAAAATGATCGCCGCGGATTTTTTCCACATTCCAAACTGGGCCTCGCTCACTTTTATCATCACCACGCTCACCATTACCATTTTCCTTTCCATGCGGGCCACGCGTGGCAAAACGCGAGCGAGCCGGTAAAGAGACCTTGCCTCCGATCGGCAAAACCGGTTACACCACGTCGTATGAGAGCCCTCTTCACTGCTGCGTTGCTCATCGGAATCGCGGCCCTCTGCCGCGCCGATATTCACGACCCGCCTTCGAATGACTACGGACCGACCCGCAAACTCGGCCGCGGGATTTCCAATCTCCTCTTTGGCTGGTCGGAGTTCCCCACCCAGATCGGGGAAGTGAATACGCACGAGGGTAATTCCGCCGCCCTCGGCTACGGAGTGGTCCGGGGAGTGGGGCGCAGCGTTATGCGCGTCGGCTCCGGCGTATTTGAGATCCTTACCTTTCCCATACCACTCGTTAGGGGAAGCTATTATCCGGTGCTGGAAATGGACACGCATTGGATTCATTCCGGTTACAAAGAATTTCCGCCGGAGCTCGGGAACGAGACCAAATATCCCTACGTGCGGACGTACTAGCCCGTTCGAGAATTCGCCTTTTGATCGCACGGCTGGCGAAGCGGGCTGACGAAATTCGCGATCGCTGATTGTGAATTGCACACGCGTGAGGCGTCGGGCGCAGACGAGAATTCCTTCAACCGCTCCGCCGCGCGGGATTACAAGACAAGAGCGCCTTGCACATTCATCGCGGTGCGAATGATCGAGCTCCAGATCGAAGACATCGCATTCGGTGGCAGCGGCGTCGGGCGCAGTGACGGCAAGGCTATCTTCGTTCCGTTTACCATCGACCAGGAGCGCGTCGCGGGGCGGATCGTTCGCGAGAAAAAACAATTCGCAGAAGCGGAACTCGATCAGGTCCTGGAATCATCGCCGCATCGCGTCGAACCACCCTGTCCCTACTTCGGACGCTGCGGCGGCTGCGCTTATCAGCATATCGATTACGCGCACCAGCTCGAAATCAAAACCAAACAGGTCGAGCAAGCCCTGCGCAGGATTGGGCGCATCGAGCATCCGCCTATGCGCGCGATCGTCCCCTCGCCCAAGCCCTACGAATATCGAAACCGCATCACCGTCCATGCCGACAATGGCGTCATCGGATATTATCGGCGCGATCGCCACGAGCTGATTGATGTCGAGCGTTGCCCCATCGCGCAGCCGGCCGTCAATCGCGAGCTGGCAGAGCTTCGTGCGCGCCGGCCACGCGATGGGCATTACTCCTTGCGCACCCACCCCGGCCCGCGCGTCTTTGCGCAGACAAACGACGAGGTCGCCGAAGCGTTGGCGCGTCTCGTTGGCGATTCTCTCCCCGCAGAGCAGGACCTTCTGATCGATGCCTATTGCGGCACCGGATTTTTCACGAAGCGATTTCAGAGCAAGTTTTCGCGTGTGCTCGGCATCGAATGGGACCAATTCGCCATCGCGGCCGCCCAGTCGAAGGCTGCGCCTAACGAGAGCTATCTTGCCGGCGACGTAGCGTTGGCCTTGCCGCAGCAGCTCCAGAACGCGAACCGCCCGAAAACATCCGTCATCGTCGATCCGCCTTCCACGGGCCTCTCGGCCGCCGTGAAAAGCGCACTTCTCGACACTCCGGTCGGGACGCTGATTTACGTCTCCTGCAATCCTGCCACTCTTGCTCGAGACCTGCACGACCTAAGGCCTAAGTATGCGATCAAATCCGTCACCCCGCTCGACATGTTTCCGCAAACCGCCGAGATCGAATGCATCGCACACTTGGAAGCCACCCGGTGATCGCGCTGTAGGGTAGCGATCGGAATCGCGAGTTAGCAACGTGACGCTCAGGACAAGAGCGAGCCACAGATCCATCCCGGAAGAAAAACGCTGTCGGTGTTCATGCCTAACGAGACTCGACATCTGCGAAGCTTGGATTGAGATGTTCGCATGCTCATAAGGCTCGGCTTAAGCCGAGCCGCGGTTCGCAGGCATCGCTTAGTTAGATGGCTGGCGTTGTACTCTGGATTACCCGAATATCCTCATCGCGAGTTCGGGAAATAGGTCCAGAGTAGGAGAAAGCCAGCGGGAAGACCGATGAGGGTAAGGAATAGGATCAGCCCGACCAGCCTTCGCTGACGGTCGATCGGCGTGTTGCGGTTGTCGATCGAGGATCCACCACCGACCCTCGCCCGGATGTAATTAACCAACATCTCGACAAAATGCTGCGGTGAACCTAAGAAGCTCATTGCCGAAAGCGTCTCATCGTCTAACGAGACTCGAGTTCAGCGTGCTCGCTGAATAAGACGCGCGTAGCTGCGAGTAAAAGGTTGTAGCTGCCACAGGTTAGGAATTCAGAGCGGCGGCAGCGTTGCCGCATCGCCTGACTAGGCCTAAGACGCGCCACGATGTTGGATTCGCCGAATGGAAAGCACCGCTCCGATAATCGACCCGACGATCGTTCCTAGTGGGCCGCTGATAAAAATACCAAAGAGCGGACCTTGCGGAGACTCAGGCCCGAGGTAGAGCGGCCCATAGAAGCCCGCAAGAAAAGCGACAACCCCGCACCCTGCAGTCCAACACAGGACTCGTACGAAGTCCCTGAGTGCACGACCGCTGACGAGGACTAAGATGGCAGACGCGAGCAGCCAGACAGCGACGCCGACCTTTATAGTGAAGCTGATGTCGCTAAATACCATAAGGCCTAACCAAATCCAAGGTCAGCGACCGCTGGCGAGGGCGCGTGTGGCTGCTTGTGAAATGTGGAAGTCATCGAAAGTGGGCCAGCCGTTCGCTGCATCGCCTGGTTAGGCTTCTCATCGCTTGCGGGCATATTCGCGAAGTAATCGTGTAAAGCTCCCGTCATCGAGGAAAAATAAAAGACCGCTGCTTGGATGATGGCGGTCCGGTATGGAGATTGCCCATAGATTCGGGTCAGTTGTAGATCGAGCGAGGGTATACTTCATCTCGATCTGGCCGACAGTAATAGCCAATTGGCCAGAGGGCTTGCGACTACTCGTATGTGGCCGAATGGCGGGGTTGCTCGACGAGACAAACGCCTCACCGAGAGTCCTGTTTAATGCATGAACCGACAAGCGATCGGAGAAGAGAGCCGTCTCGTTGCCCGACGAGATTCGGACAGTATCCGGCAAGCGCTCGCGTCGAGGTGTCCGCGACAGTAAGGCCATCAGGCTTTGGTCGGCTATTTCTGCATCGGCGACTGGACCACAAGAGGCGAGCGTCAGCAGAGCGGCGACAGCTAGCAAATGGACCAATCTAGAGGGCAACAACATAGGCCTAACGAAAACGAGATGAGCGACCGCTGGCGAGACCGCATGCCGCTGCAGGTTTGATGTGCATGTCATCGGAAGGCAGAAACGCAGAGCGACGAGCGGTTCGCTGCATCACCTGGTTAGATCTGAAGTGCCATACGGTCAGCGAGTCACCAGTAAATGTCGACCGATGAGTAGCCATCCGCGACAGCGTGGGCAAACTTCGCGCGGTGCAGCGCAGCGAGCACAACGCCGCCGACGAGGATGAATGGTGTGCATATCAGCAATGCGCCCGGAAAAAATACTATGCGTAAAAGGCGCCCGACAAGTTCGACAAAGACCGCGCCGAGAAGTTCGTCTAGCATTGATGTGCAAGATAACGAGACATAAGATCAGCGACAGCGGACGGGTGGCGCGTCGCGCGCACAGAAAGAGAAGTAGCTACCACAAACTTAAATCGTAGGGCTGCCCGCTGTTCGCTCCATCGCATGGGCAGGTGTTGCGCCCCATTTAGTCAACAATGGCGCCGCAGGTCATGTTGGCGACGGTCGCGGTCATCGGACTGGCATAGTCCGAAAGGCGGCGGAACGGAGGCAGCAGGCGTGTTATTTAGATAGGCACAGTGAAATATCTTCGCGGGCGATGCGATTTGCTCCTCACCTTTTGTGAGATAAACCCCGATTGCTAGCAGGATGAGCAACGCGCCGGCCGCGGCCACGACAAGTTGACGGCGCGAGAAGCAGAACGATGCGTTTCTTCAGGAAAGCGACGCAACGGGCTAAGGTGTTATATTTCAGCGGCAACAACTCATCTATTGTCTGCCATGGGCTCTTCCCAGAAGGCGACAGGGCGAATGTCGCTTTAAGCGTCAGACAATTCGCTAACCTAAGTCGCGGTGAGCGGAGAGGGGTATCCCTTTTCATCGATGTCTAGAAATTCACTCCTCTTCAGGAAGCAGGAGAAGTGTCTCAAGCTAACGTCTGGAGACTCGAAAATCGACAAAGAGAAAGATGCCATTCAACTGTTGAGAGCCTGCCGCAGCTGGTTGAAGTCGATCGGTTTCGTGAAGTAGAAGTCGAACCCGGCTTCCAATCCCGCTTGGCGCTCCTCGGGCGTTGCTCGGCCCGTCAATGCAATCGCCTTGAGCGTCTGCTTTTGCTTGGCTTCGCGCACGAGATCGAGCCCGTCACCATCCGGCAAATTCAGATCGCTGATCAGGACGTCGAAGCGCATTTCCTCAAGTCGCGAACGCGCGTCCCGGGCGTTCTTGGCCGTGACTGTCCGGCAGCCGCATCGGTTGAGGAGGAGGCTAAATACCCCGCGAGTATCGGTGTGATCTTCCACTAATAAGACAAGCATAGGAATACGACGGAATCGCACCGAATCGGCAAACGGTCGCTTCGGTGCCGGGGCGAACGGTGGCACAGGGTAATAGCCGCCGTTACCAGATATTGAATTTACAGCGAGACGGCGCACGCATCTACGGCACGCATTTCGACCGCCTGCGACTAGGAAAAATCACGGATAACTACGCGGTCAGTGAGGAGATTTCCCGCACAGCATTGGGATCGTCGGCGGCAGATTCCCGCCGTGACATACCGATGCGCACCTACGTCAACAGCGGAAGCGGCGTCTGCGCCCCAAGCAATGAAGAACCGGCCCCGACTTCTCCCGAGACGAAACGGAAACGGCAACTGCCAAAAGTCCGCGCCCGCCATTCCCAAGACATCGCTGATTGAGGAAAGATCCAGCCTATCGGGCCTAGCTAACTCGGCCGGGGCGCTATCAGCTAGGAGATAGGACTGGAGGCTGCTGGTCTTGGTCCGTCGACGATTCGACCGGGGCAGGCGAAGAGGCGTTCTCGAGTTTGCGGCGCTTTTTCTCTTCTTTTTTCTTTTGCTTCTCGAGTTCTTTGCGGCGTTTTTCGCCTGAGTAGTTTGGTTTGGCCATATGGATTGACCGGACGCTAACACATTGAAGTGGGCCGTGGCGATATGTCGCTATTGTGGAAAAAGCGGTCTTCCGGTATTTCGCGTTGCGTGGCCGCCTTTTCGATTCTTCTCCTTCACGTCCCGCGTCTGGCAAAAACAGCGCGCTGGAAAATCACCAGGGCGGAGACGTTGTCCGAGACATTTGCCGCCAACAGCGCGGCCGCTTCACGGGAAAGTGCGCGCGGAGGTCCTGCAGATTTTTGGCGATCAATACCGCGACCAAGATAAGCTCGGTCCATAAACTGTGACCGCGATCGCCGGATCGGTTTTGGCTTGCCATCTGCGGCCTGCTGGCGATTTCATCGCGTTTCGTCAGACCTCAACCCTCAGGAAATCCACAAAGTCATGCATCATCTTAAATATTTTATCTGTCTTCTCCTTGCCGTTTCGTTCGCACCGGCCGCCCTCCCGGCTGGCGTGCCTTTCCCGGCGCTGCAATTTCTAGTCGGCAACTGGGAAATCGAAGCCAAGCCGAATGAGGGAAGCGGGCACTTCGAATTTTCGATCGATCTACAGGGCAAAGTTCTCATTAGAAGGAATCATGTGGATTATCCTGCGACCGCCGCTTCCGCCCCCATCGTGCACGACGACCTTCTCGTGATTACGCAGGAAGGTATACCCGCAACAATGCACGGATCGTATTTCGATAGCTTTGGCTACCTAGGCCGTTACACGATCACGGCGAATGGAAACCAAGCTGTGCTGGTGAGCGACCCTTACCCAAAGTTTCCGCGTTATCGGCTTACTTACACGGGCTTGCCCGACGGACGCTTGAACGCGAAGCTGGAAGTAGCTCCGATAGGCAAGCCTAATGCTTTCGCTAATTACCTTGAATGGGTTGCGAAGAAGACCACTTCCTAAAGCGCGTACACTTGTAGTGTGACAGCAAAATGAAAAACCGCAGAGTTTCGAGAAACTGGTCGGCTGTTTGAGCGCAGCGAGCCTGGATAAGAATAAGGACAAAATCACCTTTCAGGGCCTTTGAGATTCCGGCGCGAGGAAGAGACGTGTTTTCTTAGGCATCCCTGAGGCCCTGCAGGGGTCGGTTTTCGCGGTGGTGTCGGGACGGTTCCGCTCCCTTAAGCGAACTAATTCTTTGCAAACCTCAGGTTGCTCGTTCTTTGCTCCAGATTCTCCGAATACGGACAGTTAAAAGATGGCAATTCTTCCGCTGGCAGCTTTCCCCAACGCCACCGCCAATGTGCGAGCGGGGGCGAGCGGGACTAGGTTAAACGCAGGAAAGACTTCTGCAGTGCGAATCAACGTAATAGACGGTGTTCACCCCAATGACGGTGAGGCTTGCGATGCAGGCTAGAAAAGTCGGCCGGTCTGGACAGCGTTCCGTCTTGCGGGCATCCCGATTCAATATTCCGGCGGTGGGCGCGAGACGCGTGCGGTTCCAACACCGAATGCACAGAAGTTCGTCCGTGTCCGCGCGATTCCGCGATTGGCACGACGGCAGTCGCTCCGAATCGAGTTTCGCAACCCAGTCCTGTCTGCCCTATCGGCGTCGGCAGACATCAAGCCTTGGTGATAAGATTTTATCGGAATCACCCGAAAAATCCGAACTTTTTACGGATTTCTTCCTTGCCTATTAAAAACTCGGCCCAATAATGTCCACAGTGCAAACGCCTATGAACCGAACAAACATTTTATCACTCGTCGCCGTTGTTTCTCTTTTGATCGGGAACTTCGTTTCTGCACAGGTTGCCACCGATCCCGTCGGATTTTTAAAGCCCTTCGTAACGGCGAGCAATCCGAACTTGCTGGCCAATTCCGATACTCCTGTATCAATACCTTTTACAAGGCCGCCCGAGTTCGTCGGGGCCATTTCTTCGGTCTCGAGTAATACAATTACTGTGAGCGGTACTCCCTGGACCGCGAGTCAGTTTGTTTATAACGCTACTTCTCAGCACAATCACTACTATGTGTTGATTGGCCCCGGAACTTCGAACCCGAAAGAGGGGCATTCCTATATGATCACAGCCAACGGGACTAACACGCTTACGGTTGACACGACGCAAGATAATCTGACTGGAATCCCGGCGAATTCGCAGGCCCTCGTTATTCCGTATTGGACGTTAGGGACGGTATTCCCTGCAACAGACGCGAACGTCTCGTTTACTCCCACGACGCTTACTCGCACTTACAAAACCGAGATACTCATTCCAAACTATTCGGTTCCTGGCCTAAACCAGGGCTTTTCTTCCACGATTTACTTTTACAGCGACAATGTAAACGCTTCTTCGAATAACGTCGGTTGGAGAGCAATCGGAGACAACAATATGTCTCGTGCCGATGATATACTTTTACCTGATGGCTATTTTGTCGTGAGAAATCTTGGAGGCGCCCCCAGCGGCACGCTTACCACGCTGGGCTCTGTCCTGACAAAGAAATTTGCCATTCCCCTGGAGACATCTACCACCAAGCAGCAAGATAATTCTGTTTCAATGATTCGACCAGTTGATGTCGCTCTAATCAATACCGGATTATCGCCCGCAGACGGTTCGTTTGTGGCCACCACGGCTACCCGTTCCTATGGCGATCAACTCCTGCTTTTTAACCCAAACGCCGTAGCGCTCAACAAGGCGCCTGTCACTGTCTACTTCTATAGCAACAACGTAAACGGCACTAACAACGTCGGGTGGAGACTCTTCGGCGATAATTCGACCCCCCGCGATAACGAACTTATTCCCGCAGGGAGCGCCATTATTATTCGTAAGGCCGCTACCGCCAATGGTGCTCCTGTCTTCTGGACTAACGGCCCTACCTACTAGAACTCGTGAAAAAAATCCTTTCCCTCCTTATCCTCCTAATCGGGTCGCTCACTAGTTATGGCGCTTTCTCCATCGCACTCGATGCGGGACAATTACGTTCGAATTCCGTGACGGGACTTCCAGTTGGTTCGCTCCTGATTTTCATCACAGCGGGCGCCGACGGGATATTCCAAACTCCGAGTAACCTTTCCGCAGGCAATTATGCCGCGGGGGACGATGTTCTTCTCTCGATCATGACGGACACTAACTCCGCCAGTCCTTTCAATAACGCCGGCGGGACGAATGAGACGAATAGCGTGTTCGCGATCACCCAAGTCAATCCGCCTGCGAATCAGTTACTGGGTTTTTTGTGGTTTCCGCAAATTACCTACGCCCAATTTTTGACCGGCACGGTTCCGACAGCGGGACAGACCTTTGGTTTTTATAATCCCAGTTTCTATGGGAACGGTAGCAACGCCCCCGATGGCGGTGATCCATGGGTTGTTCCGGCCACGGGCTTAATAAACTTGAACTTCTTTACGACAGACAGTGGTGGTGGCGGTACACAGCTACCTTCAGAGGGATTTGGTAACAACTATCTTGTGCTTATTCCCGAGCCTTCTACGTATTTGCTAATAAGCGTCGGCGCGATAGGGCTCATGTTCGTTTATCGCCGCCGCGCGAAGTCCGTCGCTTAAGGAATCGCAAACTTCCCCGTGAGGAAGTCGGCGATCGCAGAATTTTTTAGGCCAGCGCGGAGTTATCTCGCGCTGGCCTTTTTTGCGCTCTTCGCGCTCTACCCGCTTATCCAAATCGTCACAATCGCGCTGCGACCTGGCGATCAGCTTCTCTCCACCTCGCTGAGTCCGATTCCTAAAGGCGCGACGCTTGCGAACTTTCGCATTCTTCTCACTGAAACGCCCTTTCTTCGCTGGCTCGGTAACTCCTGCTTAATCGCTCTTGCAGTCACCGTCACCGGAGTCGCCCTCGCTTCGACTGCCGCTTACGCGCTTTCGCGTTTTCGTTTCCGCGCACGTCATTCAATGATGAACGGTTTGCTGGTCACGCAAATGTTCCCAGCCACGATGCTGTTGCTCCCGCTTTATCTTATTTTAATCAAGCTCAGCCTGATTAACTCCTATCTCGGCGTCATCATCATTTACGCCGCAACCGCGCTTCCCTTCTGCATTTGGCAATTGAAAGGTTATTACGACACCATCCCTGCTTCACTGGAAGAGGCGGCTGGCATCGACGGCTGCTCGCGCTGGCAATCGTTTTACCTTATCGTGCTTCCCCTAGCCAAACCCGCCATGGTTATCACTGCGCTTTTTTCTTTTATGACTGCCTGGAACGAATATGTCGTGGCCGCTTTGATCTTGCAGGACGTCGAGATCTTCACGCTGCCGGTCGGGCTCAAAATGTTTCAAGCAAATATGAGCACGCAATGGGGATTGTATGCCGCAGGCGCTCTGCTCGTTTCGATCCCCGTCGTCTTCTTATTTATAATCCTAAGCCGCTATCTGGTCTCCGGCTTGAGCGCCGGGGCCGTCAAAGGCTGACCTCGAGAGCGGGCGATGTCGCTGCCTCAATTCCCTGATCGAGGGCGTCGATCTTCTAACTTCAAAGAGGCTCAGCAGAAGATTCGCCGCCAATGATGGACGGCGCTTAAATTGCGCCTACTCCATCCGCGAAATCCGCGGTTGAATCGTTGCATGAAAAAATCGCCACGCAATTTGCGGATACAGATTGATCTAAGCGACCAGAACCGAAAAGCTCGGGCTTCGATGAAAGCTAAGACATTTATTTCCGTTTCATTCGGTGTTTTATTTTGCGCCGCGCAACTCTCCGCTGAACCCACCAATATCGCGGAAGATGACGCAGCCCAGTCGGCATACGGCGGAAGCTGGGACAACGGAAAGAACGGTGGCAGCGGTTTCGGTCCCTGGACCATGGCCTCGGAAGGGAACGAAGAGAACCGCCACTCGGGTTTTTTCATCGCCACTAATTCGAACAACAAAGATCTCAACGGAATCGCTAAAGACGAGAAAGCTTTTGGTCTTTATGCCAACGGCTTCGGCTTCGAACAGGCGGTCGCCTATCGCTCCTTCGACAAACCGCTCACGATTGGCGACTCCTTTTCCTTCATGATGGAGACGGGCACCTTCGAGAAGAAATTCGAGAAAGACGAATCCGGTGGCGGTTCGATCGGCCTCGTTCTTCGGAGCGGAAACGCTACTTCTACCCCGGCCGATTATAACAAAGAGGCGTTCTTCGAAATCGGATTTTACCAGGGTAAGTCGAACTACCAGATCTATGACGGAAGTAACAAACCGGACTCCGGTGTTTCTTTCAGCGATGAAGGCATTTCAGTCACCGTTACGATCACCGGCGCCGATACTTACGATCTCGAAATCCAAACGATGAAGGACAAGAACGTGATCAAGCTACCAGGTCGAAAATTCTCCGCGAGCGGCTCGATCGAGAGCCTCGCCGTCTTCGATCGCAACGGGGAAAAAAACGACGCGTTCTTCAATCAATTCCAAGTCAGCCGCGAATCGCAGTGAGGACGTTATCCAATCACCTGTTTCGACGCCGGCGGATTTCCTAAGCAAATATCACTGGCCTGGAGAATAGCTCCTGCCGCACGATTTAGTTTTGGCATCTTGCGCATCAGCCTTCGAAATCTCCGTGCCCTTTGTGATCTCCGCGGCTAAAACTGAGATGCCATGAGCGTAAAACCTCGCCTCAGTTTTTGGCAGATCTGGAACATGAGTTTCGGATTTCTCGGCATCCAATTCGGCTTCGGCCTACAGCTCGCGAACATGAGCGCGATTTACGCAAAGCTCGGTGCGGAGCCGGACAAAATTCCGATCCTTTGGCTGGCCGGACCCATGACCGGTCTCATCGTGCAGCCGATCATCGGCTCGATGAGTGACCGAACTTGGAATCGCCTAGGTCGTCGGCGTCCCTATTTTCTGGTCGGCGCCATTCTCTCCAGCATCGCACTTTACTTCATGCCCGACGCTCCAGCGCTCTGGGTCGCAGCCAGCATGCTCTGGATTCTCGACGCCTCCATCAACGTTAGCATGGAACCATTCCGCGCTTTCGTGGCCGATAAGCTGAACATGGAGCAACGCACTGCTGGCTTCGTCATGCAGAGTTTTTTTATCGGCATCGGCGCGGCGGTCGCCAACACCCTTCCATCGTTTTTCAAATACCTCGGTGTCGCAGGCCAGGCTGCAAACGGTGTTCCGCTCACCGTGCAGTATTCCTTTAAACTCGGAGCAGCTGTTTTCTTCCTCGCCGTTTTCTGGACGGTCCTGACTTCGAAAGAATATCCGCCCGCCGATATGAGGGAATTCGAGCGCGCGCGCAGTGATCATCCACCCTTTCGCATTCAACCGTCCTTTCTCCTCATCGGGGCTTTGACCGGTGGATTCCTCGGAGCTTCGCGGGGAGCTCTCGTCGACCACCATCTCACCCCTTTACATATTTTCCTTGGGGCCCTCATCGGCGGACTCATCGCGGCTGTGCTGTGCAAACCTGAAGTCGCGGTTGCCATTCGCGAGATGCCAAAAACGATGCGGCAAATGGCCGTGGTCCAATTCTTCACCTGGCTCGGTCTTTTCTGCATGTGGATGTTTTTCAGTCTCGCCACCGCACAACAGATCTTCGGCGCGACCGATCCAAAATCGCCCCTCTTCGATCGGGGCACGGAATTCGGCGGTCAGACTTTTGCCATTTATTCCATCGTCTGTTTCGCGGTCGCCTTCGCGTTGCCGAAGCTGGCCGGCCTAACAAGTCGTAAAACCGTCCATACTTTTGCGCTCCTTTGTGGCGCGGCCGGGCTGCTTTCCACTCGTTTCATTCACGATCCAACCCTCTGGAAATGCACCATGATCGGTGTCGGCATCGCCTGGGCCTCCATTCTTTCCATGCCATACGCCATCCTTTCCGGCGCGTTGCCCGCGCACCGCATGGGCGTTTACATGGGGATATTTAATTTCTTCATCGTCATCCCGGAGATTCTCGCTTCCCTCGCCTTGCAGCCGGTCGTGAAGCAGTTGTTCAACAACAACCCCGTCAAAGTAGTGATGCTCGGCGGTGCCTCTCTGCTCGTGGCCGCAATCTTAACGCAGTTCGTGCACGAACCCGCCCACGGCGTGGACGAGCAGTTGGAAGAGATGGCGCGGGAAGAAAACGTTTCCCTCTCCGCCGTTCCGCCGGAAAGCCCTCTTCCGTGAATGGCGGACGCGGCGTCATGACCGCGCTGCTCGGCGGTGTACTCCTGGCCATGAATGCGACGAGCGAAGTCGAAGCGCAAGAAACTCAACCAACCGAACGAGTCCGGATCTATCAGCTTTTCGTTCGTCTCTTCGGCAACACGAACGAAACCCGCAAACCAAACGGCACCATCAGCGAAAACGGTGTTGGAAAATTCAACGACATCAATGACCGCGCGCTAAAATCGCTTCGGGAGCTCGGCATTACCCACATCTGGCTTACCGGCGTTTTGCAACAAGCGACCGGCACCGCTTACGACGGCATCAATCAACCTGCGGACGATCCCGATTTGTTAAAGGGACTGGCGGGGAGTCCCTACGCGATCAAAGACTATTTCGATGTTTGTCCGGACTACGCGATCGAACCGGAAAATCGCGTCGCGGAATTTGTCGCGTTGGTCGAGCGAATTCATCGGCACGGGATGAAAGTTCTCATCGATTTTGTCCCAAATCACGTCGCGCGTAGTTATGGCTCGGATGTGAAACCCGAGTTGGACTTTGGGAGGAAGGGCCACGGTGGCGCGGGCGATGACACCTCGAAGTTTTTTGATCCGCAAAATAACTTCTTCTATTTGCAGCCTGGCGCGGACGGTCCGCCCCTGCGTTTACCAACCGTCAAAGATGGCAAAGCTCAGAGTCCAACCTGTCGACTACGGGAAATTGATTGCGACGGCTTGTTCGCGCTGGAGAAAGAGCACGGTCGCGTCACAGGTAATAACAAAGCGAGTTGGCGGCCCGAGATCAGTGATTGGTATGAAACCGTGAAGCTAAATTACGGGTTCGATTTCACCGTGTCCGATAAGGTTGTGCACGAATATCCAACTTCGCTCACGCCGCAAAAGCCGCTCCCGGACACGTGGGTAAAGATGAACCGCGTGCTAGAATATTGGCAGTCGTTAGGCGTGGACGGCTTCCGCTGCGACATGGCCCACATGGTTCCGCCTGAATTCTGGCAATGGGCTATCGCGCAGGCCCGTTCTCGAAGAACCAGCGTATTTTTCGTCGCGGAAGCATACAACAACGATCCAACGAAGGTGCCCGGCGCTGACCCGAAACTGCAGGACGAAAACACCAACGTGATGTCCGCCTTGCTGGCTGCTGGGTTCGATGCGGTTTATGACGATCCCACCTACAAAGCCCTGAAGAAAATTTACGATGGTCCGGGCTGGGCGAACGACATCGACCAGGCTCGGCCTGAAGCGTTCGTTTTCGAGCGCTCCCTTCGTTACGCGGAGAACCACGACGAAGTGCGGCTTGCTGCACGAAAGCAATGGGGCGACGTCGGAATGAAAATTGGTCCGGCGGTTTCCGCGATTCTGTTCGGACTCTCGCGCGGTCCGGTCATGCTTTACAACGGTCAGGAAGTCGGCGAGCCCGGCGCAGGTATCGAAGGATTCGGCTCGGATGATTCACGCACCTCGATCTTCGATTACTGGTCGATGCCTGAGGTGGTGAAGTGGGTGAATGGACACAAATACGACGGCGGAAAATTATCAGCCGTGCAGACTGCACTCCGTGAAAGCTACGGCCGGTTGCTTAAACTCGTGAACGAACCGGCTTTTCGCGACGGCGCATTTTTTCCTTTGAATGCTACGAACCAAGACAATTCGAAATATGGGCGGATTGGAAATGAGTCACCGAGCGGGCATTGGCTTTACAGTTTTCTACGCTACGACCGGGCGAGCGGGCAGCGCTTCCTTATCACAGTCAATTTGAATCCAAAAGAAACGCTGAAGGACGTAACGGTGATGTTGAACAAAGCCTTGATCAGTTCGCTGGGCCTGGCTTCCACCGAGCTAAAAGCTCCGCTCGTTCTGACGGATCGTCTCGCGGAGCACGAGCCAAACACAGCAACCTCGTGCATCAGCGAAGCTGCAACGACCGGCATCTGGATCGGCGACATTCCGCCCCTGACCGCGTTCTATTTCGAACTCGCGCTGTAATCGAAAGCCGGCGCGTTTCCGACGTCGTCTCGATTCGCCGTCAGAACCTAATACATTGCCTCAGCGGCGCGCGTGCGCTTGAGAAATACCTGCGAAAAGAGAAACAGAATCGCGAAAATCACGACGGATAACGCCGCGGCCCAGCCAAAGCGGTACATGTTGAAGGCGGCCTTGTAGACGTAGGAGACGAGAATGTGTGTCGAGTCGGCCGGCTCGCCGCCATTCGAAACCAGCCAGACAACGTTGATGTTATTGAAGGTCCAAATCACACCCAGGGTGATCGCAGGGATCATCACCGGCCGGAGCAACGGCGCAGTGATATTCCAAAACTGGAACCATTTCGACGCGCCATCGACGTCGGCCGCTTCATAGAGATCGTCCGGGATCGATTGCAACCCACCGAGCGCGATCACCATCATGAAAGGAAAGCCGAGCCAAATGTTGGTGATGATGACGGCGACAAATGCTTCGAAGGGAGAAGTGAGCCATTGCACCGCCGGCAGGTGCAGATACTTCGCGATCAAAAGATTCACCGCGCCGTATTCGTAATTAAACATTCCGCGCCAGGTCAGCGCGGTGATGTATTGCGGGAGCGCCCAAGGCAAAATCAGAATCACACGCCAGATGGATTTACCGCGGATGAACTTCTGGTGCAGCACCACCGCCAAAAACACGCCGATGACGACGTGAAAAACAATGTTCACTCCCGTCCAGATCACTGTCTTGAACAGGATCGACCAAAAGAGTTCCTGTCGAAAAACCGAAACGTACTGCGCGAAGCCGATCAGCCGCCAATCGCGGATGTGATAGATGTTCGCGTTTGAAAACGAGAGAATGACGTTGAAGACAAACGGAAAAGCCACCACCGCGAGCACGACGAGAAACGCGGGGGCGAGGAGAAGGGTTAGGAATAACCGAATTGAATTCTTCTCGCTTAACATGGCTGAAGCGAACCCGCGCGGGACCATTCTGGCTCCGATGGTTTGATGATTCTCGCGATCACAAATTGCTATCCGCGATATTTTTCTCCGCTTCGCGCTGCATGCGTCTGGCTGCTTCCTGCGCGGTGATTGCTCCGTTCATCACCAGTTGATACGGCCCTCGCATCCCTTCCCAGATCTGTCGCATCTGCGGCATGATCGGCATGGCCCGGCCATGCGAAATCTGCTCCATCGAGGCCATCAACGTCGGGTTATTTCTCATCGCGGGAGACTCGAGCACGCTTTTATCAGTCGGCGTGGTGGAGAGCTTGACCGCCATTTCCTCCTGCACGGCAGCGCTGGTCAGGAAGTCGATCAGCTCGCGAATCACTGCGAGTTTTGCCGGCGCCGCGGTCGCGTTGATTGAGTAGCCTTTGGCTGAAATCATCGGCGCGCACCACAACCCGGTCTCAACGTTTCGTGGAAGAGCGGCCACCATGCTCACGTCCGGAATGTGATATCCGCCCCACGACCAGGGACCATTGATAATCATGGCCGTACGCTTTTCTTTGAAGAGCATGTCAGCGATCTCATAATCCCCTTCTTTCGGAATGATTTTGTATTTGTCGCGCAGGTCGAGCACGAATTGGATCGCTCGCACGGTCTGTTCGTTATCCAACGTCGGATGGCCCTCCGCATCCATGACCCAGCCGCCGAACGCGGTTAGGAACGGAATGAAGAAGAACGGCTCGCGATAATTCCAGGTCAGACCGTACTGGTCGATCTTCCCGTCACCGTCGAAATCTCTCGTTAGGCTTTGTCCGAGCGCGACCAGTTCAGCGAGCGTGTGTGGCGGATTCGGGACCAGCTCTTTGTTGTAAACGAGCGTGAGATGGTTTCCGATTTGGTCTCCTGCCAACCACCGTTCGCCTTTCCAGGCGACAAGACCCTGCGGAGCGAAACGATCGAAGAATTCCGGCGGAAAAAATTTCTCGAGCGGCAGGATGGTTTGCGTCGTCACCATCACGCCGACGTTGTCGGCCGGGCCGTAGATGATTTCCGGCCCCTGCCCCGCGACCGCGGCGATGACGAAGAGATTCCGCAGCTCTTCGTTTTCCTTATAGAGCGTATCGACCACGCACTCCGGATGGATCGAGTTGAAACGGCGGACGTGCTCTAGAAAAAGATCGCGCTCCGCACTGATCTTTTGATGCCAAATGCGAATGTGTGGACGGCTATCGTGCGCCCGACCGCAAGCGACCAAAAACAGCGCAACCGCGGCGCATAGAATTCCGGGGAGCGCGCGGCTGAGCCGTGCTGGTTGAGGCATTCTGCCGAAACGAACTTTCCTTAATGCGCGCATCAGAAAAGTTCGTCACCGCAGAATGCGGTGACCAGCACGCCACAAGCGTGCCCTCCCCAGAATCCCCGCGCGCTCAATTGTAGGTGAACACCACACCAGTCAGCGGCGGAATCGAAATCTGCCCGCCGGCCGCGGAATTTTGCACTCGAATAGAATCGAGTTCGCCTTGTGTAACGAAGACCGATTTCAGCTTCATCGCCGAAACGTGCAGATCGATCGACGCCTCTTGATCGCCCCGATTCAAAATTATCAGCATCGTTTCCTTCGGCGTGCGGCGAGTAAACGCGATCGTGCGCTGCAGATCGTCGGTCGCCAGAACGGAGAACTCGCCGTGGTTCAAGGCATCGCTTCCGCGCCGCAACGCGATCGCATTTTTGTAAAAGGCAAACAGCTCTTTATCGAACACCACCGCATCCGGCTCACGCTCACCGCCGCGTGGATCGATCGCCTGCGGATCATAAGTCATATCTTCCCAAACCATCGGCATCCGGTCGTCCGGGTCGTGCCCGCCCCACATCCCCGCTTCGTCGCCGTAATAGACCATCGGCGCACCGATATAGGTCATCTGCATAAGCACGACTAATCGCTGCACTTGCCGCTCGCGTTCGTTAGGCTTGCGAATCTTGTAGGTCTTGGAAGCGCGCGCGTCGTTGTTATTATTGAACTCAATCTGGTCCGAGTTCGGATAAATCGTTCCCTCGCCATTTACGATCATGGAGGCGAGCCGATCGGTGTCGTGCGAGTCCATCAGGTTCTGCATCACCGCCGCGGTCGCTGCCGGAAATTGATGCCGGCGGTCGTCGAGCAATTTGGCGAATTTGGAAGGCGCCACGTTGTTATCGACCAGAAATCCTTTCATCGGAATGGTGAACGCGTTGTAATTCATCGACGCGGAAAAACCGCCTTTTGCCACCATCTCGGCCGCGTTGCTCCAAATTTCCGCGGTCGTGTAGGCGTTCGGATTGAACTGCCGAAGATGCGCATTCCAGTCCGCCCAAAATCTTGGCGGCCGTTCGTCCGCGACGTCGAGACGCCAGCCATCGATGCCGTTGGCGGCGTTCCCATCCGGCGCCATCCAACGTTCGGTCGCTTCGAAAATGTAAGCCTTCGGAGCGGAGTACATGTCCTTGTTATCCTTCGTCGCCGCGAAGACCGGCAGGGTCGCGTGGCCCCACCAGCCTTTGTAACTGAATTCGTTCCGCTTCGTCTTCGGGTCGTCGAAGCTGCTCACCACATACCAATCCTTGTAAGGCGACCTCTGTTGATTCAGCCGCAGGTCTTTAAAGGCAAAGAAATCGCGACCGGTATGATTGAAGACGCCGTCGATAACAACCCGCAGCCCGCGCGCGTGAGCCTGCTTGAGCAGATCGAGAAATAATTTGTCAGCTGCGGTCCACTTCCACGTCCGTGGATCGGATGTCTCTTTCGCAATCAACGCGAGGTCGCCCTGCGGATCCGGCCCGAAAAACGGATCGATGTGATGATACGAATTCCCGTCGTATTTATGCATCGAGCGCGCGTAGAAGAGCGGATTGAAATAAATCGCGTTTGCTCCGAGGTCCGCGATGTAATCGAGCTTATCAATCACGCCCTGCAGATCGCCGCCGTAGCGGCGGTCGAAGACACCATTCTTATAAAAGTCCGGGCCGAGCGCTTTTTCCCAATCGTCCCGGGCATACCAATCCGCGTTCCACGGCGAGATCTTCCAATCGGCTCCCGCCATCACCGGAGTCTCGAGCGAATCGCGCGTCGGATCGTTTTTCGGATCGCCGTTACGAAAACGTTCCGGGAAAATTTGATAGAAAATTGCTTCCGCGGCCCAGGCCGGCTTGGCAACCGCTCCGCCTTGGGCATGCGCTCGCGCGACGAGAAATACGCCGACCAAAGCGGTCGTTAGGCAAACACGATGCATTTGTGCAACGTAAACCTACTGAACGAGAACTACGCGATAGAAAAATGGTCCGGGCGTACCTGTGCTATCGACGAAAGGCGTAGTGCCGGTGCTCGAACCAGAGACGACGCCGCTGATATCTGAATAATCGGAGCCCGGCGTGGACGATCGCTCCACCCGGTAGTTTTTCCCTTGAACGCTCTGCCAGACCACGGTGACGTTCGAGCCGCTGCGGGATGTGCTCATGATTCTAAGCACCGATAAACTGTTCAAAGGGTTCGTGCCTGCGCTCTCTTCATTTCCGTTACTCATTCCGTCGCCGTCCTCATCACCGTTCACACTGAGGAACGCAATCGTCGTCGGGCTGCTAGCCGGACCGACGATGGAGTGGTCGTTAGGATTCACGGAGTAAACGGTGTAGGTCACGCTTTCTCCCACGGTCGAAGTGACGGCAACGCTGTTCGCGCTCGTGTAGTAAACAGAGCCGTCCGAACCGACGACTTTGTAAGAAGGAGCTTGCCCTTCGGAATCCGCAGGCGCGTTTGCCCAAGACAAAACAATCGAATTGCCGATCGCATAACCGTAGGGATTGAGACCAGCCGGTGTCCCGGGTGTTGTGCTCGGCGCGGTCACATCATAGAGCTTGAGATACTGCGCCTCGAAGGGAGCACTCGACCAAGCCGCGTCTGTGGTCGGAACCTTCTTCAAACCGACAAACAATCCATTGTCGAGCAATTGATCGCCTGTCTTCCGATTAAGGAAAACGTTCCGCCGGTCCGGATTGAGACCTACATAAGCTGCGACGTTTCTGACGTCATAAGTGCGGCCGCGTCTGATACCAAAAAGGTTACCGTTCGCGCCTCCGATGTTGAGATCGTAATTGCCGCTTTGGTCGTTGTTGCGATCCAGATTGGCGAAAGCGAAAACGACATCGTTGGTGGCGGGCGAGCCGCTGTTGGTTTGGTATTTCGCCACGGAAAAGATAGAAGGCTGAATACCGCCGCCGCCGGTTTGATTGAGGTAATAGCGGTTAGACGAACGGAGCGCCGGGCTGAACTGCCGCGCCGCGCCGACGCCGGCGTAAACCGGAAAGAGCTGATCGAGGCCAAAGTTACGATTCTCCGAGGCAAGCACCGGCTGGAGTGAATTGAACTTCTTAAAGTGGGGAATGTTTTTCCCGAAATTGACCTCGTAGCTATCGAAGCCAAAGGCGCGCGTAATCCCGTTTTCCTGTCCGTAGAAAATCATGGGCACGCCGTCGACCGCGCCGCTCACGGTGTAGCGAATGAGCGCTTGGAAGGGATCGTCGTAATTCTCTTCGTCATGCGAAGTGGAATTCATCAGGACCAGGCCCTGCCCGTAGGAGTTACGGCGTTGATCGAAGATGTTCCGATAATCCTGCGCGGTCGTCGCAGCTTTGAACGGGAAGACGATGTTCTCATTTAAGATATCGAAATGCCGGTTGGAACGATAGGTAACCGCGCCGCCATCAAGTGACTCGGTCATGAAGACGAAATTCCACTTAAGCGTTCGCGTTTTATTGACGATGTATTCCCAGCATTGTGGCGGCAGACCTTGGCCGAAGTCGGCGCGGAGTGCGTCGATGCCTCTATCAGGATTAACCGCTAAATTCGCCGGCGTGCCCCCGGTTTGATTGATCCAGTAGATCAAGTAATCGGCGAAATACTTCCAGACGTTCTTCGTAATGTTTTGGCCCTGACTATTGATCGTCAGGTCAATACTGGTCCAATCGGGATCGCCATAGAAAAACTGGTCGTCCTCATTGGTGTAAGCGCCATTGTCGTCCGGGTTGTGATTCACCAGGGCCGAGTAGCTGCCGTGAAAAACATCGTAGGTGTCGCCGAATTTTCCGAAATCCCCCCGGTCGGGTGCCACCGCAATATTGCCCGCACTCGAAGCGCGATCGTAATAGGAATTCGAGAGAGAAAAAAAACGCGCCTCCTTATTTCGAATCTGATCGGTAGGCTGGCTCCCGGGTGAAAGCAGGTCGACGCCCTCCTGGGCCAGTTCGCCGTCGTAAGCAGTGTGATTGAAAGGCGCGTCCAGCATGACGCCGACGCCTTTCGTATCCGCCGCACTGACAAAATTCTGAAACTCATTCATCGAACTGGCGCGGGAATTACCGGCACTCATCAACTCCATTACCTGGAAGAAATTCTTCACCGCGTAGGGACTGCCGACTTCATAGGGAGAGCTGGTGGCAGGGTCGGTTTGCCGTCCGTCGATTCCATTTGGATGAATGGGTTGAAACCAGACGAAGTTACAGCCTAACGACTTCACGTAATCGAGATTTACGCGTTTGTTCGGATTGCTTAGGTCAGCAAACGTGCTGCGCTGGGACTGAAGGGTACCGGTGGCATTCGCGTTCAAGGTATTCAATTCGTAGAGCACGAGGTCGCGCGACTTCGTGGGAGAAACGACGACGGCATGATCGCGCCGGCCGTTACTCGTGTAATAGACCCATGTGCTCGGATTGGTGGTAGTCTTGTAGCGCGCGGTCAGCCGATAGGCGCCGGTTTTGCTCGCGGGCAGTGTGAATTCGAAGTGCCCTGCCGAAGTCTGGGTCATGCTGTAGGCCTTGTAATAATGCGCCTCGTCCGTTCCGACGACATCGCCGCTCGGAGGCTGAATGCCTTCTTCGTAGCCGTTAAACACTTGCGTCGCTTTATCGCGTCGATTCAGGTTAGTGAAGACCTGCACGGTCGCCGGATCCACGTTCGCGGCGGAGGGCTCAAAGATAATCGCCAATGCTGGCGCATCGCCGTTCTGCTCGTTGATGAATAGGTGACTGGTGGTGTAGTTGGCGCTCACGCCGTTCACGGTTAGAACAGGATCGCCCAGTGTACCTAACGAGAAGTTAAAGACGTGACCGTTAACGTTATCGGTCGGCGCGTGGTAATCGGCGAATTTCTCTTCGTTATTGCTGCTGTTCCAAAGACTGACTTTGTAGTTAATCCCAGTGAAAGTCGGGACGTTCGTCACCGTGCCGAGCCACCACATGCCATTACCGGCTATGCTGTTGTCGTTCTCCTCATGATCGTAGCTGAGAGGAACTGCCGTCGTGCTCGAATTCCCGGCTATGCCTAACGACCCAACCGGCGCCGTCCCATCGGAAGTGTAGTAAAGCGAGCCGTTCGTAGCCCAACGCACTGTGCCGTCTTTGCTGACGTAACCGCCTTTGGTCCAAAACTGCACAGTCGTCCCGTTGAGCACGCGGTTATTGCTGTGGAAATTGAAGGCCGGACGATTGCGAATCGTGTAGGGCGAACTGGCCGCGGTCGCCTGAACGTTAGTGACATTGCCTCCATGATCTCCCAGGCCGCTCGGAGCATAGATGTAGGTGTTCTCCGCACCAGAATCGAAGGTGAGGTAAAGGTAATACTGGATGATCTCGTTCGCCCCGAAAGACGAAGTGTTAAAGGTCGCGAACCAATACTGGTCGTTTTCGTTTTGGGCGGAGTACTGAAGAGCGATCTGCTGCCATGCGCTTTGCGATGCCCCCTTGTAGTAAAGCGTGCCACCGGTCTGGTTCGCGGTTCCAAAAGAATTGTTGTACTTCTGCACCCCGCTGAAGACAGTCACAGGGGTGTTACTTCCGATTTCAAACTCCGGATTGCGCATGTGCGCGCCACCAATTGCTTGAACCGCGTTGTCGGGAATGTGCCAGGCATTAGCAAGTGTCGCTTTGACCTCACCGAGGGCCGCGAACGAGAGGCAGAGGACGAGAACAAATCCGAGGCGTCGCTTCATTGTCATAGTTAATTAAGGAACAAGGCTGACTTCGAGTTTGTAAAAGCGTGGTTGGGTCGGCGGCGTGCCCGTGCCGGAACCGTCGTCGATGTATTCGAGCAGTGATCCGTTCCCGGAAATATTCCCGCCGGCTTGCATCCAGGCACCACCCGGTGTGCTTGAATAATAAATGCGGTAAACGCGATCGCGGATCGTTCCGAACTTCAGGCTCGTCGTGGTGGAAGAATTACGCGTGATCTTCAAACCGAACGCAGCGCTGTCGGCCACCGACGGATCAAGTCCGATCAGGTATTCCTGAAAATTGGTCCGGCCATCGCCATCGGGATCGCCGTTCGCGCCGTTCACGCCACTGGCATCATTCGGATTCAAGCCATGCTGAGTCTCGAACCAATCCGGCAGTCCATCTCCATCGCTGTCGTAGGTCAGCGCAGCCCCGGTCTCGAAACCGAGAGTGAAGGACATACTGCCACTTCCTTGTAGCTCGACTTGCTGGGTCTGTGCCTGGTTCCGCATCGCGACGGTATCGAGGAGGTTCGAATCGGCGTCGGAAGCGGCGGCGTTGAAGGACGCGCCAGTCAAGCCTGCGCCGCCGAACCGCAAGTAAGCGCGCACCGTGCGTGGGACGCTGTTATTAAAAAGATCAATCTCCTGCGAGCTGCTGATTAGACTGCCCAGGTGCGTCTGACCATATCGGAGCAGATCATCGAGGTCGGGTGACAAACCGAAGCGCAGATAAAGGGTGTTGATGTTGTTGGTCAGATAGCTTGCCCCGAACGAACCCTTGCCCGCGCCGAGCGTGATCGTTTTTGAAATCTTTCCGTCGCTGCTGGTGAACTTCCAACCGGCCCCGGCAGGCGCCGCGGTAACAGTATAGAGATCGTTCACGTAACCGAAGCTGCCGTTTCCTTGCGCGTCCGTTTTCGCGAACCAATCTTTGAAGCCGGAAGTGCGAAAAGCATTCACATTCGTGCCGGTGAAATTGCCCGCGCCTTCTTCCTCCGTTTCCGATCCGGAATAACCGACTGGATTCCCGACCACCTGAGTGACGTAACCGGTATTGATATCTCGCAACCACGCGCCCGTCATACGGCCGCCGATTTTTTCGAAGAGCGCAAAAAGGCGATCGTTGAAGAGCAGATATTCATTTTCGCCATCCAGATCGACATCGCTTTGCTCCGCGACTGCGCTGCTCGCGTAGGTGCCGCTGTTTGCGGCCGTCGCCCATGCATTAACGCGCGCGAAAACCGCAGCCTGGCGCGTTTGGGCCTGCGCGATTTTCGAGAAACCGGCCAGCGACTGGAAGGTGATATCCGGATAAATGTAAGCGCCCGTGCTGAACTTACTCAGGTCGTTGTTCGTCTGGGTGTGAAAAGCAGTTTCGAACTCGGAAGCATGCAGAGTAGCGCGGCCTAACGAGAGTAAGCCCGAGTTCGCCGCACTTAGGGCAATCTGCTCCAGCGATTGCCAGGTGGAGTTAATAATGCCGCCTGTGCCTAACAAGCCGTAGGTCGTGGGAAGTGGAACACCGGTCCGAATATTAAAGGTCTTGTCGCGGAGGCTTTCTTCGTTGGCCGAGCCCAGGTACCAGCTGCTGTAGTTTTCCTCGGTAGCGTGATCGAGGTAGTCCTTCGAGACGTTCGCTAGGGTCAGGTTACTACCGCGCGCAACACTGCCCCACTGGGACGCCGAGGACTCGTTGGCCAGGTAGGAAATATTCCCCGACGCGATCTGGTCCGGCGTCACGATTTGAATCCAGGGATGGTTCGCGATCCAGCGGATGTTCTTATCGTAGGCATCGGCGTTGGCCTTCGTTCCGAAATCTTCCCATTGGTTGAAGAGCACGAGTGCCTGGTCCTGTTGGGTGTCGCGCGCTTTGCGATTCAAGAGCTGGCGGAGCAAGGTTGGCAATCCGTTATCGCTGTTCTGGAACATGTAGGCGCCAACACCATCGTTAATGACGAAGGCTTTCGTGTTGTTCATCTGGTTGATGCGGTAGCCATCATTGCCAAGCGCAGAGGAGCGACCGAACCATTTAAAGAGGTGCCGCATCTGATCGACAAAAGTGTAACCAAACCCCAGTTCGCTTACTTTTTGCAGGACACCGGAATCCGAAACGCGCTCCGGGGTCCAGAAGACCTGGCTGGACGGCGCGTGACCGTAGATGGCGGAGAGATAGCTACTGGCGAGGTTGACGTTATCGCTATTAAAATCCGTGCTGAAGAAAGGCAGCATGTGGTCGGAGAAGGTGCTGCCTAACAAGTCGATGACACCGCTGCCAATAAGCGCTCCAATGCGCGCGTTGAAAGACGGACCATCGCGGTAAGTCTTAGCCGAGCCAGTCTGAACTTTCGCCCACTGCATGGCGGAAGCGAGCGTCGGCGTGATGTGCATGGTCAATGGAGCATTGAACGCCTCATGCACATCGAGCGGACGATAGTAACCCGCGCCTTGCGAGTTATTGATCAAACTCTGCGTGACACTACCGGGCTGAATCGCCTGGTTGCCATGCACCACGCTAATTAATTTGATGCGTTTGCCGCGATCGTTGTCTCCACTGATTCCTACCCACTCGCTTAGGACGGAGTTGTTTCCAGAGATGTATTGCTGGTCGAGATAGTAATCGGAAGTGAGTCGATTATTTCGGATGGCATCGCGCACATCGGAACGGCCGCCAATGTCGCCCGCTCCGGCCGGACTGTTCACGGTGCCGTCGCGCGTGGTGTAAACCTGGTAGAGCAACTGCGATGCGTTTCCATTCCAACCAGCCTCGATCAGCGCCTGCCGACTGATGGAAAACTCGACCGCGTCGAGGTCCGCATTGAAATACGACTTCTTGAATCCATTTGCGGTGTTCTGATCGCGCGCGGTTACACCAAACGTCGTCAGGTCCTCCCCGATCGCGTTGGAATGAGTGTTGGAATTTTTATCCCACAAATAAACGCGGCCAATATTTGATTGATAACTAGCAACCACTGCCTGCCAGCGCATCGTCGTTCCGGTGTCGACCTGGTCCGGCAGGTTATATTCCCCCACCCCGGCATTGCCGAAATTGATCGCGACATAAATATCGAGATTCCCTTGCTCCGCGTAGGCAGTCAGGTCTTCGACATCGACCCGGAAATACAAATTGCCGTCGCCACCATCTGCGACCGCACCGCCATCGTGTGCATAAAATGCGACAAGGTCGCGCGAGGAATCGAAGCCATCACCGGCATGATAGATGTCGCCGCCGTTGAAGTTCGGCCCGTCACCGTCATAGGCATCAAGCGCGATCAAATCATTCTCACTCCAGTCGGTGAATTCCTGTTTGTTCACGACCGCGCCGATCGTAACCGGCGTGCGCTCACCGATCGTGATTGCACCCGGCGCGGGCGGCGTCCCCGTGTTCGCGGCGCGCGGATCGGTGTTGTTCAGGTATTCCTGGATATTGGTATACGGCTGCGGGACGCCGTTGACGTCGATCGTGTCACCATCTGGATTTCCGTTCGCGCCGTTATCCGGATTCGAAGGTAATCCCGTACTCATCGCGTAATGACCCGCGATGCCATCATCGAGCGGATCGAGACCGTGCGATCTTTCCCAGCCATCGGGTAATCCGTCCGCATCTGTATCGGGATCGAGCGGGTCGGTCTCCAGCCATATGATATCGATGGTGTGACCTGCGTGTGTCGGATGAGCACGCGGAAAGGCAGCCGCGAGCTTCGCCTTGCTGACGCGGTTATAAACGTAACTCTTCGCCGGGCTAACCGACGCGTCATTAAAGCTGTAGCAGTAGTCGTGATACTTGCCGTAGCCTAACGAGTTAGAATCATCGAGCTCACCGAGCACGGTTACATTTCCGGATGAATCACGGTCGATTACCTTTAAGTGCGTCATCCCGTCGTGATCGGTATCCTCCTGGCCCTCCGGGATTCCATCTCCATCCGTGTCGGGATTGTTCGGATCGGTCGTGAGAATAACCGCATTAGCCGGCAACTTTGTTCGATCGACACGTGAGGTGTTATAAACAGTCGGCGGATGTTTGATGATGCTCGCGATAACGCCCGCGCTTTCGAGCCCGACATCAACGCGGCCGAAGTGCAGGCGTTTGAGAAGACCACCGGTGCCAACAAGGAAACGCAAGTCTTCCAGCGTGTCCTTCAAACCGTCGTCATCCGTGTCGAGCTTGTTCGGGTCAGTCATCGAACCCGCAATCTGATCCGTGCGCGAACGATCGAGGCTGTAAGGCCACGGATTGAAATAATCGTACCCGCTCGGGGCCGCGGCGTTGTCGGTTGTGTTAAAGATCGGCGGATCGAGATCGGCCTGGAAATTCGGAATGCCGT
Organism: uncultured Chthoniobacterales bacterium; assembly: GCA_964236815.1. Taxonomy (GTDB): domain Bacteria; phylum Verrucomicrobiota; class Verrucomicrobiia; order Chthoniobacterales; family UBA10450; genus JACCTI01. The sequence continues at coordinate 33,560 of CAXSFN010000026.1, forward strand.
CTCCGTTCGTGTCGGTATTCGTGTTCGTGTCGCCGACCGCGCCAGCCCAGCCTAACTCAAGGCCATCGGATAGCTCATCACCATCCGTATCCGGCGCGAGTGGATTGGTGCGACCGGAAAGGACCCAGAGATGCACCTGTCCGTTCGTCCAAGTCTCGGAGTTACTCGTAGGCAACGCGATCGCAGTCGTCTCGATCGGGACGGAGCCGGTGCCAAGACCCGGATCGTAAAGGCCGAGGCCATCGTCATCAACGTCGCCTTTGCTGGGATTTGGGCTAACGAGTTGTCGATAAATAATCGTCGCGTTTCGCATCGCCGTCGCGGTTCCAGCCGGCGTCGTCACGGTGGACACGAACTGAAACGCGCCTTGCGCCGCCCCGTTCCAGGTAAAGTCCCAATACAAGCTGTTGCCATTCGGACTGGCGGTAGGAGAGCCGTTCGAAGTCACGCTGCCGACGCCGATGACGAAATTGATCGCGACGCTGGTTGCTGTTGGATCGGTTTCCACGCGGATCGGCACCGCACGTTGCGCCGCAGTGGGCGACGCGACGTCGGGCAAAATGATTTCGTAAGGCTTGCCGTCCGAATCGACTTCCGGCGGAGTTACGATGATGTCCTTGATTACCGCGACAGGACGCGCCTTGACCATTCGGAATGTCTCAAGGGTCGGGTTGCCCGGATTGGTAGAGGTGACGTCGATCGTGTGCAGGAACGACGGGTTATCGTTATAAAGATTTGGCAACCGAAACGCGAGCTCATGATACTGGCCGCCGCTCCCGTCGATGTCGTAGTTGATTTGATAGCTGGCGCGATTTTGAGCCACACCGTTTGCGACCGAACCGGATTCGCTGCTCGCGAGCTTGATCAGGAATCGATTGATCAACTGCGTCGCGTTGCTCGTGCCACTGGCGAGCGAGCGGCTGAACCACACTTTCATGATGTAATTCGAATCGACCAGGTCGCCGTCGTTCGCGGGATAGGCGACAAATAAGCGCGTCGCAGGCCCGGCCGTGGTCACGGTGCGCGTCAGCGTAGTGTAATGCCCAGCCGCGTCGCTTAGATTGAAATCCTTATATTCCGCGGAAGACAACTCACGCAGACGCACTTTGATCTGCGCCGTGCCGCTCGCCGGAATATTGGTGTAATCGAAGCGCCACTCGCGCGGATAGCTGCTAACGACCGCGGGATTTTGCGTCACCTCCGTCGCTTTCACCCACGAGGTAGGAAGGTTGTTGTTCCAAACGCCGTCGCCGTTCAGATCCTCGAAAGCCTCGCCTGCATCCCAGGTGCCATTGGCATTTCCATCCGTGAACGGTTCGAAGCCGCTGCCGTTGCCACTCTGCGTGTGCGTGACGGTGTCGTTGTTCGTCGCGTCGCCGTCGTCGATGTGATACCAGACTTCGTTCACGCTTGGATCGGTCCGAACAACCACGCCGTAACGCGAATCGCCTAACGAGTTGTTTTCCGCGGGGAATTTGATCTCACCGGCCGGCGCCTGCGCGTCGTAATAAAAGGTCTGTGTGAAAGTGTTATAGATCGAAGCGCGGCCGGCTCGGTCGAGAAAGGCGCGCGCGCGTAGAATGTGGAAGCCTTCGCTCAGGCCTGTTTGCGTCACGCCGTAGTCATTGTGCGGATAAACGAGTGCCGTCGTACCATTGAAATTCTGCACTCGGAAGGTGGTGAGCATTTTTTTCTTCCGCGCCACTTCTGTCGCTCCGGCGGGAAACACGCTCGGCTGGCCCGCCTTGTAGATGCCAATCTTGTACTTAATCGTTCCAGCCGGACGCGAAATGCTCGCCTTGCCCCACCAATTATTTCCGTCGCTCGTATTCGGCGACTGATAATTCATTTCCGCCACCCGCGTGGTGCCGAGACCCGCGCCCGCTGCGCCTTCCGGATTCGTGCCATCGTTCGTGTAGTAGAAGAACATACGAAATCCGGCGCCGACCGAATTCGTTTTGGCATAAACAGTGATGGTGGTTCCGTTATCGACGTACTGCGTGGCGGGATGCGTCGCGCTCCAGTCACCGAAACCATTACCCGGCTTGTGATAGACAAACGTCGCCGCCGCTGAGTCCTGCGGGTTCGCTCCCGATCCCTCCACGGTCGCGCCGCCGCCGGTGTAGGTAGCCGCTCCGACAGAACCGAACGTGCATCGAGTCGTGTCGACCGCGGCAAATTTTTCCGGCCCAGCGCGCTCGACGAACACCGGTTGTTCGTAGCCGAGGAAAGTGTCGGTCGAAACCGCCGGCGGATGATCGCGCTTTCCAGGATCGGTATCGCCAGACGGCACGGTTCCGTTCAGATCCACTCCTCCATCGAGCTCGAGCAGAATATTTTCCGCCGACCCATCGGCGCGCGCGATGAAGGACAAGTTCGTTGCGTCCGTCACTAAGGGAATCGTAAAGGGATAGCTGTAGCTACCCGCGACCGCACCGACCACATGGTAGGGATTGAAATTCGGATCACCATCCGGCCCGTCCTTGCGCAAATAAGTCAGGGTCCCAGTCGCCTGACCGTTCTGCAGTATTTGAATCGGTTTGCCGCCGCCTAACGACCACAAATCCGATTCTTCCGGATTGCGCCATGAGAAAGCGAAGTAGCCGCCGGGCGGAACGACGGTCGAGCCATTCGTGATCTCGTTTGCGTATTTGTAGAAGCCACCACCATAGGTTGAGTAATTGTAGAGATAAGCGTTATCGCCAAAGGCTGTGCTGGGAAAGCTGGTGGAGAACTGGCGGCCGACACCGTTCGCGTAGTTGTCATTCAAGAGGAACAACATCGTCACGCCGTCGGCCTCGGACATCGCGAGGTTCTCGCGTTTATCGATCCGCTCATAGGCGACGAAGTCCGCATCGGAAAATTTTGGCAGCTGATAACCACGAGCGAATTGGTTATGGATATAGAGCAGGTTCGGAATGCTCGGATCGTTGAACTGCCCGAGGAAAGCGGTGTTCGCGTGCCGCGGAAAGGCGCCGCCACTTTGCCCGAGCGTTTGCGCCTGATGATTGCCGTCGGTGTAAATGAGACCGATGCCGGCGCGGGTCAGGTAGAGCGCGTGCTGAAGTTCGCGGCGCGAATAATAATCGTTGTCATGACTCTGCGCGTGCGAGACCGCGAGGCTGGAGTCGAAACCGTAACTTCCCTGCGCATCCAATCCGTAAAGCCCGGTACTCGGATTACCGAGAACATTATTCATGTTATTGCGCAGGACGTTATCGACCAAACGCATCCCGACGTTAAAGTAATCACTGTAGGGAGGCGGCTCGCCCAGATGCTCGCCGAACATCATCGCGTCATCGCGCGGCTTCTCGGTATCGAAGACCGTGTCACGATGATTCGTGTCGGAAAACCCGCGCGTCAGATTGAACTGCCGCTGCACCTGGCCGGTATAGCCGTAATCGCTCGTGTCCTTGTCCGCGCCGTAGCTTGCGCCGAAGAAATCGTAGCGGACGTGCTTGACCGCATCGAGCCGCAGGCCGTCGGCCTTGGTGCGATCGATTAGCCAGCGCGCAGAACGATCGAGCATGTCCTCGACTTGCTCGGAATAGTAGCCGGCGTTATCCGCCAACATCTGTTTCGTGATGCCATTGTTCAGACCGAAGCCCACGTAGGTGTTATCCGGTTTGTAGCAGTAGAACTCCGGGTTGTTCGGATGCCGAACGAATTTGATCTTTGGAAAGGTCGAGCCTTCGGTCGTGCCGAAGTTTTCGTTCGTCGCGCCGGGCTCCTGCGCGATGTCGATTAAATCGGCGAGACCGAGATGCTGCACCTGCCAAGCGGAATTCCAATCCCGCGTGTTGTCCCATTTGCGATAGAAACCTTCCTGAGTCAGTCGCAGGTGGAAATCTTCCGGCACGAAACCGGGATAAGTGTCTATCGGCGTCGAGGCGTTGAATCCCGGAACATCGAACGCGTTATGGTTCATGATGTTGTCGAGATAGATGCGAATGCCGAAGCGATGCGCGACCTCGATCATGCGAAGAAGTTCCGCTTCGGTACCGTAACGCGTGCGGACCGAGCCTCGCTGATCTTTACTCCCGAGATCAAACCGGTCCCATAGATCGTATCCGACAGAAAGGCCGCCGCTGCCCTTCGTCGGTGGCGGAACCCAGATGGAATCGTAGCCCGCTTCCGCTAGTTCCGGCATCTTCATCGCGATCTCATTCCAGTCGGTATTGAAGTACTGGATCATCGCCTCGCCGCGCAGCGAGAGAGGTAGAAACACTGCGGTCGCGAGTGCAAAAAATGCACTAAATCGAACAGCACGGGGGATCATGGGGAGAGCGAAAGACGGGCTCCCAGGCTAGCCAAAAACGAACCCTTCCAAACGCGCGCGTATCTTATCTTAATTGAGCGGAAAATCCCGTGAATTCGTTTCCGCCTTTTGTACAGTTCAAGCGTGGATCGGCCACCCACCATCCGCGACGTCGCTCGCATTGCGGGCGTTGGCGCCTCGACGGTTTCGCTCGCTTTGCGAAACGATCATCGGCTGCGTCCCGCCATGCGGCAGCGGGTGCAGAAGATTGCCGAGCAACTCGGTTACCGCCCGAATGCAACCGTCGCGAGTTTGATGGCCCAACTCCGCGCGGGCAAAGCCGCAAAATTCCAAGCCACACTCGGCTTCCTCAACGCCTCCGAAGATTCCGCCATCTTGCGCGAAATTCCCACCTTCCGCGAATGGACCCGAGGCGCGGCCGATCGCGCCAAGGAGCTTGGCTACGGAATGGATTTCTTTTGGCTGCACGAACCGGGATTAACACAGCCTCGCCTGAGACAAATCCTAACCGCGCGCGGGATCCACGGACTGATCGTCGCAGCGATGCAGAACGACGGAGTTCTGCCAGTCGCCTACCAGGAACTCTGGTCGGAAATCTCGTGCGTCGTGATCGGAATGCGACCGAAAAAGCCGCGGCTCCACTTTGCGGCTAACGACCAATTTTCCACGGCCTTTCGCGCCATCGAAGAACTGCATCAGCTCGGTTACCGGCGGCTCGGTTTGATCATCAATCCCAAGATCGACGCCTGGCTCGAGCACCGTTTTAGCGCCGGATTTTTTGCCGGACAAAACGGAATGGGCAAAGCGCGGTTGCCGATCTTCGATTTCCAAAAAAACGGTGCGGATGCCTTCCGGCGCTGGTACGAAAAATACAAACCAGACGCACTCGTCACTCTGCATGCGGAGATCAAAAAATGGCTGCACGATCTTCGGCTGCGGACACCGCGCGACGTCGGCCTCATTCATCTCGATCGCGAAAACGGCGTCACCGATTGGTCGGGCATGGACCAGAACAGTTACTGCATCGGCGTCGCGGCTACCGAAATGATCGTGGGGCAATTACATCGCAACGACCATGGCATCCCGAGTTTCCCCAAAGCCTTGCTCATGCAAAGCACGTGGGTTCCGGGCGCCACCGTCCGCGCGCAGAAAACGAAAAAGCCCCGCACGCGGCGGGGCTTTTCGAAAAGGACTCGTTAGGCGTCAGGCCCGGCGGCGGCGCAGGAACATGAAAGCGCCGAGAATGGCCGGTCCGGCGATCAGCGAGATAGTGGTGGGTTCGGGGACGATGGCAAGGTTGTTGAAACCAAAGTTCGCTCCAGCCCCTTGGTTAAAGTCAAAAATTCGCACATTGTCGATGCTCCCAAGTGCCGGGTTGCTCGACGTAAAGTTGGCGCCGCCTGGGGACCCGGTGAGTGTGAACGAATAGCTGTTTCCGCCGTTATACGTAAACGTAAATGTATAAGGAGTGTTCGCAGTGGCTGCGGCGCCCGCGCTGAAATCGGATCCACCATCATTCAACTGCCAATCGCCTGTGCCATTGCTGAAGAGCGTGATCACGGAATTTGTCCCGCTTCGCAAGTTAAGGCCTACGGAGCCGCCACTGAATGGGGTGAAGCCGAGATTGATCGAGAATGTGTCGCTCGGTGCAAGGGTCCCGGTGAACGGCCGCACCGCGTCCGTTGTTGTAGTGCTGAAAGTATTAAATAAACCAAAAGTACTGCCACCTAAACCTGTGGCGCCAATGTAGTGGCCTCCGTCGCCATCAGTGATCGTCCATGGCCCGAACCCGTTCCCAAGATTTGAGCCCGTCGTCCAAGTCGCGGTCGTGCCATAATTAGCGGCATTATCGGAGGCGGGCGCAGCGGCGTGTAACCCGGCAACCGACAAACTGAGACACACAATTCCTAATGCGAGTTTCTGTAGCATAAATTCCCTTTGGTGTTGTTCCGTATTTGGCTTCTCAATTTTTCGACGAGGCGTCAACGAAAAAACCTTAGGTCATTAACTAATCATTTGTTGAACGCGTTCAAAGCGAAGTAGTCGTTCACCCCACACCACGCTTGAAAACAAAAAGCCCCGCAAAAGCGGGGCTTTTCGAAACTCGAATGTGCTGGAGTTACGCGCGCCGACGGCGGACGAAAAACCACGCACCGAGAATCGCCGGACCGGCAAGAAGAGAGAGGCTCGTCGGTTCCGGTACGGCCGCGAGATTCAGGTTGTCGAAGACGAGATTTTGATTCGCGCTGCCGCCATTGAAATTACCGAAGCCGATGGCGGACAAGGCATCAGTGCCTGCGGTCGCGCCATTGGTGTCTTTGAGTGAGCCCGAGAATGTTCCAGTTTCCACGCCGCTGGTTGCGGTAACCGAGTAGGTCGCCGCAGAGGTGTCGAACGAAATGCTTAGATTAATATTAGCCCCCCGAAGTTCGGTAAGCGATCCGATGCTGAAGCTGTTGGTTCCGCCAGCGTCGCTGACAAACAGGACTCCATTACCGCTTCCCGGGGTGAGGCCGATAAACAAAAGTTCGTTGCCGCCGAAGCTTGTCCCGAGACCGGTCTTCAGATTAAAGCCGGTAGTTCCGACCGCGTTATCAACGTCGAAACGGAGATCCAAAGTAAATGTACCCGCGATTGTCGGAGCGAGGATAGAGCGACCGAGAGCCTGCGTATTGCCGGCGCCAGCACCGGAGAAGATGCCAAGCGCGCGCGCGCCACCCAGGGTTCCATCAAAAAGACCGCCTCCGGTGCCTTCAAGATAGGTCAGCGCCCCGAATCCGCTTCCGCCATTGTCGTTGTACTGGATTCCATCGTTGTAGTCGTTGCCAGGGTTACCGTTCTCAAAATTATCCGAGGCAATCTGTGCCCAGGCTGAACCGGAAAGTGCAAGCGTTGCCACCATTGTAACTAGCGATAATTTTTTAAGCATATCTTCGTCCTCGGGCTGCCCAGTGAGGTATTCTCGTTTGAGCGATGAGCCGTTTATAGCAACCTCCGGGCCATGCATTCGACCGCTTGCTGCCCGAACCTCAGCGTGGTCTTCAATTCTCGATGGCCAGTCAGTCGCCCCAGTCTCTAGCAAGGCCTTGGCCCAAATCGCTTTTCCCTTCCATCCCCTTCTGTGAGACTTTCCGCCATGGAATCTCTCCCCTTCATCTTCCTCGCTGTTGTCGCGCTGGTTGCCTTCATTATTTGCATTGTCATTTTCCGCTTCTTCAATTTCTGGCTGCGCGCGCGGCTCGCGAATGCGCCCGTCGGTCTCTTCAAGATGTTCGGGATGAGCCTGCGCAAAGTGCCGGTCGGCTTGATCGTGGATAACCGCATCACCGCCGTGAAAGCCGGCATTGATGTGCCAAGCGATCCACTCGAGGCGCACTACCTTGCCGGCGGAGATGTCACGCAGGTGATCCTCGCGCTCATCGCCGCAGACAAAGCGGGTATCTCGCTCGATTTCAATCGCGCATGCGCGATCGATCTCGCGACCAAGGGCACGGGCAAGACGGTCCTCGAGGCCGTGCGCACCAGCATTAATCCGAAGGTGATCGACGTGCCAAATCCGTCGAGTGGTCGTCAAACAATCGATGGCGTGGCCAAGGACGGCATCGGCGCGAAAGTAAAAGCGCGCGTCACGGTGCGCTCGCATCTCGACCGATTTGTCGGGGGCGCGACCGAGGAAACCATCATCGCGCGCGTCGGTGAAGGCATCGTGAGCGCGATTGGCTCGGCCGATTCTTACAAGGACGTGCTGGAAAATCCCGATCGCATTTCAAAAGCGGTGCTGGCCAAGGGACTCGATAGCAACACCGCTTTCGAGATTCTCTCCATCGACATCGCCGACGTGGATGTGGGCGATAACATCGGCGCGAAATTGCAGAGCGAGCAGGCCGACGCCGACAAACGCATCGCGCAAGCCAAGGCCGAAGTGCGGCGCGCCGCGGCCGTCGCGGTCGAGCAGGAGATGCGCGCGGAGACGCAGAAGATGCGCGCCAAAGTGGTGGAAGCGGAATCGCTCATTCCTCAGGCGATGGCCGAGGCGTTTCGCTCCGGCAACCTTGGCATCATGGATTACGTGCGAATGAAAAACGTGCAGGCCGACACCACGATGCGTGAATCGATCGCAGGCGGCGAGAAGAAGCAGAGCGAATCGTGATCGCCCAAAATTATGAATCGGATGATCCTTCGGCACTTAGTGATTGGCATTCGGCCTAACGAGTAATTCGCCATGTTCCGCCTCGCTGCGATCGAAAATATTTTCTTCCTCGTTCTGATCGCGATCGTCGGCCTGGTCCGCTGGATTGCGCAGGTCGCGGAGAATAAACGAAACACCGATGCGGCCAAGCGAGCCGTTCCGCCGCCAAATGTGCCGCCGCCGCGCGCTCCCGCGACCACGGAAGAGGAACGCGTCCGCCGATTCATGGAAGCGCTCGGCGTCCCCACCTCGAACTCACCGCCACCGAAAGCACAACCTCGCCAGGCCACGCCCAAAAAACCGCGTGAAGAGAAAAAGGTTCGCCCGATCGATCCATTTCCGAGACCAAATTTCGGACCGTGGAAACCAGAACCTGTAACACCGCCCACGCCTCCACCGATCCTACTCGACACGCCGTTGCCGACGCGCGCGATTACGATCCCCGCGATGCCACCCCCTTTGCCAGTTGCGACCACGGCACCGGACGAATTCGCTTTTCAGGTGATCGAAAAACCTTCGGAGGATGTTCAAGCCGCTTCATCGAAACGAGATTGGGGCGGGCGTCTGGCAACAGCGGGAGGTCTGCGTGACGCCATGGTGCTGCGGGAAATTTTCGGTCCGCCGCGCAGCATGCAAATGACGATCGAGACCAGAGAAATTTCCGGCATCGCATAGGTTTCTGGCGGGAGATCCACCCCCCATCTCCGCGACCAGCGGAGCGCGATGACCTACAAAGAACGAATCGAAATCAAGACCTCGGCGCGTCGTCCGGTTTTCGAATCGGTTGAAAAAATGCGGTGCTCGCCTGTTTCCCCGATCGCAAAATCTCGTTGGCCGTCATTGATCAAGCGCAGCGAATCGCTATGCCAGGTTAACTTCTCGCCGCCAATAGCGGTCAGCGGAATGCGCCGGCTCGAAGGAATATCTGGATCGAGCACATACGTGCTGCCGGCCAAGGGCGAGGTGATGCGTAACTCCGGGCCCGCCTCCGCCAGGACGGCTTGATCGCCGACGGCATTCTCCGCACCAGCGAACCAATCGGAATACTCGTTAGGCAATTTCACTTTTCCTTCCGCGTCGTAGTCGCTCGCCGTTTCCGTCGGTGGGATATTCTCCGGGACGAATTTCTCACGCACTCCGCGCCCATCGCCCTCTGCCAAAACTTTTCCGGTCAGCGGATGAATAGTCCGCTCTGCCATTCCCGCGGGCCGCGCATACCAGCTCGTGCCTCGCTGCGCATGCAAATGCTCGAAGACCCCATGCAGAATCGGGCCTGCGCCTGTCACCCCCGAAACGTCATGCATGGGCGAGCCATCGAAATTTCCCACCCAGACGCCGACGCTGAACTCGGGCGTAAAACCGACCGTCCAGTTGTCACGAAAATCCGTGCTCGTCCCAGTTTTGCACGCCACTGGAAAATCGAAACGCAGCGCGGAGTTGATCCCGAACGCGAGCGTGCGCGCGGCGTTATCGCTCATGATGTCGGCGATCTGCCAGACCAATTCCGGCTTGGAAAACCGGCGCGCTTCCGTCGGCGCACCCGCCAGGACCCTCCATGATCTAAATTCTCCCAGTCGCGCCAGACTCGCGTAGGCGTTGGTCAATTCCAGCAAACGCGCTTCACAATTTCCCAGGGTCAGACCGAGTCCGTATATCTCCGCGGGATGGTCGAGTGTCGTTAGGCCGACCGCGCGGAGGCGTTCATGCAATGCTTCCGGTCCGCCCGCTGCCAGCAACACTTTCACCGCGGGAATATTCAGGGAGCTCCCCAGCGCGGTGCGATAAGTAACCGGCCCATAGCAGCGGCGGTTATAATTTTCCGGCCGATAAAATCCATCTGCGGCCGCGAAACTGGTTCGCACATCTGCCACCATCGTGGCGGGTGTCGCGCCGCGCTCGAGCGCGAGCAAATAAGTAAAAGGCTTGAGCGTCGAGCCGGCCGAACGCCGAGCCCATGCTCCATTCACCTGACCCGCTCCCGGAGAAAAATAATCGGCGGAGCCAACCAGCGCGATCACATCGCCGCTCGCATTATCGATCACGACCGCCGCGCCGTTGTGCACATTGTGCTCGCGCAATTGCGCCAACCGCTCGCGCAAGATGCGCTCCACCTCCTCGTTGAGCCGTAAATCAAGCGTGGTGCGCAATGTTGTCGCCTGGAAGGGTGTTGTAGCCGGGGCCGGTGACCCCGGCCGCTCTATCGCCTGGTCTCGTCTCCCGCCGCCGGGGTCAGCGACCCCGGCTACAACTTGCTGCAAGACCAGGTCGACAAAATGCGGTGCGCGAAATTGGCGGCGAGGCGCACGCAATTGCAGCGGCTCGGCGCTCGCCGTTTCGAAGCGAACGGGATCAAGCCAGCCGTTTTCCTGCATTCGTCGCAAGACAACTTGCTGCCGCTGCTGTGCGCGCTCGGGCGCGAGATGCGGATTGAGTTTGCGCGGATTGCGCGGGAGACCGGCAAGAAACGCAGCCTCGGCATCACTCAAATCCGCGACCGGTTTTCCAAAATAATAATCCGCTGAGGAGACGAGACCGATATTCAGATTTCCGAAATCGACCCGGTTCAAATAGGCGCAAAGAATTTGTTCCTTCGACCAAAGCTGTTCGAGCCGCTGCGCTTGCACACTTTCAATCAGCTTGGTCGAAAATGTGCGCGGACGGCGCTGCGCAATTTTGATCAGTTGTTGTGTGATCGTGGATGCGCCGGACGTAATGTGGCCATGCGTGAGACCATTCGTTAGGGCGCGTGCTGTCGCGAGCCAGTCCACGCCGCCATGCGAATAGAAGCGTTTATCCTCTGCCGCGAGAATGGCGTTAATCACGTGCGGTGGGACTTCGCCGATCGCCAGCTCGCGACTGAAGCGTTCATCGACGCGAGCTTCGCGCAGTGGAAGGCCGTTGCGATCGAGCAACGCGATGCTTTGAATCGCGGGACGCAAGAGTGATGGCGGGAGGGGGACCAGCCGAAAGCAAAGAAATGCGCCTGCAAACAAAAGAAGCGCGCACAAGAGCAGCCGGAACACAGGCATCTTGCCGGTGCGGCGAGCGGGCGTCTCGCCTGCTCGTTCATTCGGCAGGCGAGACGCCCGCCAGCCGCACAGCCGGGACGGCCGTGTTCCGTTCATTGCAGCGCTCCTGCGCTTACTCGCATCGCTTCGCTCGTCCCGAAGCGCTCGGGATGATACATCTCTTCGATCTTCGCCGCGGGCGCGATGGCTTCGCCGGCGCAAACAACCCGTGCGAGATAACGCAGGGTGTATTTCCCGGCATTTAGCAGGTCGACAAAGAAGACCGCTCGATCTTCGCGCAGCTCGGAATGATCGCTGATCCAATCGGCCCCGAGCGCTTCGCCCGCCAGAGATTCCTGCGATTTAAAGGCCGGGTTGATCGGCGCGAGCACACTTGGCAGCGGGTCCTCCAGCGCAATGTAAGTTGCCCGCCGCCGAGCATCGACGTCGAGCGTGACAAGAATGCGATCGCCCACGCGCAGATTTTCCGGGGGAGCGAGTTTACCGTCGTCGCCGATCTTCGCGTAACGTCTCGTTAGGCTATAACCCTGATCCTGTCGCGGTTGATCAGCGAGCCTGGCGCGGGCCGACACCGTCACCTCCGAGAAAACCTGTCCGCCGTCCTTCGCGAGCGTCATCGGCTGGCGCACCGTGGCGGGATCAATCGGGAAAACGCTGTTGCTCGCGGGCGCGGCAGTGCTGACCGCAAACGATTTCGTCATTGCTCCCCAGGTGATTTTTCCGTTCGCCTCCCGCGAACCGGTTTCAACCGCGCGCAAATAGGAAGAGAGCGCGAGGAGCGACCAGGCGTTGCTCTGCGTCGTGCCCCAATGTCCGTTGCTGCGCCGCGCGAAAAGATCGGTCGCGAGTTGATCGACTTTCGGCGCGCGTGGCTGATAGATCGTCCACGCGAGCAAGTGCATCGCGTTCTCACGCGCGAGCGAGCCGAACCATTGCTCGACATATGCGGCGTCCACACTCGGCCCGCGCAACAACTCATCGATCATCTTCTTCGGGCCTTTACTCTCGATCACGGCGAGTGCGACGAGCGCGCGATCCTCCGCGCTGAGCTGAGCGCGTTTCTGAAAGAGCAAATCGTGATAGGCCGGCTCGGCCGCGCCGGCGCGCGCGAGCGTGTAGATCGTCAAACAGCGATCGGACAATCGATAACCGCTCACATCCTTCGCCATTCCGCGGAGTTGTTCACTCAGATATTTCAGCAGCCGTTTGTAATCCGCTTCCGGAACGGCAAAGCCCTGCTTTTTCGCTAAGGTCAATCCGAGTCCGCCATAGGCGCTGCCCCAAAGCATCGGCTCGCGGCCTTTCGGCCAGTAACTGAGGCCGCCGCTGCTTGTTTGCATCGAAAGCAAAAGCTGGACGCCGTGATTGACCGCGCTCGCAATCTCTTCATCCGCCCTGGCCAGCTCCGGCAGCGTTGCGCGGAGATCGCGCACCGTCAGCCACGGCAGCATGCTCGAAGTCGTTTGTTCGACGCAACCGTAGGGATAGTGCAGCAACTGCCGGAGTGATTCGCGCAGCTCCAGCACGCGACTATTCGTTAGGCTAATCGCGACCTCGCCGCTGCCTTCCATGATTTGCGGATCGGAAACGCGCAGGAGCTCCGCCGTGTTGGATTCGATGCGTTTCGTTTCAACTTGCCGGAGCAAAGGCGCGGGATTCCCGAGATGAATCTGCGCTTCGACCGCATCGGAGTTATCGCCAAACTTGATTGCCCATTTCCATTTCGCCGTGCCGGTCCCGACGATTTCGAGCGGGAGATCGATTGCGACAGAACCGTTCGCAGGCAGATCGATCAGACGTTGCGTCTCCCCGGCGCGAGCGGTCGCATCCGCGATGAAATAAACTTCCGCCTTGCCGCTGTTGCTGGTCGTGTTGTGCGCGACCGCACGCATGACCAGCTTGTCGCCCAGATTGGCGAAAGCCGGCATGGCCGATTCGATCATGACCGGTTTGTTGATTTCGAAAGCCGATTGCGCGACGCCGAACTGCGCTTCCTTCGTCGCCGCGACTGCGATGATGCGATATCTCGTCAGGCTATCGGGCGCGGGAAATTCAGCGTGCACCTGACCTAGCGCGTCGGTCCGCAGAGTTGCATTCCAAAATGGACACGCGACGAAATTCTTGCGGAGCCCGTCGAGCAACGCGGGACCGCCTTTTCCATCGCCGACTAGGTAGCCTTTGTTCGCGAAATCGGATTCGGCCAGGTCTTCCTTCAACAAGGTCGGTAAAGTGAGACTGGTAGTGACGCTGAGCCCGCGCGGTTGATTGAAGAAGGCGAGCGGGTCGGGCGTTTCATAACTCGTTAGGCTAAGCACGCCTTCATCGACCGCATACAAGGTCACCTCTGCATCCACCAATCCCTTGCCGCGCCAATCACGCACCTCCGCCTCGAGTTGAATCGTCTCGCCCGGACGCGAAGAAGGCGCGGCTGGTTTCACTTTCACGCTCAGCTTTTCTTTGGGCCGCGCGATTTTAAGATTGATGTAGCCAAGCCGATATTCCGGCGTCTTGATTTTGCGCGGACTGTCGTTCGCGCCGCGAAGTAGCATGACGGAGACGAAAACATTCGGACCATCCGTTTCGATCAACGGCACCTGCACGGAGGGCGCGTTCCCGGTCAACGGGACGATGAAGGATCTGAAAACTCGGTCACGCTCCACGCTGACAAGCGCATCGCCGGCGATGGGAGTTTTCACTAGGAGCGTGGCGATTTCGCCTGGCTCGTAAGTCTCTTTGTCCGCAACCAGATCGATCGCGTAGGGGTTGCGATAATTCCAATCCGTCACCGCATCGCCCGAGACTTCGAAGACAAGCGAAGTCAGGACCGGATGGCCTTGCGAGTCCTGGCCGCTGGCTTCGAGCAGATACTCGCCCGGCGTGCCTGCCACGATACCCTCGAGAAGAGCGCGGTTCGGCTTTCGATCGCCGCCGAGTCCGGCGACGGTCGCGAGCTCTTTTTCCCAAACCATTTGCAGGTTCGCTTTGCTCTCGAACTCGCTCGTGTCTCCAGCTGCGGCCAGGCGATTTGTCTGCCAGTTAATTTTTGCCAGGCGAACAACGGCCCGAGTGGGTTGCTCAAGCGGTTTGCCGTCCGGTTTCAAGGCGATCAACTCGATCGAGAGCGGCTCGCCTTCTTTCACCACGGAATCCAACCGTCGCAGCCCGAAATAAAAATCGGACGCGTGCTCCACGAAGGCCCGCGACTCCGAAACAGTTTGTTGATTGATGTCCGTCACTTCGCACAAGAATTTGGCGGCGCGCGGTTGCGGAGCTTTCGGATTCACCGGCAGCGCGGCCGCGACTTGTACGACGCCGTCGGCATTCACGATCGCTTCGCCCTGCGCGTTGAATTGCGAGAAGCGATCGAGCGCGCGGTTAAGACGGAAATCGGTGATGCCGTTGCAGAAGGCGAAATCAAGCAAACCCTCGGGAGCGAACGGCTCGTCACGCGCGACCAGCGACCAGGTGAGCTTCGCTTTCGAGAGCGGCTTGCCCATGAAATATTTCGCGCCGATCGAGAGCGCGAGCTGCGTGTCGCCCGTCGTAAGCGGCGGTGCTGGAATCGAAATTTCGAAGGCGTTGGGTTTGTATTCCTGCACCTGGAAGTAGCAAGAACCGCCAAGCTGCGCGCCTTTCTCACCTGTGGCGACGATCTGATATTTACCGAGCGCACCTTGCGGCAACGAAATTTCCTGATCGAAGGATCCAAACTCTGAGAGCGTGAGTTTCTTGGAAAAAATCTCGCGTTCTTTTGAGTCGGTAATGGTGACCGTGAGCTGCTTCCCGGCCGGCACGCGGGGTTGATTATTGCGCGGATCCTGCGCGTAACCTTTCAGGTAAAGTTTATCGCCCGGCTTATACACGCCGCGTTCGGTGAAGAGAAAAATTGTCTTCGCATAGCGTCCATCGCTCTCCTCATCCCCGCTCTCCTGCGTGACGTCGAAGTGATAGAGCGAGAGAATACTTTCGGCGGAAGAGAGCGCGATGAGATGCGCATCGCGTTCGCGTTGCACGAAAACCCAGCGCGCTTCCTCGTCTCGATCGAAACGCGCATCGCCTCGGGCGTCAGTCACGCTCTGCGCGATTTCCTCGAGGTTGCCATTCAATAATTGCAGCCGTGCTCGCGGAACTCCCTTGCCGGTCGCGAGTGAAAAAATGTGCAGCCTGGTCGCTTCCTGCTCGCGTTTCCAAACCGCGCCGAAATCCGTCAGTTGAATTAAAATCTGCACGCCGACGCGCTTCCCCTTCGGCCCCACCGGATCGAGCGACTCCGCCGTGAAGAGAATGGCGCCATTGCGATTGCTTCCGACGATTTCGTTCCAATCCAGCGGCAGGATCTGCTCGCTATCGACACTCCCGCCGGGGGTGAACACTTTCTCCCACACCACCTCGCCCGCGAGTGTTTCCACGCCGACCCGCGTGTAGATCTCATCAGGCGATCCTTCCGGGTTCTCCTCGTATTTATCAAAAGCCTTAACCGCGGCCGCCACATTTTCGCCTTCGAAAATTTTTGCGGTAACACGAAGACGCGGGACGTTGACTGAAAGCAAACGCAGCTGGCGCGTCCCGCCTGTGTATTGATGCGCGGCGACATCCTGAAAGTAGAGACGAGAGGGAAATTTCTCGAAAACCACTTCTTGTTTAAAGGCAGCGCTCATTCTGGTCGGTTCGCGTGCCGGCACGCCAGGTGCCACGGAAACCTGATAGCGTTGTCCGAGCGCGAAATCGCCGCTTAAAATAACTCTCGAATCGTCTAGCGTGTATTTCAGATTTGGCGGCGCGGGCTCGATCTTGATCCAGTTTCCAACCGTGTCCGGCGAGACATCTTTCGCGAGCGATTTGCTGAACTCGATCGCGATACGGCGGCCGGCGAGACGATTTCCTTGCGCCGTTACTCCTTTGATCGCGAATGGAACGACGTTGCCGAGCTGAATTTGTTTTGCCGCCGGCAGCGCGGCTTTCCATTCCGACGCGGGAATACCAGCGTCGAGCACCAGGCGCCAATCCTTCCCTGGCGGCAGCGGCTTCGTTGGCGCCACAAAAAGAATGTTGCCGCGGGCTGGCCCTAATTTCTCGGCACTCGTATCGCTCTCGTTTTCGTCCTCTTCGGAATCGGGCGGACTTTCTTCCGGCTGCGATTTCGCCGACCAGGCGGAGAGATTGCGATCGTCGCTTTCATAAGTTGGGAAAATTCTCTCGCGCTTCGCCGGATCGCCGGCCTGCTCGACCCGCGCGGGAATGCGGTTGTGCGCCGCATCTTCGAACCGAATGAATTTCGCCGCAGCCGCCGCTTCGATGTTGGCGTTGAAGAGGACGAGAAAACGTGGAACGACGGTGGCGTTTTCCAGATCGCGGTTGCCGATGAGAGAAGTCCCTTTCACGCGCATCGGCGGTGTCTCGGCGGTTTCACGCAGCTTTGCACTGACGCCTTTGCCGCGCGCATCCTGCAATCCGCTCGCGAGCGTGATCTGATATTTGGTGGCGAGCGGAAGCACGCTCGCCGGCATGAAAGTGCCGCTGCGTGTGCTTAGCCAGATGAATTTGCCTTCCAATGGCGGAGCAAAAACGAGCGGCGAAAGCGCGGCGGGTTTTCCGATTTGATCGGGCGAAATCATGTCCGCAGCGAAACGCACTTCGAAGGTGCTTCCCGGCTCGAGGATGCGCGCTGGTAGGATGAGTTGCGCGGCTGGTTCCTCCGCCCAAACGAGGTTGCCTAACGAGAGAAAGAAAAGGGCGAGCGAGACGCGGCGCAGCATGAAGAAATACGCTCAGAGCCGAGCGTTTCTTTCAATCAATTTTCGCATCGTCGCGCCATCTGGTTTTTCGGCGCGCCTTCGCGTCCGCCCAAGTTTGGGGTATGACTGTCTCACGAACTGCGACCCTCTGGTCGGTCGGTCTATTGCGCGCATTTCGCTGCACGAGTTTCGAATTTCAGCTTGCGCGGGTTCGGCGATGCGAGACGATTACCGCGCTGCACGCCGGCGTGGCGGAATTGGCAGACGCGCTAGACTCAAAATCTGGTACTCGCAAGAGTGTGTGGGTTCGAGCCCCTCCGCCGGTAGATCTCCCTCCCGTCGCCGCCGTACGCAAAACCGCCGCCCAAAAGGACGGCGGAATGTTTTGCGAAGCGAGATTGGATTCGACTTAGCTGCCGGGCAAAGTGCCGCGACCTGCTCCGTCCTGGATGCGACGAAGCCCATCCGCGTTCCCTCGTTGAACTTTCGAGGCATCGACGCTGCCTTCTTCCACCCAACGACCGCCCATGTTGCTGCCAGTTTCCGGTCCGACCCAGACGTAGCGTTTGCCGTTTATGATCTTGACCTTGGAATCATCTGAGCCGCTACCAGCGCCCGCTCTTACTTCACCGGTAATGCTTCCGCCCGAGGCGACACTCAGCTTCATCGCAACACCCGGCCCAGCGAGTTTCTTTCCGGGCACCGGATCGGCGGTGGATTTACTTTTCCCGGCGGTGGCAATGATTGCGTACTGATGACTCTTAACCGCCGGATCGCCAGAGTTGAACTGCACGATGTAATCTCCTGGCGGAAGTTTGGCGACACCGAATTTACCGTCCGCATTGGTCCTCCCTTTAGAAACGACCTTGCCGCCGGAATCCGTAACCTTGAAGTCGAGTGACGGGACACCGGCGCCATAGACCGCGGAGGCAGCGACCAACAGTGCGGAGAAGAGGATTATACGGATCGAGTTCTTCATTGATGACATTTCGTTGAAATGCTCGGCTAAGCGCAAGTTAAAAACCCCGGCCGGTTTGGAATCCAGTCCGACTCTTGAAGTCTTCCTGGTGCTGGTCCTGATGTTCCTGAATGTCGTTCACGTCCTTGTTACTAATGATCCAAGCCTGGCGCGTATCGTTCGGCTGACCTTCTTCCACCCAGTGGCCGCCTTGATTGCTACCGGTCCCGGCGTTGTCCATCCAAACATAGCGTTTCCCGTTGACCGTCTTCACCTTCCGGACAACGCCATCCTTGCCAGCAACAAGCTTCGTCGCAGCCGCGCTTAAGGCAGCTGCATCGACCGCGACCACCCTGTCCTTGGCTGCCATCGCTTCGCTCGGATCACGAACCGACCCGGCAATGTTCATTTCATTTCCTACCGGCACTCTCATCGCAACACCGGCGCCGCTGAATTTGCCGGCTGCGACGGTATTCGCCGTGACTCTTTGTTTACCGGCCGAAACCGCGACCGCATACTCGGAACTTTTCGCAGGGCCTCTGGAGTTAAACTGCACCACGTAATTTCCGCGCGGTAATTTCCCGGTCGAGAAACTGCCGTCGGAATTAGTCTTTCCTTTATAAACCACATTGCCGCTGGAATTAGAAACGGCCACGTCCATGACGGCGCCGCATAAAACTGGCGCGGCGGCGAAGAACGAGATCAAGAGAGCGATTCCGCAGGTTGGATTCTTCATGCCCGAAGAATATGTCCCGATTACTCACGCGCCAAGAAGAAAATCCCTTGTAGTACAGCGGTACCGAACCATCGAGAGGACTGCGTCGTGGATGACATCCGCTGATTGAGGGCTGTCTTTGCGAGATGGTCAGTCGGAACTCGCTTTTTCCGCGCCCAATCCAGTGTGAGCGCGGACGCTCAGCTCCGCGAATTTCGCTTCCGCAGAGGGCTCGCGCCTAACGAGTGATCCGACGAACGCCGCCAGAAAACCAAGCGGAATGCTGACGATGCCCGGGTTCTTCAAGGGGAAGAGCGGCTGCTTCATGAAATCCGGACTAAGCAAGATGAGCGCGATGCTGGAAGCCAACCCGACCGCCAATCCGCAAACCGCGCCGGTGGTGTTGAAGCGCTTCCAGAAGATGGAAAAAACGATCACAGGCAGGTTCGCGCTCGCCGCCACCGCGAAAGCCAGCCCGACCAGAAAAGCCACGTTAACTGTCGGCCCCAGTACGATCGCGATGATGATGGCCAGCGCGCCTACGACAAAAGCGGTGATCCGCGCCACGCGCACTTCTTCGCCCGGCCGATGTTCTTTGCCGTGGTGAATTACGTTCGTGAAGAAATCGTGCGCGAAGCTCGTGCTCGCGCTGATCGTAAGCCCGGCTACGACCGCGAGGATGGTGGCGAAGGCCACTGCGCTGATGAAGGCAAAGAAAACTTCGCCACCAAGAAACCGCGCCAGTTCCGGAGCGGCCATGTTCGTTCCGCCGTGCAGTTTCAAATGATCTGGCCCGAGCAGACTGGCCGCCCCGAAGCCGAAGAAGGTGGTCATAATGTAAAAGAGACCGATCAAGATCATGGCCCAGACCACACTAGCGCGCGCGGTCTTCGCATCCGGCACGGTGTAGAAACGAATCAGGATGTGCGGCAACCCTGCCGTGCCGAAAACGAGCGCAAGCCCGAGTGAAATCTGGTCGAGCGGATTCTTAAAGAGCAAGCCGGGGGTAAGAAAATTCCGCGTGACCGCGACTCCATCGGCGCCGGTGTAAGTGACCGCGCTTACCGCCTCGAAGAAGCTCCTTAGGCTGAAGTTGAATTTACTCATAACCAGCACGCTCAAAAACAAACTCCCGCTCATGAGCAGGACCGCCTTGACGATTTGCACCCAGGTGGTGGCAAGCATTCCGCCGAAAACAACATAGACGACCATAAGAACGCCCACCCCGATCACAGCCATCTCATAACTCACGCCGGGCAGAAGTTGCCTAACGAGTGTTCCGGCTCCCACCATTTGCGCGATCATGTAGAAAATCGAAACGGTCAGAGTAGAAAGCGAAGCCATCGCGCGGACCGGCCGCGGGTGGAGCCGATAAGCCAGCACATCGGCCATGGTGTATTTGCCGGCATTGCGCAAAGGCTCGGCTACGATGATGAGGACGGTGAGGTAGGCGACAAGGAAGCCGACTGAATACATGAAGCCGTCATAGCCATTGAAGGCGATCATTCCGGCGATGCCGAGAAAGCTGGCCGCGCTCATGTAATCCCCCGCCACCGCCAGTCCATTCTGCCATGCGGTGATGCGGCGCCCAGCCGCGAAGTAAGCGCTGGTGCCGACCGATTTCTTCGCGCTGAAGTAAGTGATGACTAGCGTCATCGCGACGAAACCGAGAAACATGAATAGCGCCGTATTCATATCCTCGTCCTCGTCATCCTCCTCGTCCTCGGTTCACCTGCCATCACAAGGTTCCTCAACTTACGGAATCGAGGACGAGGAGGAAATCGAGGACGAGGAGGAGAAGCGATCGATCAGTTCACGCGCCTTCCGGTCCCATCCCGTCGCGACCACCACGTAGATTGCGGCTAGCGCCCAAGCCATGAAAAATTGCGAGAGCGCGAAAAGATAAGCCAGGTTCATCTCGCCCCAGACTTTGCGTTGCATCAACTTCGGTTGATAACCAACCAGACAAGGGAGCGCGAAATAGTAGAGAACAAAGAAGATGGTCGCGGGAATAATGAACCGCCTCTTCGCCCGGAGCAGCTCCCTGAATCCCTCTGAGCTAGCGATCATCTGCCAAGCGACCGAGTTCGGTTTTGGATCCTGAGAGATATTATCGTCCGCCGGCATGCCCGTTCTTATACCGTCGCCACGCGCGCCGAACAGCAAAAGAAAACGGAAGGACAGAAATTACATCATCTGTCACTGTCTTCGCGTTTGCCTCCAACGAGAGATGAGTCATGCCTAACGAGTGGTTACAATCGAAATCGCGGCCGGCTTCGAATACGCGCAGGCGCGTCGGCCTGGCCGTGATCGCGCTTTGTCTTTTTGCGCCCTCGCTTTGGATGCTGGTGAAGATTCCGCCGCTCTGGAAGGACATCGACGCCTACTTCCAAGTCGCCTTCCCGCCCAGCGTCGGGCCCATTTTGCACTACGGACCGGGCTATAGTTTTCCGGCAAGACTGCCGCTTTACGCAGGCTACGCCTTCGATTGTTTCCGCGCGGGATTGCCACTCCCTTCCTGGCGCTTCATAGCTGAGCCAACCTTGTCGGATTCTGGCGTTCTGCTCTTGCTTGTCGTTCAACACGCGGCGCTTTGCTTCGCCAGCTGCTTCCTCATTTTCTCCGCCGCGCGTTTGTTTATCGCGCGTCTCATCCTCGCGCTCCTTTGGGCGAAGAATCCTTTGTTCTATTCCATCACCCACACCGTCGGTTCGGAAGCGCTCAGCCTTATCCTAACCCTCTTACTCGCGACCCTCGGTCTGCAGATGATAAAATGTCGGGGAAAGATTCCTTACACCGCCTGGTTCCTCTTCGCGTTCCTGCTCTGGTTCGCCGTCCTAACTCGAGAAATCAATAGCATCCTCGCGGCCCTCCTTCCGCTCGCCTTCGGACTTAGCGGATTGGTGCGGCTCTTGATGACGAATAGGGAACAGTCCGCCAAAGATTTGCGCAGGATGCTGGCTGCGATCGCGCTAGGCTTGGCCTGCCTTAGCCTAACGAGTGCTTCAATGCGCGGGTTCAGCAAACTAGCTGGATTGCAATATCGGTCGCGCCTAGGCCTTTCGTTTGCCTCGCGCCTCAACTTCCTCGCCGCCCTTCCTCCACCGGAACGAGACCAAGTGTTGGGCGAAATCGCTGCCGGGACAACCGATCCCAACCTGCACACCATACTTAGCTTGCTCCGGGAAGAACTACCAGCGGGAGTCCATTTCGAATCCGGAAACTTCATCGAAAAATCGCAAGCGCTTCTCCCGCCGGAGATCGGGGACTCAGAAGCGCGATTTGATCAGCTTCTGAACGAACTTACCCGCGCTTTTCTCGTTCCTCCGCGCCGCGCCTTCCTTCGCTTCGTCGCGGCGGACTTTGCCAAGTATCAGCTTATCCGCGTTGACCATCTAGTTAGGGATCGTTTCGTCAGCACGGTCTTCTTTTTCGGTCACGAGAAAGACATGCCGGGTTGCGCGACTTTGGTTACTTACCGCGAGACGAGTGAGACGGAAATCATGCACTACCTAAAAGGTCACCGATATCTCCGGCCCCCAAAAGACCTCACCCATCTTAGTCTGCTCTGTTTCTGGCTTGGCAGCTTCGCTCTTGCGGCTTTTCTCCGCCCTTGCCGCTTCGCCGAGGTCGCGTCCTATACCACTAGCTTAATCTTGGTAGGTCTCATTCTATTCCTGGCCCATTCGCTCCTAAGCAGCCTTTTGATTCGCTATGCCCTGCCGACCTTTGAATTGACCATAGCTTCTATCACCATCCTACTCGGCTCGGTAGTCCAGTTTATCCAGCTTGGAAGCGGTGAAGGAAAAGCCCGCTGGGCGGCTGGAGAGCCAGGTTAAGAACCCGGCGGGCTATTCCTTGTTAGACGTCCGCTTCCTCTTAGTCTGGCTAAATAAGAACCGTATTAAGACCAAGCCGGCCGGATGGAAATTGGTGCATTACTGGACTCGAGATATGGACGGTTTCTTCGTCGGAGTCATGGTCATTGTCCTCATCGTTATCGTTATCGTTATCGTTGTCCATGTCCTCATCATCCTTGTCGACGGATGGAGCGACCACCGACAAATCACGTTGCTCTAACTTTTCGAAACGCTGCCGCACTTCCGCCGGCGCTTTTTCCAATTCCTCTTTCGTTCCCACCGGTCCGCTGAAAAGGAGACGGCCTTGGGAATCCTTCGCGGTCAGCATCTTTTTGCCATCCGTTGTTTCGATTTTCATCTCGCCTTGCGCGTCGGAGTAACTGATCTGCGCTTTGCCCAAATCAATCCGCGTCGTCTTCAAAGCGCCGTTATCGTTCGTAGTCACGACGCGAAAACCTTTCGCGATTCGCTTCGCTTCCTCGGCCACGCGTCGCGCTTCTTCATGGGCTCGGTCGCGCGCGCGGCGCACTTCTTCTCGTGCGTTCGCCACCGTCTCGTCAATATGCTCGAGGTTCAAATTTCCGAGCTGCTGGCCGAGCTGTTCCATCTGCTGGTTGAACTGGGGACCCAGGCTGCCATAGCGCTCCGGATGTCGCTCGTGCCGGTCCCATTGCTCACGCCGCTGCGGTAATTCACGCTTGGCCAGCTTCGCGGTCAGCTTCGTTTCCGCACCCTTGCGCAGGACAGTTAACGTAACCGTCGCGCCTTCGTTATAACTGCGAATCAGTTTCGCGAGTTGATCCGGTTCGGTCAGAATCTGGTCGTTCAACATTCTCAAAATGTCGTTAGGCTGAAGGCCCGCGGCCGCCGCCGGCCCGTCCGGCACAACGTAATCCACCACCAACCCGAAGCCTTTCGCCAGCCCGAGCTGTTCCGCCACCACGCTCGGAACTTCGGACGTTTCGACGCCGAGAAATGTGACTGGAATTTTCGGCAGTTTATCGCGCGGCACCGGGGGCATCGGTGGAACGGGCGCGACCGGCGCAACAGGCGGAATCGGCGGTGGCTGAGAGAAACCGCTCAGTGGCAAGAAGCTGGCCGCAGCCAGGATTGCGATCATTTTTGTGTTCATAGGTTTTGTTTGGTTAAGGTGAAATTTATTGGCCCGAGAGTGAAACCGGCACGAGCTCGACTTCTTCAGTCGGATAGGAAACGCGCAGCGAAGCGCCAGTCCCTGCATCCTTCCAGTGCAAGGTCTCGCGCGATTGGGAACGAAGGCGGCGCGCGGGTTCGCTCGAATTCGCGGGATAGACCAGACCTTCATCGCTCGTGCGATAAACGACGCGCGTGACGCCATCCGGGACCAGACTTTGCGCCGCTGCCATTGCCACTGAAGGAGAGGCGGTTGTGGCCTGGGCAATCCGCGGCTTTTTGGATGCGGCGGGCCGATCGAAATTTGCTCGCGCGAGCAGCAGAATTGCCGCAGCCGCCGCGAGACCGAACCCGAGCGTGGACCAATTCAACTCGAACTTCGCGCGGCGCGGCAAGACGCCACCGGTAGCAATGGAGTTTTCCTGCAGCGCCTGCTCGACGCGCCTCGTCAGCTCCGGTGACGGGGCCCTCGGCTGCAACTGCTTCAGCTCCGCTTCCAGCTCGGAAAAATCGTTCATGGAGCGGTAAGATTTTTCCGGAGCGCGGCCAGCGCATAACGATAGCGCGAGGCAGCGGTGTTCTGCGAAATGCTGATCACTTGCGCGATCTCGACAAAGGTCAGCTCGTTCCAAATTTTCATGACCAGGACCTCGCGCTGTTCGGACGGGAGGCGATCGATCGCGGCGGCGAGATGCTGTTGCGATTCGTCCACGAAATTAAACTGCGGCATGGAGGATTGCTCCGTGTCGGCGAGAGCTTCGGCTTCGCGCCGGGCGCGGCGAGCGTCGCGCCGGAGAAGATCGAGCGAGATGGAACGGACAGTGGCAAAGAGAAGCGCGCGGTTTTGGATGGAATGCTGTTTGCGCCAGAACCTGATGAAGGCTTCCTGCACGATGTCCTCGGCGTCTGCGATTGAGCGGACGAATTGACGCGCGAAGAGCACGAGCCCGGGAGCCGATTCCGCGAAACAAGCTTTCCAATCTTCATGAGTGACGACATTCTCCATGACCTCTTTACGGTCTTTAATCTGCAGACGCCGCCAACCGGCCTTTTTGTCTAAGAGCGGCCGAAATTTTTTTAAGTCCGTAAACAATCGAAAACTTCAGGCCTTCGAAATGAAAATCCTCCCGCTTCTCATTTTCGGCCTTTTCCCTCTCGCCGCCCTTTCGCTTCAGGCCGAAGACAGCGCGGCCGATAGCGCTCTTCAGACCATGGTCGGGAACGAAGCAAAATTCTTTCAGCTGGGACAGGAACAAGGGACGCGCGCGGCTTTCCTGCAATTCCTGGCGGATGACGGAATCGTATTTCACCCCGGACCGGTAAACGGAAAACAGGAATGGTCGAAGCGGCCGGAAAAAGGCATTTCACTTAGCTGGCGCCCGCTCTTTGCCGCCATGTCGCGCAGCGCTGACCTCGGCTACACCACCGGACCGGCAGAGTGGCGGAAGGAAAAAGATGACAAAAAGCCTTTCGGTTATGGCCAGTTCATCACCATCTGGAAAAAACAAAAAGACGGCGTCTGGAAAGTGGCGCTCGACGTCGGAGGAGAAGTTCCGGGTCCGGCGAAAAGCGAGGAGGAACCGCAGCTCGAGATGTCAATCAGTCAGGGCACGACAACGCCAGTCGAACACGCCGCGGCCGAGCGAAGCCTGCGAGCCGCGGAAGTGAAATTCGCCACCGCTGCGAAAGCCGATTCCACCATTGCCTTGAGTGAGGCGAGCGACGCAAATGTGCGCGTCCATCGCGACGGCGTCTTCCCGGCAGTAGGAAAAGGCGCGGCCACCTTGATGCTAAGTGTGCGGCGCGGGCAACTAACCAATGAGCGCCTGGGCGGCGGGATGAGTGCAGCGGGCGATCTTGGCTACAGTTACGGAAAATATTCACTCGTTAGGCAGGACCAAACCGAGCGCGGCCACTACCTGCAAATCTGGCGGGCCGAAACGGGTGGCAACTGGGAGATCGTGCTCGATTTTCAAGCGCCTTTGCCTAACGAGCAGAAGAAGTAGCAGTCAGCTCATCCGTTGTAGCAACGGACGGCAGTTCCTTTGCAAGCCGTTCGCGCAAATCTTCGCTCGTGGCGCGAGCATCTTGCTTGCGCGTTTCACCTCGCAAGCTGGAAGCTCGCGCCACCGCCGGCGGGACGAAGTAGATGCCATCGGTATTTACTTCGATAACCTGCGCGCCTTGTTGGCCGAGCCACTCGATCATCTGCTTGAGCAGGTCGCGACCTATCTGAG
>CAXSFN010000027.1:0-56337 GCA_964236815.1 uncultured Chthoniobacterales bacterium
CGTTTATGCAGCATCGCGACTCCAAAGAGACCCACTTTTACTATCAGCTCGACCCGTCCGGTACTTTCTACTATCTGCGATCAGTGGGACCGGACGGTATTCCCTTCACTGGCGACGATGTTGTGCCTACCCTCTCCGAAGATGAGCAGAAGAACATTGGACTCCGATTGCAACGCTAGTCGTCTAGCCAGACGATGGAGCGAACGGCGGACCGCTGGACGCTCCACCTTTGAGATGACTTCCACGTTTCCACTCCGAGCGACGCGCGGCCTCGTCCGCCGTCGCTCATCTTGGTCGCATTAGATGAAGAGTCTTTTTTCCATTCGACGGTTAGCCGCAGGAACCTTTTTGCTCCTCGGCGTGAGTGGTTATGTCGCGGCAAAGTCGCCGTCCGACGAGTCGCCGACGATCAACGGAAACATGTCGACCGTGTGTCTGCTCCCGCTGGCCCGACATCATTATCAAACCGGCCCGAGCCCGCCTCCAGATGGTTTGACCTTTTTCTTCGTTGTAATGCGGAAACATACTGCCGAAATTCTTGCCTATCGGGAGACTTTGGATTTCCTGGTCAATGGCCGGAGCTACCAGCGTAAGACTAAGGCGGAACTAGGCCGGCAATTCCAACCCAGGGCCGTCATCGAAGATGCGGACAAGTTCTTTGCTCGCCTGCCGTTCTTGGCCGAACTGGCGCCGAAAGATCCGACAAAAGCCGTCGTGATCTCTGTCTCTATCCATGGCGCTCCGCTCAAGGCGGGGGCGGCGATCGAGGTCGAGTTTCGGGTGGGCTCGGGCAAATTTGTCGAGCCGTTCACGTTTCGTGCGGTAGTACCCCCAAAAGCTCCACCGCAGGCGATGCAGCCAGCCTCGGACTATAATGCGCTGCTCGACGACTACCTTCGCTTTGGCGGAAACATCTAACCAGGCGATGCAGCGAACCGCTGGCCGCTCCGCGTTCTAGCTTACAATGATTTCCACATTCGACATGCAGCCACGCGCGCGCGCCGTCGCCACCGGTGAAACAGTCTGCTTTGATCGACGCGAGACCGTCCTTTTCCACCAAGCGTCCCGACCTCTCGCGCTGGTGCGGCGCCATCTTCGCCTGGATGACGCGGAAACGCGGGCGACGTCACGGCCTACTTCGGACTCCCGTCTAACGGCATCGTCAATCTGACCGAGAAACGAACGGCTGATTTAACATCAAAACGCCTGGCGCATAGGCGTTCGCGCGTCGAGTCCGGGCCGCTTACTTATAAGCATCGCCGGATTCCGCGGTCGCGGGTTGACGCACGTATCGGCCGTCTTTCGGGACGGCGATCTGGTCGAAATTGCCCGCGAGTTCCTGGAGGGCTTTGCGCATTTCCGGCCCTTGCATGGCAGGTCCGTGACCTGTGAGGATGAGCTCGGGCTCGAGGGCAGCGAGACGTTCTACGGAATCGCGGGCTGCTTTCCAATCCTGGGTGAAATACATCGGCGGGCCGTGCATCTCCGGCGTTTGTGCAGCGACGGCGTAGGCTGATTCCTGCCGGGTGGTGATGAAGGCATCGGCGGCGAGGAGAACGCGATCGCCTTCGCGCCAAAGCGCCACCTGTCCCGGGGTATGCCCCGGAACATGAATCCATTTCCACCCCGGCATGTGCGGCACGCTTCCATTTGGGGGCAAGACCTGCAGCCATCGGCTAACGTCGTAGGGAGAACGCGGATAAAGCGGTGAGAGCAAGGCCATCATGCCTCCGCCGACTGTCGGATCGGCCGGCGGGTAGGAGGAAGTCCCGTTTAGGTAAGGCAGCTCGAGTTCATGCGCGAAGATCGGGACGTCCCACTCTTCTGCCAATGTCTGGAGCGCGCCCGCGTGATCGAAATGCCCATGTGTCAGGATGATCGCCGCCGGACGCGCATCTTTTCCGAAGCGGTCTTCGGCCGCGCGCCGAATGATTCCCGCGGTGCCGGCAACTCCAGCGTCGATCAAAACCCACGCGTCCGGTCCGGCGTTGGCCTTTCCGTAGAAGGCGACGTTGACGATGCCAAGCCTCTTATAAGCGACGTCGGAGAGAAGCTCGCGCGTATGATCGTCGCGCTTTGCGTCAGCCTTCGGGTTATCGGCGAAAGAGGAGGAGTCGAGCGGAATTTGTTCGTCCATACGGAAAACAAACGGCGGAGGTTCCCCCCGTGGCCGTGCGGGAGGAAAAGTAGAAGGGGAAAGTAGGAAGGATCAGGTAGGAGATAAGATTGTTGCCCTAGGGTAATCGATGGGTCGATCCGGGGTGACCGCGAGCGAGCTGGGACGAGAGTTACGGGAAGTGTGGGCTGTGTCCGTAATGTTAAATGCAGAGGGGCTAAGACCATGCGCGCGTCCTCATATCGAATCAGCTCGTCAGCTAGTCCTAGTAAGGACAAAGAGAGCTACACGCGGGCGATCTGTCGCCGCTAACGGCGTCAGAGCTCGTGGCGTGATAAGAACCCGAAATGCCGAAGACGAAGTGCATGAGCATAAGCAATCGCACCGCGCGGCTAGTGCGCCATGCCACCGGAATTGACCTAACTTAAGCTTCGCTGCTAGCGATCGTGCCGGTCGTGACGATCTTGATGATGACGGCGATGTTCGCCCCTGCGGTAGTAGCCGTGCGTCCAATGACGTCCATCTCGGTGGCCAGGGACCCAAACGTATTCGTAGTCACCATTCCAATAACGAGCTCCGTGGTTGTAATACCCACGGTCCCCGAGATTGATGCTGAGATCAATAGCCTGCGCCGCAGTGGGCGCAATGACGCTCGCGGCGAGCGCGGCGATGAGAATAAATTTGGTCTTTGTCATCACAATGTATTTCGTGCCAGCTCGGTCCCGTGCGTGTCTCCTCTCGCCAGCTGAGCAGAATTTGAAAGTCAGAGACGGGCGCCGCGCAAATTTGTAGATCCCTCGACCGAGAAGGCAAAGCGGAGAAATCAACGAGCGCTTGGCGAAAGGTAGCATGCCATTTCGGGGAGCGAGTAAGGAGTATTACGGGCGCGGATCGCACGCGCCCGATCATTAGTTAATTTACGATCCAGCGCTTCAGGCGGCCATCGAAGCGTTGCGAATCCGCCCTGCACTTTTGGGGACGAGGCTTCACGATGATGGTGCGGCTCGATGGAATCTTACTTCTCAGCAAGCCCATGACCCTTTCATCCGTAAAAGAATGAACGGGAATTGGCCGTGAGGTATGGGATAATCGCGAGCGAAGGAAATCACGGTGACCGGAAAAGCCGGTTACTGGAGATCAAGTGCGTTGTTCGCGGAAGAACAACGGCGGAACTTGGAAGGTAGAAATGTTCGGACAAGTTGGGTCATGAATGATGCTCCCGTCCCGATTCGCCGCTTGGCGCGACTGACGTTCGTCGCATTCCTGCTGACGTTTATCGCCTCACGCACGCTGGTCATTTTGATTATGACTCGAAAAATGCCGGATCTGTTTTTGCACATGGGCGGAACCCATGTGCATCATTTAAATTACGGGATTTTCCTGCTCTCGACTGTGGCCGGGGTGTTGCTTTTCGCGCCTTTGAATCGGGCACAACGAAACCTGAGCGCGCTCGTCTATGGCGTCGGCATGGCGCTCACTTTCGATGAATTCGGGATGTGGCTGCACCTTGGCGGGAGCTACTGGCAACGGGCCAGTTTCGATGCGGTGATCGTGGTGTTGAGTATGCTCGGCCTGTTGGCGTTCGCACCGCGCTGGGAACGGATGCGCGCTCACCATTTTGCTCTTGGCGCTGTGGTTCTCGTGTCGGTCGGCGCTTTTTCGCTACTGCTGATCGACTCGTTGTCGCACGCGAGTGACAGGCTAGGTCCGCGGCTGATGGAAATTGAGAAGAATGGACCCGAGTAGGTAAGGAGCGGAGGTCGAACTTACAGGCAGGCGCAGGGCGAAATACGTCCGGATCAGGCGCTCCGGCTGGGTGGATGGCACCGGCGTAAAATCCGTGGAATAAATGGCGCGGCAGCGTATCGTAGACTTCGTAACCAGAAGTGCTGGTATGTTCCAGCCGCCCCCAGGGGGCTCCGGTCCACCAACATTGGAGGGCTTATGGTTTTGTTCGGTAACAAAACACATACAAAAAACATGAAAATGAAAACTCTGAAAAACGTCATCGCTCTCACTGTCATCACCGCCTTCTCGGCCACCGGCCTGATGGCTGGCGAGATGAAGGAAGACGCGATGCATGACGGCGCGATGATGAAAGACGGTAAGATGATGATGATGAAGGGCGGCAAGAGCATGGAGATGAAAAAGACCATGACGATGTCGGACGGCACCAAAGTGATGAAAGACGGCAAGGTCATGATGAAGAATGGCAAGAGTATGATGATGAAGGACGGCGACATGGTCATGATGGACGGCAAGATGATGATGATGAAAGACGGCAAGATGATGGAGAAGTAGCCCTGGTTGCTGCTGCTCTTTGATCTGTTAGATGCGAAAGCCGGCGCGTTGCGCCGGCTTTTTGCTGGCTGGAAGTGAAGAATGGTCGGGTTCGTTGCGGTGGCCGGGCCGGAGGGACATGCTGTAGAGTTCGAAGTGCTTCGAGCATTTAGTTCTGGGTACGCGACGGGAGTTCGCACTGAAAAAGACGCTCGTCGTGATGTCGCCGTATTAACCTTGCGAGCGCCACCCTGCTGAGTCCCGGGGACTGCCTAAACCGAGGCGGTCCCTCAGCGATCCAGGTTAGTCAGAGCTGGCTAAGTGAGACGAGATCGAGCGCGTCTTTAGTTACTCAACTCGTTCCTAATCGACCACCGGTGTTAGAGCGTGTTATTCCACTCGCCTGGTGTGGGAATGGATCAGCTCAGATGCTAGCGGAGCTTAAAGCTTGATTGGAGGCTTTGCGCCGTAAGGAAGACGCTGCGACGCCGGGAGAAAGCTGACAACTCTGCGGGGGCGTTCTCTCCGGTCACTAAGACGCTCTAGTGAAGACTCTCACCGAGATGCGATGAGTTGCTTAAGTCGGAGTTCTTCGGCGCCGATTGCTTCCTAGCGACGAGACGTCGTGCCTGGGCGATGATGGCCCCGGCGCTCCGAGTGCCGATCGGGCTGGTGTCGGCGTCCAGACCTCCCGCGCGCATCATTCGCGCGGTCCAGGTATCACAGGTGTTTAGCCAATAGTAGCGGCCGCGAGCGGGGTAGAATCGGCTCATTCCGTAAAGGCCGGGACCGAGCGTATGGGTGCCGCCGTCCGCGTCCAGTTCGAAGGATTGACCTAAGGCATGAGAGAGAGATGCGAATTCTTTGGATGTACACTGGACCCGCACCAAATTACTCCAGGGAAGGGCGCTAGGCAGAGGTGGCTTCAGGCCCACGATGTGCAGAACGCTTGGACCGGGGAAGACGGCAGCGTCGATCGCCATGGCAATGCCAGGATGTGGCGCGGGGTAGAATTTTCGATCACCCCATCCGACCTCGAGATAAGGATAGCCTACGAAGGTGCGTTCCACGACTTCACGCGGCCACGCGTTCTTGGGAATCTGCGAGCGCGGCACGATAATACTAGTGTGCCAGCCGTGGCTACCGACATAGAAGACGCGGTTGTCTTCGCTCTCGCGCGCTCCGTTGGCGAGTAAAGGCAGAAGGAGAAAGATCGAATGAAGAAACAAGCGGCTCATAGCGCATCCTTCTCGAACTAACGAAGCTCCTTCTCCATTCTCTATTCTAGCATGCGGAGAATCCCAGCACGCGTGCGTTATTTAAGTCTCGAAAAAATAAGCGCCCAAAACGGTGCGCGAACTTAAACCGATTTATTTTCCGCACCGTTCCGCCACGCGATTTCGCCGAGATTCGCATCTCGCACAGCCGCTGCCTTCATGTGGCTGCGATGTCCGTCATCGAAAATTCCGGTGACGAACAAGCCGGTGGGATGCGTTCCCACAGAGTCAAAGTGGAAGAAGTCGGCTCCAACCGGTTCCTTGCCTTCCTCACGGGAAACAATCATGAGTTTGCCGGCATGCGCCCGCCGGTAAGCGACGGCATCGATTTCCACCGCAGCCGGAGGAGCCAGCGAGAATGACGCGTCGGTCATGCAGCCTTCTTAGTGGTCGCGGTCGCGGGGAAACTGATGATGGCGGCAGTGGCCGCTTCCGGATTGCTCCCTATGCTCGGCTCGCTGGTCAGCTTCTCCGCGGCGATTTCGCTGAGCGCAACGTCACAAAACCCCATCCCCGGTGCGGCCATGATTAAAGGCCGGGCGCCGCGGATCAACTGGCGAACTCGGAGCCGGACCATGTTAATGAGCAATTCTGTGTCGGGGACGATCTTGGTGGCGTTGGCGAGAAGAGATGCATTCATATGAGGAAGAGTGGGATGCCGCTTGGCGACCGCGAGACGTTCGCGTCGTTTCAAGGACGAAGAGACTGTAGGCCATTTAGTTGGCTTCTCCTAACGATTGTTTCCGCCCGTGTTTGAGTTTGAGAGCGGATCGCGCGAATAAGCGGAATGGGAAGCAATATATTGATGCGAAGAATGGTTCAGTTGGGAGCATTGTTCCTGATCGGAGATGGCATGATGGGTTTAATCAAACCGCGCTGGCACTCATTGCTCTGGCATTTCGGACCGGAGTTGGCCAAAGCGGTCACGGAGGAGCTGGCCGACCATCCGAGGATGGCGCGAACGGTTTATCTGGCTGAAGCGGCCATCGGCGTCGCGCTCGCGTCCATGCAGACCCCAGAAGTGGAATAGACCAAGTCGGACCGCTCAGTGGTCGTGACGCTTTTCGCCAGCTTCAATCGACACGTCGATGTCGTTTTGGCGCGGCGGCAGCGGACAAGTCGCAAAGTGGGTAAAGGCACAAGGAGGGTTCGTTGCCTGGTTGAAATCAAGGACGACCTGCCCGTCCATTGGTTTATCGGTGTAGAGAAATCGGCCTCCAGTGTAAGTCTCGGTCAGATTCGATTTATCTCGAAAAATAATGAGGAGCTTGTCGCCATCTTCTTCAACTGGCTGCACAGAATATTCCTTTCCTTTAAGGCTGAATTGCAAAAGGCCGGGACTGTTCATCTTGAACGCTCCTCCCAGCACATTTGGAATTAATACTTCTTGCGGCGTGGCAAAGCCCTCGAATCTGGCAGTTATTTTGTAGCTCTCGTCCGTAGGAAACCAATGGAGCTTCTTGAAGGTCAGCCTGGTTTTATTATTCTTGTCCTTAAGTCGAATTCCAAATCGATCTCCGCGTTTGATAAGGAAGAACGTCTGACTGCCAGTTTGAATCTCGACCGGCTTTCCCATCTCATCGGAAGCCAAAACAATTTCGGACACCCTCTCGCCGCCGCTCGTTGCCTCCACACCGTTCTCCACTTTTAGGACCGCGTTACCTTCGAAAAAGCCTATGTCGCCGAACTTTTCTCCTTTGAAACTATCGGTCAGCTGAACATCAAAGCCCGGACCGGCACCGACTGTATTGATGCCCTCCTTCAACCAAAATAGACCCGCGAGCGCGAGCCAGCCGTCTTCCTTCTTCAGCTCGTTTTCCGTCTCGCGGTGAAATTTCTCGATCTCGTTCCTGTAACCCGTCCCCGCCTTTGCAGATGGAAGAGTAAAAAGAGCTGTCGTAAGGACGATAAGGCAACGTGCTCTCATTTCAGAACTCCAGGTAGGAAGGTGTGTGCTCGCAAGACGAGGAGTTTTCGTAACACGGCTTAACTGTTTCCCAATCCAAGCACTCGTTAGGTAGATAACGATTCTAGCTGAGCAATACTTATTCTTCCAGCTTAGGCATAATGGTAGCCTGCCAGTTCACTACTTGCCACTTGCCACCGCGCTTGAGGAAGGTGCCCGAGTTAAGGTAGTTCTTCACTTCGTTCTTTCCGTCCTTCTCCGCAGTCGCCACCAGGCGGAAGGCGACGATGGCGGTATCGCCATATTGCTGAATGCGGATGTCCTCCGCGGTGTACGTGGTGGCTGGTTCATCCGGCTTTGGGGCTAGCGCTTCCGCGCGCACGTCCTTCATGATGTCGGCCTTGCCTCGGCGCTTGCCGGAGGAGCCGGTGTAAATTACGTCTTCTGCCCAAAAGCGATCGTGCATCGAAGCGTCGTTTTTGCCAGCCCCGGCCAGGAAATCTTTCAAGAGTTTGGTTAGCTCGTCAGTGTCCGGCGCAGCCACCTGCGCGTGAAGGGTACTGAGGGCGCAAAGTGTCAAGGATAGGAGGAGGCGTTTCATGGCATGAATTGGTTGCAGTTCGTGTTTCCGTTAGCTTCTACGCAGGTTAGTGAAGAGAGGTGGGTCTGTCGCGTTTAAAATCCCGCAAAGTATGAAGGCATCATGGCCAGGGTACTGAGCGATCCTATCCGGGCGAAGGCCAGAGTAATGTCTGCCCTAGCTTCACAATCAACGCGCAGACAACAACCAGAAAGAGGATACGGACGAAACGACTGCCTTTCGCGATGGCGAGGCGTGTGCCTAGGATAGAGCCGAGGATGTTAGAGAATGCCATGGCTGCCCCAACCTTGAACAAGATCTGTCCGGTGGCGCCAAAGTAGATCAGCGAGGCGAAGTTTGTCGCCCAATTCACCGCCTTAGCCGACGCGGAAGCGGAAAGGAAATCGAAGCCGAAGATGCCGACAAAAGCAAAGATAAGGAAGCTGCCCATCCCCGGCCCGAAGAAACCGTCGTAAAATCCCAGGACCGCTCCCAGGACGATGGCCAGGAACCGCGCCTTGTCTGGCGCGTGCTTGGGTTCATGGATAAGGCCTAGATTTTTCGCGAGCAGGACATAGATCGCAACGATAACGAGCAACGCAAGAATGAGTGGCCGCAGGAGCTGCGGGTCTAACAAGTTCACCGCGCGCGCACCGGCGAAGGCGAAAAGAAACGCGGTCACAGCTGCGGGTGCGACCGTGCGCCAATCTATCTTCACATGCCGCGCGTATCGCTGTAGCGCAAAGCTAGTTCCGAAAAGCGAAGCGAACTTATTCGTGCCGAGCACGGTTGGAATCGCTACGCCCGGGAGGAGAATGAGCGCGGCCGGTAACTGAATTAGCCCGCCGCCGCCCACGGCCGCATCGACGAAGCCGGCGACCATGGAGAAGACACAGAGAACAAAGAGCGACGTCATGGCGGCGTGCAAGTGACGCGGCGAAAAGCAGGGCGCAAGCTTCGCGATTGTGTCTTGGCGCGCCCGAAGCGAGGATCAGGCCGTGCCTCCTCCGACCGCTGCCGAACAACGCCGAGCCGAGCGCCGCGCCGAGAAGGAAGCGGCGCGCAAGTTAGCCTTCGAGCGCGGCGAGACTTCACTCGCGCGTCTGCCGGAAGAGGGTCTGAGCACCGATCGGATCATTCGCGTCACGATCGATAAGATTCGCCAGCTTTCTCCGCAAATGAGTGGCCAATACCTGGACGTCGGTGCGGGTAACGGCGAGCTAATCGATCGCGTGATCCGTGAATTCCCGGTCGCTGCTCGCGCCTGCGATTATCGGGACGACTTGATGACGCTGCAGGATTTGAAAGTGGATGTGGTTGATTTGAATCGCGACGCGCTTCCCTACCCGGACGGTTCTTTTGACTTAGTGACCTGCACGGAAGTCATCGAGCATCTGGAACATTATCGGCCGCTCATTCGCGAGATGTATCGCGTCCTTCGGGTTGGCGGCGTCTGCATCGTGAGCACGCCCAACGTCCTTAACTTGCGTTCGCGTTTACGTTACTTGCTCTTCGGGTTCTTCAACATGTTCGGGCCGCTGCGGCTGGGTGACGACCGCTACCACTCCACCCACGGTCACATCAATCCGGTCTCCTATTTCTACCTGGCCCACGCACTTCACACGGCCGGCTTCGGCCGAATCAGTCTTTCCATCGATAAACTGCAGCGACGCTCCTGGATTTCGCTGGCCCTCCTCTGGCTCCCGATTCGCATATTCAGTGCCATCGCGATCGGGAAAGAACGAAACAAGTATCGCACCCTCGACCAGGCGAATGAGCCATTCGTGAGTGCTATGAACGCGACCGATCTCTTGTTAGGTAGAACCGTGATCGTCGGCGCCTGTAAGAGCTGATCCTTTGCGAGCAGATGAGGCTTGTCCCCTCCACGCCTGGCGCGATCCTACGCTTCTCGCTGCTTTTTATTCTGCCCTCCCTTGTGGCATGGTGGGTTATGATCCGCATGCCCGGCCAGAGTTTCCGCGGAGGGCCGCCGCCACTGACAAGCGAGGAATCGGAATTGCGCGATGAGCTAGCTCGCAATGTGCGGAAGCTCGATGGCGAAAGAAACATCGAGCATTACGAAGAGTTACAAGCAGCCGCAGCGTTCATCGAGCAGTCGTTTCTCGAGGCGGGTCTGCAACCGACGCGAGACGGTTATGATGTCGGCGGAAAGCTCTGCGAAAACATCGAGGCGCAGATAACTGGAACGCAGCCGGAAATTGTGGTGGTCGGCGCGCATTACGATTCGGTCGAAGGTTCGCCGGGCGCGAACGATAATGGCAGCGGCGTGGCTGCGTTACTTTCGCTCGCCCGTCGTTTCGCGGGCACACCTACCGGGCGCACCTTGCGTTTCGTTGCCTTTCCTAACGAGGAACCCGCTCACTTCCAGACCGAACAGATGGGAAGCTGGGTTTATGCGCGGCGTTGTAAAGAGCGGGGCGATCCTATCGCAGCCATGCTTAGCTTGGAGACGATAGGCTACTACTCGAATGCGCCCGGCTCGCAGAAGTATCCTATCGCTGGCCTGAGGCTTCTCTATCCTTGCGCCGGAAATTTCATAGCCTTTGTCGGTAACGTCGCCTCCCGAACACTCGTTAGGCAGACGCTTGGCGCTTTCCGACGGCACGCCACTCTTCCCTCGGAAGGAGCAGCTCTTCCCGCCGGTCTTCCGGGAGTGGGTTGGTCGGATCATTGGGCCTTTTGGCAGCAAGGTTACTCCGCCATCATGATCACCGACACCGCCCCGTTTCGTTATCCTCATTACCACGCCGGAAGTGATACGCCGGAGAAGCTCGATTACGATTCGATGGCCCGGCTTGTCGTGGGTCTTGAGAAAGTGATCTCAGAGTTGTGCGGTCCGCGATAGGTTGCTCACTATGTTCGGTAACCTCAAACGTTTCTTCTCCGCCGATTGGAACAGGGCGGCAACCTGCGCCTTTCTTCTTATCGCGCTAGCGGCGGTCATCGAGCTCTCCTTAGGAAGGACGCCTTGGTGCACCTGCGGTTACGTCAAGCTTTGGCACGGGGTAGCCAACAGCTCCGAGAACTCTCAGCACCTGACCGATTATTACACCTTCTCTCACATCATCCACGGGATCGGCTTTTACTTCCTTCTTTGTTACGCTGCGCGGCGCATCACGCCGAAACGCCGTTTCGTTCTGGCGGTTCTGCTCGAGTCCGCCTGGGAAATTATCGAGAACACCCCCATGGTTATCAATCGCTACCGCGCCGCCACGATCGCGCTCGATTACTACGGAGACAGCGTCCTCAACTCGATGAGCGACATTCTCGCCATGATCTTCGGTTACTGGCTGGCGCGGCGTCTTGCAACCTGGACTAGCGTTCTTCTCGTCCTCGCGATGGAGGTGAGTGTCGGCCTGATTATTCGCGACAATCTTACCTTGAACATCATCATGCTTCTCTACCCGGTGGAAGCGATTCGTCGCTGGCAGCTCGGTGGTTGAGTGCAGCGTGACTGATAATCAAACTGACTGCGCTAAGAAAATTGACCACAGAGGATGCAGGGATGAAGGACCCGGAATCCCCTCGCGAATGGGATGGTGTGTAAAGGCATTGCCAGCGCTCCCGCCCTTCCCTAAGGTGCGCACTCTGTCCCCGTCCATCGCATGAATATCCTTCGATTACCTCATTCTGCCCGACTTGTGGCCGCGTTGTTATTTGCGATGGGAACGGCCGAAGCGGGCGAGCCTGCGCCTGCTGTGTGGTGGCCGGAAGTGTGGGGCAATTTTGGACTAAAGGGCTATTTCGATGGCGAGCGTGTGGCCCCGAACGGCGTCGAATTCGATCCGCTTTTCAAGGTGGATTTCGATTTAAACGTCGGACTGCTGCCGCGGAAGGAGCTTTATCTCTTCGTCCAAGGCGAGTTCTGGGCACAACGCGCCGGCGCCGGGATCACGAACGATAACCTGGGCGATTACGATTTCAGCAAGCGCGAGTTCGACATCGATCTCGGTCTGGCCTGGACGGTGGTCGACCACTTCGAGCTGCGGGCCTCCTTTGATGCCTTCAATAATCTCAATCGCGGCACGACGAGGACGACACCGACGGGCAGCCAGGAAGGCGCAGAAGTTGAAGCCCGTTACTACTTTCAGTCGGCTAACATCTACGACCTGGGCCGGCTTAGCTTCATCGGTGTCGGTTACTATCCGACACAAAACTTTATCGGCGGTGATGGCTTTGAATTTCGGGCCGGCTTATTCGCGCAGGCTTATGCCACTTACACTATCCCGGCCTTGCGTTCCTACCTTTACGGCAATGTGCGCTTAATCGGCCGCCGCGCCGAGGCGCTGGAACTTATCACTGTCGATGCAGGCCTGGCGACGCGGCCCTTCGGTCGGCTGCAGAATCTGGAGTTCCGAGTGGGCGACGAGTTCACGGCCGATGTCGAAGAAGACAACACTCACAATCTTATCTATGCCGCTATCCGAGCTTACTTCGGTCCGCCAGGGACTGAGAGTAACCGAGTAGCCGATCGCCTGCAGGGCGCGGTTGGCCCACCGGAGGTCTGGGGTGATTTCGGACAAACGGCGTATGCAGCCGGCGACCGGATGGGGCCGAATGGCGTTGCCTTCAATCCGATTTTCATGACCGACCTGGACCTGAACATTGGTTTTCTTTCCCGTAAGCGCGTTTACCTTTTTCTAGAGAGTGAATTCTGGGTGCAACGGGCCAGTGCCGGGGTCCGTGGCGAGCCGGAGAATCGCGACCTGAATCAGCGCGAATACGACATCGTGGCTGGCCTGGCTTGGAACGTCTTCAATCGCTTCGAGCTTCGAGTCTCGGCCTATGCCTTAAACAATCTTAACCGCGGCGGATCCCAGTCTAAGGCCGTTTCCGAGACGCTTCCGTCCGGTTATCAAGACGGGTTGCAGGTAGAAGGCCGTTACAACTTCAGATCTGAAAATGACTATGATGTGGGTCGACTTAGCTATATCGGGTTAGGTTATTACACCTCGCAGACCTTGATCGGCGGCGATGGCGAAGGCTTCCATCCCAGCTTTTACGCGCATGCCTACGGTAGCTATTACATTCCCAGCCTGCGCACTTACATCTATGGCGACGGTCAACTGATTGGCGAAAAGCAGGAAAGCCTGCGCTTGGTCGTGATCGATGCCGGGTTAGCCGTCCGGCCGCTGCGCCGATTCGAAAACCTGGAGTTCCGTCTGGGCAATGAAGTCACCGCGGACCTGGACGCGGAGACAACGCGCGATCTTTTCTACGGCGGGGTGCGGATAAATTTTTCAACCAGGTAAACCTGCTGCTCCTGGCCGGTTGGTCCAGGGTGAGGTTAGCGGTTATTGGCTTAGGATTGTTATGCGAAGACGACGCGCTCGTGCAGATCGCAAATTAACAGCTGAGGTTAACGATAATGAAAGTCGGGGTCTTATTTGGTGGCACCAGTTCTGAGCGTGACGTCTCAGTCGCGAGCGGCGCGCAAGTAGTCAAGGCGCTGGAAGAAGCCGGCCACGAGGTGATCGCGATCGATACTGCACGCGGCGCGTTGGAACCGGGCGAACAAAAGAGGTTACTTCTTACCGGCGTCGCGCCGAAGCCACCGAAAGAAGAAGAGCTCGCCATTATTCGCTCTGATGCTTTTGCGCTTACTAAGTCAGGTAGCCTGAAGGAGGTGGACGTTGTATTTCTCGCCCTTCACGGTGGGACCGGCGAAGACGGCACCATCCAAGCCTTTCTCGATCTAGCTGGAATTCCTTACACTGGCACCGGCCACCTCGGTAGCGCAACCGCGATGGACAAAGACATCAGTAAGCATCTTTTCCGTGCTGCCGGTGTTCCGACGCCGGATTGGGTCATGGCCCCGGTGGAGCGAGCGCAGGTCGCGCATCTGGGTTACCCACTCGTGGTGAAGGCGAACAAGCAGGGATCTACGATTGGCCTAACTGTGGTGCAGCGACCGGAAGAGCTGGCCGCCGCGATCGAAGTAGCTTTCCGTTATGACGATGAAGTCATGGTGGAGCAATTCATCGCCGGACGCGAGTTCACGGTCGGGGTCTTAAGCGATCGTGCCCTAGCGATAGGAGAGATTATTCCAGAGCATTCTGAAATCTTCGATTACGAGAGCAAGTATCAAATCGGTGGTGCGAAAGAGATTTTCCCCGCAGATCTAGAGGCCGAGCAGACAACGCGTTTACAACGACTCGCGCTCAAGGCGCATCGCTGCTTGAAGCTCCGGGATTATAGCCGTGTCGATTTCCGCATGGATAATGAGCGCCGCTTTTGGTGTTTGGAAGTAAACACGCTTCCAGGTATGACCGCGACCAGTCTCCTTCCACAATCCGCGGCTGCCGTAGGAATCACCTTCCCGGACTTATGCGAGCAGATTTGCCGACTCGCGCTAAAGCGAAAGAGGAAGGTCTGACGGTTCGCCAGGAACCTTTGTTAGCCTTAGGTCTAAGCCATGCGGAAGATATCGTTAATCGCTTTACCGTATGATTCGGGGCAATTCGATGTGCGCATGGGGCGAGGCCCGAATGCAATCATCCAAGCTGGAATTGCGAAGGAGCTATCTGGCCATGACATTGCCATAGAGGTAACTGCAATTCGCGTGGCGAACCGGTTCCGAACGGAAGCTAGCGCTCTGGTCGAACTGCAACGCCAGGCGGTCCCCGTGATCCGGGATGCGATTTTCCAGAAGATGCGGCCGATCTTACTTAGTGGTAACTGCGGCCCGGCAGCGCTCAGCGCCACGGCAGCTCTTGAACCACAGCTAACAGGGGTTATCTGGTTTGACGCCCATGGCGACTTCAATATACCGGAGACTTCCACCTCCGGTTTTCTCGACGGCATGGCCCTCGCCACCCTAACTGGCGATTGTTGGACTAAGCTGGCCGCCCGCTTAGAAAGCTTTCGCCCCGTCTCGAAGGAGAACGTCATCCAGGTCGGTGTTCGCGATCTCGAAGGGGAAGAAGCGGCCCGGTTGGAGAAAAGCGCGATCGCAACAGTCAGTCGCGAAAATCTTTCCGAATTAGGCAAGGCGGTTGAAAGCTTGTTAGTTCGGGCCAGCCGCGTTTACGTTCACGTCGATCTCGATGTCCTTGATCTTTCAGAAGGC
Organism: uncultured Chthoniobacterales bacterium; assembly: GCA_964236815.1. GTDB lineage: Bacteria > Verrucomicrobiota > Verrucomicrobiia > Chthoniobacterales > UBA10450 > JACCTI01. The sequence goes on from CAXSFN010000027.1 coordinate 15,250, forward strand.
CGGGCCAACTCTTATGCGTGTTCTGGAGGACTCTCGCTCGAGCAGCTATGCCGGGCCCTTGAGTTAATCAGCGAAAAGACGTCGATCGCTGTCGCGAGCATCACTTCTTACGATCCAGAGGCCGATTGTGACGGTCGAATCGCGCGCGCCATTCCGCGGATCGTCGAAAGGTTGGCTCGTTAAAAGCATTGTCATACATCTCGCGAGCATTTGCTTCCGATTGCAATCGGCCAGCGCCTGACGAGATTCGCCGATCGCGTCCCGGTAGTTCAACGGATAGAACAAGGGTTTCCTAAACCTTAAATCCGAGTTCGATTCTCGGCCGGGACAGGCAATTCGTAATGGAGAAGCAACGACAGGGAGAGCGGGACATTGGGCGCATACGTTTTCGTGAGGCTGGCGCCGAAGGATCGCAACGAAGCTGAAGAAGTCCGAGATAGGTCGGTGATCACTCTCAATAGGGAGATCCCTCGCCGTCTTCGCTGGCTCGGGATGACACGCTTAGGGAGTGTGGAGTAATAGGGTTTTCCGTTTCCCCGCATTTACTCTAAGCCCGCTATGGGTAGCTTAGAGAAGCTTGCGATAAACCACGAAGCCGGTGTGCTCGGCCACTTTGTCGTAGAGCTTCATCGCGGTTTGGTTGGTTTCGTGGGTCTGCCAGTAAACGCGACTACAGCCGGCTTCTCGTGCGTTTTCGTAGACGGCTTCGATCAGGGCCCGGCCAACACCCTGCCCGCGTGCGTCTGCGGTTGTGAACAAGTCTTGCAGATAGCAGTTTAGCTCGATCATCGAGGTGCTGCGATGATAGAGGTAATGCACCAAGCCAAGAAGCCGTTCGTCTTTTTCGGCAACCAGGGCATACATCGGCTCATCCGCTTCGAAGAAGCGCGACCAAGTTGTGCGCGTGACCGCGGCGGGCAGAGTTCGCTTGTAGAAGGTGTTGTAGCCTTCCCAAAGGGATTCCCATCCTTCCAAGTCGTCCGGAATTATAGGTCTGATTGTTACTACAGTGCTCATTTGGTTATCTTGCTGTGTGAGAGAAGAAGGTGCGCACACCTGACCAGTGGCCATGCACTTTACTTACACCAGGTAATGGCACGGGCGATAAGGAAGGCGGCCGTGGCAGCTAGGCTGCCGATGAAAGCGGTCTGGAGGGCGCTCTTTGCGGGAGAGACTCCGGTGAAGCGACCTTTGACGAAGCCGAAGACAAGAAGCGCGCCGAGGGTGATGAGAGCGGAAGACCAGAGAGCGGACTTAGCTTCCGGCACCAGCATGTAAGGCATAAGTGGGATGAGTCCGCCGGCGATGTAAGCCCCGGCGATGGTGAGAGCGCTCTGCCAGGCGCGGTGTGGATCGGGTTTTTCCAAGCCAAGCTCGAAGCGCATCATGAACTCAATCCATGCTTCGGGGCGGCGGCTGAGTGCTTCCACCACCGGCACGGCTTCAGCGGTCGTTAGGCCGAACGCGGTGAAGACGTCGAGTACTTCGCGTTTCTCCACCTCCGGTTTCTCGACGACTTCAAGCCGCTCGCGCTCCAGCTCGCTCGCGTAATGCTCGGCTTCGCTGCGCGCGGCCAGGAACCCGCCCAGTCCCATCGCGATCGAGCCGGCCGCGATCTCCGCCAAGCCAGCCGTGATTATGAGGCGCGAAGAAGCGATCGCACCGGTCAGACCAGCGGCGAGAGCGAAAGGCACGGTGAGGCCATCCGACATGCCGATGACGACATCGCGCACGCTGCGGCCGGCGGTAAAATGGTGTTCGACGTGCGGCGAATGGAGCATTGCTGAACTTACGCACAACGGTTTTGACTCCAAGCCGCTTGTCGTATCTTCCGGCCACTTATGACCCGAAGATTTATCTCCTGCACCGTCCTGATGTCATTGCTTGCAACCGCTCCACCCGACCTGCGCGCGGCGGAAGAGAAGATCGAATTTCCCGCGGCTAGTCAGCATGCGGTCGTGAAACAGCGGGTGGGACTGACCGACATCGAGGTTGATTACTCACGACCGAACAAGAACAAGCGCGAAATTTTCGGCGCGCTCGTGCCTTTTAACAAACTTTGGCGGACGGGTGCGAATGCGCCGACGAGGATCAAGTTCAGCCAGCCGGTGAGGGTAAATGGGAAACCGCTGGCCGCGGGCGAATACGCGCTCTTCACCGTCCCGACCGACAAGCAGTGGCTGATTATTTTTTCGAAGGACGCGAAGGTGCAAAGCGCGGCTGATTACGATCAGGCGAAAGATGCGACGCGGATCGCGGTTGCTCCGGTAACTCTGCCGGCCGAGGTCGAGACGTTTACGATCGGCTTCGAAGATTTGCGCGCCGATTCAGCCACGCTTTTTCTTGAGTGGGATAAAACTCACGCCTCTTTCCCGGTAACGACGGATGCGATCGAAAAAGTGACGCAACAAATCGACAACGCGATTAAGAGCGGCAAGCAGCAGGACCCGGGTTTCTACTACAGCGCGGCCAGCTTCTATTTCGATCAAGACAAGGACCTGACGCAGGCGGCGAAGTGGATCGACCAGGCGATCGAAAAAAATCCGACTGCCTATTTCATGTTCTACAAGAAGGCGCAAATCCAGGCGAAGCTGGGGAACAAGCCGGAAGCGATCGCAGCCGCGGAAAAGTCCAATGAGGTCTTGAAAGCACAGCCGAAGCCCGACGAGTCAGCGATGCGCAACAATAGTCTCTTGATCGAGAGCCAGCGCTAAGCGCGCTTGCTGTTTCGGACTCGGATTTTCCCGCATGCGCTCGCTCCATCGCCTCGCCGTTTTCGCTCTCATGATGACCGCAAGCTCTGCACTCTCGGTGCTCGGCGCGGACGCACCGAATTCCATGAATGCGGCGGAAATTCGCCTTGCGCTGGAGAAACTGAATGTGCTCGGCCGCGTCCTTTATGTCGCCGCGCACCCTGACGACGAGAACACCGGGCTGATCGCTTACTGGGCGAACGGCGCGCTTTACGACAGCGCATATCTCTCGATGACGCGCGGCGATGGAGGTCAAAATCTGATCGGGCCGGAATTGCGCGAGCAGCTCGGTGTCATCCGCACCCAGGAATTGCTGGCGGCTCGCCGGATCGATCACGGGCAGCAATTCTTCACGCGCGCGAACGATTTCGGCTACTCGAAATCGGTCGATGAAACGCTACGCATCTGGGATCGTGAGAAAATTCTCGCCGACACGGTGTGGGTCATCCGGAAATTTCGCCCGGACGTGGTTGTGACGCGCTTCGCGCCGGACGATAACGCGACGCATGGCCATCATACCGCTTCCGCACAGTTGGCCGTCGAAGCTTTCCGGGCTGCGGCCGATCCGAAGCGTTTCCCAGAGCAGCTATCACTCGTTAGGCCATGGCAGGCGACGCGGCTGCTTTGGAATACCTCGGAATTTTTCTTTCGCGCCCGCAACCTTCCGTTTGACCCGCAAGGGTTGATCAAGATTGAGGCCGGGGGTTATCAACCGCTTCTCGGGAAATCCTATGCCGAACTGGAAGCGGCCAGCCGGACCATGCACAAAAGCCAGGGCTTCGGCGTGAGCATCGATCGCACAGCGCAAAAGGAATTCTTCAAGCTGCTCGAGGGTAAACCGATGGAGGAGGGAAACCTTTTCAGTGGCATCGATGCCAGCTGGGGCCGCGTTCCGAAGGCGAGTGACCTTTCGGCAAGGATCAACGACCTCATCGTGCATTACGACATTAAAAGCCCGTCAGCATCTGTGCCGGCGCTGCTGCACTTACGCGACTCGTTAGGCAAATTGAGCGAGAATGAATGGGCCGCGCAGAAACGCGGCGAAGTCGAGCAGCTGATCGGCGCCTGTCTTGGATTGCATCTTGCAGCGATCGCGGAAAAGGAAGCGGCGCAACCTGGCGAGACGATCAATTTGCAGATGGAAGCAATCAATCGTTCCGACATTCCGGTGAAAATTAAATCCGTTCGACTGGCAGCCGACGCTAACTCTACGCTGTTTGAGGCCGCGTTGCCCAATGGCGAACTGGTCACGAAAAAGCTTCCGGTAAAAGTGCCGGAAAAACTTCCCTTCTCGCAACCATATTGGCTGCGCGAGCCCGGCACGCTCGGCACCTTCGCGGTTGCGGATCAAAAGCTGATCGGTCAGCCCGAAAATCCGCCGGCTTTTCCTGTCGAGGTTGCGATCGAAATCGGCGGTGAAGAAATTATCTACAATCTGGAGCCCCGTTTTCGCAAGGTTGACCGGGTGGAAGGTGAGACGACACGACCGCTCGTGATCGCCCCGCCCGCTTTCGTGGAACTGCCGCGGTCGGTTTTCGTCTTCGGCGATGAGAAACCGAAAACGCTAAACGTGCGCGTGATTGCTTCGGCCGAAACGGTAAAAGGCGAAGTCATACTGGAAGCGCCAACTGGTTGGAAAGTGGAGCCGGCGTCCGCGCCAATCGAACTCTACGGCGCGGAGAGCGAAAGCAGCGCAGTCTTCCACGTCACTCCGCCTGCCGCGGCCGGCGCCGCAACTTTGAGCGCCTTCCTTCGCCTGCCGAGCGGCGAGAAACGCGAGGCCTTCAGCCGCCAGCGCATCGAATATCCGCACATTGAATCGCAGGTGTTAATCTCGCCCACCGAAGCGCAACTCGTGCGTTTAACGATCGCGAACCAGGCGCGACAGGTTGGTTATTTGCCCGGCGCAGGCGATGCCATTCCGGAAAGTCTGCGCGAAATCGGATCCGAGGTGACGATTCTGAATGAAGGCGAAGTGAAAGCCGACAAGCTAGCGCATTTTGACGCCATCGTGCTCGGGGTGCGCGCCTGCAATGTGAGTCCCGCGCGAGTAGCGGCGTGGTTCCCCGAGCTGCTGGCTTACGCAAAAAAAGGCGGCGTGTTCATCTATCAATACAACACCACGCCCGGTCCGAAGCCTGAGCAGTTGCCGTTTCCGCTCAAGGTTTCGCGCGATCGGGTCACGGACGAAAATGCGGAGGTGCGACTGCTCGCTCCCGATCACCCGGTCCTGAATTCGCCGAACAAAATCACCGCGCAGGATTTCATGGGTTGGGTGCAGGAACGCGGACTTTATTTTCCAAACGAATGGGACAAGGCGTGGACGCCAATTCTTTCCTGCAACGATCCGGGCGAGAAGCCTGCCGATGGCGGCCTGCTCATCGCACGGATGGAAAAAGGTTGGTTCGTTTACACCGGCTATTCGTGGTTCCGCGAGCTGCCTGCCGGTGTCCCTGGCGCTTACCGGCTTTTTGCGAACATGATTTCGTTGGGGCACAGCAACACGCCGTGATTGGGTCGGAAGTTCCAGGTAAGATCGAGGAGGGCGAAGATCAAATTTAGGCGATTGATTGACGCCATGCGCTCACTGTATCAGGGTATCACCGATGCGGACGACGGTTACGGTAGATGACGATGTTTTTGAAGCGGCGCAGGCACTGGCAGTTTCTTCGGGAGAAAAGTTAGGGAAGGTCCTTTCGAAGCTGGCGCGCCGCGGTTTGCGGGCAGAGGTGAAGATGACTCGCAAGAGTGGATTGCCGGTTTTTAAGGTACCGCCGGATGCTCTCGTGATTCCGAGCAATCGCGCGCAGAAAATGTTAGCTGAAGATGCCACGTGAGACCGGCGCTTCTCGACACCAATGTCCTGCTCGCGCTTGCTTGGCCGAACCACCAACATCATTCCGCCGCGCATAAATGGTTCCGAGCGGAAGCGGGTAATGGTTGGGCCACATGTGCTTTCACCGAGGTTGGATTCATCCGTTTGTCCTCGAATCCCGCTTACACTCCCTCGGCGGTGCCTCCGCCGCAGGCGGCCGGTCTTCTTAAGGAGCTGCTCCGCCATCCCGCGCATTCCTTTTGGGCTTCGCCGACAGCTGCCTCGCCTACGGTTTTTGCGCGGGTCCTCGGCCACCGACAAGTCAACGACGCTTACCTTGTCGAAATCGCCACCCAGCGTCACGGGCGCTTGGTTACGCTGGACACTAGACTCCCCGTTCACGCGGCACGCGAAGGCCTTGTCTTCGTGATTGCGGATTGACAATCTCGCGATGGATGACGACCCGCATAATGCTGGCGAGAAGACGGATGCCATTCCGGTCTTCGGTAGCTGGCCGAGAGCATATTGCGCGATCGTGGTCGCCTTCGTTCTTCAGGTTGCAATCTTCTACGCCATCGGCCGCTACTTCTCGTGAGCTGGATCGATTATGTCGTGCTTCTCGGCACGCTCCTTGCGATCGCGCTTTACGGGCATTGGAGAACGCGGCGCGATTTCGATCTCGGACATTATTTGCACGGCGATGCAACCATTCGCTGGGGCACGATCGCGCTCTCCGTCATGGCCACGCAGGCTAGTGCGATCACATTTCTTTCCACCCCTGGCCAGGCTTTCGAAAGCGGGCTGGGTTTCGTGCAGAATTATTTCGGGCTGCCTTTCGCTCTCATCGTGGTCTGCGCGGTTTTCATTCCGATTTATCATCGGCTCAAGGTTGTCACCGCCTACGAATATCTTGGCCAGCGTTTCGATCAGAAGACCCGGCTGCTCGGCGCATTTCTTTTTCTAATCCAGCGAGGGCTTGGCGCCGGGATCACGATTTATGCGCCGGCCATCATCGTCTCGGCCATCCTGGGCTGGAATCTGCAGCTCACCATTATTTTGACCGGGTTGTTTGTCCTCATCTACACCACCGCGGGGGGGACGAAGGCGGTCAGCATCACCGGTAAATGGCAGATGGCGGTCATTCTTCTCGGCATGGCGGTGGCTTTTGGCATGATCATTTATCGATTGCCGCCCGATCTCTCGTTAGGCAACGCCTTCCGCATTGCGGGTACGATGGGAAAACTAAACGCGGTCAATTTTTCTTTCGACCTCAGCCAGCGCTATACCTTTTGGTCCGGTCTGCTGGGCGGGTTCTTTCTCGCTCTATCCTACTTCGGCACCGACCAATCGCAGGTGCAGCGTTATCTCGCGGGCGGTTCGCTCGCGGGCAGCCGTTTCGGTCTGCTCTTCAACGCCGTCGTCAAGGTTCCGATGCAGTTCTTGATCCTGCTCACTGGGGTCATGGTCTTCGTTTTTTTTCAATTCGAAAAGCCACCGATTTATTTCAACCAACCGGCTTATAAGCTGGCCGCGCAGGGCGAGCAGGCGAGCAAGCTGCTCGAGTTGGAGGGGCGTTTCGATTCCACCTTCGCGCAAAAGCAGAATGATCTAAGAGACCTAAACCTCGCCCTGCAAAGCGGCGCCACGGCCACGATCGAGGCGGAGAAGAAAGCGGTGAGAGACGAGCAGGACGAAATTCAAAAAATCCGCAGCGAAGTGAAGGATGCGCTCAAGGCGCATGACCCAAAGGCCGAAACGAAGGACTCGGATTACGTCTTCATCACTTTCATCCTCAATTATCTGCCGCATGGAATAATCGGATTGCTCCTCGCGGTTATTTTTTGCGCGGCCCTCTCTTCGACCGCGGCGGAACTGAATGCGCTTGGCTCAACCAGCGAAGTCGATTTCTACCGGCCACTCGTTAGGCCGGAGGCGGAGCCACGCCACTCGCTGTTTGTGGCCAAGATCCTGACCGCCGCCTGGGGCGTGGTCGGGATTCTCTTCGCGCTCTTTGCCAACCTGGTCGAGAACCTGATCGAAGCGGTCAACATTCTCGGCTCGATCTTTTACGGCACCATTCTGGGATTGTTTCTGACCGCGTTCTTCCTTCGTTTCGTCCGCGGGACGGCGGTCTTCGTCGCGGGGATTTTCTCGCAGGCACTTGTGCTTATTCTCTTCAAGACAACCGACATCGGATACCTTTGGTATAATTTCATCGGCTGCGCGGTAGTCTGCGCGGTGGCTAGCGTGCTGCAGAAAACGGTCTTCAATTCGGATCAGCCGACGCGGCTGTCATCCTGAGGCTGGCGCAGCGCGCCGAAGGATCTCGCAACTGCATTCAACGTCCTGAGCGAGATAAAAGCGCGGATTGCAGTTGCGAGGTCCCTCGCCGTCTGCGCGGGCTCGGGATGACCAGCACGCGCAGTTGAAGGATTGAGTTGCTGCGCCTCGTGCCGGAGCGGCCTTTGCCGTGCTAACGTGTCGCGTGTCTTCCCCATTGATTTGTTTCGGACAACAACCATGCGGAATTTTCCCGCGTCGTTTCTTGTTCGCGAAGATTCAGACGGCGCGTCGCTTGCAGAAGGAAATCGGCGGCGAGATCGTCTTTTTTTATCACGATAGCGATCATGATCCGCGCGAGACGATCACGATTCTGCGCGATCGGAACGAAGGCCGGCAGCAGCGCTTGAATTTCGCTTTCGCGAACAAAGTGCAGAAAGAGTTCTCGCCGCTTTTCGCCAAGCGGGTTTTGCCGGAATGGAAAGACAAAACGGTGCAACGTCTCGCGCAATGTGTTCCCGACGGCCTCGTGCAGCATTTCAGAAAAGTAGAGGCGGAAAACGTGGCCGACTTTTGCCGCGAGATGTATGAGCGGATTGGTTTGCTCGACGGAATTCGCGTCCTGCGTTCCGGCGACCCGGAGTTCCGCGCTCGCGCGATCGCGGTCGACGATTACTTCGTCGATGTGCGCTACGAAAACGAGCTGGTCCGCGCGCGTCGCGCGGATGATGCGCTTCTCCTGCACAAAGGCGGGGATGCTTATATTCGGTTGCCGCTGGAGGAATACGGTCCGGAAAAAATCAGCCCGACTCGCGACACCCGTTTGCGCTGGATGCAGTCGGTCATTCGCTGCACGCATTATGTCGCGGGCGCGGGCGAGATGAAATATCTCAGGCAGGAAGAAGCGCCTGAGGTGCAATTCGTAAGGCGAGACGAAATCTCCGAGTCTGACCGCGCGTACGTTCCCGGTCTGTCATGAAGGACGAAAATAAAATGCTCGCTCTTTGGTTGCTGCCGTCGTCGCCGGCGCGCGAAGCCTTTCGTGCATTAATCGGAGATCTGGCCGGGCGCTTCGATGCGCCGCCTTTCGAGCCGCATCTAACTTTGCTCGGAGTGCCGTTCCAAGATTCCGTTCACTTCGCGCAACTCGAGGAGCTGCTACTGGCGCCATCGATCGAGCTCGAAATCGAGGGCATCGAGTTTTCCGAGAAATATACCAAGACTCTGTTCGTCCAGTTCAAGCAGCAGCCGAAACTGATCGAACTTCAAAATGCGGTCCTTCGCAGTCTCGGAATCGAAGAGGAGCAGGAACTGAATCCGCATTTGAGTTTGATCTACCGGACGATGCCTAACGAGCGCAAAGCGGAACTCGCGCGCAGCATCCGGCTTCCTTTCGCGCGCGTGCGCTTTGCGGCCATGAGGGCGGTCGTCACGCCGGCGACGATCGAGTCGCGCGAAGGCGTGGAATCATGGCGGACGATCTGGGAAAAACAGCTCTCGTGAATGCGCCTTCCGAGATTTCGTCGCGCATAAAAATTTTTGGTCAGCACGAAGCGGCTACGATCAGGCAGATCGAAACTTGCGTGTCGGCGGGCGGCGAGCGCGGTGTGCTCTGCGCGGATGGCCATAAAGGTTACGCCCAACCGATCGGAGGCGTGGTGGCTTACAAAGACAAGATTTCGATCTCCGGCGTTGGTTTCGATATCGCTTGCGGCAACCTCGCCATTCGAACCGATGCCAGGCGTGATCAGGTCGCGCCCGCGCTGGAAACGATCATGAACGATGTCGTAAACGACATTTCGTTTGGGGTCGGCCGCAGCAACAAGACGCGAATCGATCACGAGCTTTTCGACGATCCGGCATGGCGGCTCAAAGCGGTGCGTGATTTAAAAAAGATCGCGGCCGAACAATTGGGCACGGTTGGCGGCGGGAATCACTACGTCGATATTTTCGCAGACGAAGAAGATCGCATTTGGATAGGTGTTCATTTCGGCTCGCGCGGGTTGGGCCACAAAACGGCCACACACTTTTTGCGTGAAGCGGGCGGGAAAGATGGAATGGATGTGCCGCCGACGGTGCTCGAAGAAGCTTCCGCTCTCGGCCAGGACTATCTCGCCGCGATGAAGTTAGCGGGGCGCTATGCCTATGCGGGGCGTGAAGCGGTCGCGCGTCACGTCGTACGCGGAATTCTTGGCGCGCAGGCAATGGAAGAAATTCACAATCATCACAACTTCGCCTGGAAAGAAGAACATGAAGGCGAAAGTTATTGGGTCGTGCGCAAGGGAGCGACGCCCGCGTTTCCCGGCCAGAAAGGATTCGTCGGCGGAAGCATGGGAGACGATGCGGTTATCATTGAAGGGGTGGATTCGCTGATCGCGCGGGAAGCGTTTTTCTCGACCGTGCACGGCGCGGGACGAGTCATGTCGCGCACGGCGGCGAAAGGTCGTTTCCAGAAAGTGGGGGGCAAACGCGTTCGCACTGCAGGACTCGTTAGGCACGATGAGATGATGAAATGGCTCGCGGACAAACGAGTCGTACTGCGCGGCGGCGATCTGGACGAAGCGCCGCAGGCCTATCGGCGGCTGACCGAAGTGCTGGCCGCGCATGCCGGGACGATTCGCGTTTTGCACACCCTGCGCCCGCTGGGCGTGGCGATGGCGGGACGCGATGTGGTTGATCCTTACAAGGACTGAGCGTCCTGTTGTTCATGAGCGAAATCGTCGGCATCGATCTTGGCACGACCAATTCCCTGATCGGAATCATGGAGGCCGGCTTTCCGATTTTGCTCGCTGATGGCGAGGGCGAACGGCTCGTGCCGTCGGTTGTGCATTTCCCGGCGGAAGGTGAACCGGTCGTGGGTCGCGCCGCGGAACGAATGCGGGCGCTGAATCCGGCCGGCACGATTTACTCGATCAAGCGTTTTGTTGGTTTACGCACCGAGGATCTTCCGGCGGAAGAGACAGATGTTTCCTACGAGTTAACGCGGAGGAAAGGGCAGGCGCTTCGTGTTCGAATCGGCGAACGCGATTTCTTGCCGGAAGAAATTTCGGCAATGGTGCTGCGAAAATTGAAGGCGAACGCGGAAGCGGCGCTTGGCCACGAAGTCACGCGGGCGGTGATTACGGTGCCGGCTTACTTCAACGATGCGCAGCGTAGCGCGACGAAACGGGCCGGCGAGCTGGCCGGTTTGGTGATCGAGCGAATCGTGAACGAACCGACCGCGGCCGCGCTTGCGTACGGACTTGATAAGCTCAGCACCCGTTCGAAGATCGCGGTTTACGATTTCGGCGGCGGCACCTTCGACATCTCGATTCTCGAATTGAACAACGGCGTCTTCGAAGTCCTGGCTACGAATGGCAACACGCGGCTGGGCGGCGACGATATCGACCAGAAGTTAATTTCCGACTTCGGAAATCGGATTGGCGAAAGTTCATTCACGCCGCAGCAGCGCGGAGTTTTGCGGGATGCGCTCGTTAGGGCAAAACATCGGTTGTCGAGCGAAGAGGAAGTGGAAATCGCGCTTCCTTTCTTCGACGGCGAACGCAGTGTCGCGGAAGTCTTGACGCGGGCGGAGCTGGAGGCGATGGCGCGGCCGATCCTGGAACGAACGCGCGCGCATTGTCTGCGCGCTTTGGCGGATGCGAAACTTTCCGCAGGCGATCTCGATGAGGTGATTCTGGTCGGCGGGGTCACGCGCATGCCGCTCCTGCGGGCCCTGGTCGCGGAAATTTTCGGACGCGCGCCGAACGTCTCGCAAAATCCCGATGAAGCCGTTGCGCTCGGCGCGACCATTCAGGCCGGCATACTTTCCGGCGCGGTCCGCGACGTCATTCTGCTCGATGTGACCCCGCTCTCGCTGGGGATTGAAACTTTTGGCGGTCTCATGAATGTGATTATCCCGCGCAATTCCACCATTCCGATCAAAGCGGGCGAGATGTTCACGACCGCGGTTAATCAACAACGCGCAATGCGGATCAAGGTTTTGCAAGGGGAGCGGGAAATGGCGCGGGACAACTGGTCGTTAGGCGAATTTGAGCTCGAGTTTGAATCCGCGCCGAAAGGTGTGGCGCGCGTCGGGGTGCAATTCGAGATCGATGCCAACGGGATTTTGCATGTCTTGGCGCGTGATACGAAGAGCGGAAAGGAGAAAATCGTCGAGTTAAAGAGCGCGGTCGATGTTTCGGATGAAGCGGTCGAAGCAATGATCGCGGACTCGTTAGACCACGCTTTTGAAGACATGTCGGAGCGGGTCTGGACGGAGGCAAAATTGAAGGCGGAAGAGATGATCGGCGCGGTCGAGAGCGCCTTTCGCTCGTTAGGCAATGAGATCGATGCAGGGGAAAAGAAGCGGCTGCAAATCCTCCTGGAAGAATTGTGCGATGCGTTAAAATCCGGCGAAGCGCCGCGACTGAAAAACGCGAACACAGCGCTCGACAAGGCGACGGAGCCGCTGGCTGCCATGTTGGTAGAAAAAGCGATGAGCGGTGCGGCGCCAAAGCCCGGCGTGTGGTAACGGCTCTTGAACTGCGCGCGCGCGGCTAGGTGCCGGGCGACTCTATCGGAGTGGGGGAAGGCGCGGGCGCCGTTGCGGCTTTCGAGACCGCTTCATCGAGAAGCTTTTTCTCTTCGCTGAAGAGCGGGCCTTTCTGCGCGTTTTCTACGAACTGCTTCGCCGTCTCGCCTTCGTTGTTGTCGAGCAAAAGGACAGCGACGTAGACCGCGACATGGGAGTCTTGCAAATCTTCCGCCGGAAGTTTTTTCAGAATTTCGAGACCTTCGGAGGTGCGTCCGGAATTGTAGAGGGCGAAGGCATAAGTGACGGCGTAATCCGGCTCACCCGGCGCGGCCTCGTAGGCCTCTTTAGCCAGGCGCTGCGCCTCCTCCGTGTTCGGCGCGAGCAGGAGTGCAAGTCGCGCATAGGATGAGGTGAGCGGTGTTTCGCGCGGAGAATTTTCGTGGAGCTGTTTCGCGACTTGCATTAACTGCGGCAAATCGTTTGCGGCCCGATGCAGGCGAAAAAGGGCATCAAGCGCTTCGCGGCGAAGCGGCGGATGTTTCGAGACCCGTTTCCAAAGGCCGATCGCTTCACTCGTCAGGCTCCACTTCATCGCCAGCCGGGCCAGCATGGCCTCGCGTTCCGGGCGGTCGCTCGCGGCGCGTTCCGCAGAATGCCAAAGCGAATCGAATTCCGCGTCCGCGCCTGATTGCCGCGCCTGGCGCGCGGCGAACGCCTGGTAGGCGAAACGCAAATCTTCCGCGTCCCCCCAGCTTCCGCCGCGCGTCCAGCGCTTGAGGCGCGACCAATTTTTCGCGGCGGCGAAAGCTTCCGCGATCGCGGCTGCGGGCGGAGGAGCACTCGTCAAATCGGTCGGCAGCTTGTCATTCCATTTCAAGACTTCGGCGGAGAGGCCGTTCTTGTTCATCCACTCCATCAGCTGGCCGACTGTAGCTGGCTCGCGTGCTGCGAAGGGTTTCACTTTTTCGAGCAACGCAGCGAATTTTTTTTCGTCGAGCTTTCGATAGAATTCGAGGCAGAGAAGATAATCGGCAAAAGTGACTTGCTGGCTCATCTGCAGGTCTTGCGCGAGACCGTCGGCGCGCTCGAGATCGTCGCGCTGGATTGCGTCGCTGAGAAGAGCGCGGAGCGAGCCGGCGCGGAATCCCTGCACCTTGCTCAAACGATCGAGCGTTTCGCGCGCGGGTGAATTTTTCTCCGGATCGAGGGAGCGGATTTGCAGGACGGCGAAATTGAATTGGTAGAGATCATTGGTCGGTTCCTGTTTGACCGCGGCGGCGAAGTGCTGCTCGACATCGGCGTCGTTTCCTTCCGCGCGCGCCAGCCAGCCGGCGACGACGTGGTAAGCGGCCTGTTCGCGGTCAGGGGGCGCGACGTCGTTGAGCGCGCGGCGGACAGTATCCAACTGCCCGAAGCGCAAGGCCGCGGAGGCGAGATTCAAGAGCGCGTCTAAATTTTTTGGAAGAACACGCGCGATCTGCGCGCGCCAGGCGACGGTTTCGGGCTTGTTTTGTCGCTCGCTGGTTTCGGCTAAAATCTGGAAGGCAGCGAGCGAGTCCGGGCGAACCCGAAGAATTCGTTGCGCGGCGACGGTGGCGCCATCGAGATCCTGCTCTTGCAAGAGCTGGGTCGCTTTCTTGAGTAACCGAGACTCGCGCCAGCCGCTGTAGGCACGCGGAGCGTAGTTGACGAAGAGGAACCCCAGGGCGATGCCGACCGCGAAGGCACCGATGAAAACGAGAAGGCGCCCAGGCGATGACTTGTTAGGGCGATTGCTCTGTCGTCGCCGTCGTACACGTCTGACCTCCGTTCCCATTTTTGCCGGATTCTCCTATCCCCGCGGCAACAAAGGTTTGCAACTCGGGAGGCGAGGCCTTCGCGCAGAAATGCGGACGATCGTTGCCTTATCGCTCGTTAGGCGATTATTGAAAGGGCGGGCCTTTGACTGGCTCGCCTTTACTCATCTTCGTCCTGGTGCTTTCGATTTTGCTCGCGAGCGTTTTGTTTTCGGGCGTAAGCGCGGCTGCTTTCTGCCAAAACTCGAGGGCTTGCGGGACGCGATTGAGCTTAGCGTAGGTGTCGCCGATGTGCTCGAAGACGACAGGATCGTCGCGGTTCAAGCTTTGCACGGCGCGCTGTAAATTCGCGAGCGCTTCCTCGAATTTGCCTTTGCGAAAATTGAGCCAACCAAGGGTGTCGAGAAAAGCGCCGTTGTTCGGATCGAGCTCCAGCGCGCGCTGACTCATCTCCTCCGCTTCATCCAGATGCAGGTTGTGGTCGGCCCACATGTAAGCGAGAAAATTGCAGGCTTCGGCCGCGTTTACCGGATCAGCGGCAATGGAACGCTTCATCAGCTCGGCCGCTTTGTCGTAGAGACCGGCAGCCTCCGACGCGGCGCCGTAATCGAAGAAAAAGCGCGGCGTCAGCAGTTCGCTCGCGGTCCCTTCCGCTTCATGCAGCGCTTCTTCGAAAGTGATCACGGATTGCTGAACGTGCTTAGCCTCGCGCTGCGCGAGCGCGAGGTAGTAGGCAAACTCGGGAGCCTGTGGAAAGCGCGTGCGTCCTTCCGCTAAAATTTTTTCCGCGCGCTCGCTTTCCTGCAAAGGACCGATGAGCAGCTCGGCCAGACGGAGGTAGGTCTGTCCGCGGCTCGGATTGATCAGCAAGCTCTGTTCAAAATTAGCGGCCGCCTTCGCGAAGGTGGCCTTGGCCGGCTCGAATTGCTTGGCGCGTTGCTGGGTCCGGCCTTCATCATCAAGCAACTGGCCGAGAAGATCGTAGGGCTGATATTTCTCCGGAGTTTGCTTGATGATTTCCTGCAGCATCTCGACCGCTTTGCCGCGCTGATTTGTGATCGCGAACCCGGTCGCGAGTTTTTCGCGCACGTTCAGATCGTCCGGCTGGAGCTCGAGCGCTTTGAGATAATAAGGGAGGGCTTCCTGGATTTGTTGCGAGGCGGCAAAGTAATCGGCCACATCTTTGAGCACGGCGGAATCTTCCCCGGCGTTTTCCGCGCCGCGTTTGAACAGGGCGTTGACTTTCCGGAGATTCTCCGGCGAGGGATCGCTCTCTGGGGCAATCAAGACCGCGGCATAAAGTTTTCCCAGCCGAGTCCAGAAGTTGGGGTTCTTACTGTTGATTTTGGCGGCGCGATCGAGAGTGGCGAGGGCTTTCTTTGTCTCGCCCGCGCCCAATTGAATTTCGTAGATGCGCTGGTAGGCATCGAGATCTTCGGGATCGAGTGCGATGGCCTGATTTGCGAACTTCATCGCCTGTTCCGGCTTCTGCAGGTACTTCGCGTAAATGAAGGCGAGCTGGAGATAAGGAGCGGTCTCTTTGGGGTTGGCCTTGATCGCGTCTCGCAAGACGTCGATCGCGCGTGGGAAATCTTCCTGGCGGCTTAGGAGGGATGCGACGCGGGAGGCGAGCTCGATTTCGCCAGGGTCGACCGTTAGCACTTTTTGGTAGGCCACGAGCGCGGCATCGACTTCGCCATTTTCCTCCAGCCGGCCGCCTTCGACAAAAATGGCGAGGGCATCGGCTTTGCGTTGCGCGGAGTTACCGAGGGCGAGATCGGACGCGGAACTGAAGCGAACGGAATCGTCCAAACCGTTCGCTCGTTTCACTGGCAAGGCGCGCGCGGCCTGCGGGAGAGGCGTGGCTCGGGGCAGCAGCGGACGCGCGGCCCAGAGGGAACTTGCGGCCAAAAACGGAAGTGCCACGCAAAGGAGCGAGCGAACAGGCCACTTCATTAACTGAATTGTACGACACGCGACAAAGCACGCAATCTCGACGACGGGGTGCGTCGTGATTGAAGCGGCGACGGAGCGTCCGGGCGACGCAAGCGCGTTTACGACTTGTAGCGCAAACGCTTCTTGTGGCGATTCTCCTTCATGCGCTTGCGGCGCTTATGCTTGGAGATTTTCGCCTTCCGGCGCTTCTTCAGTGATCCCATAGAGGTGTGTCAGGAGTTCCGCTTTTTGCGGAGCGCAATGCAAGCATCGGATGGGTACGACTGCAACCTCCTTCTTCTCCATCTTGCAGCTGCACTTCGGACCGGGCGCAGTCTGAAAGTGTAAGGAACGATATCCTAGCGTTCGGGCGAAGATGTTAAGTGGTGGGGCTGCCGACCGATGAGCGTGCAGAGGAATGTCTCTATGAGGGCGAAGCCGGCCTCGGCTTTTTATTGGAGCGCGGTTTTCAGCAACTCGACGTGCTCCTCCGGTTTAACTTTGCGGAAGACGGAAGCGATGCGGCCCATCCGGTCGATGACAAACGTGCTCCGTTCCGCACCCATATATTTTTTGCCGTACATGCTCTTTTCCACCCAAACGCCATACGCCTGGACGATTTTTTTGTCCGAATCGGAGAGGAGTGGGAACGGAAGCTGATACTTTCCGATAAACTTTTCGTGACTTGCGCTTGAGTCCACGCTGACGCCGAAGATCTCACCGCGACCGTCGAATTCCGGCCAGGCATCGCGTAGACCGCAAGCTTGCGTGGTGCAACCGGGCGTGTCGTCTTTCGGATAAAAATAGAGCACGACAGGCTTACCTTTGAAGTCAGCGAGCGAGACTTGTTTGCCCGCACCGTATTTGCCCCCGACCGCGAGCGCGCTGAAGTCCGGCGCCGGGTCGCCTACCTTAAGTTCGTTAGTCATGCGACATGATCATTTCTCGAAAAGGATAATCAACACGCCCACGGCGCAGAGCAGGGCGCCGATCAATCCGCTCTCAAATCTTTCGAGCAGGCGCAGCTTTATTTTTTGCACGCCAGCCAGGGTGAGCCAGGTGAACAGGACCATTCCCGCGACCGTGCCGACGGAAAGAATAACCGTGAGAAGCGCGAAACCTCCCCAGCCGTAACGGACGCCGGAGGCATAGATGGGGAGGAATGCTTCGCAAGGAGAAAAGGTAAGGAGCGCGAGGAGGCTGGTGATGGCCATTCGATCCGATGCTTCATGGTGGTGAGGATGGGGTTCGCCCCCATGGTCGTGTCGGTGCTCGCAGAATAGATGATGATGCGCATGGCCTTGACCAGTGAGCTGACGGTAGATGTAGAAGAGGCCGAGGCTCACGAGCATGGCGCCCGCGATCCATGGAAACCAGACGCCGACACGATCGGTGAGCGCAATTCCAAACCATGCGATGAGTAGGCCAAGTGTAGCAGTGAAGAGGACGTGGCCGCTTCCGGCGAGCGCGGTGACGCCGAGAGTCTTTCCGTGCGTCCAATGTTGCGCTCTTGAAGCAAGGACGAATGGCAGCCAGTGGGTCGGGATAGCCGCATGAAAAAACGCCACGCCGAATCCGGTTACAGCGATGGTTGTGAGGACGGCGTCGTTCATATCGCTCGTGCTCCTGATGGATTCTGCTCTTGTTCTTCGAGAACGGGGATTTGGTGGAGAATCAAAAATCGGGCTGCAGGGATTTGAACCCTGGACCTCCTGCACCCGAGGCAGGCGCTCTACCAAGCTGAGCCACAGCCCGTCATGTCCGCCGCGCCGGATGGCGGCGGCAGGTTTATGTCGCGTATTTCGCTTTCGCTGGCAAGGACGCATGCCACGTGCGCTCGCTTGGCCTCGATTTCGATCTATGGCTGCCTTTGCAGATTGGATTGCAGTCGCGCGAGTTGTTTTTGCGCGGCCTTCGCTACGCTTTCGTCGTGGCGCGCTTGCGCGAGCTGCAATGCTTTTTCAGTAGCCGCGATCGCGCGAGGCACATCATTCTCCTCCTCATAGGCGGCACCGAGGGTGTGGAGCGCAATTGGATTTTCTCCACTCGTTAGGCGAACGGCATTACCGGCCAGCTCGACCGCACGCGCTCCATCGCGCAGAGAACGATCGGCGGAAGTGGCAAGAAGAGCGGCAAGATTGATTTGGAAGATGGGCAAGTTTGGTGCGGTCCGGAGTGCATCTTCATAGTGTTCCAAGGCCTCGCGGAATTCATGTTTTCGAAGCAAAGCGTTGGCAAGATTGTTGTGCGCCTGTCCACTTTTCGGGTCGATCGTGAGTGCGGCTTCGCATTGCGCGATCGCGCCGTCGACCTGCCCGGTCTGGAGCAGGGCCTGGCCAAGATTATAATGCGCTTCGACATACCTTGGTCGCCAGCGGAGTGCTTCGTTGTAATGGTCGATCGCCTGCGGGACCGCGCCTTTCCGAAGGAGCATGTTGGCGAGATTGTTGTGTGCCATCCAGCACGCAGGATTTCTGGCCAAAGTCGTGCGGTAGAGCAAGTCGGCGTTCGCATACATATGACTTTGCCGCCAGGTGAGCAGAGCGAGCACCGCGCAAAGAATGACCTCGAGCGGACCGCGCGGAATTTTTTGCCTAACGAGTAATCGGGTAATTCCTGCCGCGGCCAAGGTGAGGATGCCGATGCTTGCCAGATATTGGAAGTGATCGGCGACGAAAGAGTAAAGGAATGGGAAGACATTGATGAAGCCGAGCGCCGGGAAAAGCGTACCGAGAAAAATTAGAACTCCCGCGAGAGGACCACGGGATCTTTCCTGCCATTTCCACAAGAGGGCGAGAAGCAGCACGAGCGCGGCAGGGAAAAGGTATTGCCACCAGACCGCTTCGCTAACCTCCCAGCGTGGATAGATGAAAATGAGATTTGCCGGCCAAAAGAGCTTGGCCAGGTAGAACCAGAAGACTCGACCGGCGATCAATCCGCGCGCGACCGGGGACAGATGAAATTCCGCGCCTTGCGCGCCGATGAAGTGATGTTCCACCCAAATGGTAACGAAGCCGGCGAGAATTCCCGCGAAGAAAAAGGGAAGGAGCGGGCGCAGATCGCGTACGAGCGAGAGTCGTCCGCGTTGCCACCAAAAAACGACCAGGAGCGCGGCGGGCAATGTTGCGATTACGCTTTTCGAAAGCAAACCGCAGAGGAAGAGAGCGAGCGCGAAAAGATAGGGTCGCCAGCGCCTGCTTTCGTCGAAATGCAGATAAGCGAGGGCTGCGGCGAGGAAGAAAAAACCGGAGAGTGCGTTCTTCAGTTCCGAGATCCAGGCGATCGATTCCGCCTGCACCGGATGGAGCGCGAAGATCGCGGCGGCAAAAAGCGCACCCCGAATTTTCAGCCGCGTCAGAATTCGGAAAAGAAGGAAACCGGAAAGCGCGTGCAGGAAAATATTCAGGAAGTGATACGGCAAGAGTGCATCGCCCCAGAGTTTGTGCTGCAGCCAAAAAACGGTGTGGACCAGCGGGTAATATTGTTGGGTCGCCCCGGGCTCCATCCAGATGCGGAGCAAACCGCGCAGCGTCTGCAACTCCGGTCGCGTGAGATGCCCATCATCATCCCAGATCGGCTGACCCCACCACGCCGGGTAATAAACCAGGGCGGTCGCGACCAAAAATCCCAGCGCGATCAACCAATCCGCTCCCGGACCCGATCTCCTTTTAACCCGCGGTGGAGTGGTATGTCGGACCTTCATTTGCTTGCGCTCACTTCTGACAAATCGTGTTGACAGCAACCGGGGCCGCCGACAAGGTTTCGATTCCGTTTCTCAGTCGATGATTGCCTCAAAGCTCATTCCTCCAGTTCTTGCGGGCGACACCCCGACGATTCTCCAGTTCCCGACGGAAACGACCAGAGCAGTCCGTTCATTGCGCAATATGACCTCCCAACTCCTCCAGGAAGCCGCTCAAGTCATCCCGAATCAGCAACTCCTGATCAACGTCGTTTCCCGTCGCGTGCGTCAGTTGGGTTTGGGACATCGCCCGCTGGTCGAAGCGACCCCCCGCTCTTCGCTGACCGATATTGCCCTGCGCGAAATCATCGGCGGTAAACTGACTTACGAACTCGCGCCGGAAAGCAAACCGGCCGAAGGCGTTTAGTCCCGCCGCAGATCCTCGCGGACCGCGGAGATGGCTGCGGACTCGATTCTCAATCGCAAGGCGCTGCGCGATTTTCACATTCTCGAGCGCTACGAAGCCGGTCTCGAGTTAAAAGGCAGCGAGGTCAAATCGATCCGCGCCGGCAAGGCGAACATCGGTGATGCATTCGCACGTATCGAAAAAGGCCAGGCGTTTCTCTACAATGCGGACATTCAGCCTTACGGCTGGGCGACCATCGAAGTGCCGCCGGCAAAGAGAACACGGCGTCTTCTCCTGCATAAACATGAGATCGAAAAACTCTATACCGAGACCGCGATCGCCGGACGGACGCTCGTGGTCCTCAAAATTTATTGGAAAAAAGGGAAGCTGAAGGCGGAGATCGGCGTCGCGCAGGGCAAAGCGGCTCACGACAAACGCGCCGATCTAAAGAAGCGCGCGACCGATCGCGAGACCGAGCGCGAAGTGGCGCGCTTCAATCGCAGACACGGCTAACGAGTGATTCCAAGAGACGCTTTTTTACCGCCTTGTCATCCTGAGGCGGCGAAGCGGGCCGAAGGATCTCGCAACAAAGCCGGCAACATCTTAGGACCCTGCCGTAGCAAAACACCGATTCGTGAGATCCCTCGCCGTCTGCGCGGCTGGCGATGCATTCAACGCGTATAGTCTGGTATGAAACCAAAACATGCGCTCGCGCTCGCTGGTGGAATCGCTCTGGCCGGCTGGGGAATCCGGCGCGCCCTAACGAGTGATTTTTCTTTCGAAGGAAAAGTTTGCGTTATCACCGGTGGATCGCGCGGCCTCGGTCTGGTGCTCGCGCGGCAGCTCTGCGCGCAAGGCGCGCGGGTCGCGTTACTGGCGCGCGATGTCGAGGAGCTGCGCCGCGCCCACGACGATGCTATCGGTTACGGCGGCGAAGTTTTTGCCGTGCCGTGCGATCTGCTCGATCGCTCTCAAGCGGAAGAAGCGTTGCGTCAGGTGGTGCAGCATTTCGGCGGCATCGATGTCCTGATTAACAACGCCGGTATCATCGAAGTGGGACCCCTCGAGCACATGGAGCGCGAAGATTTCGAGCGCGCCATGCAACTGCATCTTTGGGCGCCGTTCACTTTAATGTCGGAGGTCATCCCGCAAATGCGGCGACGCGGTGGTGGGCGGATCGTTAATGTTGCGTCGATCGGCGGCAAAATTGCCGTGCCGCATCTGGCGCCGTATTGCACGAGCAAATTCGCGCTCGTCGGTCTTTCCGATGCGATGCGAGCGGAATTGGCGCGCGATAAGATCTACCTCACCACGGTCGCGCCCGGGATGATGCGAACCGGCTCGCACGTCAACGCGAAATTCAAAGGCCAACACGCGGCGGAGTTCGCGTGGTTCTCAATTTCGAATTCCATGCCGCTCATCTCGATCAGTGCGGAGCGCGCCGCGGCGCAAATTCTGGAGGCGTGCCGTCATCGCCGTCCCGAGATAACGCTGACGCTGGCCGCGCGCGCGGCAGTGATTGGTAATGCAATTTTTCCGAGCCTGACCGGCCACTTGATGAACATGGTTAATCGTTTCTTGCCGAATGCGACGGATTCTGCAGGAAGCCAGGTCCGTTCCGGATCGGAGAGTCGCGCGCGTGGCAAGGCGCCGGGTTGGCTAACAAGTCTGGCTGATCGGGCCACGGCGCGAAACAATGAAGCGAACGGGCATGTTGGCTAAGCGGCTCTTTGTCGCGCTCGATCTGCCTAGCTCCATTACCGACCAGCTCGCTGAATTGGATCCGCATCTGCGCGGGGTGCGCTGGCTGCGGCCGGATCAAATGCATTTGACCCTTGGTTTCTTTGGCGAGGTCGATCCGCCGGTGGAAGAAACCTTGTCCAAGAAATTAGCGGCAATTCGTTTCACGAAATTTTTCCTACCCACCGCAGGCATCGGCTGTTTTCCTGGAAAAGGACGGCCGAAGGTGGTGTGGAGCGGCATAGGCGCGGGGCATCCGCAGCTTTTTCATTTGCACAAGGGTGTGCAGGACGCCGCGCTCGCGGCTGGGCTGGAACCGGAGCTGCGCGGATGGCAGCCGCATATCACGATCGGGCGTTGCCGTGATGTCTCGGCAGAAACGGTGCGGCCATTCTTAAAAGCGAACGTCGCGTTCGAGGCCGGCCTCGTCCGCGTGGAATCGTTCTTTCTCTTCTCCAGCCGGCCAGGAGCTGGCGGTTCGGTTTACGAAAAAGAACTGGAAGTGAAATGCGCCTAACGAGTGATCAGAATCACTCCAAGGGCGGCTCGAAATGCTCTTCCACGCGAGGCACGAGCTTGTTCCGTTCGATGATCCGGGCGCAGGTATTCCAGCGCAGAAGAGCGTCGTCGTTTTCCGCCGGCCTGATTGCTTCCGCTTTTTCGTAGCACTCCATCGCTTCGCGAAATAGATCGTAGGCGAAGGTACTGCCATGGCCGGTCTGCGAGAGCTTCATCTTGGCGCGACGTTCGGAGACGATGCCGGAATAATAAGCGCGTTCGTATTCACCGGTAATTTTGCCTAACAACTCCCGAGCCTGCGTGTCGCTCACGCCGTAGCCCTTCGCGAAACGATCCGTAACCGCGAGCAAAAGCGTGATCAGCGCTTCCTGATTGTCCGGCGCAATCTTGAGCACATCGAGGCAGATACTTTCCGCTTCGGCTGGCTCGTTCAAAAAGCGATACCGTTCCGCTTTCTCCAGCGCGGCCGGGATCGCTTCTTCCGAAAGTGTTTTCAGTTCGGGCATGTCTTGCTCTCCGTTTTCGTTTTGGAATGGAGTCGTCGCAGCAGTCTGGCGATTGGGTCGTAATAACGATCCACCACGCGTTCTTTCAGCGGAATAATGGCGTTGTCCGTGATCGTGATATTTTCCGGACACACGTTGGTGCAGCATTTTGTGATGTTGCAGTAGCCGACGCCGTGCGCCTCTTTCAGCTCCGGAATGCGGTCCTCCGTATCGAGCGGATGCATCTCGAGCGCGGCCACGTAAACGAGAAAGCGCGGACCGATGAATTCATCATGCTTCTGGTGATCGCGCAGGACGTGGCAGACGTCCTGACAGAGATAGCATTCGATGCATTTGCGGAATTCCTGCACGCGATCGATGTCATTCTGAACCATTCGCCAGGTCCCATCCGGCGCATCGGGCGCACGCGGTTTGAATTTTTTGATCCGCTTTTTGACTCGGAAATTCCACGAGACATCCGTGATCAAATCCTTCAAAACCGGGAAGGCCTTCATCGGCTCGACCGTGATTGGTTTTTCGAGAGGGAGATCGCTCATCCGCGTCATGCACATCAGCCGCGGGATGCCGTTGACCTCGGCGGAACACGAACCGCATTTACCTGCTTTGCAATTCCAGCGGCAGGCTAGGTCGTTTGCTTGCGCGGCTTGAATGTCGTGGACGGCGTCCAACACGACCATGCCTTCAGAAATTTCTGTGGTGTAATCGCGGAACTCGCCATTCTCGCAATCGCCCCGCCAAATTTTGAAGGTGGCGGTGCTCATGACGTCTGGCTGAACGCGACGCTTCCGCTGCGTGTCATCCTGAGCCGCAAAGACGGCGAAGGATCTCCTGCTAGCCGGATGGTAAACGCATTATTTACGAGCGTGACCCGATAGCCTGTGTGAGGTCCTTCGGCGCGCGGCGCCGGCCTCAGGATGACATGCGGCAGGAACGTTAAAATGGAACGCGCGCCGCTCATTTCATTTCCTCGATCACTTGTTTCAAATAATCCGGCATTTCCGCCAGCGGTTCGAGCCGGATTTGCATGGCACCGTCGCTGGTTTGCGAAATGATCGTATTCACTTTCGCGAAGACTTCAGATTTGTCGGGAAAGTCTTCGCGGAAATGCGCGCCGCGGCTTTCCTTCCTTTCCAAACCAGCCAGCGCCACTGCTTCGGAAACGGTAAGCAGATTTTTCAAATCGAGCGCGGTATGCCAGCCAGGATTGAATTCGCGGTTCCCGTTCACCCCGACTCTGGCCGCGCGTTCCCGCAGCTTCTCGATCCCATCGAGTGCACGTTGCATTTCGTCTTCGCGCCGAACGATTCCCACTAAATCCTGCATCATTTCCTGTAAGTCGTGTTGCACCTGATAGGCGCCTTCGCCCTGCGCATTTGCGGCGCGGTCGAATGGCTCCAGAGCTTGCCGAGAAGCCGTTTCGGTCTGCGCGGAATCGATCGCGCCGAGTGAATTTTCCCGCGCGAACTTGGCTGCAAATTCGCCGGCGCGTTTGCCGAAAACCAACAGATCTGAGAGCGAATTGCCGCCGAGCCGATTTGCGCCATTGATTCCGGCCGCGCATTCGCCCGCAGCAAACAAACCTGGCACGCGCGACATCTGCGAATCCGAGTCGACCCGAATTCCGCCCATGACGTAATGCGTGGTCGGGCCCACTTCCATCGCCTCCTGGGTGATGTCGATATCGGCGAGTTGTTTGAACTGGTGATACATGCTCGGCAGTTTGCGCTTGATGTAATCTTCGCCATTCGCGACGCGTTTCTTTATCCAAGCGATGTCGAGGAAAACGCCGCCGTGTGGACTGCCGCGACCCGCTTTGATTTCTCGCACGATGCAGCGCGCCACGTGATCGCGCGTCAGCAATTCCGGCGGCCGTCGCGCATTCTTGTCGCCCTGGCAGTAGCGCCAGCCTTCTTCTTCGCTCTCCGCCGTCTGGGTTTTGTAATTTGCGGGAATGTCTTCAAACATGAAACGCTTGCCTTCATTGTTCGTCAGGATTCCACCTTCACCGCGCACGCCTTCGGTCACGAGGATGCCTCGCACGCTTGGCGGCCAGACCATTCCGGTCGGATGAAATTGCACGAACTCCATGTCGATCAATTCCGCGCCGGCGTGATACGCGAGTGAGTGACCGTCGCCAGTATATTCCCAGCTGTTGCTCGTGATTTTATAAGCCCGGCCGATTCCTCCCGTCGCAAGCACGATGGCTTTGGCGCGGAAAATTTTGAATCGTCCACGCTCGCGATCGTAAGCAAACGCGCCCACGACCCGCTCGCCCTCCTTGAGCAAGGTCAGGACAGTTTGCTCCATGTGCACGTCGATCCCCTGATGAATGCCGTGATCCTGCAGGGTTCGGATCATCTCCAAGCCGGTACGGTCGCCGACGTGTGCGAGGCGCGGATATTTATGCCCGCCGAAATTTCGTTGCAGGATGCGACCGTCCGGGGTGCGATCAAAAACAGCGCCCCAAGCTTCCAATTCGCGCACACGGGCGGGTGCTTCCTGGGCGTGCAGTTCCGCCATCCGCCAATTGTTGATGTATTGCCCGCCGCGCATCGTGTCGGCGAAATGCACTTTCCAATTGTCGCGATCGTCTACATTCGCGAGCGCGGCCGCGATCCCGCCCTCGGCCATGACGGTATGCGCTTTGCCGAGAAGTGATTTGCAGACCATCCCGACGGAGACGCCTGCAGCGGAAGCTTCGATCGCCGCGCGCAACCCAGCCCCGCCCGCGCCAATGACGAGAACGTCGTGCTGGATGGTTTCGAAGTCAGCCACTAGGAGGTCGTTTAAGCGTTTGAGCGCAAAGGTTCAATCTCGAACTTATCTTGATTTCCGAGTCTGATATAGTCATCTGCGAGGTATGAAAATATCGGTCGAACTGTCTGATGCGGACATGAAAGACATCATACGATTCACTGGCATAAAGCAGAAAGGGCCGGCGATCCGCAAGCTGGTCGCGACTGCTTTGATGATGAAGAGGCGCGCGCTCTACACGGAAAAGTTCATGACGGGGGAGTGGTCGGTGGAGTTTCCCCACTATGAAGAGCAACGGGCCCTGGATCGAAAGAATCCATGGAAGCGATAATGCTTGAAACATCGATCTGGATCGATCTTCTCCGGGCGAAAACGGATCCTATTGTCCGTGCGCAGATTAAACCTTGGTTTGGTCGCGATGATATCGCATTGTGCGAACCCGTTCTCTACGAATTGCTGCGCAACGCCGCCCGCGCGCAACGGCCTTTTCTGCAGCGTCATTTGGAAACGATTCCAGTCCTTCCGACGCCTGCGACTTTGTGGCGTGATGCCGCCCAGTCTGGTCAAACCTGTCTGGAGGCTGGCGTAATTATGGGTGCGCTCGATCTTTTGATCGCCACCATCTGCATCCATCACGACGCGGAGCTGGTTACCTTCGACAAGCAATTCGCCGCGATGGCGAAGGTGAGCAAGCTGCGCGCGAAGATTTTGATCCGCGCGGCCTAACGAGTCGTTAGAGCAATCGAAAGTCGTGCCAGATGCCCATCGAGCACATGCGCACGTAGAAATCTGCGAAGCCGACCCAAAATAAACTCAGCCACGCCCAAAGCATGTGGCGTTTGTTCAAGCAGGTGACGCAACGATAAGCCGGGAAGGTCGAGGAGGCGGAAAGCTGATCCCGAAAGCCACCGATTAAATGCCGAAGAGCGTGGCAGCCGAGCGTGAAGCTGGCGAGAAGGACGACATTGATGGCTAGAACGATGGTGCCAACTCCGAGGCCGAAGCCATCGGGAAACCACATTGCTTTCCAAACATCGACGCTGAGCAGGACGATGAAAACGAGCGCGAAGTAGAGAAAATAGCGGTGCACATTTTGCATGATGAGCGGGAAGGAACGCTCGCCGAGGTAATGCTTCCGCGGTTCGCCCACGGTGCAGGCCGGCGGATCGGCCCACATCGCTTTGTAATAGGCGCCGCGATAATAATAACAGGTGAGCCGTAAACCGCCCGGCGCCCAAAGAATCAGGAGCGCAGGCGAAAAGCAAAGCCAGCCGGGCCACCAAAGCGGTTTTGGTCCGAACCAGCTGTGCGGTGAGCTCCCGAAAAGTTCGGGCGAATAGAAAGGAGAGAGATAGGGCCCGTAGAAATAATGCGCGCCCTGAAAAGCTGCCCAGGTGGAGTAGATGATGAAGGCCGCGAAGCCGCAAAAAATCAGGGCCGATTGTCTCCACCAGACGTCGGTCCGCATCGTCTGACCGAACGATCGGGGAGTGGGCAGAGTGACTTCAGCGTGCGCCATGGAGTTGGAAGGCTGTAGCTTGAATAAGGGCGAGAGATTTCCGCTTCAAGGAAATCATCTGGCAAAATTCATCAGCGGAGCAGCCCGGCGGCGAACCCGCCCCGACTCGCTGCGGTAGGAATGTTGCAGACTTTGGTCTTCGCGACGACCCGGGGTGCCATGGATTTCGCCGCGACAATACCCAATCGACCTTAGCTGTGGGCGCTACTTTTTCGGAGTAATCGACGTTGGCGCGAGAATCGCATCGCGCATTCCGTGCAGCAGTTTTTTGTCGGCAGGTACGATCGTCGCAAGCGCGCCACGCAGAGCGACACGCTCTTGCTCGACGAAATAATAAGGGCAGAGCCGAACGCGGCCTCGCATCGTTTTTAATTCGCCGGTCTCATGCTCCCAATATGGTTGCTCGATCAGCCGCGCCTTATGAAATCGTTGCATGATCTTCGGCGCGGACTCAAAAGTTTGCAGGGCCTCCTCGATTAAACGCTGCCATTCCGCTGCCGGCAGATCCTGGCCGACCGAGACACCGCGGCTGCCCCAGCCAAGCGGAGAAAATCCGCTCACCTTAAGCAAGAGTTCGCGCTCCTTTTGGCTCAGCTTTCCCGCTTCCCGCCAATCGTGAATCTCCAGCCGCGGGATGACGGCGTGTTGCGGCAGCGGGGTGGGATCGAGCAGCCAGGTGTAGGGAATTACCTCCTGGAGTCTGCGCAGATATTTGTCCCCCAGCTCGCGTCGCCAGAACTCGCGCAACGGTTGCAGCCAGAAAAGCGCGAACCACATCTTCTCCTCCAGATACGGTTTGAAGGGCGGCGTGACGCGGACCGCTCCTTCCGCAGCCGCTTTCATCAACTCGGAGACGCGGGGAAGATTTGGCAGATCGAACAACTCGAAGAAACGATAAACAGCGCGACCCGCGCGCGGCTCGTAATTTTCCGCGGCGGCCACCTTCCAGTCGTTAGGCGAATGCCGCGCGTTGAGCTGCGATGCCGCCCAAATCATCTCGGGGCGATAGGTGCCCGACTCTTCCGAGATGACAATGTCGCCGCCGTTCGGAAGCAGGCCGCGGAATCCTTCCAGCATGCCTTCTTTCCCGCCAATCACGTCGTCACCGAGCGAGGAGTAGGTCTGGTTTAGCCAACCGGTCAGGCCGATCCCACCGGGGACCGAATCGATCTCCGCGATGACGTATCCATTCTCCGTCAGAACCAAATCCGGGCGAATGACCGCCGGCAGTTCGTCCCGAAATTGCTTTTGGCGCGCGAACTCCACCAGCTCCGGCGGCTTGCCGGCATCCAGATATTTCGCGATCCAGGCAGGCTGCTTTCCTTTTGCGCTCTGTTGGTAAAGCTGATTGCAGGCCCGCTGGAAAACGAAGAGCTGATGCCCGAGGCGCTCAAGCTCCTGGCCTAACGAGTGATCGATCGCGAACGGTTCCGGGGAAAGAAGCCAGTCCTTTTCCGCGAAGAGACCTTCGGCCGGAACTGCGGCGCGAATCTGCTCGCGTCTTTCTGCGACGGAATTCATCTACCGTCCGGCCGCGATCCGTTTCAGCGCCGACTTGACCAACTCTTCCGCGCTCGTGATTTCTGGCTGCTTGTCCTGCAAATCGCGCACGGCTTTGTGCGCGTCGACTTGCTTGTAACCGAGCGCGATCAAAGCCAGCACCGCCTCATTGGCCTGGCTTTGTGCCGGCGTCGGCGCGTGGGTCGCGCTGGCCGCTTCCCAGGCTGCGGCGACGCCGAGTTTGTCTTTCAATTCCAGGACGATTCGTTCCGCGGTTTTTTTGCCTAGCCCGCTAATTTTTGACAGTGAAGCCACATCGCCGTTCACGACCGCGCTCTTGAAATTGCCCACACTCATCCCGCTCAGCACAGCCAGGGCAAGCTTTGGTCCGATGCCACTTACGTTATTGACCAGGAGCCGAAACAGATCCCGCTCCGCTGCAGTCATGAAGCCGAAAAGAATGTGCGCGTCCTCGCGCACGTGCAGATGAGTCAGAATGTGAATCTGCTGGCCGACCGCAGGAAGCCGATCGTAGCTCGAAAGCGGAATGAGCATCTCGTAGCCGACGCCGGCGACATCGACCGTGGCCTGTGTTGGCAACGCAGTCGTGAGCTTCCCGCTCAGAAACGTGATCATCGCCAATCCGTAACAGAGCGGTCGTAATCCGCAAACTGTAGCCGGGATCGGTGATCCCGGTCGCGCCGAGTCGGCCCGGCTACGACGCTCAAAGTGGTTTCAAGAGCAAGGTGAGATCGACCCACTTAAAATTGGCCGGACTAAAGCCGCGCGCGCGATAGCGTTTCCAACCTTCCGGGGTCGATGGATAAACGTTCTCCGCGATCGAGGTCGGCATGACGACAAAGCGTCCCCCGGCCCGTTGCATGAATTCGGGCGCGCCATCATCGGCCACGTTGCTGAACCAGCCATCGACGTATTTGCGAAAATACCAAACGAGGCTCGGCTCGCGGTAGCGCACGCCGCCGAATTCCATCGCGCGGGTAAGATCGGGCCGCGCTTGCCTAACGAGTTGATAAGCTGGCGCGTATTTTGCCGCGAACGGACTGAGCAGGAGTGCGAGCAACCCGATCCCGCCAACCAGGATGGCGCCGCGCCTAACGAATCGTTCGCTGCCCGGCTCCGGTTCGAGCGCCTTCGCCAGGAGGAGCGCCAGTAACGGGAACGCCGGAAGAATGTAATGCGGCAATTTTGTTCTCACCAAAGTGAATGCGATGAAGACGACCGCGGCGCCCGCGAGCAGGTAGTTGTCGAGCGGATCGCGCCTGCGCCAGAGTGTTTTCGCCAGCCAGGGGAGCTTGAACGACCATGGGAAAAAGGTGAGGAAAACCGTGAGCAGGTAGTAGGGCGTGCTCGCCAGGTAAGCCCACCACGAACTTCCGCCGTGGCCCTCCATCGCGATGAACGACCGTTCGATTACGTGCCGGCCAATGCCGACACGAAAAAAATCGCTATTCGTTCGCCGCAGCGCTGGGACGCCCCAGACGGCGACCACGGAAAGCATGAAAAGTATTCCAGTGAGAAAAAGAAACCGCCGATTGAGGTCGGCATTTCGCAAATAAAACCGAGAGGCAAGGAGCGCGAGCAATGGAGTCCAGCCAATCGGCCCCTTGGCGAGAAAGGCAAAGGCGAGCGCCAGGTAGAAGATCCACCACCAGCGTCTCGGTGGAGCGGTCGAGACATCGCCGCTATTACTCGTTAGACGCTCGCGCAGCAGTTCGTAGCCAGCCCAGTGCGCTGCGGTCATGAAGAAGACCAGCCACATGTCGGCCACGGCTGCTTTCGCATGGACTATGGTTTGGAAACAAAGGCTGAAAAAAATCGCTGCCCGCCAGGCGATCCGTTCGGAACCGACGCGCCTGCCCCAGGCAAAAACGATCAGGCCCGTGAGGGCGGCGGCGAGCGCCGATGGAAATCGCGCGGCGAAATCATGCTGGCCAAAGACGCGATAACTTAGCGCCTGCGCCCAGTAAGTCAGCGGTGGTTTGTCGAAGCGATATTGATTATTGAAAAACGGAATGACGTAATCGCTCCGGGCCAGCATCTCGCGCGATGCCTCCGCAAATCTCGGCTCGTCGCGATCGATCAGTGGCAGGATCCAGGTCCCGGCGAGATGGAAAAGCAGGCTCCCAAAGAAGAGGAGCCAGAAATTGCGCATTGCACGTTGCAACGGCGGATTCAAAGATACCCGGCCTTGAAAAACAAATGGGAATTTTTCGCGTGACCGCGTCTCGCGCCTGGCGCCCATGGTTCGGCTGGGTCGCGCTAAGTGTCTTGCTCCTGGCCGCCGCTTTTTATTTGGACGCTTCTGCGCAACGCTGGATTACGCAGGATCAATCTTCTTTGGTCAGGAATTTTATGCGCGCGGTTAGCCGGTGGGGCGACGGGGCCTCGCATGTGGTGGCTGGGATGGCAGGCGCCGCGCTCGCTTACTCGTTAGGCAATCGCCGCTGGACGGTCATCTTTCTTGCGACCATCCTCGCTTGCGCGATGGCGGGTGTGCTCCACCCCGTGGTCAAAGTCGTGGCCGGGAGATCGCGTCCTTCGGTTGCGACGAAAGTGGGATGGAATGGACCGAGTCTCGATCCGAAATACCAGGCCTTTCCCTCCGGCCATACCATTTCGTCCGCCGCGTTTTTTGGCATCTTCATCTGTGCGCGCCGACGCATCGGGTTTCTCTTCCTGCCCATCCCGATTCTGATCGCAGCCTCGCGGGTTTATTTGAACGCGCACCATCTTTCGGACGTGGTGGCCGGCGCGATTCTCGGTGCTTTTTGTGCGATTTTGGTCTGGCAGATTTTTTCGGCGAAACTGGATCGCCTGCTGGCAGCGCGCATCTAGAGCCGCAAGGCTTGCGCCTTTTTCACGAGTTCGACGAACTCAGCACGCTCTCCGGATGTGTCGTTTCCTTTCGCGTTCTCGGCCCATAACTCGACCGAGGCGAGCGTCCCGTCTCCCTTGTGCGGCGAGTCTCGGAGGATCATTCCGAATTCGGCGACGGCGGCCGCGAATCTGAAATCCGCGGGCGCTTGCGCAAATTCGATCGTGGTATCGCCTAACGAGTGTTCGAGCAGCTCGATCTTCCCCTTGCCGGAAACCTGATGGCGCAACTTCACCGTTAGCCATTCCGAATTCGACGCGGTGGCGGCCGGAACAATTTCGTAAAGAACCGTGATGGTGCGGCCTGCAGCGATTTTTTCCGGCTCCATCTTTTCGCCTGCAATTGGCCGAGAATTCTCCGGCTCGAAACCGATCATGCGATAAGCAGCGACGCGGGCCGGATTGAATGCCACCTCGACCTTTGCGTCCTCCACCGCCGCTTCCGCCTTCAGCCCGATTCGCGCCAGCCGGTGCGCCGATTGCCATGGACAAGGAGTCAGGTCGAGATTGAGCGCCCACGACTCGTTAGGCTGCGGTGACCGAAATTCGTAACCGAAATTGTTGATCAGCTCCTCGATCCGGATTTCGGCTTTCGATGGTCTTCGACTCGAGACGATCGATCGGCGGAGGTTTTCATAGGACGCCTTGCCGACTTCGAGTGGGAAGGTAGAGATTCGATTGGCCGCGACCGGCAGAAACGGATTCTCCTCGTGCGTGCCCAAGCTATTCGCTGGTTTTGCAGCCTCGGCATTTTCTTCGATGACCTCCATTTCCACGTCATTCGTCGCCGGAAGCGAAGTCGTGGGGATTCGTGGACCGAGGACGAACGATGTTGGAGGACGATGGCCCAAGATCGTGACCGCCGCGACGAGCGCGCATACCGCCAAGACCGCCGCAAGGCCGATGGACAACCATCGGGCATCAGACCAAAAACTGGCCGCCGTTGTCAGGGGCATGATGTTCGCCGGCTTCTTTTTCGCTTCCTCGAGATGAGCGCGAAATTCCTGGCTCAACTGCCGGGCCAGTCGCTGTGTCTCGCTCACATAAAGCTGTGCTTCGGGCGATTGTGCGAGAGCCGCTTCCATCGCGATGAATTCTGCGCCGGAAAGTTCGCCGAGCGCGAAAGCGGTGAGGTTTGGGTCGTCCAAATTGATTTTCATGAAGGGATGCGGGGAGTAAACGGAAGAAAATCGCGGGCCGCCGTCGCGTAACGTTCGCGCAAAGTCTTGAGCGCATTGTGCAGCGTGACGCCGACATTGCTGACCGAGAGATTGGTGATCTCGCTGATCTCCTGGTAGCTGAGATCGTTTTGAAATTTGAGCTGGATGATTTCCTGTTGCCGCGCCGGGAGAGTGGCGAGGATGCGAAGAAGAAATCCTTCCGCTTCTTTCTCCTCGATGCGCGCGAACGGCGGTGCGTCCTCCGTGGTTTGTTTTTCGAGAATCGCTTCGTCGAGATAAGTCATGCGCTTTTCTTTTCGGCAAAGATTGAGCGCGCGATTGCGGCAGACGGTGAAGAGCCATTTCGCTGGAGCGTGGTCGTGCTCCTCGCGTTTTCCGCGTTGCAGTTGAACGAAAGTTTCCTGCACTACGTCGCGAGCCCGTTCCCGATCCCCGATGATGCGAGTGGCGTATTGCTGCAATGGAATCTCGAACCGGCGCAGAAGCTCCTGAAAAATTTCCGCCGGCTCAGCCATTCCGTTTCGCATCAACGCCCCGCAGATTTAGACACGTGAACTGCGAAAATCTTAGAAGATTTTCTCGCGATGGACCGAGAGGGATCCTGACTCTGCTTCCGATGCAGCGGAACGAAACAAAATGTCTTAGCTGAGAACGAAAGTCGCGGACGGATCAGCGTAGACCGGCGCGAACAGCTTTTACGGCGGCGTTCGCAGAATTAATCTGGGAAGATTCGAGGAGCGCAATGTGCTTTGTCTCGACCCCGTCACGATAACTCCAAGCATAGCAATGGGAGTCTTTCGAATCGTTCATTCGAAAGACGCGAACCAGGCCGTCCCACGGAATTTCGTCATTGAAAAGTTCCCGGACGAACTCCGTCCGGAGATACTTTGACCCGCTTTCATGCATCGATGCGATCACATCTTGCAGGACGGTGATTTCGTGAGGCTGTCCAGGGAAGCTCTTTCCGCCAACGATCCGCATGAGAGGTAATACGGAATCGCGGAGAGGAAGTTTCAGGATTTCGCAAATCCCTCGCACTTTGATCGTGCCCCTCCTTCGCTGGCACGGCTGCTCCCTGCGAAGAGCCATTGTCAGCTTAAAAAAGCGGAAACGGAGGGGGTGGGATTCGAACCCACGAGGACTTTCGCCCTGCCGGTTTTCAAGACCGGAGCCATCAACCACTCGACCACCCCTCCAAATCGGTTGTCGCGGAAGATCATCATAGTGCGACAAGCGGGGGACGGCGGCAACTGCGCGCGGTCGTTGAACGAAACGCTGGCCTGACGAACGCGCCTTTCCCACCGCGCCTATTCAGGTTTCAAAATTACCGTTAGAGAAATGCGTTGCCCCTTCACGCCGTAGAACGCATCTCGCGTGTAGGTTTTCCAGCCGGCGGGAAGATTGGCGTAAAGTGATTGGGCCAGCGCGGTCGGCAAAATGACGAAGCGCGGCCCAGTCCGCTGCATGAAGGGATCGACCGTGTTCGGCTCAAGTTTGATCAGCCAGTTATCTACATAGCGCCGAAAATACCAGACCACGCTGGGCTCCAGGTAATCAACCGCGCCGAATTCCATGTCTCGGCGCAAATCGCTTCGCACCGCCTCGAGGATTTGCACGGTGGGAAAAAGCGGTTTGCACAAAGGGGCGACGACGAAAGCGAGCAAAGCGTAAATCGGCAGAATGATGAAGGCGGTCCGCCTAACGAGTCGTTTCGCGATTCCGGCCTCTTCCAGATGACGGGCAAAGAGGAGGGCGAGCAGCGGGAAAGCCGGGAGGGTGTAATGCGGCAGCTTCGTTTTGAAAAAGGTGAAAATAAGAAAAACGGTCGCCATGCCGAGAAGGAGAAATTGATCGAGCGGATCGCGCTTGCGCCAAAGCCGCTTGCTCAGCCAGGGCAATTTCCACGACCAGGGAAAGAAGCTGAAGAAGATGGTGATAAAATAAAACGGCAAGAGGAGCAGATAACCGCCGAAGGACTTTGCGCCCTGCCCTTTTATCGGAGCAAGGGAGCGATCGATGACGTGATGACCGATACCGACGCGAAGAAATTCACCCTCGGTTCGAATCATGGCGGGAACGGCCCAAAGCGCGACCAGGGCGACGACCAGAAGGAGGCCCGGGATTAAGGAGAAGAGCTTCGCGAACTGCTTTTCGTGGGAAACGAATTTCAACCCCGCGAGGGTAAGGAGAGGGACGAGCGCGATGGGTCCTTTAGCGAGAAATCCGAGGGCGAGGGCGAGATAGAAGAGCCACCAACAAAGCCTCCGTCGTCCCGGCGAAAGCGGGAGGCTCCGCCCTAACGAGTCGCCTAACAATTCAAAAGCGGCGTAATGAGCCAGCGCCACGAAGAAGACGAGCCACATGTCGGCAATACAGGCTTTGGCGTAGATGAAAACCTGCGCGCTGAGAGTGAAAACGACCGCCGCCGTCCAGCCGATGCGGGCATTGCTTAGGCGAATGCCCCAGAGCAAAAGAAGAACGGAAACGAACGCGGCCGCGACGGCGGAGGGAAAGCGCGCGGCGAAGTCGTGTTCGCCCAAGAGGCGGTAGCTGATGGCTTGGGCCCAGTAGGCGAGGGGAGGTTTATCGAAGCGGTAGTTGTTGTTAAAGAAAGGGACGACGTAGTCGCGCCGCTGGTTCATCTCGCGCGACGCTTCGGCGAAACGCGGCTCGGCCCGTTCCAGCAGCGGCAGGTTCCAGGTCCCGGCGAGATGGAAAAAGAGACAGCCGAAAAAGAGGAGAAGGAAACTGCGAAAAGACGGTTGCAAGAGCGAGGTGGAGATTACCCGCGCCGGAAAAGAGACGACAAGCTTATTGGCGTTTTGAGATAAAGCTGAGCGGAATGAAAAGGCTAATCGAACACCTCTACGGCTACTGAGGATGTCATCCTGAGCCGCGCAGACGGCGAAGGATCTCACATCGGCGGGTTGGTGGCCGCACGTCGAAAGATGTTGTTCGGCTTCGTTGCGAGGTCCGTCGGCGCGCTTTGCCGGTCTCAGGATGACCTACTTGCGCGGTTGGATATTCAATTGGACAACAGTAAACGTTCACATGAACATACGCGGTGTATTCGGGTGAAAGAGGAAGACCAAACCCAGAAGCGTATCAGGAATATCTAACCGCGGAATCGCACCCGGCGCAGCGCGGTCGTGGCGCTTCGGGTAACCCGGCCAGCCGCTTCGAGGCCTTGCGCGTTGAGCTTGATCCGAGCGATCCCGCGGAAGCCGACGAGCGACCGGCATTGCGCACGCAATTTTTCCGCGACGGCACCAAAACAATCATCGCGCGCAACAACAGCCCCGACATCAGCTTCGAGACCAGTATCAATCCTTACCGCGGTTGCGAGCACGGCTGCGCCTACTGCTTCGCGCGACCGACACACGAGTATCTCGGCTTTTCAGCCGGTCTGGATTTCGAAAGCAAAATCATGGTGAAGGAAAACGCGGCCGCGTTGCTCGATGCGGAATTGTCTTCGCCGAAATGGAAACCGCAGACCGTGGTCATGAGCGGGGTGACCGATCCTTATCAGCCGGTGGAGCGACGGATGAAAATAACCCGCAGTTGTCTCGAGGTGCTGGCGAAATTCCGGAACCCGGTCGGCATCATTACCAAAAACCGTCTGGTCATGCGCGACATCGACGTTCTCCGCGAGCTGGCCTCGCACGATGCGGCCGCGGTGAATATTTCCGTGACGTCGCTCGATCGAGATCTGCAGCGAGTCCTCGAGCCGCGCACGTCACCGCCGCAGGCGCGACTGGATGCGATCGCGGAACTGAACGCAGCCGGAGTTCCGGCAGGCGTCATGGTCGGCCCAGTCATTCCGGGTCTGACCGATCACGAGCTGCCGGCGATTTTAGCAGCAGCGGGGAAGGCAGGCGCGCGCTTCGCGGGTTATGTGGTCTTGCGTTTGCCCTGGGCGGTCGCGCCGATTTTCGAGCGCTGGCTGGACGAACATTTTCCCGATCGGAAAGAGAAGGTGCTCCGCCGCATCCGCCACATGCGCGGGGGCGAGAAAGTTTATGATGCGCGCTGGTCGATCCGGCAAACTGGGGAAGGAATTTTCGCTGAACAAATTGCGACCATGTTCGAAGTCGGTCGTCGCCGCGCGGGCATCGGGGAACGCCGGAAGCTTTCGACCGCTTCTTTCCGCCGGCCTAACGAGCAATTAAGCCTGCTTTGAGCCGGGCTATTTCGAGCGAGTGTCGCTAGAGTTTCTGAGCCTGGGGAGCACAGGCCACTGGCCTGTTGTTTTCGGCGACTCGCCGAAAACATCTGGGTGGCGTGACGTAGCGAGAAGTAGAAATTTCCCTCGCGGTGTGGCACCGAGCCTTCCGGCAAGCTGCCGGACGGAACAGGCCAGCGCCTGCGCTCCCCCAGAGTCAGGAGGACGAATCGCGGACGCCGTTAGTTCCGCGACAGCGCGCGCGTGTCGCCGAGCGCGTGCAATCGCCGCTGTTTGCGCATCACCATCAACATCGCGATCCCGCCGATCGCGCCGAAGCTGGCCATGATCGGATACCAGACGCCCCATCCGTGGCGATCGATCAGCCAGCCTGTGACCGGGAGGGCAAGCGCGGTGCCGTAGTATTGAAAGGAATCGACCACGCCGGAGGCGAAGCCGGCCATTTTCCGGCCGCCGATATCCATCGGTGCGGCCGCGCCGACGATTGCGTGCGTCGAATTGGCGGTCAGCGCCACGAGCACTAGGAAGAGGCAACCGATAAAGATTCCCAAAGGTGTCGGACCGACTACTCCCGCCGCGATCACCACGGCCGCGATCAGGATCACGCCGCATTCGACGAAGTACAGCGTCATCGCCACCGGGGAGCGATGTCCCTTGAAAAACTTGTCGGAGACGAATCCCGCGCTAAACGATCCGAGGATCGCGACGAGCGGCATCAGGTTCACGGTCCAGATCACCGCGGCTGGTTTATCGGCCAGGTTCAATTTCAACTGGTCGTGGAAGTATAGAATCATCAGTTGGTCGGAACTGTTTCGGACCGCGCCGGTGCAGGCGTAGGCGACCGCGTAAAACCAGATGAGCGGATGCGTGAAAATGGTGGTGAAAGATTCACGCAGGCTGGCGCGACTGCTTGTATCGCCGGCGGACGCGCTGTCCTCGATCAGCCCGTGATAGCCGGCTTCTTCCGGTGTCTCTTTCACGAAGACGACTAGCGCGATCGCCGCCGCCGCAACAAAAAGCGGTGGGATGCGAAAGAGCCAATGCCATTCGTTTTTCGCCACCACCCACATTCCAACCGTGAAGCCGGCGAGGATGACGGGCGCGAGATTATTGATCGCAAACTGCCCGAGTTGAATCATGAATCCGAAGATGCCGGCGAAGGTTCCGCGTTCGGTTCGGCGGAACCAGGCCGCGTTCATTTTGACCATGCCGGGCGTGCCGAAGGATTGCAGGTAGCCGTTCATCAGCCAGATCGCGGCGAAGGTGGTGAAGGTGCCGGCGAAGGAAGCGAATCCGAAAATTAAATTGATGATGATGGTGCCGGCGGCGCCAATCAGCATGGCAGTTTTGCCGCCGATGCGATCGGTCAGAAGACCGTTCACGAGCTGGCCGGTGCCGTAGGCGAGCGACCATGCGCTCAGCATTCCGGTGATCTGAAAGGTACTAAACCCGAACTCCTCCACCATTCCCGGAGTGGCGAATCGGAAATTATACCGGCACATGTAAAAGGAAGCGTAGAGCAGGCCGATGATGAACCAATTCAAGCCCCGGCGTGGACGAAAACCCGGAGGATAGGTTGCGATCAGCGGATCGGACATGAGCGCGCCGAGCATGCGCGTCGCGTGGCCGAAGAGACAATCTCAAATTGAAGCGCACTTCCCCTCGCTGCATCCGAGCTGCTAATCCTTTCGTTCCCTTTAAGGATGAAGCCGGTCCGCACCATTACATTTGTCGCGCGTCAGACGGGCCTCTCCATCCACACGATTCGGATTTGGGAGAAACGTTACGGCGCAGTCCAGCCGGTACGAGCGGCGAATAATCGGCGTCTCTATACCGAGGAAGATGTCGAGCGCCTGCGTCTCTTGCGCGAAGCGACCCTGGCAGGCGCGGCCATCGGACAAATTGCGCGCGCTTCGCTTCCAGAATTGCACCGACTCCTTCGTGCTGCTGGCGCCCCGCGTCCTTCGCGAGGTTTGGTGCGTGGGCAGCGAATCGCCGAGGCCACCGCGACTTTCGAAGCGGCCGCGATTACTGCGTTGATCGAATTCGACGCCGCCACTTTCTCGAAGCTGCTGGATCGCGCCGCGGCTGAGTTAGGCTCGCCTGCTGTCCTGCAAAATTTCATCGTGCCACTCGCGGAACGCGTCGGAAATCTGTGGCGGGCCGGCGAGTTGTCGATCGCACACGAGCATTTCGCGACTGATCGGCTGAGTGAATTTCTTTCGGCCTTTGCGCGGCCCTACGCGGAAAATCTTTCCGCGCCACACCTCGTTCTAGCCACGCCGACCGGGCAACTGCACGAGCTCGGCGCGATCATCGCGGCGGCGGCGGCGCGCAGCCATGGCTGGCGCACCACGTATCTCGGGCCGTCGCTGCCGATTGAAGAACTGGTCGGTGCGTTGCGCGATCTGAAACCGCGCGCGGTCGGATTGAGCATCATCTTTCCGCCGGACGACGCTGCGCTGCGGCGCGATTTAAAAAAACTGCGCGCGCTGTTGCCGAAGAATTATCCGGTGATCGTGGGCGGACGTTCCGCCGAGAGCTACGTGGATATTTTGCACGAGATCAAAGCCATCCAGGTCCAACAACTGGAGCAACTTTTTCCCGTGCTCGACACCCTGCAGCGGAATGGGACTCGCCAGACGAAGCTGCGCGCGAAATGAATCTTGCGATAGCGGAGCAGTGCCGGGAAGGTGCGCCACGCCATGGCCTTGAAAATCGAGAGTCTGCACATCGGAATGAAAGTGCTGCATCCGCGTTACGGTGTCGGCGTGGTGAGATCGCTGACCGAGCACACGGCGGAAATCGCGTTTGATGACGCGCCGCGCACGATCGCGCCAAACTCGAGCGACCTCGCTTCCGCAGAACCGACCGCGACGTTGACGGATCAACAGATACCGCTGGAGATGCTGATCCGGCAGACAGCGCAAAGCATGGTGGAAGCTTTGGGTTTGGAAAAAAGCGATGTGGTGGAGGGCCTGGCCAATCGCTGGCAGCGCGGCACGCTCGTTATGCAGTCCGCCGATTCTTCCTTACAGCCGAAAGAGGTGCCGCTGGAGACGTTCTTCCATAAGATCGTGATGATTCGAAACAATCTCCGCGTCCTCGAACAGAAGGTGAACGCGAGTGAGAAATTGAGCGACGCCGACAAGTTCGATCTCCACCAATACATCACCCGCTGCTACGGCTCGCTCACTACCTTCAATGTCCTTTTCAAGGACAAGGGCGATCAATTTTCCACCGGCGGGTGATCGATCCTCTCGATTTCATTCATCGCTTCGTTCCGGCGAAAAACGAAAGCCGGCGCGTCCTGCTGCTCCTGCACGGCACCGGCGGGGACGAATCAGATTTGCTCTCGTTAGGCTCCGAGTTGGATGCGGAGGCGGCGCTGCTTAGCCCGCGCGGGAAGATTTTGGAAAACGGCGCTCCGCGTTTCTTTCGCCGATTCGCGGAAGGCGTTTTCGATGAAGCCGACGTGATCCGGCGCGCGGACGAACTGGCGGATTTTGTCGTGGCGGCGGCGGAGAAATACAGCTTCGAGCTTAGCAACGTGGTCGCTGTTGGATATTCGAATGGCGCAAATATTTCCGCAGCCATGCTGCTGTTTCGACCAGAGGTATTGCGGGCTGCGGTCCTGTTTCGCGCGATGGTTTCGTTGAACGATCCGCCGTCCGCGGAACTGAGGAAGACCAGGATTCTAATCTGCAACGGCCTGCAAGATCCGATCATTCCACTCCAAAACGGAGAACAGCTCGCGGCGCTTTTCAAAACCTGTGGCGCCGACGTGACCTTCCAGATTCAATCGGCGAACCACGGTCTTGTCCGGGCGGACATCGAGGCTGCCCGGAAATGGCTTCGGGCATAGGCGTATTCTCGGCCGCTCATCCCGGCGCAGGCCGTCGATCGGAATCGCGATCAAAAGACCTAAATGGAACATCGCGTGGCCCTGCGAAATGCGGGCTGATTTGCGTCAGTCGCGAACAATAAGACCTTGCGCACGCTGGGGCGCTGGACATTATTTCAGCCGCTAATTACGCGGGTGTAGCTCAGTGGTAGAGCACCTCCTTGCCAAGGAGGACGTCGCGAGTTCGAGTCTCGTCACCCGCTGTTT
>CAXSFN010000028.1:0-55913 GCA_964236815.1 uncultured Chthoniobacterales bacterium
GCTTGCGCGAAAAGATCCTGAAGATCGGTTTCGGTCGTGTTGAAGGAAAGATTTCCTACGTATAATTTAGTACCCATCTGAGTTTACTGTGGAAAACGAGGCTTCGGTCACTGTTCCCGCTCATCGGATTTCAAATCGCCACTGAATAAACTCAACTGACAATCCACCAACTTCCCGAGCTGCCGTTTTCTTTTCGCCGTGATGCCTAGTGCCTTTCACGCGCGAAAGCAAGAGGAATTCCCGGCCGGTGGAACCGAGTAGAAATGTCTGATCCTCAGCTCTCAAAGGGATATGCGCGAAAGGCGCGAGTCGCAGTGGTGGCGGCAGGGGTGGTCAGTCCGCTCGGCTTTGGATTGACCGAGACCGCAGCTTCGCTCCGGGTGGCGCGTGATTGCACTTCGGAGGTCGAGCGCTTTTCGGTCGCGGATTGCCGTTGCAAAATGGCTGGCCAAATCCCTGACGAACGTTTGCGGGAAAGCGCGCGGGCTTTTCGCGCCAAACGCCTGCATCGAGTGGCGCAAATGGCGATCGTCGCTTTGGACGAAATGTCGCAGCAGGCACCGGAGTTCAAACCGCAGCTCACTGTAGTCGGAACGACAAGCGGCGGAATGAGTTTCGGCGAAGATTATTACCGCTCTCTGCAGAAGCGTCAGACGTTGCGACACGCCCCTTCCCAGATCGCGAATTACCCGCCGCAAAAAGCGATGATCGACGCGCAGAATGCGCTCGGAATTCAGGCACCCTGCCAGGTGATCGCGAACGCCTGCGCCTCCGGCACCAATGCGATCGGGCACGCTTTTGCGTGTATTCGTTCCGGTCGTTATCAACAGGTTTTGACCGGCGGATACGATGCGATTTCGGAACTGGTTTTTGTAGGTTTCGATTCCCTCCAAGCTTCCACGCCGGAGAAGTGCCGGCCGTTCGACCGCGCACGTTCTGGAATGGTCCTCGGTGAAGGCGCGGCCATGCTTGCGCTGGAAAATTTTGAAGCGGCTGAGCGGCGTGGCGCGAAAATCCTGGCGGAGATCGTCGGCTACGGTTTGTCGACCGATAATCATCATCTCACCCAGCCCGATCCTTCGGGAAGCGGCGCGCGACAAGCGATGGAGCGCGCTTTGCAGAGTGGTGATATTTCCGCTTCGAGCATCGATTACATCAACGCGCACGGCACCGCGACCCCGTTCAATGATGCCGCGGAAGGCAAAGCGATCTCGGAACTTTTCGGGTCGGTGCCGGTTAGTTCCACCAAGGGCATGATGGGTCACTCGTTAGGCGCGGCTGGAGCGATCGAAGCAGTCATCAGCCTGCTCGCTCTCCACGAGCAAATCCTGCCTCCGAATATCAATTTCCGTGAAGCCGATCCCACGCTCACTCTCGACATTGTCGCGAACGAACCGCGTCCTGCGGCGATTCGCACCGTGCTTTCAAATTCTTTCGGTTTCGGTGGCACGAACGCATCCGTCATCTTTTCGCGATGCTAGCGCGCGCCAATTATCGGGCGCGTTCGAGCCGGCCTGCCGTCGCTTTGCAGTCTCGCGAAAAAATCGGGATCTTGTGGGGCCGATCTTATCATTCCCCCGCGCTAAGGCTCATCCCCGCCGACGTACCAACCGCACCCGAAGCATGAATTTGTGCGTGGGTGGAATGGGGTGGGTCACTCCACTCGGGGCCGGAGTGCAGGCCGTTTGGGAGCGATTGCTCGCCGGCGAGAGCGCGCGTGCAGAAATGGTTTCCAGTCCGCTGCAAGAACAAGGATTTCCGGCCTATCGAGTGCCTCCGGAAGCTCTTGCAAATGCGCCCGCGCATCCACGCCTTAGACGCTCGAGCGCGATTTCGAAATTCGCGGTCGTGGCCGGTCTAGCGGCGCTCAAGGATGCGCATGTCGAGCTCGATCCGGAAAACGCGGCGCGAACTGCGATTATCTTTGCCATCTCGAACGGCGGCGTCGTTTACACAAAACGGTTTTACCACGACGTGGTGGAGACCGGCGCACAGGCCGCCAGTCCGCTGCTATTTCCCGAGACGGTCTTCAATGCTCCCGCCAGTCATCTCGCGGCCATTCTCGGAATCACCGGCGCGAGTTACACCCTGGTCGGTGATGGCGCAGTCGGTCTGCTCGCTTTGAAAATGGCGGAAGATTTGATGGAGGACAGCGCGCTCGATCGTTGCCTGGTGGTGGGAGCGGAAGAGGCGGATTGGCTGCTGTGCGACGCGTATCATCGTTGGCGTCTGTTGCGCGCGGAGCCGCCGATCGAAGTCTTCGAAACCAAACCCCGCGGGACGATTTTGAGTGAGGGTGCGGGCGCGGTTTTGCTCGAGCGGGAAGGACGATCTCCCCTTCGTCCTGGAGGTGCGGAAGCACCCCCGTCCGGAAGCGAAATCTTCGTCGAGCGGATCGATGCGGGTTGCAATTTCTCGCACCAAAAAGAAGCGGCGGCGTGTCTCGATCAAACGCTCGGCCGGTTTAGCCTAACGAGTGATGATCTCATTGTTGTGAGCGCAAACGGGACC
Organism: uncultured Chthoniobacterales bacterium; assembly: GCA_964236815.1. GTDB lineage: Bacteria > Verrucomicrobiota > Verrucomicrobiia > Chthoniobacterales > UBA10450 > JACCTI01. The sequence continues at coordinate 2,512 of CAXSFN010000028.1, forward strand.
TTTGTCGACCAGGCGGAGCGTGCCGCGATCGAGCATCGATCTCCACGCGCAAGGGTGTATGCGCCCAAAGTCTCGTTAGGCGAAGGCGTCGGCGCGGCCGCCCTTTGGCAGGTGATTTGTGCCGCGCAGGCGTTGAAGACAGGCCGCCTTCCAGACTCTTGTGGCCCACCGGCAATACCGCGAATTCGGCGCGCGATTGTCTCGACCTGCGGGCTGAACCAACAAGTCGCGGGCCTGTCGCTCACCCTCGGATAATGATGCGGCATGCCTTGGGCGGCGAACCCGTTTTGCCTTTGCAACACTGGGGTGCGGGACTAGCTTCGGCTCCTCTGATGCGATGGCTGGTTCTTCTCGTTTTCCTTCTGCTTTCGCAGAGCGCGTTCGCACAGGCTGCGACCGATCATAAGCTTGCGGGACAGCCGATCGAGATCAACGCCACCGGCGGGACGAACTACGAAAACGGCATCGCGACGGCGCGCGAGAACGTCGCGATTCACCTGAGCGACACCGATATTTACGGAGACCGCGCCGAATACAATACCGAGACGCATGATGTCCACGTCTTTGGCCATGTGCGCATTTATCGCGGCACGGAGATGTATGTCGGTGAGCGTGGCACTTATAACACCGAGACAAAGAAGATCAGCGCGGACGAGATGCGCACGATCAACGCCCCCTTCTTTGTCGGCGGCGAACAGATTTCCAGCATCGACGCGAACGCGAAGCTGGTTCTGAACGGCATCTTTACTACGCACGATTCCGCCAACCCGGATTTTCGGATGCGAGCGCGTCGCGTGCGGATTTACGAAGGCGACCGGGTCATCCTGCGAGATGTGACCTTTTATGTCGGCAAGGTCCCGATCTTTTATTGGCCTTACGTTTATCAATCGCTGGATGACGATTTCAACTTCCTTGTCACTCCAGCATATCTGAGTTCGTGGGGGCCTTCGTTGCTCGGGCGCGTGACTTTTCCGATCACCGATCACATCAAAGCCACCGCGCGGCTCGATTTCCGGGGCCGACGCGGAGTAGCGGGCGGGCTCGATCCTTACATCGAATACGGCAAGAAAAATACGAGCTTTGCCAGGCTCCGAACTTATTTCCTGGAGGACAATAACGCGCTCCTGAACCGCACCTCACTTCCGCGCGACGCGATTCCGACCGAGCGTTTTCGCCTGTCGATCGAGAATCGAACCAATTTTACCGAGGATATTTATGGCACGGTTGATATCACAAAGCTGAGCGATCAATACGTCCTGCAGGACTTTTTCCAGGCGGAGTTTCGCCTTCGTCCGGAGCCGGATAACTTCATTACCCTCACCAAGTATAATCCGTTCTATACCCTGACAGCGTTCTCGCGTTTTCAGGTAAACAACTTCTTCGAAGCAACCGAACGGTTGCCTGAGATTTCGCTCGATATCAAACGCCAGCCCCTTTTCGGCGGCCCGATCTTCTACGAAGGCGAAGCCAGTGCCGTATCCCTGCGCCGTGACTTTCCGCACGGCTCTCCTTACCACGATTACGAATCCGACCGCTTCGACACCTTCCATCAGCTCACTTTCCCGAACACTTATTTCGGTTGGCTTTCGGTGGTGCCCCGAGTGGGTGTGCGCGGCACTTATTACAGCGAGACGCGGAACGTGGACAACACGTTCTTCACCCCCGATCCAAATCCGCTTGTGCCCGATTTCCTGATTCCGCCACCTCCGGCCGATATGCCGCTGCAACCGGGAGGCGACCGTTTCCGTACGGTGGTAAATGCGGGAGTCGAAGCCTCGTTCAAAGTCTCGCGGACCTGGGAGAGCGCGCAGAGCCGCACCCTGGGACTCGATGGGCTTCGTCACATCATTCAGCCATTCCTGAATTTTTCCTACGTTACGGGAGACAAGCTCAACCCGATCGAACTTTATCAGTTCGATCGCTACCAGCCTTCCACGCAACTGCGTCCGCTCGATTTCCCGCAGTTCAGCTCCATCGACTCGATCGATAACTGGACCATCGCCCGCATCGGCGTGCGCAATCGTCTGCAAACGCGTCGCGACGACAGCACGATCAACTGGCTCGAGTTAGAAACCTACCTCGACGTCAATTTCGACAATCCCTACAACCGAAGCGATTACTCGAACCTCTATAACAATCTTCGCTTCTCGCCGTTGCCCTGGGCCTCAGTCGGCATTTCCTCGCAAGTCCCGCTCTTGACCAGTGGCTTCACTGAGATCAACACCGATCTTCGCATCCAGCCCATCGCGGCGCTGCAGCTCAATCTTGGGCATCGCTTCCTGAATGAGAATCCGTTCTTCGACAACAGCAGCGTCTACACGCTTAGCGCTTACTATCGCCTGAACGACAACTGGGGCATCGGCGCTTACGAGCGCTATGAAGCCATCACCGGTTATTTCGAGGAACAGCGTTATGCTCTCTATCGTGACCTGACGAGTTGGGTCGCTTCCATCGGCGGCATTGTCCGAAACAACGGCTCGGTTAAAGAATACGGCGTCCTTCTCACCTTCACGCTTAAAGCGCTGCCAAAATTCAGCTTCGATTTGAACTTCGACCCAGGGGCACAGGGTACCGAATCGCAAGGCGGTGGCTTGGTCCCCTAAGGAGGATCGGCATTGCAATTGCTCCCCTTTGCTCTTTCAATCCAGCGCCGCGCTTAGGCCGGAGCTCACGCTTTCTTTCCTATGGAATTGTCGATCATTGGTTCGGGTTATGTTGGTCTCGTCACCGGCGCGTGCTTCGCCGATGTCGGCCATCATGTCGTTTGCGTGGATAACGACCCGCGCAAAGTGGAATCGCTGCAGGCGGGTAAGGTCCCGATTTACGAACCTGGCCTCGAGGAGGTCATCCATCGCAACGTGGCGGCGCAGCGTTTGCGTTTCACCGGCAATATTCAAGATGCCGTCGATAATTCGCAGGTCGTGTTCATTGCCGTCCCGACTCCGCAAGGCCCGGACGGCCAGGTCGATCTCAGCTTCATCGAAAAAGTCGCGCGCGAGATCGCGAGTGTCCTAACCAGCTATCGCGTCATCGTCGATAAGAGCACCGTGCCGGTAAAGACCGGCGAGAAAGTGGCGGAATCAATCAAGCGCTACAACCGGCATAACGCCGAGTTCGATGTGGTGAGCAATCCGGAGTTCTTGCGCGAAGGCTGCGCGGTGGCGGATTTGATGAAGCCCGATCGTATTGTCATCGGCGCGCAAAGCGAACGCGCGATCGATCTGATGAAGAAAATCTACGAGCCTTTCATGGCGCCGATTCTCGTTACCGACATCAACAGCGCGGAGCTGATCAAGCACGCGGCCAATTCATTTTTGGCGCTGAAAATTTCCTACATCAACGCCGTCTCCGCGATCTGCGAAGCGAGCGGCGCGGACGTGGAAAAAGTTGCGGATGGGATCGGGATGGATCGCCGGATTGGCCGGAACTTTCTCAACGCCGGCATCGGATATGGCGGCTCCTGTTTCCCGAAGGACATCGCCGCTTTCATCAAGATCAGCGAGCAGCTCGGTGTGCCGTTTAATCTTTTAAAAGAAGTGCAGCGAATCAACGCCTCGCAAAAAGACCGCTTCCTCACGGGAGTGCGCGATGCACTTTGGGTTTTGCGCGAAAAGAAGATCGCGGTCTGGGGCCTGACCTTTAAACCGGACACGGATGACATTCGTTCGTCGGTCGCGATCGATCTGGTGGCCGAGATGCTGCGCGAAGGCGCGCAAGTGAGCGTTTACGATCCGAAAGGAATGGAGAAGGCGCGCGAAGTGAAAGAAATCGCCGGCGCGCATTTCGCGGATTCGGCTTTTGCGGCGGTCGAGAATGCGGAAGCGCTTATCATCGCCACGGAATGGGCGGAGTTTGGGAACGTCGATCTCGCGGCGGTGAAGGAGAAGATGAGCACGCCGATTATTTTCGACGGCCGAAATCTTTTCGATCCTCAAACGATGGCGACGCTTGGCTTCCAGTATCACTCCATCGGACGCGGCCGGGCTACTCCGCGCTAAGGAACACCGTCATCCTTAGGGGAAGCGAAGAAGGCTCTCTGGCACTTCCGCGCCCTGGGTGATCGGAAATGATTGGAGATTCTTCGCTTCGCTCAGAATGACATTTTGAGGGAATATCGTCCTTCAATGACGGCGCGAGCTCTTGCACTCCAGGCGCTGGCTGATTGGCGGCAAGGTCGCGAATTTGCCGACGTAATTATTCAGCGATCGCTCGGCGGGAGCGGACTTGGAAAATCTGACCGCGCTTTTGCGAACGAGCTTTTCTACGGAATTATTCGTAACCTCAGTTTGCTCGATTTTTGGATCGATCGCACGCGCTCCGAAGCGCTCGACCACGAATCGCGCGATCTGTTGCGCCTGGGATTCTATCAGCTTTTCATTCTTCGAACTGCCAGCCACGCCGCGGTTTTCGAAACGGTGGAACTGAGTCGGCGGCGTAATCGCGGATTGGTCAACGGAGTCTTGCGCGCTGCGCTCCGCCGCGAAGATGAATTGCGTGCTGCCGCGGAAGCGCAGCCGCTCGCGATCCGCGCGTCGCATCCGGGATTCCTCATCGAACGATGGAAGAACGCTTTCGGAGCAGATGCTGCCAGCGCGCTTTGTCATTGGAATAACGAGCCCGCGCCGATTTACGCGCGTCTGAATAACTTGCATGAGAGCGAGCTGAATTTTGGTGAACATGTTTTCGGACGCGAAGACTTCGTTCGCGTGACGGATATTCCGCTCGACTCACTCGCCCGCGGCGAATGTTACATTCAGGATCCGAGCACGGCGCTGAGTTGCGAGCTGCTCGACGCGCAGCCGGACGACGCAGTGCTCGACGCTTGCGCCGCGCCCGGCGGCAAGACGAGTTTGATCGCGCAAGCGATGCAAAATCGAGGGCAGCTTCTCGCCTGCGATCGCGAGCCATCGCGGGTCACTCTTCTCGGCGAAAACCTGAGGCGGCTGGGCGTTAATGCCACCGTCCTGCAGCACGATTGGAAAACGGGCGTGTCTAAAATTGCAACGACCTTCGATCGTATTTTGGTGGATGCGCCTTGCACGAATACCGGCGTCATCCGCCGTCGCGTCGATGTGCGCTGGCGCCTAACGAGTGATGATTTCACGCGACTGCCCCTGGAACAACTTGCGATCCTTCGCGCGGTGGCGCCGTTGCTCAAAGCTGGGGGAGTTCTGGTTTACAGCACCTGCAGTTTGGAAGCGGAAGAAAATGAAGAAGTCGTGCGCCGTGCGCTCAGCGAATTTCCTTTTCTTCGCCTGGAAAGCCAGCAAGCCATCCTGCCATTTCGTGACGGTTTCGACGGCGCTTTCGCGGCAAAATTGAGGCGCGCATAATTAATGATGACTCTCTAAGGCCGAGAACAGACTGCCGCATCATCGTCTCCTGAGTTCATTCCCTCTTTGACTCTCGAGCCGTGATGCTGCGCCCTACAGCATCTTGCATCTGCAAGGCGCGATGGAATTATTCCCGTCTATGCACGACCCGCGTTTCGACAAACTTGCTCAGATCCTGGCGGAATATTCGATGTCTTTGAAACGCAATGAAACCGTTTTGATCGAGGCCTTCGATGTGCCCGACGAGATGACGATCGCAATGGTGCGCGCCGCGCGGAAAGTGGGTGCGATCCCGTTCACGCAGATCCAGCGTGGACGAATCAGCCGAGAGCTGGCGCTGAACGCAAGCGAGCGGCAGCTCAATTTGACTTCGATTCACGAGCTGGCGCGGATGAAGCGGATGGACGCTTACGTGGGGTTGCGCGGAAGCGCGAACATTACGGAGATGTCCGATATCCCGGCCGAACAAATGAAGCTGGTAGCAAAGAAGATGCGCTCGGTGCAGGACCAGCGGGTCAAGAAAACGAAGTGGGTGGTGCTGCGCTGGCCTACTCCCTCCATGGCGCAGCTTGCCGGGATGAGCACGGAAGCTTTTGAGGATTTTTATTTCCAGGTCTGCACGCTCGATTACCGCAGGCTACAGCCCGGGATGAAAACGCTAAAGGCGTTGATGGAGAAAACCGACCGGGTCGAAATTAAGGGACCGGGCACGGACCTGCGCTTCAGTATCAAGGGAATCGGCGCCATCATTTGCGGCGGAGATCGGAATATTCCCGATGGGGAAGTTTTCAGCTGTCCGGTGAAGGATTCGGTTGAGGGGCACGTCACGTTCAATGCACCAAGCATTTACCAAGGCGTCGCCTTTGATGGAGTGCGGCTCGATTTCCGCGAGGGCAAGATTGTGGAAGCGACTTCGAATCAAACCCGGAAGCTAAACATGATTTTGGATTCGGATCCGGGCGCGCGCTACATCGGCGAGTTCTCGTTAGGCTTGAATCCCTACATCCTGCATCCGATGCGCGATATTTTGTTCGACGAAAAAATTGCGGGCTCGTTCCACTTCACCCCGGGCCAGGCATACGAAGACGCGGACAACGGCAACCGCAGCCAGGTCCATTGGGATATGGTCAATATTCAGCGACCGGATTACGGCGGGGGCGAAGTTTACTTCGATGGAAAATTAATTCGACGGGACGGAGAGTTTTTGCCGAAAGAGTTGAAGTCGCTGAATCGCGGCAATTTTGTGAAGCGGTAGGACGTGACACTGCCGGGAATATATTCGCTCTGGATGTCATCCTGAGGCTGGCGAAGCGCGCCGAAGGATCTCGTAACGAACGGCACGGCGCTTGAGGTGCTAAACGCCGCTAAACTCGATTGCGCGCTCCTTCGCCGTCTTCGCGGCTCAGGATAACAATTGCTAGCCTGAACATTCTTGCGTCCGTCCGGATCACACGCACAAACAAAACGGCCCGCGTTTGCACGCGGGCCGCTTCCTTGAATCTTATCTCTCGTTAGGCTGGCTTTTGCCCCGGAGCCGAACCGTGCGGGTTCAGTTGGAGCATTCCAATCTCGCCGTTGCCTGCGAGTTGCACGTTCGTGATTTCGAAGACAGGCGCGCCTTCCACTGCGCTCGGGCCGGAGCCCGGGAGCTGGACGTTCACGCTTTTCGAAGTCGAATTCAGAACAATCGATGCGATCTCGAAGGACGGGGAAAATTCCACCGTCGCGATTTGGAATGAGCCAGTGACATGAACCGAGGCCTGGCCTTGTTGTGAAGGAGTGAGCTGCACCGGCGCGGCTTCAGCGCCGGAAACCAACTGCAAGCCGGCGATGTTAAACGCAGGTGAACTGGTGATGGTCGGACGCTGCTGTTGTGAAGGCGTCAACCGAATCATTCCGATTGAGTTGCCAGCCAACTGGACAGTCGCGATCTCGAAGGTGACCTGCAGGTTCATCGCGGGCTGCGGATGCTGCGAGGGAGCGAGGCGCATGGTCACGACTTTCGAAGTCGGTTTCAATTGCAGCGCGCCCATCTTGAAGGTCGGGGTCAATTGCAGGGAGGCGATCTCGAAGGAGAAGGTTAATTGCACCGAGGTGTGCATGCCGCCAGTCGGAGCGGTCTGTTGCATGGCGCCGGTTTGTGGCTGAACTCCAGCCATCGGGCTGGTTGGGCCGGTGCGAATTACGGGAGCGGGGGCGGTTGGTGTCGGTGTGGGCATGGTTGCTGGTATGGTTGATTGCTGGGCTATCGGCTCGCTGGAAACATTCTCCGGCGCGGGCGACAGGCGGCCCACAGAATGGCGCAGTGCGCCAATTCCTGCAAGTGCCCCGCCAAAGAAACGCTGCCGTGCTGTTTCGGTTTCGGGTTTTGTGATTTCTGGCTCCGGAGCGGTGCTCGACGGAGTCGACGTGAGATACGGAATAGGCTGACCTTGACCGATTGGCTCGGCTGCCTCTTCCACCGAAGAGACAGGCGTCGGAGCAGATTCCATTTCCATTATCGGAGCCGAGACCGCTTCCGCCATGGCTGGAATAGTATCGGGTTGGGAAAAATCTTCGCCGATCGCCTCGATATTTTCTTCTGCGGCAAACGTCGTCGATTCGGTCGACGCCATCGCGAACGCTGGCTCTGGAACGATGACGGGCTCAGGAGCGAAGAAAGGTTGTGGTGTAAATTCGATCTCGGGCTCAATCGCCATTGGCTCGGGAATAATCGATTCGAGCGGAGCGCTTGTTTCGACCGGCAAAGGTTCGCCGACACCTTCGTCAAATGATTCGACCGGAGTCGGCTCAAACCGCTCAGGTTGCGCATAGGTTTCGGCCGGAACGGAAACCGGCGCGCCCGCGAGGCCGTTTCCATTTCCGTTGCCATTACCATTCCCGCTTCCAAAAGTGCGACCGCTCTTTCCGAGCGGCATAACTGCCCGACGCAAAGCCGGCTCGGAGGCGCGAAGCTGCAAGGAAATTTGCGGTGGGCCACCCGCGAGTCTTGATGGACTAACGAGTTCTTCAGTTTCGCCGCTCGCTTCCGAATTGTTGAAGCTCGGCGAGGTCGCCGGACTAAAACTGCGATCGGCGGTTTTCATGAAGGCACGACGGAGGGGTGGAAACACAACCCAGGATAGGAGCAGGATGGCGGCCAGAAGAAGAATGCCGACCAGAATATTCTGACTGCCCACGCGATCGAACAGGCTTGGCTCCGACCATTCTCGCACTTTCGCCGGAGCAAGCACCGTGGCCGGACTCGCCGACGTGGCTGCTTTTATGGCGTCGTCGTTGGTGACCGGCGCTTCCGCTTCAGACGCGTTCGCGATCACCGGCCGAGCGGCCGCTGGAGAAGCAGTCGAGGCGACAGGAGTTTCCACTTTCGGCGATGAAGCCGCGCTCAAGACGGAAGAAGCGGCAGGAGATTCGCTCGCCGTGGAAGTCGTCGCTTCCATTCCAGGAATAATTGGATTCGCCCGCGTGGTAGCAAGAGTGAGCGGCTCACTTGGTTTGATCGGCTCGTTCTTCGCCAAGGTGATGGCGGGGATCGGTGTTGGCTCGATCGATGGCGCCGTTTCTGGTTGAGCGGAATCCGTGGTCGCCCCCGCCGATGTCGCTGACGCGATCGCCGGACTTTGCAGCCAGCCCAAATCAAAAAACGCATCGGAGAAAACGCCGTTCAAAGCAGGCGGATAAATCTTCCGTGCGGAAGTAACCCAATCGTTCGCCTTCGTCGCGTTATCGTGTTTGAACTCCCAGGCAGCCTGCGCGTAATAAAGCGCCGGCGTGTCGCCCGTGAATTGGAATTGCTCCATCATTTTCTGCGCCCGGCTGTCTTTTCCTTCGAGCAGAAAGGTCAGGTAAATTTTGTATTTGATCAGCTGCGCGGCGCGATCTTTGTCCGTGCCGGAAGTGCTGCTGAAAAGCGCTTCAAAACGATCGCGCGCCTTCGCATACTCTTTCTTCTTAAATGGAATTTGCGCGAGGTTGTATTGCGCATCGCGATATTTTGGATCGGCTTTCGCGGCCTTCTTAAATTCGTTTTCGGCCTGATCGTAATCTTTTTGTTCGAGCAGAATCTCGCCACGTAGATTCGAGATGGGGGCCTGGTTCGGGTCGGCGCTGTCCGCTTCGTCAATCAGCTTCCGCGCGGCAGTCAGGTCGCGTTGTTGGAGTGCTTGCTCGGCTTCATCAAATTTCGCTTTCGCGTACGCCTTCGTCTTCACCGCTTTTTCCGCAGCGGAATTCAACTCGAGCGCGGCGCGTGTCTGCCCGGCAGGTTTCTCCAGCCAACCAACTTCGTAGAGCGATTCGGCGAACAGTTTGTTCAGCTGCGGCGAGAAAGTTTTTTCAGCAGTCGTTAGGGCATCTTTGGCCGCTTTCTCGTCCTTCTTGTTCAGCGCGATGGCCGCATTCGCGTAATGCACCGCCGGCGTATCGGGCGAAAGCTCGAACTTCGCGATCGCCGCTTCGACGAGGTTTTCTTTCCCCTCCATCAGATGAGTGATGAGGACTTTATATTGGATCAGCTGCGTCGCTTCGCCCTGCAATTCTGAAGCGTTTCCCGAGAGCAATTCCTGGAAACGCTTGCGCGCCTCGGCCCAATTTTTTTGCAGGAACGGGATCTCGGCCAGATTGAATCGCGCATTCCAAAATTTCGGATCGGCCGCGAGTGCTTTCTGCAGCGCAGTCTCGGCGTTTGGATAATCTTTCTGCCGCATTAAAATGACGCCGCGAAGATTTTGCGACTCGGCCAGATCGGGCTGGCGCGCATCGATCGCTTCCAGGTCCTTCAAGGCCAGATCGTAATTGTTGGCATCGAATTCCTTGAAGGCCTTGTCGTACATCGCCTCGAGCTCAGTCTTGGAAGGCGCCACGCTATTGGCGGCGAACGAACTGAGCACAAGGAATGTAATTGCCGCGATTTTCCGTATCTTCATGACTGCGGGCATACAACCCGCGCGCCGGGGTGATGACAAGTTCTTTTTGCCTGCGCGGGAGGGGTATTCTGCTGGGAGAATACGAAGGCGTCAGCTGTTTAAGTTCGCGATCAAGCGAAGGCCTTCCAGTGTTAATCCTGGATGGACCGTCTCGATTTCCGGTAGATGTCGCGCGATCAATGCCGCGTAGCCTCCGGTTGCGACTACGCGCACTTTTCCTTTTGGAAATGATTCGGCGCGGATGCGCGCAATGATCTCCCGTACCAGACCGCGATAACCGTAGATCGCGCCCGACATCATTGCATCACGCGTCGTCCTGCCGATCGCTTTCACCGGCTCGCGCAGATTCAATTTCGGCAGCAAGGCCGTGCGCTGATAAAGGAAATTCGTCATCGATTCCAAGCCGGGCGCGATCACGCCGCCGACGTAATCGCGCGCGGCGGAAACGACATCGAATGTAACCGCCGTCCCGAAATCGACCACGATCGCGGGCGTCCCGTAGAGTTGCGCAACCGCAGCGGCATTCGCGAGCCGGTCGGCGCCGATCGTGTTCGGCTGGGGGTAATCGACCCCGACGCCAAGATTGGTTTTCGCATCGATAAATAATATCGGCGTTGTGCCCGCCGCCTTCCTGATCGACGCGTTCTTTTTCGGCACGACCGACGCGACCACCACCACGCGTGCGGTGCGCGACCGCATAACACTCGTTAGGGCGATTTGCGTAAGTTCGCGCGTCGGAATTTGCCAGGGACGCGCCACCCGTTTTGCGGTGGAGAAGGCGAGCTTCGTGTAGGAATTGCTCACGTCGATCAGCAGATAATCAACGCGCATCCTTCTGCGGCTACATGGCTGGCGGAGGGGCGTCAAGCCCGCGCGGCCCTTCAATTGCCATCCCAATTACTAATGTCATCCTGAGCCAAGCGAAGGATCTCTGAATATTTCTTTGTCCCGGAATATTGAAACGGTCAGAGATCTTTCGCGTCACTCACGATGACAAGCAACGAAGTCACTGGCCCAACGAGTAAGCGCGGCGAAACCGTAGCGCATCGCCGACTGAAACGGCTCGCGGTCCTATGGGCGCAGGGCCAGGGTTACAGCGCTTGCGCGGTGGAAGTGAGTTTGCCGAAGTGTCGTTATCGGGCGGATGTGGCCGGTTATCGCGCGCGCGGAAACGACCTTGGGGTCACGGCGATTTTCGAATGCAAACAGGTGCTTTCCGATCTCCGGAGAGATAACTGTTGTAGTTCCTCCGCGCGCGAACGTCTCGAGACGGTGAACAAAAGGCGGCAGGTGCTGGAGAAACATTTGCGCGTTCATTATCCGACGCTGCGCGGTGGTGAATCGCTTTTCCCGGAATTCGATTCACACGACTTCACCGCGATCGAGCATCGGACTTACGGACGTGTTTTGCGCGAACTGGGTGCCTTGCAAAATCGAATTCGCGGCGCGACCAAGTTTGAATGCTTAACGCGCTATCGGTGTGCGAACCTTTTTTATCTGGTATTGCCTAACGAGTTATACCGCGAGCCGGAAATTCCTCTTGGCTGGGGTGCGCTGGTGGAAACCGAAGGCGCGCTCATTTTGCGGCAAAAGCCAAGCTGGCACGAAAGCGCAACGGAAAGCCGTCTGCGTTTTCTGCAGCGCATCGCGCAAGCCGGGACGCGACTCTTGAATCAGCAGCTCGAAATCAATTTCGACCTCGTGCAAGAGGAACGGCAACGGTTCGCCTAACGAGTGTTTTTTTGAGTCCGGCCACGATGCCAGTCGAGCCTGACGCCGCGCGCCGAGACTTTGTAGCTAGTCGAAATTCCGCGCCTCCTGCGCTGGCCTCACGATGGCTCCTGGCGGGAAAGGAGAAGATTGCGACCGGTCATTTCCTTCGGCTGCAAGAGGCCAAGGAGGAAGAGCAGCGTTGGCGCGACGTCGGCCAGAATTCCATCCTGCACGCGAAAGTTTGCGGCATCGTCGGCGACGTAAATCAAGTGTACGAGATTTGTGGTGTGCGCAGTATTGGGAGAGCCGTCGGGATTGCGCATCAGCTCGCAATTGCCGTGATCGGCGGTAATCAAACATTTCCCGTCTAACGAAAGCAAGGCGGGCACAATGCGGCTGACAGATTCGTCGATCGTTTCGACCGCTTTTACACCGGCTTCCACCACGCCGGTATGTCCAACCATGTCGGGATTGGCGAAATTCAAAATGATGAGGTCGTATTGCGCCATGCTGGCGAGGACCGTCTCTGTAACTTCGCGGGCGCTCATCTCCGGTTGCAGATCGTACGTCGCCACTTTGGGTGAAGGGATAATTTTTCGATCTTCGCCAGGAAATGGCTTCTCGATTCCGCCGTTAAAAAAATAGGTGACGTGCGGATACTTTTCCGTCTCGGCAATCCGAAGCTGTTTTTTACCGGCAGCGCTCGCGACCTCGCCCAAAATATGCGCGAAAGTTGCCGGCGCGAAGGCATACGGCGAGGAGTAATTCGCGTCGTATTGCGTGAGCGTAACGTAATGCACTTGCGGTTGCGTCCCGCGCTCGAAGCCTCTGAAATCTCGCTCGAGAAAAACCTGTGAAAGCTGACGCGCGCGATCGGCCCGAAAATTGAAGAAAAATACAACATCGCCATCGCGTACTCTTTGCTCGTTAGGCTGAGAGAAGATGAGTGCGGGCAAAAATTCGTCGGTTTTTCCACGCGCATATTCCGAGCGAACTGCGTCCGAAGGTGTTTTGTCGGTTGCCTCGCCTTTACCGAAAACGATCGCGTCCCAGGCCAGCTTTGTTCGATCCCAACGGCGATCGCGATCCATCGCAAAATAGCGTCCGACGACGGTCGCAATTTTCGCTCCGCTCTGCGTAAATCCCGTTTCGCATTTCTCCAAAAAAGCAGCGCCGCCGGTCGGTGAGCTGTCGCGTCCATCAGTAAACGCGTGCACCATGATGTCCTCAACCCCGGCGGCTTTCGCTGCGTTCGCGAGCGCGATCAGGTGCGCGTAATGACTGTGCACACCTCCATCCGAAACGAGCCCGAGGAAATGGAGCCGTGAATTTTTCGCGCTCGCGAAGGCCTGGCTGAGAACGGCGTTTCGTTCCAATTCGCCGTCTTTGATCGCTTGGTTGATGCGAGTCAGATCTTGATAAACGATCCGGCCGGCGCCGAGATTCAAATGTCCGACCTCTGAGTTGCCCATCTGTCTTTCAGGTAAACCGACATCGAGGCCGCTCGCGCTTAGTTTGCCGCCGGGATAATCGCGATAGAGATGATCGTGAAAGGGGGACCGCGCGAGAAGGGTGGCGTCTCCGTTTGCTTCGCGCTGCTCGCGTCCGCCAGGATTGATGCCCCAACCGTCGCGAATCAGGAGCATCACCGGTCCGGCCATGGCGGCGAATTTGCCGACGAAGACCGGAGGCACAAGCCGGTTCTTTCGTTGACATCGACTGGGGGCGGCTTCTACATCGCCCCCATGAAATGGCGCAACCAGTTCCTCGCGCTTTTCTGTCTCGTTCTCTTCTTTGCCTTCGGTGTTTTTTATTTTCGCACCTGGGTGGTACAAAAGCCTTTCGGAATAATTCTCTTCGTGGGCGAAGGATTGGATCCGGCCAGACTAACGGCGGCTCGTATCTACGCGGGTGGGGCGGATGTTCCCCTAACGATTGATTTGCTTCCTTACACTGCGCTGCTGAAAAACTATTCGAAGGATTTCGCCACGCCAGATCAAGCTGCGGCGGCGAGCGCGCTCGCGACCGGGACAAAAGTGAAGAATGGCGTGCTGAGTCTGGATGCGGAGGGGAAGGGACTGACGAATTTGATCGAGCTTGCGCGCGAGAGCGGGCGCATGACTGGCTTGATTACGAATGCGCTGGTGACCGATCCCAGCGCAGCCGCCTTTTACGCGCATACATCCGAGAAGGATAACCGCACACAATTAGCGCGGACTTTGGTTGAGAACGCTGAAATCGATATCGTCATGGGAGGCGGTGCGGCCGATTTTTTACCGATGGAGAAAGAAGGAAGGCGGACGGATGACCGGGATCTTCTCCTGGAAGCTCGCAATGGCGGCTACGAATTCGTGCACAGCCTGGAAGAGCTCGATGGAGTGCCGCGCTGGCGGCGGGCGAAGTTGGTTGGGCTTTTCAGCCCGGCGGAAATGGCCTTGAGCGCCGACGAAGCGGGCCGCGGTGAGCAACCGACTTTGTCCGACATGGTGCGGCGTGGCATCGAGCTACTGCAATATAATAGCGGTGGCTATTTGCTTGTCGTTGATGCCGGATTGATGGGAATGGCAGCGCGGGCTCGGAATGGTCAGGCGACCCTGGCGGAAACCGTGGCGCTCGATCAGGCGATTTCGGTGGCGCAACGGTACGCGGGGACGAAATCCACCATCATTGTTTGCGGGGATGTCGGAGTGGGTGGTTTAAGCTTTAATGGATTTTCGCCGCTCGGTGAAGGCGGGGCGGAGGTGTTTGAAGCGAAGCCAGGAGCGCGACAGTGGCTGAGTTGGGTGCCAAACGAAATACCGAACGAAGTCCTGGACCCTTCGGGCGCCGCGTTGCCAGACCAGACCGAAAAACCCACCGTGAATACTGGGGGCGATGTGATTGCGTTCGGCAGTGGGCTTGGCGCAGACGCGCTTCAGGGAACGCTGGACAACACCGCGGTCTTCGAGATTCTGCGGGACAATCTCTAAAAGAAAAACCCGTCGCACGAAACGCGCGACGGGTTTTCAAGAGTCTAACGAATGATTATGGACTGGTCGGGCCGAGCACCGGGACGAAGGTGAATGGCGGCGGCTGCGGCAGGGAAGGAGGAGGGCCCTCTGCCGGGGCCGACCTTTCTGCTGGGCCTTCGGCCGGCATATCTTTGGTGTCGATCATTGTCTTGCCATCCATCTCGGTTTTGCCGTCATACCGCTCAGTGCTGACTTCGCCGCCGCCGGGAGCTTCTGTATTGGCAGCGAGCAACGTATTGCGCGAACCAGCACCGAACGCCGCCACTTCGGCGAGCGCGAACGAGCTGTCCGCCTGAGCTGATGGCGTCCAACGAACCATGACGTAACGGCCAGCAGTAGCCGGAAAATCAATGGAGGCGCGGCCCTGGCTACCATCGTCGGTGACCGAGCCAACGGTTTTCATGTTGGCGATTGCTTCATCCGTCAGCTTGACGTTGTTCGATCCGTTTGAAGTTGATGAGCTGACAGCAGGGAGTGTTTGCAAGACATAGAAATCCATCTTTCCGGCGCGAGGCGCATAGACTGCGGACATTCGGCGCAGGGTAGAAGGCTTACCCAAATCAATTACCGCTGTCGGAGCGACATCTTCGCTGCCGAAGCTGTAGGCGGTCGTGGTCTGGTCATCGATCATGTTGTTCGCTTGGCGCACATCGCTGCCCGAACTCACGTAGAGCGCGCGGCCCTTCGCGTGAATGTCGGTCAGGTTGTACGAAATGAGCGCGAAGCTGTCAGACTTGTCCTGAACCGGAAGCTTCCGTGTCCGCGGGGCGGTGAAATCAGAGACGCGGGGCGTGGAGTAGACACCGAAGCCAGCGATGCGGCCGGGTTCACTCACGTTAAAAGTAAGTCGAACGTATTTCGCTTCGCTTGGGCCGACGTTCGCCTGCAGCGCTTGCGTCGAGAGTTCCTGTTGCAGAACGGTGTGCCATTGCGGGCTGTCCGCAGGCAGCTTCGCGCTGGCGGTCGCAACCGTGACTTCGCCTTTCGTGTTTTTGTTCAGAAATGAGATCCGCCCAACGTTTTCGATCTTCGGCAGCGAAACGAGGAGCGTAGATTTTCCTGAGGGGAGCGCGTATCCGACTGTGGGGTCATCGCAGAGGAGGGCGGCTTCGGCCCCGTTTCGATCCTCAGAATTTGAACTTAGTTGGAGGTTCGAGATAGGATGACTTTGCGGGCCAGCTTCCACTTGTGCGCCTAAATGATAACGCGCCAGGTTTTCCGGATACGATGGAGATTGTTCCACGGTAAGAGGCGGAACTTTTTGCAGAGTGATCTCGCCTGCAAATATTGTTGGTGCGCTCGTAAAAGCGACAAAAGCCAGCGAATAAAGTGCACGAGGCAGTAAAGGCGTCTTCATAATTTCCATATCCACAAAAACGATAATAGGAGGCCGGTCGCCGATTTGCAATACAAATTTTTGGCTACCTCACTGTTTTGTAGCCGAACGGATGGGGGTCGATCAAGCTGCAGTTGCAGCTCCGATCAAACGCGGGCGTCGCCTAATTATTGGCAACGAGAAGATCGCTGCCGGCCGCTCGAAACTTACGGTTACCCTCGAACGCGTAGAAAGGGAGGTAAGACCCTTCGTGGGCTTGTTCGGTGCGGCACGCCATCCAGTTGAATGTAGGATCAAGCAGGTAGCTTCCGTTAGTCGTTTCCCAAACGAGCCAGGCATGTGTGGAACGGCTAGTCGGACTGCGTTTGCCTATGACGAGGCGAACGTTTTTTGCGCCCTTTGCTTGCATTCGCTCATAAAGCGCCACGGCCTTCCCCTTGCAATCCGCCGGTCGTCGCGATTCCACTTCAGAAGGAGTCTTCCATTCCATATGGTAGCCGTAGGGGATGTCGCGCAAATCTCCCATCCATTGATTGACCACGGTGAGAGAAACCTGCTGTTCGGCCGCAACTGGTTCCGAAATTAAAACCGGCCGGATCCGGTTCATTTGCCGGTCGTATGGCGTGGATTTGACGGAAAGAAAAACCGTCGAAGCGAAGCAGGACGCGGTGGAAAGGCAAATGACGGCGGCCGCAAGGGCGAGAAGTTTCTTGGGTGCAAACGGCTGGATGCTTATAAGAACCATAATCAGTATGGTTCATAGCAGCGTGCATGCCAGCACGTATGTCCGGCACCGTCGGCTTCTTAAAAATTTGCGCTTTAACCGACCGCTCTATTAACGACCGCGCGACAACGTAATCGACGGATCGATCGCGGCCAAAGCCCCGCCGGGAGTTTGCCGTCCCGTGCTTTCCAACTCTCGCTTGCTGTAGATGCGAAGATTATAAGGCGTGTCGGTGCCGATCGATTTTAGCTTAATCCTTTGCGGGATGTGCGAGCCGGTCACCATGACGTAACGCTCCTCTTCATTCTGCTGAAGAATCTTCTCCGACTCATGATGATTTGATCCAGCCTTCGCGACTGGTGACATGCTGCCAACGATAACCGCGAGTGCCGTCGCTTTGAGATAAACCGAAGTTTTCATGCGATTAACGTGCTCCGTCCGTTGGCAGGGCGCAACCCATACTGCGCCGTTAGAAGTCAGCGATTGACGCTCACGAGCGACAGCGCAAATGCGAGATTGCTCTTCGCTTCCTCAAAATCCGGCTTGATCCGAATCGCCTCGTGGTAGTGCTCGATTGCCTTGTCGATCTCTCCCGCGGCGACGAATAAATCCGCCAGTTCCTTGTGCGCGAGAAACAGGGTGGAATCCAGAGATAGACTGTGTTCGAAACGGGCTCGCGCTTCTTCCCGTTTCCCTTGGATAGCGAACACCGCCGCCAGGTTACACTCCGTCTTCGCGTCCTTCGGATCCAACACCAGCGCCCGCTCGTAGTGCGTGACGGATTGGTCCATCTCGCCCAGATCGCTCCAGGCAAGCCCGAGGAACATTTCGGCAGGTTGTAGCGAGGGCTTCAATTCCACCGCTTCTCTATATTGTACTATTGCCTCCGTCGTTCGGCCCGCTTCGTGCAAAGCTTTGCCATAATTCAGATGCCCTTGAGCGTCGTTAGGCAGGACCTCGGCCACCTTCGCCGCTCGCTCTAGCGGAGGCACGGTGCGGCCCATCAATTGCGCAGCGCAGAGTGCGCCGAACGGGACGATCAACGCTGCCCAGCGCAAA
The DNA here is from genome assembly GCA_964236815.1 of uncultured Chthoniobacterales bacterium. Taxonomy (GTDB): domain Bacteria; phylum Verrucomicrobiota; class Verrucomicrobiia; order Chthoniobacterales; family UBA10450; genus JACCTI01. Next base: position 20,613 of record CAXSFN010000028.1, read on the forward strand.
CCGTGTCCGATCCATCCCGGACCGGTCCGCATTTTAACCGGGGCCACGGCTCCCTGATCGCCGATCCCGAGCATGGAGCGCGTCTGGGTCTCACGGACTTTCCAAATGAACCCGTCGTAGTAAAAATGGAGCAGAGCCGACGCCGTGACCGTTCCGATAAGAGCGTGCCGGATCCATTCTGCCGCTCCCGCAGAGGCGAGAAATCCGATGGATCCATATGCAAGGACCAACCCGACATAGACTCCGAGGAGAGATCCGCTGCGCCGAAAAACGAAGCGCATGAAACCGCCAATGCTTTTGTCCTTCTCCACCCGCGTCCGGTTATAAATCCAGACGATCGACAAGTATTGCACGTCATGAAAGACCTCGAACAAGGCGATACCGACGAGAAGATTTTGCACGCCGTTGTTGCAATACCACCAGAAGCCGATGCTGCTCCCAAGCAAGGCTAGCTTCACTGCGCTGAAGCCCGCGCCGACCCGCGAATCGCGCCATTGCCTCCAGAAGAATACGATTGTAACTGCTGCGAGCACGCCGAAAACGCCGCTTCGCATCGCGGTTACGAGCCAGGTCGGAATCACCGGACCGCCGCTCTCATAATACAGCTCAAGGCAGGTGCGGAAGCGCAGCGGCGACAGCAAAACCGCTCCGACGAACCAAGCCACGCAAAGGGCAAAATCTACCCGGGCCCGCGCGGCCGCTTTAGCCGAGGCCTTGGAATCATAGATGCGGCAGAAACCGTAGGTCTGCATCAAGCCGTGCCAAATACCCCAGGACAGAGCCACCAACTGCACCGCCTGGATATTGTTGAAGGATGACCAGATGCAAACCACCAGCAAAGCCACCGGCGCGATCACGAATCGAATCTTGAAGCGATCGAACAAAGCCTTGTCGCCATACGCGCGGATCATTCCCGGCAGGTGATGACCCATGGCGCCAAACGCTCCCACGAAAAGGAAAATATCCTGCGCGCTCCATTTCCGCTGGGCAGCGGCAAAGATCGGAATGAGCAAAACCGGCGTGCCAACAAACAGCAACAAATCCAGCCAGCGGTTCAGAATCCATGGCGAGGACTTTGTTGGCACCGCCGCGACCGCCTTTGGGGCGACGTTTGCTCTCCGTACCTTTCGAACAGGAGCAGTTGCAGCGCGAGTAGCCATCTTCCTTTGATATCCTACGGATCGGGGCAAGCGCAAGTTTCTGGCGCTGGCTCTCATCGTAACTCTGTGCCAAAGCAAACGGGCGGGTAGCATTCTTGCCACCCGCCCGAATGTTTCTCGCCCCACCGGCAGGCGAACCATGGAACCTAAAACTTCTTGTTCAGACTTACGTACCAGTAACGGTTGCGAATCGAGTAAACTGAGGTGTCGTAGTTGTCGTTGAACGCGCCTAGCACGGTTGGCGGGAAGCGATCGAAGGCGTTGTTCACCCCGACTGTCACTCTGGTATTCCAGAGCAAGCGCTGCCAGATACTGCTGTTGTCTGCTCCAGCCACCATCGACTTGGTATCCTTCGCGTCCTTGGAGTAACCGGCGGCTGCTGGCGCCGCGGGCTTTTTAAACTCATAACTCAACTGCATGTCGAGCGTCGTATAAGTAGAGACGCGGTGATGCAGGATGAAGTTCGGGTTAGCGTCGTCGCCTTCATGACCAGGCACCACATCATTACCGGCGATGAACTGCGGATCGTCCTCAAAATCTCCGACGTAGTTGCCAGTAGCAGTGAAGTCGAAGCCCTTCCAAGCCCATTCGCCACGGAGGAAGCCCTTATTGAAGGGAACAGCTCCGGGAGCTAACGGGAAGGTACCGTTGTTATAATCACCGAGGAAGTTGTGCGCACCGAATCCGTCGATCGGTTCCGCCTTCCAGATGAAGAAGTGGTTGTAACCAAGCGACAAGGTAAAGGTTCCGAAGTTCTGTGTTGGAAGTTCGTACACCGCCGTGATGTCGATACCTTCGACCAGACGTTTGCCGGCATTGGCAATCGTCGAATCGATCGAAGCTAGCGTTCCATCTGCGTTACGGGTCACACCGTTTGCGCCGCCGCCCGGATCATCCGAGTCAGGGATGTTCAGGGTAAGGAGTAACTGCGCGGCATCCGCCGCCGGGAGTAGCACATCCTTAGTAAAGAGCTGATAGAAATCCGCCGTTACCGTGAACCCAGGCAGCCATTTCGGGGTATAAACCAGGCCGGCTGAGTAAGCATCGGTTTTTTCCGGTGTTAGCGCTGCGTTGCCACCCTGAAAGACGCCGTTCGGCGGTTGCAGGGTTACCGCACCGTTCGGCCCGTTCGGGTCGAACAGTTGAGGGAAGTTCTGCAGAACCGGACTGAATAAGCTAAAGGGCGTCGGAGCCCGGAAGGACTGGTTGAAGTTCGCACGTAACGTCAGGTCCGGAATCGGTTGATATCGAAGCGAGATACGCGGTGTTCCGCCGAAGTCCTCATCTTCATTCGAGTTATCGAATTCCGCTTCTCGCTTGGTGAATTGATCTTTGAGCTCGAATTTTTCATACCGGAAAGCAATCGAAACCTCGAGGGAGCGGATGAATGGGACATTCATGGTCGAGGTCACGATAGGAAAGTTCAATTCAGCAAAAACTGAGTTCACGATTTGTTCTAACTTGAAACGATCGGAAGCGTTGAAGCCCAGCTGGTCGCCCTGTCCTTGTGTGGGATCGGGTTCGTTCTTGGTATGGACCTCGCGGTGTTCGTAACCGACGGCCAAGTCTAAGCCGCCATTATACAAATTCGGAAAAAGGTGCCCGTTCACTTTTGCATCTGCCAGCCAATCGCGCTCGTAGAAATAAGAGTTAGCGATGAAGGATGCGCGCTGCACCGCGGCGAAATTATCGTAAGCCGCCGTGCCCGTCTGAACACCGGCCGCGTTATATATTGGAGCAACCCCCGCCGCAGGAGCGTTCTGTCCGATGAACGGGTTGAAGTTACCTCCGATAATCTCGTTATAGATGATCCCGCGTTTGGCGTCGCCACTGTCCGTATCCTTTTCGTCAAAACGCTCGTATACCAAACCGGTATCGTAACCGAAGTGACTGATGAAACCGTTATCCTTGAAGTTGAAATCTCCCTGGAGACCCGCGGTATAGCGGTAGTAGTCATGATCGAAGAACGAGCGGCGATTGCCGAGTTCCTGCACCAGGCGATAAGCTAGCGAAGTTAGGACACCCGCTGGCGATACGTAGCGGTTAGGTCGTGGGTTACCTGTAGCTGGATCAATGTCAGCTGGACGGAAGATATCGCGTCCCGCGATTGGATTGAAGATGCTGTTCTGGATGATCGCGCGTTGTGCTGCGGTCGTGAAAGAACCGAAGCTGATATCCGGCAGTCCCGGTGCGCGGCCATTGAATCCAGGAGTAATCGGACCAAACGCAACGCCGGTGCGCGGATCGATATAAGGCACAACCACGCCGGGGTTATCATATCCGCCGAGAGGGATAGAAAAGGGCGAAGGCGCCAGGCCGTTATCCTGCTTGGTCTTGGCATACATCACGTCGCCATAGATCTGGAGACCGTCGCCGAAGATTTTGTATTTGCCGGTGATGTAATAGATCGCTTTCTCCACCGCTGGAATCGCAGGAGTGAAGGCGCGAAAGTTGAAGCGGAACGGGTCGCTTCCTGCTGGAATGTCGAAACGGCGATAGCTCGCCGGGGTCGGCGTGTTATTGCTCAGGTCGACGAGAACGAGTCCGCCGCCTTGAACTGGGAGCGGAGCAGGCACCGCGGTCGGCACACCTGCTGGGACATCGGTTTGCGCGGCGGCGATATTGATACGACCCGCAAAAGTCGGGCTGTTGTTGTTCAAGCCACCACGACCGAGGCCGGTCGGGTTGTTGCTCAAGTCACCGGAACCAGCCAACTCGAAGCGGTCACGCGAAAACAGATTGGCGCGTGAGTAATACTCACCGGCCGCTGCGATCGCGACTTTGTCCGTCTTCACACCACCCTTGATGTAAGCCTGGCGCACGTGTGCATCACTGTCGGTCGTGTTGCCGTAGAGGAGGTTGATCTCGGCGCCTTCATAAGGAGCTTCACCCGGGCCGTTGAGCAGGATGAAGTTCACAACACCGGCGACCGCGTCCGAGCCGTAAATAGCCGATGCTCCGTCTTTCAGAACTTCGCTTCGTGCTAAAGCGCCGATCGGAATGGCGTTGATATCAGCCTGGAGGTTGAGGCCCTGGCCCAGAAACGCGCGTCGACCGTTAATAAGAACAAGTACGTTCTGCTGGCCGATGCTACGAAGGTTGATGCCGGCCTGGCCGTTACCAGCGTTGGAATCGTTTTCCGTGGAGGCATTACCGACGAAAGAGGGCAATTGACGCAATCCTTCTACTGGTGTGTTCGCGCCCTGTTTCTGCAGGACTTCGGCGGTATAAACCGTCACCGGCAAAGCCGATTCAGTTTCTGCCGTAGGAATGTACGAACCGGTCACGATCACTCGTTCGGTCGTCGCTTCACCGCCACCGGCGGCCTGGACGGGCGCGTTTGGCACTGAGGGTTGAGCAGCAACACCCTGCGCAGAAGCGCTGGACGCCGCGAGCAAAGGAATTCCGACACCGACTGCGAGAGCCGAGCGCAGGAATCCTAACTGTTTAAGCACGTGTCTTATCATTAGTTTCTCCATGGTTTGGTTAGGTTTGGGCGTGAGGAATAGTGAAGTCTTAAGGGTGTGACAAGGTTTTTTTTTACTTTTTTGAAAAAACTTTGAACGGGGGTGTATCGGGCGATGTCGGCCGCGAGCACTCGTCCTGAGCATAACGGATGCCCGATCGCGAAGTGCTTGATCGCCTCCAACGGTTCTTTGGTTTTGTTCGGACGACCATTCCTCCGTCACACTCGACCTCCCTCGTTAGACGCATTCTTCTGCTTCCTAACAATCCATACTCAAACAAACGCCTTCCTTATCCTTCAAACAGAACGCGCGTTGCAGTGCCGTAGCTCGCTGATTAATTGCAGAATGTTTACCGGTCTGGTTGAAGAAGTTGGCAACGTTCTCTGGATTCGCGCGACCGATCACGGCACGCAATTGCAAGTAGCAGCGCCGCGCATCGCCGAAGAGATTCAGAAGGGCGATAGCATCGCCGTCAACGGTTGTTGCCTGACGGTGACTTCGATCCGTAACGAACAACTCACCTTCGATCTTCTCGAAGAAACGCTCGATCGCACAAATCTTCGCACACTCCGGCGCGACAGCTTCGTCAATCTCGAGCGCTCTCTCGCTGCGGGTGATCGCCTAGGCGGACATTTCGTGCAAGGCCATATTGACTGCGCAACCCGGGTGCTCGCGTTTGAAGAAACCGGCGGGGACCACCGCCTGGAAGTCGAGTTGCCTAACGAGTTCGCTCACTACGTCGCCTATAAAGGCTCAGTCGCGCTCAATGGCATCAGCCTGACCGTCGCCGAACTGCTCCCGCAAAGTTTCGCCGTTTGGGTCATCCCTCACACGCGTCGTCATACGAACCTCAACACCGCCGCTTTCGGCGATCAGCTCAACATTGAATTCGATCTGCTCGCCAAATACGTCGAGCGAATGATGACTCGCTACGCTCCACAAATATAACGGTCACTTCGCGCCCGAGCCGAAGACCACCACCGGCACAGTACGAGCGAGGATTTTAAAATCCAAGCCTAACGACCACTTATCGATGTATTCGAGGTCGAGCTTCACCCAATCCTTAAAGTCCTTCACTTCATTGCGGCCGCGGATTTGCCAGAGACAAGTCAAACCCGGTCTGACGCTCAAGCGTCGCCGCTGCGCCGTGTTCTCGAACTTCTCCACTTCGTAGAGTGGGAGTGGACGTGGCCCGACCAAACTCATGTCGCCCATCAACACGTTCAATAATTGCGGCGTTTCGTCGAAGCTGGTTCGTCGCAACCAATGTCCAAAGGGCGTCACGCGCGGATCGTGTTCGATCTTGAACACCGGCCCATGCATCAGATTGAACGGCAACAGATCTGCCCGGCGCTGCTCGGCGTCGTCGGCCATGGAGCGAAATTTAAACATCGTGAACGCCTTCCCGTGTTTGCCCGCGCGTTCCTGACGAAAGATCGCCGAGCCCTTCGAAGTCGTTTTCACGATCAACGCCACCACGAGCATCGGAAACGCCAGCAGAAGAAGCGCGAGGGCCGCGCCGATGCGATCGATCGTGCCTTTGATCAATAGCGCCCATGAGACTTCAGGTGTGGATCTGAAGACCAGCATCGGTCGCCCCGCGAAGGCATCGAAGTCTGGTTTCGCGATAGAGGTTTGAATGAAATCAGCCACCAGCCAGGCCGGCACTCCTTCTACTTCGCAGGCGCCGATGGCCTGCTCGACACGATTGAACTGGCTGTGGCCCGCGGCAAAAATCACGCGCGTGACCGCGTGCCGATGCAACGCCTCCACCAAATCCGAGAGTGGCTGTTTCTCGATATCGATCCGGCCCGCGATCACCATGAGGAGCCTTTGCTCCGGCGTGAATGTCCGTTCGAGCGCCGCGATATCCTGAGGAACGCCGGCGAGTAAGATCCGCTCGCGCAATTCTCCGCGCCGCGCACGTCGTTTCACGCCGGCGATGATGATTCGCTCCTTCACCAGCAGGACAAGCGTCCCGAAAAAGATAAAGAGCAGCGGAACCGAGCGATTCACCAAAGGCAGGCGGAGGAAGATGGTGCAGGCGCTGACCACGATGCTGAGATAAATCATCGCCTGCACAACTTGCCGGAAGGATTTCCATTTCGTTTTCGTCAGCGGCGATTGGTAGAAACCCTGCAGGTCGAGAAGGATCGGTCCGAAGGCCATGACCACTACGATGAGCCAATGGTAATTACTGAACGGATCGGCCGATTGTTCGAAACCAAACCAGCTGGTGCTTCGTTCGCGGAGCTGGTGGGTAAGAAACAGCGTCAGGGCGAGCAGAAATGAATCGAAGATCTGCTGAACCTGCGTGTTGATTTCCTGTTTACGGGCGATCATGGGTGGCGGGCGGAAAGCCTTGCAGCACTATAGTATGATAGCAGAACCTTCCTTTAAAGCGCTTCCTGCATCGGCAAGGATCGTGGCGGTTGTTGCGTCTGTGGCTGCCTTCCGGCGCGCTCTTGGTTTGCGCGCGCCGCCGGATTTTTTTGAGCTGCGACTTGACGCACTTGGGCCAATCTTACCAGAGCTCGAGCCGAACATCGGCAAACTCCCGGCACCGCTCATTATCACCGCGCGCCATCCGGCCGAAGGCGGGCTGCATAACCTCTCCGCGGCGGAACGCCGCCAACTCCTCTTGCGCTTTCTGCCGCAAGCGAACTTCATCGACATCGAATTGCGTTCTACGCGCGAGCTGCGCGCCGTCCTCCAGCAGGCGAAAGATCGCGGCGTGAAACAAATCATCTCAGTGCATGAAATGAATCGATTCATCGAATTAAACGGGTTGGAACGACAGTTCGAATCCATTGAAGCGTTGCGCGCCGATGTTTTTAAAATCGTTACGCGGACAGAAACCGCCGCGGAACTCGCGGACCTTTTAGAATTTTTCCAGCATCACAAGAACAGACTCATGATCAGCGCGATGGGAACCGGCCGCTTCGGTCGGGAAAGCCGGATCAAACTGGCTCGCGCCGGTTCGGTCTTGAATTACGTCCATCTCGGCAGACCCCAAAGCGAAGGGCAGCTCTCCCTGGCGGAATTGCGCCGGGGTTTGAAGGGCTGACGTATATCAGAAGAGCACGCGCTCGCCGTATCATGGCTGATCCACTCACATTGCCACCTTCCGTTCCTGTCATGCCTTTGCCGGGAGCGCTCCTTTTTCCGCATGCTCTTCTCCCGCTCTACATCTTCGAGCCGCGTTATCGCGCCATGCTCAAACACGCCCTCGACGATCATCGGATGTTCTGCGTTACGTTGATTAATCCCAAACGCAGCAGCTGGGATTCCGTGGAAGATTTCCACCACATCGCCACTGTCGGGCTGATTCGCGCCTGCGTTGGACGCGGCGACGGAACATCGAATCTGATCCTGCAAGGATTACAGCGCATCCGCTTCACCGGTTTTTCCCAGAATCATCCCTTCCCAATTGCTGAAATAGAAACGCTCGACTCAAAACTCGACAGCACCTCGCTCGAAACCCAAGCCCTTGGAGCGAAAGTTCTCGACCTCTACGAAAAATTTAAGACTGGCGGTCGTCAGTTCCCCGCCAAAGTCGATCGCTACCTAGCCGACCTAAGCGATCCAGAAATGCTGGCCGATTTAATGGCGGCCACCTTTATTAGCGATTCCTTCCGTCGCCAGCAACTGCTGGAAGAACTTTCGGTCAATCAGCGCCTCCGTCTCGTCATTCGCTATCTGAAAGAAGAAAGTGGTGACGCCGCCGCCTAACGACCAATCAGCGCGCCGGAGCTTTCTGACCGTTGATTTCCTGTGGACGATATCGGACTAGGCGGGTCAATTCAAAACGGGCTAGAACCGGAGAACGATCCTTCTTTGCCAAGGCTGGACCTCGATAAATGCGCGCGGTTAAGTTCGTCCTCCGCGGGAGACATCGGCATTCGGTTCGCCGGCATTCTCACGCACTTAGACTGCAATATTCGACAGTATCGCGCCTTTCTGGTTCCGCCGCTTACCTACTAAAATCTGACGAGGAGTCAGGTGAAGCATGACGTTCGACAGGCTGTCGATCTCGGTTACTCTCACGTCGGCTTCCAGCCCATGAGATGAAGAAGAGAATAACCTCGAAACCGAATGCCAACTTCCTTCCGAGCTGGAAGGGGGCGCGAAATTGGCCTAGAGCAAAGTTAAGAAAGCTTAGAGAAGATTTATTCCAGCCTGTTGATCCTCTGCCCCTGGGAATCTTTCGTTTTCTCTTCGGATTTTTGCTATGTGTTGAGTTTCTTGTCTTAAGCCGTGAAACATTTCCTTCGGATTATATCAAACCGGTGTTTCACTTTACCTATCCGTTGTTCGACCTAGTAGGCTTACAGCCCCTGCCTAAGCCTTATCTATGGGCGATTTTCTACGTCCTGCAACTCTCGACTGTTGGTATTATGCTAGGTCTGTTTACGCGCATATGTCTTATCGTTTTTACGTCCGCATTTGGGTATTTCTTTTTCCTGGAAAGCGCCGTTTACACCAATCATTACTATCTCATTTTTCTGCTCTCGTTCTTAATGTGCTTTGGCCATTCCGGCTCCATCTTTTCCATCGACAGCCTAATCAATAGAAGGGCCCGGCGGGACCAAGTCGATTATTGGGAGCTCTATTTGTTGCGTTTCCAAATCTGTGTCGTCTTTTTTTTCGGCGCACTGGCAAAAATGAATGCAGATTGGCTAGTCTACGCCGCCCCTCTTTACTTGAATCTAGTCAAACATCTTTCTCTTCTGGGCTATCCCTTTCAGGAGAAATGGATAGCTGTAGTCCTTAGTTGGGGAGGGATGATATCGGATCTTGGTTTAGGGCTATTGTTAGTTATTAATCGCTGGCAAAAGTTAACTTTTTTCTGGCTGTGCCTATTCAACGGCCTGAACATCTTTCTCTTCGGTACGGGAATCAAAACTTTCCCCTACTTAATGGTCTCGAGTTATATTTTGTTTCTACCAACCCCTATGGTGAGAGAATTCATGGCCCGATTCATAAGATGGAAGTTTCTTAATCTAAAGGTATCGAGCTTGGATAAGACATGACGAAAGGAAAGGCTGCTAACAGACGGGCGCCTGTAAAAGGGGGGTCGCCCTGGATTCTGGGATTTGTCATTGTTTATGTAGCTCTCCAACTTCTGATCCCCTTACGGCATTTGCTCTATAAGAGAGATCTGCAGTGGACCCACGAAGGGATCGACTTTTCCTGGCGGATGATGGGGGATCACCATGAGACGGAGGGAGGCATCACCGTTGAAGATCCCCGGACAGAGGACGTTTACCTCCATTCTCCCGAGACACTACTGAGCCATAAGCAATTAGTTATGGTGAACAATCCTTATATGCTGGTTCAGTATATCCGATTCTTGAAGGACTATTTGAAACAGCAAAATGGTATGAAAGATCCCATTATTAAGACCGACATTCAGGTATCGGTAAATGGTAGGCCTTTCCAAAATATGTATGACCCAAATAGCAATCTATCAGAAGTCACCTACTCTCCATTTATAGACCTAAAATGGATCATACCTTTGAAGAAAAATTAATTTTGTTAACAAAGGCGATAAAAGTTAACTTGGAGAAGCCAGCTATTAGCGACGGTGCGAATTGGCTTGAACGACGAACTCTCGACCTCGGCAAGGATGGTGCCTCGGGAGCCCCAGCTTCTGGGAGCGCGGCGGTTCAGCACATAGATGCGTCTCTGCGCCGAAGCACGGCGAGAAGCAGGCTGCAAACGGGTTAGCCTTTGGGCCTAACAAGAAGACGTGGCGAGCGTGGCGAAGCGATCAGTGCGCCTGGGCTTTCTCGCCATTGCGATATGCTTCTCTTTCGTCGCGGGCGACTTCGGTAAAAGCGGCATTACCGCTGCCGAGACTGATTGCCTGATCGGCGGCTTTCTCCGCCGCCGCAAATTCACCTGTTTCCGCCAGTGCCGCCGCGAGCGCGCGAAAGCTAGCCGGATCACGACCGCCGTTCAATTCAATCGCCTGCTGGGCGAGATGCACCGCGCGATTGCCATCGCGTAGCTTAGGATCCGGCGCGGTCGCGAGCAAACGCGCGAGGTTATTCAATGTCGGCACCGATCGCGGCGCAAACGCCAGCGTCGTCTCAAATTCTCTGATCGCGTCGGCCAATTTTCCCTGCGCCAGGAGCGCCGCGCCCAGATTCGAATGCGCTTCCGGATAATTCGGGCGAAGGGCGAGCGCTTGTCGGTAATTCGCGATCGCATTTTCGAGATCACGCTTTTGGAGAAGCGCGTTCCCGAGGTTGCAATAAATCTCCGCATTCTTGTCCGCGCCCGGATTGAATTTTTTTGCTTCCTCGAACTGCTGGCGCGCCTCATCCAACAAGCCCGCCTGCAGGAGCGCGTTGCCTAGATTATTATGCGCCGTCGGGTCGTCGGGTCGCAGCGAAAGAGCTGCGCGGTACTCCGCAATCGCTTCCGTCTGCCGGCCTTCCTTCAGCAAGGCGCTCCCGAGATTTGAATGAGCCGCAGGGAAATCCGGTCGCAGCTCGAGAGCGTGCCGGTAATGCGCCATCGCTTCCGGCACATCGCCTTTTTGCAAAAACGCGTTTCCTAATTCCAGCTGCAATTCCGGGTTCTGGCCTTTCACATCCTTCCTGTCTTTTCGCAGCTCGATTGCGCGCGCGAAATGCGTGATCGCGTCGTCGACCCGTCCTTGAGTGAGAAGGGACTGCGCAAGGTTGCGCTCGATGCGGGGATCGTCCGGCGCTAACTGCATCGCGCGCTCGTATTCTGGAATAGCGGCGGCTGCATCGCCTTTACGCGCGAACGCCGCGCCGAGATTCATGTAGCCGAGCGAATCACTTGGTCGCAGCTCGATGATTTTTCGATATTGATCGATCGCGTCGTCGAAGCGCTTCTCTCCCAGCCAATAGACCGCCAGACTATTGCGCGACATCCACGAGCTCGGATTTTGCGCGATGGTTCGAAGCCATAGCGTTTCTTCATTGCGATACATCTTCGCCTGCTGCCAGGTCAGAAATCCGAGCAGAGCCAGCACGATCGCCGCGCCGGAGCGAGCGAGCCATTCTTTGCCGGGCGATGATATTCGCGCAAATCCCGCATCGCACCCTGCGGCGAAGAGTGCGAGCGGTCCGATGCAGGCGAGATATTGGTAATGGTCGGCCACAAACGAATAAAGGAATGTGGTTACAATAACGACGCCGAGCAGCGGGCTGAGCGTCAGTACGAAGAAGGCGAACGCTACTTCCGGCGCGCGCCCTAACTGGCGACGCGCGTAAACCATCACGCCGACTAGCGCCGCGAGCGCGAGCAGCCAAACGTAAGCGAGTGGATCAGCGCGCGAAATCTGCCAGCGCGGATAGCTGAAGATCAAGTCTGCCGGCCAGGCGAGTTTGCTCAGGTAAAACCAAATCGCGCGGCTGCCGATCAGGATGCGCTCGACCAAGGCGATCGGAATGGCGTCCGGACGCCCACCTTGATGCATTCGTTCCCACAAAATCGAGATCACGCCTGCTCCCACACCGGCGAGAACGAATGGCGTTATCTGCATCCAGCGTTGTGCGGTGATCGGTTTGCGTTTCCACCACAGAATCAAAACCAAGGCCGCCGGGAGCGTGCAGGCGGTGGTTTTTGCGCTTAAGGCCAGGAGGTAAAGAACGAACGCGAACACCAGCCACCAGCGCGAGCGATTCGGTTTTTCATCGATAAAACGGAGCCACGCCAGCAGCGCCGCGAGAAAGAAAAATCCCATCAGCACGTTTTTGCGCTCGGTGATCCACGCGACAGATTCCACCTGCACGGGGTGTAACGCGAAGAGCGCCGCAGCGAACCATGCGGCGCGCACATTTAAAGCGCGAAGCAGTCGCCAGAGCAGGAGTGCGTTTGTCGCGTGCAGCAGAATATTGACCCAATGATAGCCCGCCGGGTCGAATCCCCAGATCGCATGCTCGAACAGAAACGTCGTGTAAGTCAGCGGGAAATACTGCGACGGCGCGTCGAACGAAAACCAAATGCGACGCAATCCGTCCGCCGCGGTCAGCAGCGGATTGTTCGTCACGTACATGTCGTCGTCCCAGATATATCCCGCGCTCCACGCGTGCTGATAAACGAGAACGACCGCGGCGAAAAGGAGGCCTCCGAAGAGCCAAGGAATAACGGCAAACCGGACCGGCTGCTGCCTCGAGAGAACCGCGGTTTTCGACGCGCGCTTCGTTTTCTTCTGCGCGCGAACAGACCGCCGGCGACTCATGCGGAGACAACGCGAGAAACGGAGAGACGTGCATGTTCTTCCATCAAATAACGATCGGTCATGCCCGCGATGTAATCGCAAATAGTGCGATACATTCCTTCGCTCTCGATCCGTCGCGTGGCCGCATCGCCTAACAAGTCGGGCGCGCGCACGTACGCTTCGAAAACCGTGCGCAACATCTCGCTGGCGCGCTGATTCACTTCCGCCACCCGCGGATGGTAGTAAACATTCTTATAAAGAAAACGGCGCAGCTCCTGATTCGCGGTCAGCAACTCCTCACTGTAACAGATCAACGGCCGCTCCTGCCGCCGCACCTCCGCCGTCGTTTTCACCCCGGCCGCTGCGATCGCCGCTGCGCTTGAAGTAATCACATCGCGCACCTGCACGTCGATGATGTGATTGATGATCAACTTGTGCAGGTCGGGTGCGTAGGCGTTGGGATATCGCTCGTTCACCGCCGCATGACTGCGCCGCCAGACGGCGGTTTCCTCGAGCTGATCTTCACTCAGAATTTCAAAATCGACCGCGTCATCGAGATCGTGACTGTAGTAGGTAATCTCGTCCGCCAGATTCGCGATCTGCGCTTCCAGCGATGGGCAGCGATACTTTTCGCCGCTCGGCTCCGGCGGATCATAAAACGCCTGGTGCTTCTGGATTCCCTCCCGCACTTCGAAAGTCAGGTTCAATCCCGGAAAATTTGGATATGAAGCCTCCAGCAAATCGACTACGCGCAGGCTTTGATCATTATGCTCAAACCCGCCCTGCCCCTGCATGCACTCCGCCAGAATTTCTTCGCCCGAGTGACCAAAAGGCGGATGCCCAAGATCGTGCGCCAGTGCGATCGCTTCCGCCAAATCTTCATTCAAGAAAAGCGCGCGCGCGATTGTGCGGCTGATCGACGCGACCTCGATTGTATGAGTCAATCGCGTCCGCAGGTGATCGCCCGTGCCATTCAAAAAAACCTGCGTCTTGTATTCCAGTCGACGAAATGCTCGTGCGTGAATAATCCGAGCGCGGTCGCGCTGAAACTCCGTCCGATATTCGTGGCGCGTCTCCGGAAATTTTCGCCCATGCGATTCGCCCGATTTCTGCGCGAACGGAGCAAGCGACCGCATTTCGTCCGCCTCCATTTGCTCACGCGTTTTCCAGCCCTGGCGTGATTCACTTTGCACGAGCCGGATTATTCGCCGGCCTGCGGGCTTTGCGAGTCCGGAGTTCGCTGATATCGAAATGCGGAAGATGAAGTCCACTCCCCGCTGGTTGGCACCGGCCATCTGTCTCGCTCTCGCCGCTATCGTCTGGTTGGTCTTCGGCCAGACGCTCGGATACAAGTTCATCAATCTGGATGATCCCATCTACGTGACGGCAAACCCGCACGTCACTCCTGGCCTAACGAGTAATGGAATCGCCTGGGCCTTCACTCATGTCTATGCCTCCAACTGGCACCCGCTCACCTGGATTTCGCACATGCTCGACTGCCAAATCTATGGAGTGGCGCCGCGCGGCCATCACCTCGGCAACGTCCTCCTCCATACCGCGACCGCCATTCTACTCTTCCTCGTCCTGCGAAATATGACGGGCGCGCTTTGGCCCTGCGCCTGCGTCGCGGCCTTCTTCGCGATTCATCCGCTGCGCGTCGAGTCGGTCGCATGGGTTTCCGAGCGGAAGGATGTGCTGAGCGGCTTGTTCTTCATCCTGATCATCGGCGCGTATCTGCGCTATGCGCGCGCCCCGTGGTCGTTCGCGCGCTACGCGTTTGTCCTTCTCCTTTTTACGCTCGGATTGATGAGCAAACCCATGCTCGTGACTGTGCCGCTAATTTTGCTCTTGTTAGACTACTGGCCGCTGCAACGATTCGCTTTCGATCGACGTCGCGTTCTGTTCGAAAAATTACCGCTGCTCTTGCTCGCGCTCGGCGCCTCCGCCACGACCATCTTCGCGCAGCGTGTTCCGATCGGTGACATCACTAAAATCCCTTTGCCGATTCGTCTGGGAAATGCCGTCACCGCCGGCGGGATCTATCTGCGGCAAATGTTCTGGCCCGCGGATCTGGCCGCGTACTATCCATTCCCGGCCGGCGGCGTTTCCGTTCCGGCCATGACCGCGTCACTGCTCGTGTTCCTCGCTGTTTCCGGCGCCGTTCTGATCCTGCGGCGGCCCTATCTCGTCACCGGATGGCTTTGGTTTCTCATCATGCTCGCGCCCGTTATCGGTATCATTCAAGTGGGCGAACAAGCGCACGCGAATCGTTATACTTATCTTCCACAAATTGGATTGAGCCTCGCGCTTACCTGGGGGGCGGCCGAACTCTGCGCGCGCTGGTCCGCCTTGCGCTATTTTTTCGGTACTTTGACCGCGGTCGTTCTTGTCGCGCTCATCGCCACCGCCCGTGTGCAGACCACCTACTGGCAGAACAGCGAAACCCTCTGGAGGCATGCGCTCGCCGTTACCCCAGACAATCCATCGGTCCGCAGAAATCTAGGTTACGCCCTCTATGAAAAAGGCAGATTCGACGACGCCCTGGCCGAATATCAAAAATCGCTCGCGATGGATCCCGCACAGGTTTTCGTGCACTCCAATCTCGGGATCACCTTGCTTGCAATGGGACGCCGTGATGAAGCCGTCTCCCATTTCGAAACTGCGCTCAAGCTCAATCCGGAATACAAAGGTGCGCATTCAAATCTTGGCGTTGCCCTGCTCGAATTGAGCCGTGCCGATGAATCGTTGACTCATCTGCAGAAAGCCCTGGAGATCGATCCAGATTTTGCCGATGCGCGCTACAATCTCGGCAACACATTTCTTGCACTGCGCCGCGCTCCTGAAGCCATCGCCCAATACCAAAAAGCGATCGAGCTCGATCCGCGGGATGAGCGGGCGCTCAACAACCTCGCCTGGATTTTAGCCACCTGGCCGGATGGCGACTTGCGCGATGGGACCAAAGCAGTCGACTTCGCGAGCCGGGCCGATTCACTCGCGCACCAGCAAAGCCCCGTTATCAGCGCAAGCCTAGCCGCCGCCTACGCGGAAGCGGGCCGGTTCGACGACGCGATCGGTGCCGCTCAGCGTGCCTTAGACTTAGCGCTCCGTGAAGGAGACCGCGAACGCGCCGCTTCCATCCGCGGTCAATTGCAGCACTATCAATCGGGCATCGCCTTTCGCGATTCAGGTCAAGTCTCTGCTCGCGGTAACGACTAACACCTTGAAAGAGCACCGCCCACTACACCGGCTTCCACCAGGCTTGCTAGCTAGCGCGGCGCTTACCCTCCTGGGCGCGACTATCTTTTGGCCTTTTCTCTTCGGCGACGCTGTCTTGCTTTACAAAGACATCGGGAGCGATTCCCTCATCAGTTACTACCCCGAGTTTGTTCACCTTTCGAACTACATCCGACAAACGGGCTTTCCCTCGTGGTCCTTTTATGTCGGCTTGGGTCAGGATGTAGCTTACACGACGGGTTATCTTCTCTGGCAGCCTGTTACCTGGCTCCCCCAGGACTGGATCGCACCTGCGCTGGTCTAT
This sequence comes from uncultured Chthoniobacterales bacterium, assembly GCA_964236815.1. Taxonomy (GTDB): domain Bacteria; phylum Verrucomicrobiota; class Verrucomicrobiia; order Chthoniobacterales; family UBA10450; genus JACCTI01. The sequence goes on from CAXSFN010000028.1 coordinate 36,981, forward strand.
CAACATCTGATCAAGGTTGTCATTACCGGTCTCCTCTTCTTCAAATACCTTCAGCTTCGTCGTCTTCATCCTCTGGCTGCCTTGCTCGGGGCGCTTCTTCTCTCCTTCTCCGCCTACATGTGCATGGGGAGCTGCTGGTATCCTTTCGCCGACGAGGTCCTTTGCTTCGCCGCCCTCCTCCTGGGGATAGAGAAAACCCTGCAAGACGGGCGCTGGCTCTTACTCGTCCTTGCTACCGCGTTGGTTGGAATGATCAACCCCTTCTATCTCTACCTCTGCGCGTTGTTCCTGGTTTGCTACGTTCCAATTCGGCTCTACCGGACCTATGGGTGGAAACTTTCCACAATCTTAGGAATCTCCTCTCGCCTCGCGGTTGTCGCCGCACTTGGGGCAGGTCTTGGTGCGATCGTTACGCTACCTTACCTGGAAGTCATCTTGAACAGTCCGCGCGGCTCGGGTGCGGTCTCCTTAGCAGGGACGCTGAAATCATTCCCCGTTTTCAGACTAGAGACTGTTCCGCATTACGTTACCGCGGTTCTTCGTTTCTTTGCCAACGACATGCAGGGCACTGCCGATGGTTTTCGCGGCTGGCAGAATTACTTGGAAGCTCCGCTAGGTTATTGCGGCTTACTTACACTTCTGCTCCTCCCCCAGGTCTTTGTCCTCGGCAAAAAACGCGACCGTCTTCTCTCTCTGTTTTTTCTGGCCGCCATAATCGTCCCAACCATCTTCCCATGGTTCCGGTATCTCTTCTGGTTATTTCAGGGAGATTACTACCGCACGTATTCTCTATTCTGCGTTCTTGGTCTGCTCATCGTCGCCGCCTCCGTTCTCTCCCGTTATATTCACGGCGAATCTCTTAACCCCTGGCTGGTAGCCACCACGCTCCTGGTCTTGGTAAGCACGCTTTATTGTCCTCTACCCGCATTGCAGTCTGGTCTTCAGCCTCAGCTGCGCAGCACTGCGGTCGTTTACCTGTTGCTCTACAGCCTGCTGCTCGTGACAGGCCAACTTCTTGGCAGGCGAACGCTCTTCGCCTCCATCACCCTGGTCCTAGTGGCGTTCGAATTAATTCAGTTCGACGGCGTGACGGTTTGCCGCCGTCAGTTTCTAACTAAGCGTGAGCTGACAGAGAAGACCGGCTACAACGACGAAACTGTGGAAGCTGTCCGCGACATCACGGCAGCGGACGCCGGTTTCTTCCGCATCAGCAAACCGCGGCCCTCGGCTCCGACGGTTTGGTTAAGCCTGAACGATAGTATGGTTTTCGGTTACTACGGGACTTCGTCCTATAGCTCGTTCAACAACGTTAACTACACCGATTTCCTGGCTGGCGTCGGGGCCATCCGGCCAGGCTCGGAAGGCCAAACGCGCTGGTCGAGCGGCACGTTGGATTATCCGCTCTTGTCGACCTTTCTCAGCGAGAAATACGCTCTTATTGACGAGCCCGCTCTTTACCAAACGATGTCGCAATATCGGTTTGTTAAACGCTACGGACAAGATTGCCTATTTCAGAATCAGATGTTTCTCCCGCTGGGTCTCACCTTCACGCGTAGTCTCGACCAAGGCGCGTTTTCGAGCCTGCCTGTCGAAAGGAAGCAGGAGGCCTTACTCCGCGCGGTCGTCCTCCCCTCGAGCGAGATAGCTAAGTCGGGCCTTTTGTCACTCAGCCTCGACGAGCTTGAAAGCGAAGTTAGGAACACAGCTCTTCGCTACGTTATTAAGGCCCATCAAGAGACCGCACTACGACTCACGTCTTTTGCCCAATCGCACTTTGAAGGCAGTCTGCGCCTGGATCAAAAAACAATGCTAGTTCTGCAGACAGCATTCGATCCCGGCTGGCGCGCGGTGGTGAACGGAAAGCCAGCTTCAGTTTCGAAGGTTGACTTGGGCTTACTCGGCCTGGCGCTCGACTCCGGGGAACAAAACATCCAGCTAAGTTATCGAAACCGTCTTCTGCCTCTCGGTTCTGCCCTCAGCGCTTTATCGCTCCTCGGCTTGTGCCTGATCTGCTGGCGATGGCGGCGGTTAGGCTTGGACGCCAGCGCTTAGCGCTTAGCTCCTCCGCTGTGAGAAGAAGTTTCTTTCCTAAGTCCTTTCTGAAAAGTCGTAGCCAAAGCCTTTGCTTGCGCGCGTAGGATTAGAAGATCGAAAAGGGCTAACATCAATGCCGTTACGGTTATCCAGCCGCAGGCCAGCCAGAAGACGATGAACCATGCGGGATGCGCCGTGTGATCGAGCGTCTCTTGTAAGAAGGTCGAGCCCGCGATCACCATCAGGAGAGCCAAGCCAAGGAGCGCGAACATAATAATGCGCCGGGTGCGCTGCTCACCGAGCAAACCGCGCGTCGCTTGTATGGCAAAGCCTGGTATCCAGAGAGACTTACTTTTCGGCCCGGTTTCCATGGCCTGCCTCACACTAGATTAGCAGGAGCGTCGGGTTTTCCAGAAGACGCCGCAGCTCTTTCAAATATTCCGCGCCGAGAGCGCCGTCGATCACACGATGATCGCAGCTCATGCAGATGGCCATGCGGTGACCAGCGGCTAGCTGATCGCAATCGTCGATCACCGCGCGCTTCGAGACTGCGCCAATCGCGAGGATGAAACCTTGCGGTGGGTTAATAATGGCGGAGAACGAATCAATTCCGTAACCGCCGAGATTCGAGACAGTGAAAGTGCCGCCCTGAAATTCTTCCGGTTTCATGCGCTTATGACGCGCGCGATGCGCCAGATCCTTTACCGCTTCGCTCATTTCCCTCAAGGATTTGCCTTGCGCGGCGCGGATGACGGGCGTGACCAAACCGTCTTCAATCGCGACTGCGATCGCGAGATCGACATCCTGATATTGCACGATGGCGTCGTCGTCGAAGGACGCATTCACCTTTGGCACTTTGACCGCGGCATCGACGGACGCTTTCAAGATGAAATCGTTCACCGTGATCCTGGCGGTGTCGCTTCCCTCGCCGCCGGCTTTCAATTCCGCGCGGGCCGTCATGAGCGGGCCGGCATCGATATCGATGTTCAGATAAAAATGCGGGACCGGCCCTTTGCTCTCGACCAAACGTTGCGCGATCACCTTGCGCATTCCGGAAAGATGAATGCGCGCGCCTTCACCCGATTTTGCCGCGGGCGCGGATTTTTTTTGGGGCGCCGAGGCTGCCGGCTTCGACTTCATCGCGCCGCGAACATCGACTTCCGTGACACGCCCTTCCGGACCACTCCCTTTAATTTGGGAAAGATCGAGACCCTGCTCGGCCGCAAGACGTCGCGCGAGCGGGGAGGCTTTCACTCGGCCTTCATCGGCGCTTTCAACACGCGCCGGCATTTCTTCTTTGTTCGGCTCCGGCGCTGTCGCCTGTTTTTTCTTCGCCTCAGGCGGCGCCGTCTCCGGCTTTTTTTCTTCCGCGGGAGCAGGTTGCTCAGTCTCTGCCGGGGCTTCTTTTTTCTCCTCTTTCTTTGTTTCCGTCGGCGCGGCTTCGTCCTTCTCGCCGATAAACGCGATCTTCTGCCCGACTTCTACTTTCCCACCTTCTTCAACGTAGATCTCGGTGAGCACGCCATCTTCGGGCGACTCCCATTCCATCGTCGCTTTGTCGGTTTCGATCTCCGCGATGACATCGCCGGTCGTGACTTGATCGCCCTTTTTCTTCTTCCAAGCGACGAGCGTTCCCTCCGTCATGGTGTCGCTCAACTTCGGCATTTGGATTTCAGGCATGGCGATTACTCGTTAGGTATTCATTTGGCTCGTCTTATTGTCATCCTGAGCGAAGCGAGCCCAGAGATGTTTCGCTTCGCTCAACATGACAGTGCGAGAGATTGTTTGTTAGGCGTCGCAGACTTTTTTGACCGCGGAAATAATTTTCTCGACGCTCGGCAGGACGGCTTTTTCCAGGCGCTCGTTGTATGGCATCGGCACGTCTTCCTGCGAGACACGCGCAATGGGCGCGTCGAGCTCATCGAAAATTTCGTTCTGGATTCGGAAGCAAATCTCGGCGCCGATCCCACAGTAAGGCCGGTCCTGTTCCGCAACCACGACACGGTGCGTTTTTGAAACCGAATTCAAGATCGCTTCCAGATCGAGGGGCTTGATCGAACGGAGATCGAGCACTTCCGCGCTGATCTCTTCTTCTTCGAGAGCTTCTGCGGCGGCGAGCGCAAGCGGAACCGTTTGCGCGTAGCAAATGATTGTGGCGTCGCTGCCTTCGCGTTTCAATTCCGCCTGGCCGAGCGGGATCAACAACTCCTGGTCGGCCGGCTCGACCATCCCTTTCGAGCTGTAAAGAAGCTCGCACTCAAGGACAAGCACGGGGTTGTTGTCGCGGATCGCGGTCTTCAACAAACCTTTCGCGTCGCGCGGCGTCGCCGGTGTGCAAATTTTCAGTCCCGGAAAATTTGCATACAAGCATTCAGTCGCATGGGAGTGCGTGGCGCCGAGTTGATGCGCAGGACCATTCGGTCCGCGAAAAGTGATCGGCACATTGAACTGCCCGCCGGACATTGTGAGCATATTCGGCGCGTTGTTCACGACCTGATCGAAAGCCACAAGTGAAAAGCTGAAGGTCATGAACTCAACAATTGGACGCAACCCAACCATGGCCGCGCCCACGCCCATGCCGGCAAAACCATTTTCGCTGATCGGCGTGTCGATGATGCGAGTCGGACCGAAGCGATCCAGTAATCCCTGGCTCACTTTGTAGGCGCCGTTGTATTGCGCCACTTCTTCGCCCAGAAGAAAGACATTCGGATCGCGCTCCAACTCCTCCGCGAGCGCTTCGTTCAGCGCCTGGCGATAAGTGATCTCGCGCATCTCGCTCATGACGTTGGAGCCCGCGCGCCTTCGGGCTGGACGGGTTGAGATTCACTCGCGTTGGAAACTTCGGCACGCGAGCGGGCCGGCTCCATTGCGCTGTGCGGGGTCGTCCCGTTTACGTAGGTGTAATCGTAAAGACGCTCGAGCGGCGGCTCCGGACTTTCTTCGGCGAACTTCACACTTAGGAGCGCGGTCTGCTTTGCCTTTTTGTCCATCGCGTCGAACTGCTCGTTAGTCACTTTCTCTTCCCGCGTCAGCTGGGCCCGGAGACGGGTGATCGGATCGTCCATCCGATATTGTTCGAGCTGCTCTTTCGTTCGGTAGCTCGCCGGGTCGGACATGGAATGTCCCCGATAGCGATAAGTGCGGATCTCCACGAAAGCGGGATGCGGTTCCTTGCGAATGGAATCGACTATCTCGCTTAGCTTGTCGCGCACCTCTCGGAAATTCATTCCGTCCACCACGAAACCGGGAATGTCGTAGCCTTCTGCGCGATCGACAATTTGCTTGAGCGAAGTCGAGCGCTCGACTGAAGTTCCCATCGCGAAGAGGTTGTTTTCGCAAATGAAAATGACCGGCAGCTTATAGAGCGCGGCTAGATTTAAGGCTTCGTGAAAGGCGCCTTGATTGATCGCGCCGTCACCGAAAAAGCAAAGTGTGACGCGATCCTCTCCGCGATACTTTGCGGCGAAAGCCAGACCGCAGGCGAGTGGAACATGTGCGCCGACGATGGCGTGTCCACCGTACATGTAGCGCGCCTTATCGAAGTAATGCATTGAGCCACCGAGGCCTTGCGAGCAGCCGGTCGCTTTGCCGAAAAGCTCGGCCATGCAGGCATCGGCGGTTGTTCCGCGCGCGAGCGCATGGGCGTGGTCACGATAGGCGGTAATAAGATAATCATCCGGCCGAGTCGCGGCGACCGCGCCAACCACGACCGCCTCCTGCCCGATGTAGAGATGGCAAAAGCCGCCGATCTTCTGCGCTTGATATTGCTGACTGGCGCGTTCTTCAAAACGCCGGATCAACAGCATCAGCGAGAGCATCTCGACTTCGTCGCGTCGCTCCGTCGGCTGCATGGCCGGTTTAGGCAGCGCGCGGCAGCGGAGAGTTGGAACGGACGTCGGCAGGGCTTCGCGCGAAGCTCATGCAAAGGACAAAGATGGCGGTAAAGAAGAGATCGCTCAGGAGCGAATTCCGGAAAAACATCCAGGTCGGAGTGGCGCTATACTGGGGCAACCCAATCGTTAAGGACTGAATTAACCCCGCCAAGTTTTTCGCGTATCCGGGATCGCTCAGCCACGAAAATGTATTCGTGACGAGATAAAAAACGAACGAAGCCGCGATCGAGGCAGGCAGCATTGTTTTCCATGACGCCCGATTTTGCAGAAGCAAACCGAACCCACCGACGAGGGCAAAGCCAAGATAGTGCGATAAGACTTCCGGAGTGAAAAAGGCGAAGTGGTAATGCGCGTTAAGGACGACGTCCGAGACAAGGAGGGCGGCCATCGGCACGGCGAATTTGTATTTTGTGGGGAAATAAACCGCTGCGCAAAGTGCCAGCGCCGCGAGAGGCGCGAAGTTGAGCCAACCGATCGAGTCGGCATGACCATAGAGCCCGGTCACGATCCGATAGCCGACCGTAGAAAGGATGAGGAAAAGCGCGGGAATCATCGTGGCACTTTAGCGCTCTCGCGAGATATGCAAAGGCGCTTCTGTGCCCAGGCGCGAGGGCCGACGTGAGTCAGCGCACATCGCGTCACTCTGGATGACAACCTCGATTGATATCGAGCACCTCGCCATCGAGACCGCTGTCTACGTTGCGGCGGAAGTCGACGAGCCGGCGCGCGCGGCTTTGAGTAAACGCGTTTTGCGACGACGAGCCGCGTTGCGATGGATGATGCCGCGTTTGGCTGCTTTATCGACGGCCGAGATCAACGCGCTCACGCTCTTGGAATCCTTGGCTCCCGCGCTTCCCACGCTCTTATGCATGTTACGAAGCCGGCTCAGCACGCTGCGATTACGAAGAGAACGCACCGCAGTTTGGCGAGCGCGTTTGGAGGCGGATTTGGTGTTAGCCATGGGGAATTTTTGTGGGCGTGGAGGCTCGCGGACGGCTCCTGTCTTGTCAACTGTGCGCGAGCTATTCCGCGCTAGGTATTCTTCGCCAAACGCGGGGTGCTGTTGCCGGCGTTCTTCTGTCCGGACGTGTCTTGCGGTCCGGCGACCGGCGCAGGCGGGCGACCGACTTCGACCGGCGCGTCAGGCGTCTGGAGCTGATAAATGACTCGCGCTTTTGGAACCCGCGGCAACTTGTTCGGTGTGACCTGGACGACGGCGCCGATCGGAAGCTGCGGATAAAGAGCGGCGACATCCTTGGCTTTCATTCGGATGCACCCGTAGCTGGCGGGACGCCCGATTTTCTTCTCTTCGGGTGTGCCATGAATATAAATGCAGCGGCTGAAGGCGTGGGCGGTGGAAGCTTCCAGACCGCGTAACCAAATAATGCGGGTGGTAATTGGGTCGCGGCCGGGCGCATTTGGTTTCAGGATTTCTCCGGTGAAACGCCGGTTATGAAATACCGCGCCGGTTGGTGCATGGTCGCCGATTTTCTGCGCTACGGCCATGGCGCCGAGCGGTGTGGTTAATTTTCCCTGGCCATCGCCGACGCCAAACTTTGAGGTCGAGACCGGGTAAGTGATAACGCGCGCGCCGTTCTGCAGCAGCATCAACTTCTGATCGCGCACGCTGATGATAACTTCGTTTTTAACTTCGGGAGCTGGAGAAGCTGCGCCCTGCAAGCCCCGCATGAGAAACAGAAACGAAAGAACAAGGAATGACCGGCCAAACATCCGCGAATGTTTTACCAAATTCGGGCGAAATGTCACGCCGGAACGGTGAGCTCCTCCGAGGGCCGATCGAAAATAGACCTAGGAAACCATTGCGCGAGCGAGGTCACGGAAACGTAAAGGAATCCAAGTTGGAACATGGTCAGAAATGGAATGGAAAGGTATTGCCTGTGACTGATCGCGAACCAAAGGAAGTAGGTGAAGTAAATCGCGAACGCCATTTCGGCGATGGGCAGGAGCGACTTTAAGGGCATATACTTGCACTTGCGCCACGCCTGTTTTTCGCGCTCGATCCCATACTTAGGCGTACGGGCGAAATCCGATTTGTGATTGAAAACCGCCTCGAGGACGGCGCGCGCGTTATTGAGCGAAAGGCCGACACCGAGCGCGAGCAAGGCGGGCAAAAGAAGAATCTCCTTCATCCATGTGCGGGGGTGGAGTTCGCGTTGCGCGCAGATATAGAAGACACCGACGGAAAGCGATGCAGTCAGGAAGATCGGGACATCGACCAACCACAATCGCATCCAGCCGGTCTGCGGCCCGCCGATGGAGGGATGGAGCAACACGCACAAGCAGGCCAGCAGGAGATAGGCGAAATTCGAAGTGAGATGCGCGGTCGCTTCGATTTTAAGCGGAAGCGAAAGCCGGCTCCGCCAGATGGTGGGAAGGAGTTTCTTGCAGGTCTGGATGGAGCCTTTCGTCCAGCGGTGCTGCTGCGACTTGAAGCCGTTCATATCTACCGGTAGCTCTGCGGGGGTAATCACGTCCGGCAGAAAGATAAACTTCCAGCCCGCGAGCTGCGCGCGATAACTCAGGTCGAGATCTTCGGTGAGCGTATCGTGCTGCCAGCCGCCCGCTTCTTCGATACAACTGCGACGCCACAAACCAGCGGTGCCATTGAAATTAAAGAATCGGCCGCTGCGGCTTCGCGCGGTTTGCTCGAGCAAAAGATGTCCATCGAGGAACATCGCCTGCACACGCGTGAGCAGGGAATAGGTGCGATTCAAATGCCCCCAGCGCGTCTGAATCATTCCAACTTTCGGATCGGTAAAAAAATGAATCGTCCGCTGCAATATCTCGGGTTGCGGGACGAAATCCGCATCGAGAATGCAAACAAAGTCACTCTCCGCGGAAGCGAGGCCGATCTCGAGCGCGCCGGCCTTGAAGCCGGTGCGATCGACGCGCTGGATCAACTCGACGTTGATGCCGCGGCCGCGCAGCTCATTCACGCAACGCTGCGTTAACTCACGCGTATCATCGGTTGAATCATCCAACACTTGAATGTGAAGGAGCTCGCGCGGGTAATCGATCTCGCTGACCGATTTCAACAAACGCTCCACGACATAGACCTCGTTAAAGATCGGCAACTGGACCGTGACTTTCGGGAGTTGCTCGAAACGAGAGACCGGAACGGTGGGGCGCTTCCGGTATTTTAGAAAAAGATAGATGATGAAGTAGCGGTGAATCCCGTACGCAGAAAGACCAAGCAAAACGCTTAGGTAACAGATTGTCCAAGTGAGATGTCCGACGCTTCCGTGCATAACGTGATCAGCCGCGCGGCCACCTGCCTCGGCAAGGGCGACATGTTGCCGCTTCCGCGGCTTGCGTCAAATGGAAAATGGCACTTTTCCCTCGCAAAACGGAAGCAAAACGCGCGCAAATTCCCGCGCGTTTCGCTGGGGAATCCGGCCTTGCCGCCGCTGCCGCTGCGGTCGAGTCTTAGCGTCCAATGGCGTTCTTCGCGATGAATCGATTGCGTGATTTCTTCCGGCGTCGCAGCCAGGAACGCTTCGATGTCGTCCTCGCCATTCTGCTCGCCGGCTGGGTGCCTTCGATCGTGATGCTGGTCGTTGCCTACACCAGCCTAACGAATACTCTCGAATCCAAAATCCTGCGCGACCGGCACGCCCTCGTGGTCTTGATCGCGCATCTGGTGGCCGATGATTTTATCCGGACCGGGGGCGTAATTGAGTATTATCAAACCCAGCCAGCGATCGGAAACCTCCTGACCGGTCCCGATCCTGCAACCTCGGCGCAGCAATGGCTCAGTCAGATTTTCTATTCGCATCCGCGAGTGGACGGCATGTTTGTCGCAGACAAAGACGGAAATCTGATCGCCTCCATCCCCTCGATTCCGCCGGAACGGACGGCCGATTTTCCGGTTGAAATATGGCGTGAAGCCGCAGCTGCGGCCAGCACGTACGTCTCTCCGGTGCAGGCGCGACCGTCCGATAATCGCTTGGCGTCTAACATCATTGGCGCGGTCCACGCGGCGGACGGGTCGATCGTCGGGTACCTCGGCCTGCAGGTATTGGTAGAGCGGATGGGACGCCGGCTTTCCGCCGTGGAACTGGCGGATCAATCGGTCTGCCAGGTGATCGACCAGAAAGGAACGGCGCTTTTCACGAACAATTTTCAGCCAAACGCCGCGCCCGTCTCACCGCAGGTGCACGCCTTGATCGAAGAGATTCGCGTGCAAAGAAGCGGACATCTCGATCGGCACGAAAATCTCTACTCGTTTGCACCGGTGGATGTGACCGGCTGGGTCACGGTCGTCGAGCAGCCCAAGGCCTCCGCTTACAAACCGGTGCGGGACCTACTCGGCAAGATCACTATTCCCGCCATCTGGCTCATCTTGCTCACCACGGTAGGCGCATGGCTCGCGGGAAAATCCATGCGCCGGCAATCGGAAGCTGCGCACCGCATCGAGCGGGAAGTGATTTTCAACGAGAAAATCCTCGCGAACATGCCGAGCGGAATCGCACTGGTCGATCCAAGCTCGCACAATTTTCTCCAGGCGAATGAGGCTTTTGCCAGCATGGCGAAGAATTTCGGGCAGCTGCCGCCGGGGAAGGATATTTACGAATCAACCTACGACGAGGTCCAGATCGTTCCCGCGGATGCGATCGAGAAGGCTCTCTCTTTTGGCGTGCCCTTTCAAATGGTCGAGCAACCCTTCACCGATCGGCAGGGCGTGACGCATTTTGTCAACGTTAACCTTCTCCGCTTGCAAGGGCCCGAACAACGCATCCAAGGCGTGCTGTATTTGGTCGAAGACAAAACGCGCGACGTGACGCTTCGGCAGGAATTGATCGCGGCCAACGCGGAGAAAGATCAGTTTCTCGCCTTACTTTCGCACGAGCTGCGCAACCCACTTTCGCCCGTGATCGCAATGGTGGGAGAACTGGAAGCGAGCGCGCCGGATTCGCCGGAAGTGCGACGCGCGCTCGAGGTGATCCGCCGCAACGTCGAGTTGGAAGCGCGCTTGATCGATGACTTGTTAGACGTCACTCGGATCGCGAAGGGCAAATTGCAGCTCAGCTTCGAAACTGTCGCCGTGCACGAGATGTTGAAACGCGCTTACGAAATCTGCCGCGAAGAAATCCTCGCGCAAAGTTTGCGGATCGAATTCCGGCTCCGTGCCGAGCACGAATTCGTCAATGGCGATCCGGCGCGCCTCCAGCAAGTCTTTTGGAACCTGATCAAGAACAGCGTGAAATTCACGCCCAAACAGGGCCGCATTATCGTCGAGACCTTTAATCCTGCCGCGAACCGAATTGAAATCCGAATCACCGATACCGGCCTCGGGATTGAGCCCGAGAAGATCGGGAAAATCTTCAACGCTTTCGAGCAAGGGCAAAGCTCGATCACGCGACGCTTCGGCGGACTCGGTCTTGGGCTCGCCATTTCCAAGGCCATGGTTACAGCCCACGGCGGCAAGATCGCTGTCGAAAGCGAAGGCAAGGATCGCGGCGCCACTTTTATCGTCACCCTGGACACCGTCGCTGCGCCCGCCGCCCGCATCGACACCGCGCATTCCCGCGAGCCGGCCATTACTCGCGCGGAAACCAAAACGCGCATCGAGCGACGCACCCCGCGTCTCCTGGTCGTGGACGATCACCAGGACACCTGCACTGGAATGAAAATGATGCTGGAACGGCGAGGCTATCGCGTCACGATTGCCAATAGCGCGAACGAAGCGGTGGAAAAAGCGCGGCAGGAAAAATTCGATCTTCTCATCAGCGACATCGGACTGCCCGATCGCTCCGGTTACGAACTGATGCAGGAGCTGCGCGCCACTCACGCCCTGCGCGGAATCGCCCTGAGCGGATTTGGAATGGAGAACGACGTGCGCCGCGCCCGCGAGGCCGGCTTCTCCGAGCATCTGACGAAACCCCTAAACTTCGAGCGCCTGGAAGAGGCGATTCACACCCTGCTCGACGCCGAGCCGAGCGCTCGTTAGGCGCCGCCGGGCGCAGCCTTTTGTTCCGCTTGTTTATCGGCGGCTTCTTTCAATTCGCGCGAAAGCTTTTCCACTCGCTGCCGCATGATCTTGCCCGCTTTAAATTTCACTGTCGCGCGCGAAGGAATTGTAAAGCTGCTGCCGGGCTCGTTTGGATTACGTCCAACCCGCGGCTTGGTCAGGCGAGTTTGAAAGACACCGAAATTCCGCAGCTCCACCGCCACGTTCTTCGCCAAACTATCGGTAATATGGTCGAGCGTCCGTTGCACCACCTCGAAGACCTCATGCTGGACCATCCCTGTCTGATTGCTAATGGCGACGACGATATCTCTTTTAGTGAGCTTGGCCATATTAGTAAATCGACCGCCGCGGGTCCTTTAGCTGGGATGAGCCCCAAAATAAGCTGAGAACTTTACGCCGATAAAGCGTAACATGTCCTCGCGCGCGCGCTTCAGTGGGCTGCAGCGCGGCCCTGAAAAAGCCGGCCAAGGTAATAAGAGATAGGGGTTTGACCCGCCAGCATTTTGCGGCGGGACTTCAGTTGTCCCTGTAAAACGCCGAGCTTGGTAAAGACGCCGTTCCAATCAGCTTCCAGGCGCCTGATTTCTTCGTGGGGCAATTCCCGCACCCCTCGCATGGAAACCCCGCGTTGCAGCACGTTCATAGCACGGCCAGAAAGCTCGCCTAGCAAGCCGAGCTCACGGAATGCATGTTCGGTTTCCTGAAGGAGATTAGCCCGTGTCTCGGTAAAGAGGCGCTCCTGTTCAGCGGAGATAATTGGCTTGGCCTTATCGAGCCCGTAGGTGATGAGGTCGTGCAGCTTCTTCCAGTTATCCACTTGGAGCACCAGCAAACGCAGCTGGGTTTCGAGGATTCGGTCCCTCATAGCTTGCCTAACGAAGACAGCTCGAGGGTCTCGTCGAGTTTTTGCAGATTATCGATCAGCAAATGCGCCCAGGGGCGATCCACTGTTTGCACCTGGCTGATGATTCCTTCTTCAAAATAAAAGCGACCTTGCCGCCAGCGGAACACTTCCGCGATCGCCATTTCGCCTTCGAGCGTGCCGAAACTGGCGTGCCGGAGCGAACCGTGTTGCAGGTAGATTTCGCTATTGCCGCGACCCGACTTGAAAGTGAAGCGGCCGCTACGTTGCCCCAGACAGCTCATCTGTAAAATCTCCGCTGCGGAAAATTGATTGAGATTGCCGATGAGCGAGTGGCACGGATCGATCCCTTCGGAAAAATCGTAATCATGCGTGTCGAGCGTTCCGACAAATCGCTGCAAATCCGAGCGCAAGCGTCGCTCACTCCGCCCGGAAACAACGCGGACAATCTTCTGCGCCTCCGCGTTCTCGATCTCCTCGTCATCCTGCCCTTTCGGAGCGAGGCACAAAATCTGGAGCGAAGGAAAATGCTGGCGAACACTGGTTGCCTGATCGAGCGCGATGCTCGGTTCGCCTTCTACAACAAAGCCGTCGAAATGCTCAGCGAGCAGGATATTTATCGCCTCCGACATGGTGCGAACAATCCGGGTTTCGACCCCGGGAATTTGATCCAGAATGGCGATGGCCCGGTCCTGAAAGACTGGGTCGGCGTTCAGGATAAGGAGACGAGTTTCCACGATGGCAACGAAATCCTCCTCACAATTAGCAAGAAGCTTGCCCGCTCTCGCTACGTGCGATGCCTTTTAGCGTCGCCAGGCCGCGCGTGGCGGAGGGGCCGCAAAACTTTCCGGCGCGATCTCGTGCGCAGTCCGAAAATGCACTTTCGCGACTTGCCGCAACGCCTCCACACCATTCATCGCGACCAACTTCTTCGCTGCCTCTTTCACTCCGGCGGAGACGCCGCGAAGCAGTTTTACGCCGAGCATCCTGCTCTTTTTCTCCAGCCAGTCGATGAAAGCTTCGCGCGCAATAATCGATGCCGCTGCTACCGCCAGATCCGATTCCGCTTTCGTGCGCTGCTCGAGTTTAATTCCGCGTCCAAGCTGGAAAAGCGAGCGCTCGATCACTCGCGCATCGGCGAACTTATCCGACAAGGCGCGCGGACAATCCGGCCGTTTTGCCAGGAGATTTTCGATCACGCGCGCATGGCCCCACCCGAGCAGGCTGTTTAGATTCCCAAACTTTTCGTAAAGCACATTGTACTTCTCCGGCCCGATTACGATCGTCTCGGCCGAGGCTCCCTGCGTTTTGCGAATCACGTCGGCGAGCGCGTGAATCCGCGCGTCCGAGCCGATGCGTTTACTGTCCTGCACGCCGGCGTCCATGAATTTGCGCGCGATCCCGCGATCGACGTAAACCCCCGCGATCACGAGCGGGCCGAAGAAGTCTCCCTTGCCACTTTCGTCCACGCCGAAATGCGGCTCGAACATTTCCGGCGAATGCACTTCCTCATAGCCGAGCTTCGCTTCGCCGAGAATTTTCGGCTCGAGCTGGAACTGCACAAACTCCTCGATTCCCTTTCCCTGCAGCAGAAGCTTTGGGCCTTTTTCGTAAACCGCCGCGCTCAATTTTTCCTTTTGACCGAAGAAGAGCGTGTAGGGCCGCGGCGCAAAAACGAAACCCAACTCATCGAGCAAGGCTCGCAGTTGTGCCGCCTGTTCGGCTGTGAGCGGCTGCGTGTAGGAGTTCATGCTTTCGCTCCGATCATCGGCGCTCGATGCTGCATCTTCGATGTTTAATTCGTCGGAATTTCGCCGCGCCTTGCTCAGTTGGTTTCGCCAACACGGACGCGATCTCCCCTGGCGCCACACCCGCGATCCTTATGCAATTCTGGTTTCGGAAATAATGCTGCAGCAAACCCAGGTCGCCACCGTTCTTCCTTATTACGCCAGATGGCGGCAACGCTTTCCTGATTTCCGCGCTCTCGCTGCCGCTTCGGAATCGGACGTCCTGCATGCGTGGCAGGGACTCGGTTACTACTCACGCGCGCGCAACCTGCACGCCGTCGCGAAAGCAGTCGCGCTCGATGATTTCCCGACCGAGGTCGAAGCAATGCGGCGCTTGCCCGGGCTCGGTCGCTACACCGCGAACGCAGTCGCGACTTTCGCGTTCGACCAGGCGGTGCCGATCGTGGAAGCAAACATCGCCAGAGTGCTGGCTCGTTTGTTCGACATGCAATTGCCGATCGACTCGACCGCGGGCGCAGAAAAACTTTGGGAGCTCGCAACCGAACTTCTTCCCGCGCGAAACGCCTCGCGCTTCAACTCCGCGTTGATGGATCTGGGCGCGCTTGTTTGCGTCGCACGCAAGCCGAAGTGCGATCTCTGTCCGGTCCGCGGAATGTGCGCCGCAAAAAATCCCGCTGAGTTGCCGATCAAAAGAAAACGCGCCGCGACCAAATTACTGACCGAGCGCCACGCCTTCAGTTTCACTCGCGGGCGCATTCTGCTGCAGCATTCGCAAGATCGCTGGCGCGGCATGTGGATCCTTCCGCGCCTAACGAGTGATTCACCTGCGGACCAGCCGGTTTACACCGCCGAATTTCCCTTCACACACCATCGCATCACGCTCGCTGTTTATCGCAAAACTCTGCCGCGCACCGCGCAGTCCCGCTGGTTCCCGCTCGCCTCGCTCGACTCCCTCCCGCTTCCCTCACCGCATCGGCGCGCGGTCATGCAGTTAATTGCCTCGGCCGTTCCCGCCGCCTAGCTTCGCCACTCATGACCGAGCTGGAATCACTTCCTGATCTGCGCGGCCACTTCGGGCCCTACGGCGGAATGTTTGTCCCCGAGACGCTTATGTCTGCGCTGGAAGATTTAATCGCGGAATACGAACGCGCGCGTCGCGATCCGGAATTTCAAAATGAACTAGACGGACTGCTGCGCGATTTCGCCGGCCGACCTACCCCGCTTTACTTGGCCGAGCGCCTAACGAGTGAATTAGGCGGCGCAAAAATTTACCTGAAGCGCGAAGATCTTCTCCACACCGGCGCGCATAAAATCAATAACGCGCTCGGCCAGATCCTGCTCGCTCGACGCATGGGCAAGCGTCGCATCATCGCGGAGACCGGCGCAGGCCAGCACGGCGTGGCTACCGCTTCGGTCGCGGCTCGCTTCGGTTGCGAATGCATCATCTATATGGGCGCGGTCGATATGGAACGGCAGGCGCTCAACGTCGCGCGCATGCGTTTCCTCGGAGCCAAAGTTGTTGCCGTCACCGCCGGTCAGGCCACTTTGAAAGAAGCGATCAACGAAGCGATGCGCGACTGGGTCACGAATGTCCGTAGCACTCATTACATTCTCGGCTCCGCTCTCGGCTCGCATCCCTATCCGATGATGGTGCGCGATTTCAACCGCGTTATCGGTTTGGAAGCGCGTCGGCAAATTCTGGAACGCGAAGAGCGTTTGCCCGATCTGCTCATCGCCTGCGTCGGCGGCGGCAGCAACGCGATCGGTTTATTCCATCCATTTTTAAACGACACCGCCGTGCGCATGATCGGCGTTGAAGCCGGCGGCGAAGGAATAAAAAGCGGGAGACACGCGGCTCGCTTTCAAGGCGGTAAACTTGGCGTCCTGCAAGGCACGCGGACGTTTATCCTCACGAATGCTGATGGACAGATCGAGCTGACCCATTCCGTTTCGGCAGGACTCGATTACGCCGCGATCGGCCCCGAACACAGTTATCTGCGCGACGCGGGAAGGATCGAATACGATTACGCGACTGACGAAAAAGCGCTCGCCGCCTTTCGTAAACTGGCAGAGCTCGAAGGCATTATTCCGGCGTTAGAAACTGCGCACGCCATCGCGCAGGTTATCAAAACCGCGCCGAACTTTTCTGCCGATAAAATTATCATCGTGAACTGTTCCGGTCGCGGCGACAAAGACGTCGCACAGGCCGCGGAACATTTCTCGTTGTAGCTGCCTACCCAACAACAACCGGCGCAGAACGACGATAGACCTGCGCCGCATCTCGGGTAGAATGCCGCGCGATTTCCCCATCGCGAAAATCATATGCGCAGCATGACCGGATACGGCCGCGGCGAAGCCGATCACGGCGGAGTGAAGTTCAGCGTGGAGCTGAACTCGGTGAATCGAAAACAAAGCGATATCGTGATCAATCTGCCGCGCGACTTCGCCGAGCTCGAGCCGCGCATTCGGTCCGCGATCAATGAGAAGCTCTCGCGCGGTCGCACGAACGCGGTTGTTTCAATGCAGGAAAGCGCGAACGGCTCGCGCAAGCTCGCGCTCGACACCGCGCTCGCGCGTTCCTACCACGACGCCATGCGCGAGCTGCAGAAGGAATTGAATGCCTCCGGCGAAATCACCATCGGGACAATCTTGCAGGCGCCCGGCGTGATGCGCTTCTCGGAAAATAGCATCGCCGCGGAAGAGGCCTGGCCAACGGTGGAACGCGCGCTCCAGACCGCCCTGACGGATTTAATCAAGATGCGCGAGCAGGAGGGCAAACATCTCGCGAAGGATTTGATCCAGCGGCTGAAAATGATTCGGCGTGAAATTAAAAGCGTGCGCGCGCTCTTTCCCGAAGTGGTGAAAAAATATCGCAGCACGCTCTTCGATCGAATCGCGAAAGCCGGGCTCAATCTGGCGATGGATGATGAGCGGCTACTGAAGGAGGTCTCGATCTTTGCCGATCGCTCGGATATTTCCGAGGAGCTGACGCGACTTGAAAGTCATCTCGCGCAATTCGCGCATCATCTGCGCAAGAACGAACCGGTGGGACGCACGCTTGAGTTCATGACCCAGGAAATTTTTCGCGAGTTGAACACGCTCGGTGCGAAATCGAACGATGCTGTCATCTCGCAACACGTCGTGGCCTGCAAGGCAGAGCTGGAAAAAATTCGCGAGCAAATCCAGAACCTTGAGTAAGCAATTTACCCGCAGCGGAATTCTCTTCGTCGTTTCCGCACCGTCGGGCGCGGGCAAGACCACGCTCTGCGACGCGCTCCGGCAGACGCCGGATTTTGTTTATTCGGTTTCATGCACCACGCGCCCGCCGCGCGCAGGCGAGAGCGAAGGCGAGGATTATCACTTTCTCACCGAAGCCGATTTCCTGCGCCGGGTCGAAGCGCGCGAGTTCCTCGAATACGCGCGCGTGCACGAGCATTACTACGGCACGCTGCGGAATCCGATTCGCACCAGCCTGCAGAATGGCGTCGATGTTTTAATCGACGTCGATACGCAGGGCGCGGCTTCGATTCGCAATTTCGATGATCCCTTCATTCGCCAATCGCTCTGCGATGTTTTCATCATGCCGCCCGATCTGGAAGAGCTGCGCCGCCGCCTGACGAAACGCGGCACCGAAACTGAAATGCAGATCGATCTGCGGCTGGTAAACGCCGCGCGCGAAATGGAACTGTGGCGCGATTACCGCTACACCATCATCAGCAAATCGATGGAAGAAGATCTGCAGAAGTTTCGAAACATCATGGGCGCGGAACGTTATCTCAGTTGCCGCTTGATTCTCGCATGAACAACGATCGCAAAAAATGCGTCGTGCTCGGCGTGACCGGCTCTATTGCCGCCTACAAATCAGCGGAGCTGGCCAGTTTGCTCTACAAACAAAATCACGATGTCTTCGTCGTCATGACGCACGACGCGGCCGAATTCATCACGCCGCTCACCTTGCAGACGCTTTCGAAAAATCCGGTCATGACCAGCTTCTACGATGAGAAGGAAAACTGGCGGCCGGGTCATATTCAATTGGCAGACCGCGCGAATCTTCTCCTGATCGCGCCCGCAACCGCAAACGTGATCGCGGAACTTGCGCACGGTCTTGCGGGTCATCCACTCGCCGCGATCGCGCTCGCGACGCGCGCACAAATTCTGATCGCGCCGGCCATGAACGGAAAGATGTGGGAGCACGCTGCAACCCAGGAAAATGTCGCGACCTTAAAATCGCGCGGAGTTGAATTCATCGGACCGGAAGCAGGCATGCTGGCCTGCGGTTACGAAGGCGTGGGCCGCCTGTGGCAAGTGGATGAGATCGCGTTCCGCGCGGAGTTCCTCCTGCGCAGTCGGGATAATTTGATCGCGTGAGGATCGTCGTCACCGCGGGACCAACGCGCGAGCCGA